>NZ_JEMF01000085.1 GCF_000591415.1 Cobetia crustatorum | reverse complement strand
CCCCTTTCTTCATCGACAGCTTGTTGAGCGGCGCGAAGCAGATGGCGTCGACTTCCTCGTTCTGGGCCGCTTCCAGGCAGCGAGACAGCACCGCGAGGGTCGAGGCGCCACAGGCGGCGCTTTCCTCGGCCAGCGTCACCTCCTGCTGGGCCACGCTTTCCACCAGCATCAATGACAGGCCTTCATGCTCGCGGGCCTCGGCGAAGCTTGCGACGCGCGGCAGCTGGGTGAAGAGACCGGCCTGGCGTTGGCCCTGCTCCCACAGCCACTGATCGCCGACCAGCACGCTGTGGGTCTCGGCGAACTGCTCGGGTTCTGCGACCAGGCGCGCGATCAGCTCCGGGCCGATACCGGCGGGGTCACCAAGGGTGAGGGCAATGACAGGGCGTGTTGCTGACATGTGAATTCCAGCCTTGTGAGAGTTGGCGTTGTTGTTGGTTTCTTCGATCAATTCGCATTTTATGGTCTGCTGGTTGGTTTGCCAGACCAGTTGAGATAAAAATTAGCCGAGGCCACGCTGGTCGGTCAAGGTTTTCTCGAAAATTGCGACCATGGTCGGTTTGTGGGTGCGTGATATGCGGTTGTCGGTTATTCTGGTATGAAATCTATACCAGTGGAGGCTGCATGAAGCAGACGCCTTTCGCCTTCGAGAAAGCGCTGAAGAATCAGACCAAGAAGGAAATTCTCGCCGACAAGCTCATCGAGATGATCCTGACGGGGCTGCTGCGCGATGGAGATGAGCTGCCCAGCGAGCGTGAACTGGCGCAGTTGTTTGAAGTGAGTCGTGAGACGGTGCGCGGTGGGCTGGCGCTGTTGACGGGCTATGGCCTCTTGAATGTCTCGCACGGCAGCAAGTCACGGGTCTGTGCCAGTGAGGCCGTGATCGACAGCTTCCGCAATCATCCCGCGCGTCAGCAGGGCGATGAGCTCAACAACCTGGATATCGAGAGCGTCTTCGAGAGCCGGATCGTGGTGGAATCGGCCATCGCCCGCCGCGCCGCGCGACATATCGATGAGGTAGGGCTCAAGAAGCTCGACGCCTTGCTGGAGGCTCAGTCGCAGCACTTCGACTCGCCGGTGAACTTCCAGCTCTCGGACCAGAACTTCCATCACGTCATCGCCGAATACACGCGCAACGAGATCCTGATCCGCTATGCCGATGAGCTTTATACCTACGCGCTCAACATTCGCCGCCAGGTCATGGCCGAACACGGCTCGATCAAGCGCAGCTATGAAGAGCATGTGCGTATCGTCGAGGCATTACGTGCCGGTGACCCGGACGCCGCCGAACGTGCGATGCTCTCGCATATCGACAGCGTTTATTACACGACGAAGGACAAGATGAAGCACTGATCATTGCGTATTGCTAGACGCCTCTGTCCATTCCTTCCCCAATATTGCCATCAGCTTTCCCGCTGGCATCGCTCTGGCCAGCGGGGCGCCCTGGCCCGCCCACTGTGCCCCGAAACCGGTCTCGTCCTGCGCTCTGGCGGCGGCGTTGAGCGCCTTGCCGGCGGCGTAGGTGAGAGGGTAGTCCGGTGGTGTGGGGCATGATGGGTCTTCCATCAGGCTGGCGAATCGATTGGCGAGAATGCGCGCGGGGCGGCCCGAGACGATCGATGTCATGCGAGTGTCATGCGCTGCCGGACCGGTGAGTGCGTCTCGATAGGCGGCATCGGCGCTGGATTCCGGGCAGGCGATGAAGGCGGTTCCGAGTTGGGCTGCCACGGCGCCATTCGCGAGAGCGGCGGCAATGGCCTCACCGTTCATGATGCCTCCTGCGGCAATGATCGGCAGGTGCGTGGCGTCTACCAGCTGCCTGGTCAGGGCGGCAGTGCTCAGCTGGGTATCCGCGGCTTTTGGATCAAACATGCCGCGATGACCTCCCGCTTCGAATCCTTGCGCCACGATGGCGTCCAAACCGGCCCGCTCGATGGCGCTGGCTTCCTCCAGGTGGGTCGCCGTCGCCATGAGCCAGATGCCTGCTTCCTTCAAGGCGCGGATGAAATCGCGTGAGGGCAGGCCGAAGTGAAAGCTGACGACGGGGGGGCGAGTCTCCAGCAACATCGCCTGCATGCCGGGGTCATCGGCAACGCTGGTATAGAGCGTGTCGAGTCTGGCGGGGGGCGTTGCCTCGAAGGCCTGGAAGTGCGGCGTCAGCCACTCCCGCCAGGCGCTCTCGCGAGCAGCGTCATGTGTCGGGGCCGGGTGCACGAAGACATTGACGTTGAAAGGCCTGTCGGTCAGCGCTTGCAGTTCTGTGATCATCCTGCGGGCGCCGTCGGCATCCGTGGCACCGACGCCGATCGAGCCCAGCCCGCCTGCCTTCGAGACCTCGGCTGCCAGACGAGGCGTCGAGACGCCTGCCATCGGGGCCTGAATGATCGGCCACTGCATCCCCACTCTCTTCAGCATTTTCGTTCCCCCCAGCATCGTTCTCTCTGGCATTGCGCTCTCTCCAGTATTGCTTCATCCAGCATTGCGCTCTGCTCTGCATGCGCACTCTGCATGCGCACTCTGCGTGGCGTGATCGGGTCCTCGTGGTTCGGGGGCCTCAGGCTCATGCTACGCCGCACGCAACGCCGTGTGCCAGCGTGAGTTTCGGGGCTGGCCATTGTTTTCCGCGGCTTGGACCCAAGGTCTTGTTCACTGTTTATTCGAATGAGTGAATGCATTGCTCATCCTGGCCCGAAAGTTCACCGGAAAAGGAAAGCACCTCCATGGCACTAACCACATCTTCGTCAGCGTCCGTCTCCGAGATCATCGTCGATTCATTGCTTGAGGCCGGCGCCAAGCGTTGCTACGGCATCGTGGGTGACACCATCAACCACTTCACCGACGCCATTCGGCGCTCCGAGATGGAGTGGGTGCATGTGCGGCACGAGGAGGTGGCCGGTTTCGCGGCAGGGGGCGAGTCCTTCATCAGTGGCGAGCTTTCCTGTTGTGCCGGTACCTGCGGGCCGGGCAGCACGCACTTTCTGAATGGATTGATCGAATCACATCGCAACGGCGCGCCGGTGGTGTTCATTGCCTCGCAGATCGATACCAGCGAGATGGGCGTCGGCTTCCCGCAGGATGTGGATCAGAAGGCGCTCTATTCCCAGTACAGCGTGTTCTGCGAGTACCTGACCAATCCCGAGAATGCTCGCCGCATGGTCGCCATCGCCGCGCAGAAGGCGCTGGCGGAAGGCGGGGTCGCGGTGCTGATCATCCCGGGGGATCTGTTCACCCAGAAGCCCAAGGGCTCGCTGCCGTGGCGTGCCCATCGCTTCGCGCCGGTGATTCGCCCCGGCGAGCAGGAGCTGGCCGCCGTTGCCGAGGCGCTGAATGCGCCGGGCAAGGTCTCGATCTATGCCGGTATTGGCTGTCAGCATGCGCAGGAGGAAGTGCTGGCGCTGGCACGACGACTCAAGGCGCCAATAGCCTGGACGTCGCGCGCCAAGGACTTCATCGAGCCCAACAATGAGCTCGAGGTCGGCATGACCGGCGTATTCGGGCTGCAGGGCGGCTACGAGGCTGTCGCGGAGTGTGACACCTTGCTGCTGCTCGGTTGCAGCTTCGCCTGGACCCAGTTCTATCCGGACAAGGCGACGGTGATTCAGGTCGATCTGGACCCCGGCAAGATCGGTATTCGCCACCCGGTGGACCTCGGGGTCGTGGGTAGCGTCAAGGACACCTGCGCGGCGCTGCTGACCCGCGTCGACCCGCGTGACGACAGCGCCTGGCTCGACAGCTGCCGCAAGAAGTATCTCGAGGCGCGTGACGATGCCGCCGTCACCTCCGATGACGAGCGTCTCATCCACCCGCAGGAGCTGACACTGGCGCTGGATCGCCACGCCAGCGAAGACGCCGTGTTCACCGCCGATGGCGGCAGCCCGATGGTGTGGTGCCTGCGCCACATTCGGGCCAACGGCAAGCGCCGCACGCTGCCGAGTCTGATGCACGGCACCATGGCCAACGCCTATCCTCAGGCCATCGGCATCCAGAAGGCCTACCCGCAGCGTCAGGTAATCGCCATGTGCGGCGATGGCGGCCTTGCCATGCTGATGGGGGACCTGCTGACCCTCAAGCAGGAGAAGATCCCGCTCAAGATAGTCATCTTCAACAACAGCACGCTGGGCTTCGTCGAGCTCGAGCAGAAGGTCGAGGGCATTCTGGATACCTACACCGAACTCGAGAACC
This sequence comes from Cobetia crustatorum, assembly GCF_000591415.1. GTDB lineage: Bacteria > Pseudomonadota > Gammaproteobacteria > Pseudomonadales > Halomonadaceae > Cobetia > Cobetia crustatorum. The sequence goes on along the minus strand of NZ_JEMF01000085.1, from coordinate 11,770 downwards.
CTGACTTCTCGCTGCTGGCACAGTCCATGGGGCTATGGGGGCGTCGCGTCGAGGAGAAGCACGAGCTGGATGAGGCGGTGCAGAGTCTGCTGGCCCAGGACGGCCCCGGGGTGCTCGAGGTCAAGGTCAACCGCATGGAACTGGTGATGCCGCCGCATATCGAGGCCGGCCAGGTCGCCTCCACCGCGCTCTACTCTGCCAAGGCGGTGCTCAATGGCCGCATGGATGACGTGGTCGACCTGGTGCGCAACAACTTCACCAAGCGCTGAGCGAATGACATGAGCCGGTAGCTTGTAAGCTGCTTAGTTGTCTGTGCGCAGCTGACATGATAGAAGGCCCCGATCCTGTGGATCGGGGCCTTCTTGTGGGTGCGGCTATTGTCCTATGACTCAGGTCAGCTCATTACGTAGACCGCTTCGTGGCAAAGAACAGCTCATGGCGTCGTTCACTTCCAGACCTGGGAAGCGAAGCCGCGCCAGTAGTCATCCATGTCGCGATAGCTGGTCATGTCATACAGGCTGAACTTGCGATTGAGGCGAGCACCACCATCGCGGGTCAGCGGGTTCCAGGCCAAGCCGACATTGTCACGGCTGGAATGCATGAAGAACGCATCCAGCGGTAGCACGATGTAGAGGCCCTTGTCGAAGCTACCCTCGCCGAAGTCGTCGCCGGCATCGGTGAAGGTGGCCCAGGCGCCCATGCGTGCGCCATTGGCGAAGCCGCGTGAGAGATCCAGCGTCATGCCGACATCTTCTGCCAGGTACCGGCCGAAGCTAGCCTTGGCCAACACGTCTTCATAGCCGGTATCCCAGTAGATGCTGGCATGGCCAGTGGTGGTCGAGTAATCGCGCAGGCCGAACTGTTGATCGAACTCGCGCTGCTTGACCCAGTTCACATCGACCCCGTAGGCCAGTGGCGAGCCCAGCGGGCGATAGAGCACCTCCGCGCCCACACCGGCATACATCATTTCCAGAATGCCGCCATAGGCCATACCGTACCAGTCACGCCCGAACTGGTGTGTGCGGGTGTACTGCAGGTTATTGATGCCGACGTCGGTCTCTTCGATATAGCGACCGATATAGGAGCGAACCCTGGGCAGCTTGGAGTCCGAGATGTAATCGAACTTGTCGAAGTTGTCGAACAGGGTCAGCTGCGCCGAACCGGAGAGCCAGCCGTGACGATCGGTCCGCCATGAGGCGGAGCCGCGCAGATAGGCCTGATACAGGTAGCCATCCGGGCCGCCGATGTTCTGGTTGAGGCCAGGCGAGAAGCCGGCGCTCCAGCGATCATCAGGATTCTCGAGCAGCACCTTTTCACCGCTGTAGCGGGCCGCGCCTTCGCCATGCTCATCGGTCGGCTCGGTGGCCGCCAATGCATAGACGCTGTGGGTATAGCGCAGCTGCTGGCGCGCATCGTGTCCGGCGCTGACGACATCGGCGCGAGAATGGACATCTTCACGCGTGTCCAGGCCATCAGAACGCAGGCGGTAATGGAAGCTCTCGAAATCGTCATCCAGCCGGTTATGCAGCACGCGGTTGGCTCGCCCTTCGGCCTGAGCGGTGGAGCGGAAACGCGTACTCTCGCCACTGACGATCAGCGCCGTACCTTCACGCGAGAGGCTATCGACACGAATGCCCGATTGCGCCTGAATCTCGCGGGAGAGCTCTGGCCAGCTGACCTGGTTGCGCGTGGGGGCTTCGGCATTCAGACGCTCCGGCGGGCTATCCAGCTTGGCCTGCGAGAGCCCGGCGAGATCTACCCCGAAGTTGACGCCGAACATCGCGGTATTGCCACGCTCCCAGCCGGCCTTGACGGTCAGGTTGTCGGTCACGCTCAGGCGGGCACCCAGGTTGATCGGGCTGTCCTGCTCTTGATCGTTGTCCTGCGGCTCGCTCTGATAGTCATTGCCATCAAGCTCTGCCATCAACACCAGCGGGTCCCACGGTGTCTGCCATTCCACGCCGCCGAAGATGCCGACATCACCCTTGAACAGGCTGTTGAGGGAGAACTCACCGCCCTGATCACCGCCAGTCTCGCCTCGCCCGGGGCGATCGTTGTAGCTGTCACGTACCCAGCCGAGCGGGTTGCTGATATCACCGCGTGAACCGAGATAGCCCCAGCCAAGGCCCAGCGTGAAGTCGAGGTCATACCAACGCTTGCTGGCGACCAGGTACTCACTGCCGAATAGGCTGGTACCGCCCATGTTGCGCAGGCCGACCGCGACTTCGGGCAGATAACGGCTCTCTTCCCACAGACGAAACTTGGCGTCGACACCCTTGTCCAGGTAGTTGCGGTCGCCAGCGATGGCTTCGCCGTACAGGCGGTTGGTGACCTCCGTGTAGCGGAAGCCGACCTCCAGCCAATCGAGCGGCTGCAGGCTGACGTTATAGCGCAGGTAGGGCTCCACCTTTGTATAGGAGAAGTGAATGCTGCCCGGGTTCTGCATGCGCGCAGTCGGGGTCTGCATCAGCCCGACGCCACCGAAGTCAGATTGCCCATGCCCCAGGCCACTGAGACGCGTCTCGATCGGCTGCGGACCATCCAGCAGGCCGGCGTAGCTCATTGGGGCCAGCAGCACGCCCGCACTGAGCATGGTCAGCTGCCGGATGGCGCGCGTCAGGGAAGTGAGCCGGGCACGCGCCGGCGCCATGGAAGTGAAGTGCGAATGATCCATGCTGTCTGCTGCCATCCTTTGCCTGCCTGAGCACGAGGCGTCCTGCTGTGTCATTGTCACGTCGCTCATGGAGTGTCGCCCTGAGGGAGCGAGCCACTGTCCGTGTCATCGCGGTGATCACTGTCATTACGGTTATCACGGTCATCACTGTCAGCGTATTGCCGCGCTACCTGCAGATAGTCGCGCTGCTGCGGCTCTCCCGTGATGGCATCCACGCTGCGGCACTCCTTGCCCGGCCATTGCAGACTCAACCACTCGGGCAGGCTGCGATTGACCCAGGCGGCTGCCGCCGAGATACGCGGCACGTTGACCACGACACGGTCGCCCGGCGCCAGCGTATAGGCTGGTCATTCCAGGCGCTGATGCCGCGGACGATGATTCTGCCGCCCAGCGTGATGACGCTGGCGTGTTCCGAGTCCGCCTGCGCGCCCGGCAGGCCAGCGATGGCGTCGTGCAGTGTCAGGCCGGGGCGCCAGTCCAGCTGGCGCACGCCTACGGCACTCCAGAGCTGAATGCGCGTCTCGGCCTGGCATTGGCCTATCCAATCACCCGTCGTGAGCGGGATGTCCAGGCGCGGAAAACGCCACAGAGCAATGGGATCGATCCTCCCGACCTGACGCCCCTCGACCGGCGTGCGGCTGATGATGCGCATCCAGTGCTTGAGGCCTTCAGCCGACAGCCGATCATCAAAGACGGCCTGCGAGCTCAGTTGACGCAGTTCGAAGAACAGGCGACGCCCCAGCTCACGTGTCCTGTCGCGTGACTGTTGGGTGGCCACGAACGCATGCGGCCACTCGATACCATTGGCATCTGTCAGCACGCCGAGCTGGCGCGATAGCGCCTCACTGATGGTCAGCGTCTGGGCACTGGCCTCCTGGTCTTGGGGTGGGGCTGGTGATGCTGCCGGAGTCTCGCTGGCCAGCGCTGCGCCAGGCAGCAGGAGTGCACCGCAAGCAGACGCGAGCATCGCGACGCCAAGGGCGGCCTTCAGACGTTCATGCAGATAGCTTTTCACGACACCTCGACGGGCAAGAGACACGACACCTCGATGGACAAGAGACACACTGCCGACTCGTGCAGCCGGGGCGGCATGATCATGGCGCTGAAAGAAAATTTCTTGGCATTTACCACCAGCCACGCGCGACCTCCCAGCTCCAATAATGAGAATTCGGCCAGGGTTGAACATCCGCCGCCAGATTATTGGTGCCGCATTGGCATCAGTCGCGGGGGCAATCGCATAACGATTGACGCTACGCGAGCCATCTTGCCAGAGGATGTTTTCCTTACACTGGGCCACGGTCTGATCGCCCAATGGGAAGGCCTGCACGGAGGGAGCCGAGCATTGCCAGCTTGCCTGGCCCTGCGCATAGCCCTCTATCCCATCGGCGCGCTGCCAGCGAGAGTGAATCGCGAAGGCGGGCGCGGGTTTGCCCCTGTCCAGCGCAGACATCAGCGTGGTCAATGATACATCGCGTCGCATGTCCAGCAGGTCGGTGTCGAAGCCGGCGGTACCGCTCAGCCAGCCGTTCTCCAGACGCACGAAGGCATGATCCGCGGTTTCAAAACGGGCCAGCTCTGTCGTGCTTGAAGGCTGACTTGCCTTAGGCTCAACAGGCGTGGCGGAAGAGGGCAGGGCTGCCAGAGGTGTCAGCCCTGCGTGTTCTTGCTGATAGGTCGCGTCCGTTGCGTCCATGTCTTTGCGGGTCGCTGTCTCCAGAGACGCCAACACCACCATCCCGGTGTTGCCGTCATAGCTTAAGCGCAGCGTGGCATAGGACAGGGCGCGCGCACGCTCGGCATCGAATTGGTCGCTGTCGATGAACGCCAGAGCGGTTTGCGCAATCTGTCCCTGCTCAAGAGAAGAGCAACCACCGAGCATCAGCGCACCAGACACAAGCAAAGGGGCCGCCAGGCGGCCCCCCATCGTGATGGTTGTCGGCTTCATGGTGATCAGAAGGTACCTGTGGTGCCAGTGGTGCCGGTGGTGCCGGTGGTGTTGCCACTGCTACTGTCATCGCCAGAGGCTACCTTGGCTGCAACACCCACGGCTACCGCGACTCCTACCGCCACTGTCGCGATCGTTCCTGCAGCCATGCCGCCGGCTGCGCCAGCTCCGGCAGCGGCACCACCACCGGCGCCAGCGCTGGTTGATGTAGTGCTAGCCTGAGCGGGCGCTTCGCTTTCTGCATGGGCCATCGGAGTCAGTGCTAGACCAGCAATGGCCAGCAAGGTAGAAATACGTTTCATGTGGATTCCCTTCTTTCATGGTTAGTGAAATTCTGCGCGCGTTTGCGCCCATGCAAAGTTTTGATTTTTTGTATCATTGTTTCTTTATGGGAAACAGTTAGTGCGGCGAGATATTAATGATGCCTACGTTCTATCGCCTCGTGAGGCAGATTTCAATACGCGAATGTTGTGAAAGCTAGCAGAGTTCAGGTTATTGGTCGACTGACATCTAACTGTAAACAACCTTCGAATATGATGATCTCATCGACATGCTTTGCGAGAACCCCCCTTGGGATCTCGACAATGATCGCAATAAATACGAGTGGGCAAAAATCGGTTGATCTCGGAAGAGGGAGGGCGGGTTTGAATTCTGGGTCGTGAAACTCGTTATCTTTATTGGGAAGATCATCTCAATACTGATTGATAGATTTATGATGGCTTGGCTAATCAACCTATTGCTGGGTGACTAGTACTTTGTGTAACGTTAATATTTCAAATTGATTCTGTTGTGTGTGCTGGCCAGTCGTGGATATGGCTGATGTCGCATTTTGGCTACGCAATGGTTCATGATCTGATGTGCTGCTATGCAGGCTCTGGTGCTTAAGATCTTAAAAATGATAGCAATATCAGTAATTTGGTCGATATCTTTGCTATAGCTTGTTCGGTGAGCAGCGAGGGGAATATGAATAAAGGGTGGAACGAAAGCCACAGAATGCAGTATCATGAGTCCCTTATTGAAATTCTGTGTTTCTTTATTGCGACATGGTAAGGATGGGTCACCGGCTGAACGTCATGCCGTGTTGACGGCACGCAGGAAGGATCTTGCGCATGCGGTGCTGGTGTCTCTACCAACGCCCGATAGATTCTCTCCTCAGCATTGTCAGTAACAGGCTGTCGTGGCGTTTCAACCATTGGTTTTGTAGTGACTGGTACCATCCAGGCAGTGCGAGCCGATAGGATTGTACAAGTCTTATTGGTTTGAAACCTGAATCCTGTACGCATTTGAAAAAAGTCCTCATCTGATAGCACTGGCGATCTACAAGACGATTGCTCTGCTAGGGTTTGTTGAGTCTTGAATGTCGGGATGGCTTTTCTGGTTATTAAGTATCAGCTAGTTGAATTTTGTGCTCGATACCTGTCCACGAGTTCAGTGCGCCGGATTTTCCTCAAGAGGAATGATATTGGCTTGAATTCGGGTTGCCACTCGTAGTAAGGCTTTCTTGCATAAGTGAAGGATTGATGCTGCCTGGGAAACAGGTGGCCAAGCACGACACAAGCTTGAAGACATGAAGAGCTTCATGTCAGGGCCTCAGGGATGCGCCGTCAATCACCCTGGGGCGGTAGCGTGCCTGAAACCAGGTCGCGCTCACGAACAGTCGATGGGGTCGGGGAGACACATCACAGGGCTTGCGCAATGCAGGCCGATATCAGACTGCTTTCTGGCTATCCTCGAGATTCACTCAGCGCCCTTTCTCTACATCCTGTCTCTTCACCCTGACTGACACGTCGGGACTCAGCTGCTGGGCCTATTTTCGGTTGACAACTTTCGATTGACTACGTCGCGGCCTGACCACGACGCCTTCTCTTCCAGGGCAGCATGAGGCTGCCCATTCCATCTTGCAGTTTTCGGGGGTTTTATATGATCAAGGTCACCATGTTTGGCAAGGGCCGTGCGCTGTCGCCGCGCCCCCGCCTGGCAATGACCACCGCACTGTTGATTGCCATGTTCTCTATCACGGGCTGTGCTTTTGCACCGGGTAGCCATATGGATTATCAGGCAGAAACGGCAGATATCGATGAGCTGGTTGATATCCAGCCGATCACTCCGGGATTGGTGGCGAGCTATCGAGCGATGCATTCTCATAGTGGTCACCCTATGCCAGCTGAGCTTCGCGAGGCGATAGATGAGTATGTGTACCGCGTCGGGAAGGGGGATGTTCTCGATATCATTGTTTACGACCACCCGGAGCTGACATCACCTGCAGGAGAAGAGCGCGGTGCAGTGGAGGCTGGGAACTTAGTGCGCAATGACGGGACTCTTTTTTATCCTTATGTTGGGCGCGTGAATGTCAGTGGTTTGACCTTGGACGAGATTCGTGACCAGCTGACGCGGCGCCTCTCGACTTATCTTACCGACCCTCAAGTGGACGTCAAAGTTGCTGCCTTTCGTTCCAAGCATGTTTACATCTCTGGTGAAGTCGGAACCCCGGGACAGTTACCTATCACGACTGAACCCCTCACTGTGCTTGATGCCTTGAGTCGAGTTGGCGGTGCGACATCACGTGCCAATTGGCATCGTGTGATCTTGACGCGCGATGGACAAGAAACCCAGATCTCTCTATATGCGCTCATGCGCAAAGGGGATCAGCGAGAAAATCATCTATTACGAGATGGGGATGTAATACATATCACTAGTGCCGAGGATCAAGGAGTCGCAGTGATGGGGCAGGTACTACGCCCTGGAAATGTGGCTCTGGGCAACGAGCGGTTGACACTGACGAATGCGATTTCACGTTCTGGGGGAATCAACGAGACTAGTGCTGAAGCTTCGGGGATCTTTGTAATTCGCAGCAAGTCTGAGTCAGAACAGCAGCTGGCAACGGTCTATCAGCTCGACGTCAAAAATGCAGCAGCATTTACACTAGGTCAGCGATTTATCTTGGAACCTGGCGATATAGTCTATGTCACCACGGCACCTGTCGCTCGTTGGAATCGTGTTATAAGTCTGCTGCTACCAAGCGTCGAGCTGCCTGGATCTATAGTCGATACCTCAAGTGATATCAGCGATCGGTAGACACCTTATTGCTTTTATAAACTGAGCACGCGCAACACTTTATCTTTGCCTTCTTGCACCTTAACGCTTCGGTACTCTCATGCCACAGACTCCTACTACGGCCGCCTCAGCAGATGACGACCTCGATCTCGGCCGGTTATTTGGCCTTTTGGTTGATCACAAATGGTGGATCCTTGCCATTACAGTCCTCTTCGGGGTTATGGGCAGCGTTTATGCCACGCTTCAGACCCCTATCTATCGCGCAGACTCACTCGTGCAGATTGAAAGTGGGGCGAATGCTGGTCCTATTCAGGGTCTAGCTTTCATGACAGGTGAAGAGTCCAAGATCGAGGCTGAACTGGGGATTCTACAATCCCGTATGGTACTGGGACAGGCCGTTGACCAGCAGCAGCTCACCTTGTCAGTAACGCCAGTACGGTTCCCTATCATTGGGGAGTTCCTCTCGCGCCAAGGTATGACAAAACCTAGTTTTTCTGACAAGAGTGTATGGGCTGATGAGAACATTAGTGTCGGTAAGCTACAAATGGATACTGAATTAAATGGACAAGCTCTACAAGTACGCATACTTGATGAAAAACGATATAGAGTAGTACTAGCAGAGCGAGAGCTAGGTGTTGGTGAGGTCGGAGTTAATGAAATCTTTGCCGATGGGCGTGTAGTACTACGTGTTGCAGATATACAAGCAAGACCGGGTTCGAGTTTCAATTTGCGTTTGTCATCACAACTTGCAGCCATCAACAGTTTACGAGGTCGCTTAAGTATCAACTTGCAAGGTAAGGATAGCGGTCTATTGCAATTGGCTTTGCAAGGACCTGATGCTGATCAGGCTCGTCGTACATTGGATACCATTAGCGAAATCTATCTATTACAGAATGTTCAACGACAAGCTGCAGAAGCAGAAAAGAGCCTCGCATTTCTTGAAGGACAAGCCCCTAAGGTACGTAGTGAACTGAGCGATGCAGAAGATGCACTGAATGCCTACCGTTCGAAGCAGGAAAGTGTAGACCTCCCGATGGAAACTCAGTCGATATTGGCCCGCTCTGTCGAGTTGGAAAAGCAGCTCAATGAGTTGAAGTTTTCCGAAAAGGAACTCAGACGTCGCTTCACTCCAAGCCACCCTCAGTACCAGGCACTGATGGAGAAGAAAGCACAAGTCAGTCGCGAGAAAGAGCAGCTGGAATCACAGGTAGAAGAGTTACCCGAAACTCAGCAGCAGATTCTGCGTATGCGGCGTGATGTAGAGGTCAATCAGGAAGTCTACGTCCAGCTGCTGAATAAAATGCAGGAGATGCGCATTGCCAAGGCAGGAACGGTCGGTAATGTCCGGATACTGGATGAAGCTGTCGCACAGCCTAGTCCCATTGCGCCACGCAAGAAGCTGATGATCGTACTGGCAACCGTCATGGGCGGCATGCTTTCGGTAGTTGGCGTCTTGGTGATGGGCATGCTGCGTCGCGGTGTCGAGACCCCTGATCAGCTAGAGGCGCTTGAGCTTCCGGTATATGCCACGGTTCCTCTGTCTGAAGAGCAGGCCAGGATATCTGGCCAGTCCTCTGGAAAGACTCACAAGCGGGAAAGAAAGCGTCATCGCAAGCAAGGGCTCAATGGCTTGCTGGTATTGCAAAACCCGACGGATGTCTCGGTTGAGGCATTGCGTGGGCTCCGTACCAGCCTGCACTTCGCGATGCTGGAAGCGCGCAATAACTGCGTAATGATTACAGGCCCATCCCCAGGAGTCGGCAAGAGTTTCATCAGTGCCAATTTCGCAGCGGTGTGCGCCAAAGGAACACAACGCGTACTTGTCATTGATGCTGACATGCGCAAGGGGCGTATGCATGAAGCCTTCGGGGGCCAGAGCAACGATGGACTATCTGATCTGCTCTCTGGCACCAAGCGCCTCGAAGACGTGATTCGAGCCACTGACATCGATGGGCTTTCCTTCATGTCACGTGGTATTGCACCACCAAACCCTGCAGAGCTTCTGATGCAAGAAACGTTCTCTCATATGTTGCAGGAAGTTTCGCAGCGATTTGATCTTGTTATCATCGATACCCCGCCCGTACTCGCCGTAACAGATGCTGCCATTGTCGGAAAGCAAGTCGGCACCAGCCTGCTGGTAGCTCGTTTCGGGAAGAATCCACCCAAGGAAATCAGTGTTGCCAGGCAACGCTTGGGTAACAGTGGCGTATTGGTGAAAGGGGCGATTCTCAATGCTGTAGAGCGTAAGGCAGCCACCAGCTACGGCAACTATGGCTATTACAACTACAGCTATAAATGATCGTCATCGCCTTGGGGTAATGGAGCACATGGAGCTCGAAGGGAACCGCAATGAAAGAAGATACTACTACAATGGAACACCAGCGGCGTTACTCACGTCATCATGAACGGTTGGTCGCGAGTAGGCGGTTACAAACCTTTTTTGGTCTTTTGCTAGTGGTCGTATTGCCTGCCATGTATCGCTGGGGTATCGATTTCTGGTTGACCTCAACGACAGCGCAATGGAATGCTTTCATCGGCACCGCGGCAGCTTTTACTTTGTCAATGACTTTCGTCAATCGCTTGTGTCAGTTGCCAGGCACTAAATCCTTCGCGTATGTCATTCCTACGGTTACAGTGTCCTATGTAGTGCTGGTCATCTTCTATAGCCTATTGGAAATTGCTGTTTCCCGATTGCAGGTCGGTATCTCTTTTGCTATGGCTGTGGTATTTGGCAGTATCTTTTATTACGTTGATTCCAAGCTTACTACTAAGCGAATGGCGGTAGTGCCTTTCGGGAAGGCCTTGACACTTTGTGTTCGGAAGAATGCTTCTGTCCGCTGGTATATGCTGAATAGCCCTTCGCTGGTTGATGTAAAGCGTATCGATGCTGTAGTAGCGGATCTGCGTGGTGACCTTCCAGAAGAGTGGCAACGCTTTCTGGCCGATTGCACCATTCACCGCATTCCTGTGTACCATGCCACTCAGGTGCACGAGATGATAACCGGTCGTGTGCTTCTGGATCACCTGTATGCCAATGAATTCGGATCGCTTTCACCTCATGAAGGTTATGAAGTGGTCAAACGCGGTCTGGATATCCTGGGGGCTCTGCTTTTGCTGCCATTGGTAAGTCCTATCATGGTACTTACGGCTATCGCCATCCGGCGTGATAGCCCGGGTCCGGCACTGTTCTGCCAGCTACGCATGGGCTTTCATTGCCGACCCTTCAGAGTCTATAAATTCCGCAGCATGTATACCGATCACAAGGGTCAAGGATTCACCGAAGGTGATAATGATCCGCGCATCACACGCGTAGGACGAGTCATTCGCAAATATCGCTTGGATGAGCTACCTCAGCTTGTGAACGTGCTGAAAGGCGACATGAGCTTCATCGGCCCACGGCCCGAGTCCATGTCATTGGCGAGTTGGTATGAGAAGGATGTACCGTTTTTCCATTATAGGCATGTCGTAAGGCCGGGCATTTCCGGCTGGGCTCAGGTAGAGCAAGGTTACGCTGCTGAGGTAGATGGTATGATTGAAAAGCTGGAATACGATTTTTATTACATCAAGAATTTTTCCATCTGGCTCGACTTACTCATTGTACTTCGCACTATTCGTACTATCGTGACAGGTAAGGGAAGCCGTTAAGTAGGCTCCCCTTAGCCCCTATATTAGCCAAAATCGTGTAATAATTCCCGTCCTCTAAAACCTTCCCAGCAAGAGAGGCTTATGTTCACTCAGCTCAAAGAACTTTATTCACTTTTGACAGCAGAACAACGAAGTAAGCTTAAACGTTTACAGATACTTGTTGTTTTCATGGCCTTTGCTGAAGTCGTGGGTGTTGCCTCTATTGGACCGTTTATGGCATTAGTAGGAGATATACAGCAATTAAATAGTGATGGGGTTATTGGAGATTTTTATCGAGCCAGCGGTGTATCTGATCCACGTGATTTTCTATTTTGCGTAGGGGTTATGGTTCTCTTAGTATTGGCTGTAGCATCATGTATCTCCATATTTACTATTTGGCGCGTATCAATGTACGGTCAGGTTGTAGGTGCAGAGTTAAGTAGTCGTTTGTTTCGTCACTATATGCATCAATC
>NZ_JEMF01000084.1 GCF_000591415.1 Cobetia crustatorum | reverse complement strand
TGCCTTGGCAGTCTCAGGGGCGGTCATCTCGGCGGCGCTGAGCTCTCTGAGCACGGCCATCATCTTGCCGCGCGCCGACATCGGCGGGCTGATCCAGTCCTGGTTGATCGGCGGTGTCGGCGGCGCGACCTGGGCACAGATCACCCCGGCGCTGCCCTTCCTGCTCAGCGGCCTGCTGATCTGCGGGCTCTCGGCGCGCCGACTCAACCTGCTGGCGCTCGGCGATGACATGGCCAGCGGGCTGGGCGAACGCGTGGCGCGGGTGCGGGTGATGGCGGCACTGGGCGCGATTCTGCTATGTGGTGGCATCACCGCGGTATGTGGCCCCATCGCCTTCGTCGGGCTGGTGGTGCCGCATGTCTGTCGCCTGATGGTGGGCAGCGATTACCGCTGGATTCTGCCGCTCTCGGCGCTGGCCGGCGCCCTGCTGCTGACTTCGGCGGACATTCTCGGACGCCTGATCGCACGCCCCGCCGAACTGGACGTGGGCATCATGACGGCGCTGGTCGGCGCACCGTTCTTCATCTGGATCGTCCGTCGCCACAAGGTGAAATCACTGTGAGCCCTCTCCTGCCTGACGCCTCGTCTGCGATTCATCCCACCTCGCGTGCCACCCTGACGCGCCTGCGGCGTGCCCGAAAGCGTCAGCGCCGCCTCACCCTCTGGGGATTGCTGGTCGTGGTGCTCGCCGTCTTCAGCCTGGTCCTGATGCAAGGACAGCGCTTCATTCCCCCACTCACGGTGCTTCAGGTACTGCTGGGCGAGAACGTGCCGGGGGCCAGCTTCATCATCACCGAGCTGCGCCTGCCGCGTGCGCTGGTCGCGATTGTCGCGGGCTGCTGCTTCGGACTGGGCGGCGCCGCCTTCCAGGCCATGCTGCGCAATCCGCTGGCCAGCCCGGACATCATCGGCATCAGTGCCGGCGCCAGCACGGCGGCGGTATTCGCCATCGTGATGCTGTCGCTGAGCGGCACGCTGGTGTCATTGCTGGCGATTGCCGCCTCGCTTGGCGTGGCGCTGCTGATCTACACCCTCTCCTGGCGCAAGGGGGTGGCCGGGGCACGGCTGATACTGGTCGGTATCGGACTGGGCGCCATGCTGCAGAGCATCACCGCCTATCTGCTGACGCAGGCGCCCAGCTGGTCATTGCAGGAAGCGCTGCGCTGGATGACCGGCAGCCTCAACAGCATCACCCTGAGTCAGCTCCCACCACTTGCCGTGGCACTGGGCCTGCTGGGCAGCTTGCTGTTGATGATGAGTCGGCATCTGGACGTCATGCGCATGGGCGATGACATGGCCAGCGGTCTCGGCGTGCGGCTCTCGCTCACGCGCTTCATCATCATTCTCTCGGCGGTCGGGCTGGTCGCCTGCGCCACGGCGGTGGTCGGTCCGGTGGCCTTCGTCGCCTTCGTCAGCGGGCCCATCGCGACGCGCCTGTTCCGGCGACGCGGCTCCATGCTGATCCCGGCCGCCTGATCGGGGCATTGTTGATGCTGGTCGCCGACTTCATCGGCCAGTTCCTGCTGCCTGCGCGCTATCCGGTGGGCGTGGTGACAGGCGTGCTGGGCGCACCGGTGCTGCTGTTGCTGCTGATGCGGGAACATCAGGGGCCGGGCCCCTCAGGGCGCAGACAACGACGCGGCAGGCAGCCGACGCCGCCATCTTCCTCCTCCACCCCTCACCGCCCGTCATCTCAGCGAGTCGTTTCCTCATGACCCACCCTTCCCTGTGCGTGAATGGCCTGACGGCAGGCTATGCCGAGCGGCCGGTGCTCGAGTCGATAGACCTCGACATCGCTCCGGGCGAGATCACCGTGATCGTCGGCGCCAATGCCTGCGGCAAATCCACCCTGCTGCGCACGCTCTCGCGCCTGCTGCCTCCCTCGCGAGGCGAGGTGCTGCTGGATGGCAGGTCGATCCACCGCCTGCCGGCGCGCCAACTGGCCCGCCAGCTGGGGCTGCTGTCCCAGTCACCGATCGCCCCGGAAGGCATCACGGTGCTGGATCTTGTCAGCCGAGGGCGTCACCCGCATCAAGGGCTGTTCCAGCGCTGGACGCGTGACGATGACACCGCGGTGCTGGCAGCCCTCAACGCCACCGACACCGCCGCGCTCGCCGAACGAGCGGTGGAGGAACTCTCCGGCGGCCAGCGTCAGCGTGTCTGGATTGCCATGGCGCTCGCCCAGCAGACGGACATTCTGCTGCTGGATGAGCCCACCACCTTCCTCGACATCAATCATCAGGTGGAAGTGCTCGACCTGCTGACGGACCTCAACCACGCTCGCGGCACCACCATCGTGATGGTGCTGCATGAACTGAACCTGGCCGCACGTTACGCGGATGTACTGATCGCCATGTCAGACGGCCAGATTCATGCCAGCGGCCCGCCCGAGCAGGTACTCACACGCAAGATGGTCAAGGAGGTGTTCGGGCTGGAAAGCCACATCACCCCGGACCCCGTCACCGGCAAGCCGATGATGGTGCCCGTCGGGCGTCATGGGATGAAAGCCAAGAAATACTGAAAACTCAGTCGTAATGCTCGCGGGTAAAGAAAAGTGACCTGCCCCTGTAAAAGGGGCAGGCCATACAAGTCCATTGGCCGGAACTTGAGAGCGCCAGCTACAAGCGGCACTTCACCAGCTAAACACTGGAGATACCCAGCAGGTACCGACCCAATGCCGCCCCGGCAATTGCCGCTACACTCATAGAGGATACACTAAATGAACAAAAACAAAGGGGGGCAAATATGCCCCCTAAGTTCCATAAACATCAAATCAATATATCACAATATAGATAAACTAAAGATCACGCATCGATAAAATATACTACATCATTCAACTTAAGCTACTCTCTTAACCCCATACATCTAAAAAAATATCATTCAAACTAGCGCAAGTAATATGTGGCGAAGCTTGCATTAAGTCAGGATTCATTCTAATCCTTCTCTGTATTTTGGATTGCAAAACCCCTAGCACACGCTTTCCATATCTGTATCTATTGACATTCTCATCATACATTAAATTCAACTCTCTTATTCTATTAGAGTAAGCATTGCTTCTAGGTTTTGTCTGACTTAGATCATAATTGATCAGTCTATCAATAGAAGCTTCTCTACACTCATCCGTTGCCTCTTGTATAAACATTACCATATCTTCATGAGAAATCTCAGGATACAAGCCCACTAAATGATTGACATCAAGATAATGACTCTCAACATCTACTCCATCAGTAACAAAAAAATTAATATTATGCTTTTCTATACTATTACGGAGGCTATCTAATTCTTGCTCATTTAGATAATCTCTATCTCTATGAATTACTACTTTAACATCCGGATTAGTAGATAACAGATAACGTCCTACCATAATTGCGCCTTTAATCTGGCTAGCGCCAAAATATGATTGATACTCAGTATCTGTTTCTATGAAACCATTTGCACTAAAGAAACTTTTCACATGGTCATGATTCTCATCTTCAGTAAGAACAACACATTTAATGTTTTGCGATAACTCTGATAAATTCTCTTTTAATTCTGAGATTTCTTTTTGATGTTCATAAAGCTTAGTTAAATATGGCGTTATTATAGGTAACAGCCCCATCTCTTCATGCAGATCGTCAGTTTGCATCGATGTTACTTTTGTGAGTGAAGTACATTTATCTTCTGACTGTTTTATATGAAAAGTATTAACACCATCATCAGGCCCAACATCCAGAGCGTAAAATGCGGGAGAATGCGTAGTCATTATAATCTGAATATCTTTCGAGTATTTTTTGAAAGTTTCAGCCAGCTCGAACGCATACTTTAGCTCAAGATTGTTCTCAGGCTCCTCAAATCCCCATATGGTGTCTGGCTTTACATACCCAGCTCTAGATACATTACGTTCTTTTTCAGACATATATTTTAATATTATTGGTATGTGTCTTATCTTAATACCATCCCCTCGCTGCTTAAGATGGTAGGTATAACCATCAATACGAGTCCCAAAATCCAGATTTGAAAAAAGCTGCCTAAAATCAGAAGGCACTTGTATAGTATTAGATATTCCTATTTGATCATTTAACTCTTGTGTGATTGATTCAGTTACACCTTGAATACCGCTAATAAACTCTTCGCCTTGCGTGTTTAAAACTTCGGAATGAGCTTCGTTCAGGACATCATGTAGCTCACCCATTAATGAAGAGAAGTAATCTTGCCCTTTAATGGCAGGCACATATCGATAACGAATTTTGTCTAGCCATTTGTATACGTTATCTCGCTGCGAAAGGTCATTTCCACTTTCAATATATTTCCTTTCCTCAATAACTGAACCATCTAGCTTCCACCTTTTAGTCCATCTAAGAGGTTGTGCATTTTTGAATCTTCCTACTGGTGGGTCAATGACCAAGTCTATTCGAATTTCCCTACTAGTGCCTTTTCCAGTATTAGAATGATAGCAATAATCATCTTCAAACCTAAATTTTGAGTTGGCATCAGTTTGATTATTAAAAAATAAATTCAAGGCTCTTAGCATGTTTGACTTACCCTGGTCATTCTGACCAACTAGTATATTCAAATGCGTAAAAGAGATATTTCTAGTTACAGATTTTAATGAACGAAACCTTCTTACTTGAATAGACTTAATAATTTCCATCTCAAGTTCCTTTTGTTAACGTGATCCTAGCCCAAAAAAATTTAAAGCAGATTTGAGCATTACACTGCAGCTTACTTTAATATTGAATATTACCTGTAGGGTGCCGGATGATCGGGTTTCACAACGAAGCTACCCTTTGTTAGCCTCTCGTGAGCTCATCAAGCAATTTATTCAGGAAAGGCTTCATGGACATCAAGCTGCATAAGCAAGCGACGACGACACCGAAAATTCGTGCCGACATCCAAGCAGCTCCTGCCGGCATGACCAACAAAGATCTCGCTCGTCAGTTTGGGGTCAGCGTCTCAACCATCCAGCGCTGGCGTTACCGCGATAATGTCCAGGATCGTTCCCACACCCGCCATAACCTACTGGCGACTCTAACCCCAGAACAGGAAGAGGTAGTCATCGCCGCTCGTGAACTACTACGCCTGGGGCTCGATGATCTACTTGTCGTCGCGCGTGAATTCCTGAACCCCAATCTGTCACGTTCCGCGCTTCAGCGCATGCTCAAACGACGTGATGTACCGACTCTCGCCAAGTTGGCGCGTCGAGATGCGGAAGAGGACGAGACGCCCAAGTATCGGCCTTTCAAGGATTATGAGCCCGGGTATGTGCACATTGATATCAAGCACCTACCCAAATGCCTGACGAAGATCAGAAGCGTTATCTCTACGTCGCGATTGATCGTGCCACTCGCTGGGTGTATCTGGAGGTCAGATCAAGTCAATCTGCAAAGGATGCCCGGGCGT
>NZ_JEMF01000083.1 GCF_000591415.1 Cobetia crustatorum | reverse complement strand
CTTGGTTATTGAGACCGCCATCCATGATAAGTACATATGCCATACATGTAAGCAATAGAATCAAAAGCAGACTTCTGGATACAGGCCTTCCAGACGTCTTCTTTATTACAAATAGTATTTTGATAAAAATGAGAGGCCTCAAACAAGTTATTGAATTCAGACCACTCACCATATACTTTCTCACCTCTTAGTACAGAGTATGCTGCTTCATACTGGTTAATGCTTACAATCCCAGCACTGTCTATGCCATTAAATCTTTCAACCCATTTTAAATAACTGACATACACTTCATCTCTTTTATCTCGCAGAATTGGGATATTCATATTCTTACTAACAGCACTTATAGCACTAGATGTTATATTCCCAAATAATTTAGGTATTCGATTGGGTTTGCTCATAGCTGACAGCGAGACAAAACTTTCCCATAATCTCAATGCTTCTTGCATACCTTGTGGATTAACTGAGCTACGACTCTTTAAGTACAACCTACCAAAAACATATCCAAGCCACTCACCCTCTATATAAAGATCACCAAACAGGCTAGGTTCATGGTTTTGTCGCTCGGCCTCGCTATACATCATTTGCATTAATTGTAGACTGCTAGCAGATTGTCTTTCACGCCAATAATTATACAATTCACTAAATTCTGGATGATTGAATATATAACCTAGTATCAAAAAACTGAACGCTGAGCAGAGAAATATAGTCCTCGATTATTCCTTTTTGCTACTGAAGCAACCTCATTGAATGACAGTATGAAAATATCAACAATAATTTTATGGGATTCCGGAAGAGGATTTACCCAACTACCACTATAAATTAAAGTTACAACTTCCAGTCTCAATTCCGTGATAGTAGTTTCAAGATCAATATCCAAAGGATTGTTTACCAAACCCTCTCTTGAAACTTCAATCCTAGCCTTTAACTTTTCTAGATCACTCTTTTTTGTTAAGAAACCCAAACACTTAATTTTACTTTTTAAGATCATTATATATCTCCTTTGGGCGCTTAGACATCTGTGTAAAAAGGTGGTGATACCAAAAACCAACAACTAATAAAAGAAAAGAGTATACGAGCATTAAAACCCAAGCGTAACAATAAACATATATAGGGTACTCTCCAGGCTCAAACTTGAATACTAACGCCCTATAAATCAAAGCCAAACTAATATAGGAAATTGAAGCCCAGTATATACTTTGAGGTGTAACACACCTCCAGCTGCTAAGATATTTCACCAGATAGTCCGATTTGTATCTCTCAGTTGCTCTAGATACTACTTGTAGACTTAATGGTATTCCTATAGCAATAAATCCCACTAGTATGGTAAAGCTATCCGTTATAGAGCTGTTGACGAACTTAGGGCTTAATACATGCAAATAAGTTATCATTTCTTCGTATATTGAGCTCATCGTAATTATCCATGTCAATTAGCGAACAGACTAACGGGCCACTATTTACAAACTGTAAATCGCTTAACCTTTACTTAAGAAGGTGTGGCTGTAAATATATTTTAAAAAGTGCACCCTACAGCTACCATTCAAAATGCATTATAATGCCAATGTATACGGCATGCAACTACAACCAACTCTGAGCATCACACAAGCGCTCTAAGCTAATACTATACAGACTTAGTGTTGCTTCTTGATCAACTTCGGTGGAGTATAACATATACTATCTCTCCATCGCCCGTCATAGCCATCAGATGAAGTAAATATCGTTCGCTTAAGCAGAAACATCAGGTTAAAAAGATAGTCACTCTCCGAATATCATTAGTGACATAGCGTAGGTGATGCTATGTGAGAAAGGGTTGATCAATGCTCTGTCTACACCCTAATTCGTAAAATTTCGATCAGAGGCACCCACTAGCGAACTTGAGCGCATACTGCGAATCTACCTCATGCAAAAAGTGATATACTCTAGCTGCCGAGACTACCGGAGATGCCATCTACGAAAGCTAGGCGATGCGCGAATTCATAATTATTTATTTGGCTAACGAGAGGACATAAGTTGAAATAATACTGCTGCGCTCCGCTATATTCAGTAAAAGTATGGTGGGACGTTTAGTCTAAAGCTGTAATGGTTTGTACTATGTACATCGTACCCTTTGGACTAAATAGATAGCACATAATCAATTGCTAGAAGATTTTAATAACTATCCCCATCTTTGACGCCCCGCCCAATATCCTGATCACAAGCGTTTCTGTGAGATCTCTCTCAGGCTTGCTAGTAACAGCTCGAAAATATAACGGTATATAAAAGACTTCACTGCCAGATTGGCTTGGCATCGAGACCCAGCATAAATCTGATTAATACCAAGAATAAGAATTCGCAACTACCGAAATACACGAGCAGAACACACTCTTGGGTCAAGGCGTACACAGAGACGCCTGTCATGACCATAACAACTCCAAGAGGTGTCCCGATGAAATCCGTCCTGTTGAAGCCTGCTCTACTGACCGCTGCCATCGCGGCTGCCACCGCCCTGCCACTGAGCGCCGCTCAGGCTCAGGATATCAAGCTGGGTCATGTTCTTGCCCCGACGCACAGCTGGAACATCGCTGCCGAAGGCTTCGCCAAGGACGTGGCTGAGGCGACCGACGGTCGCGTCAATTTCCAGGTCTTCCCCAGTGGTCAGCTTGGCAACGAAAAGACCGTCGTCGAAGGCATGCAGATTGGCAGCGTACCGGCTGGCGTGATCGGCTGTGGTTCCTTCCAGCCGCTGGATGCCCGCTTCGGTATCGTCGAACTGCCCTACTCCTGGCCGGACCGCGAGCACGCCTATGCCGCCTACGATGGCAAGCTGGGCGACGCGCTCGAGGCGCTAGCGACGAGCACAACATGAAGATTCTGTCGTGGTGGGAAAACGGTTTCCGTCACGTCACCAACAACCGTGGCCCGATCACCTCGCCTGAAGATCTCGCTGGCCTCAAGATTCGCGTCACGCCAGACAAGATGCGTCTGGACACCTTCACCGCACTGGGTGCCAGTCCTGCACCGCTGTCCTTCGGTGAACTCTACTCCGCGTTGCAGCAGGGCGTGTTCGATGCCCAGGAAAACCCGCTGGCCATCATCTATTCCTCCTCGTTCAGCGAAGTGCAGGACTACGTCTCCCTCACCGGCCACGTCTGGGCACCGGCATGTCTGACCATGTCCAACTTCAGCTGGAATCAGCTCTCCGCTGACGATCAAACAGCCGTACAGCAGAGCGCCGATGTGTGGCGTGACAAGCAGCGCGCCATGACTCAGCAGGACGACGCCGAGCTGGTCGCCAAGCTAGAAGCGGCGGGCATGAAGGTCAATGAGGTTGATACCGCGCCCTTCAATGCGCAGGTGCAGGGTGTGTGGGCAGAGTATGCCGACGTCTTCGGGCCTGAGCTGATGGGCCTGGTCGAGCAGTACCGCAAGGGCGAGTAAGCATGGCTTTCCTCTCTCCTTCCGCCAAGCCCTCAGTCATGTCTGCTGCGCGCGTCTTGATCATCACCCTGTCACGCTGGGTCTGCCAGGGCTGTCTGGCCCTGGCGGCCAGCGGCGTGGCGCTGCTCTCGGCACTGGTGATCTGGACGGTATTCATGCGCTGGGTCATGGGTCAGCCACCGCACTGGGCAGAAGAATTGCCGCAATTGGTGCTGGTGTGGACCACCCTGCTGGCCGCCGTCTCTTGCACGCGCAACCGCACTCATCTGAGTGCGGGTCTACTGCCGCTGCTGGTGCGTTCACTCAAGGTGCAACGTATCACTGGCCGCATCACCGATGCGCTGATCTTGATCATGTTGCTGATGCTGGCCAAGGCCGGATATGACCTGTCCGTGATCACCATGCGTCAGACCACCACTGCGCTGCAGATTCCGGCCGGCATCGTCTACCTGTCCGTGCCGCTGTGCTGCGCCGCGATGGCCCTGATCCAGCTTGAGCATCTATTGAGCCCTTCGGCCATCGGAGCCGATGTTCACGAGACGGATGCCACTGCGCCTGACAACGCTTCATCTCGCCAAGGAGATGCCTCATGACACTCGGCGCCCTGGCTCTGCTCGGCGTATTCGCGCTGGGCATCCTGATCGACATTCCCATTGCCTTCGCATTGTTGATGTCGGCACTCGTCTACCTGCTGGCCTTCGGTGCGGCACCGATGATGGTGTCGGCGCAGCAATTCGTCGCCGGCATGGAAAGCTTCACGCTACTGGCGATTCCGCTGTTCGTGCTCGCCGCACAATTGATGAACCGTGCCGGACTGACCGAGCGTCTGGTCAAGCTGTGCATGGCGATGGTTGGCAACATTCGCGGCGGTCTGGCCGTGGTCGCGGTACTGGCCTGCATGATGTTCGGTGCGCTGTCCGGTTCCGGTGTCGCGGACGTGATCGCCATCGGCAGCATGTTGCTACCGACCATGGCGCGCAACGGCTATGACAAGGGCTTCAGTAGTGCGCTGGTCGGGACTGCCAGCTCCATCGGCACCGTCATTCCGCCCAGCATCGTGATGATCGTCTACGGCACCACCTCCAACACCTCGGTCGGTCAGTTATTCATGGGCGGTATCGTGCCGGGCCTGATGCTGACAGCGGCGCTGGTGGGCGTGGCGCTTTACACCTCACGCAAGCATGGTTGGTCCGGGGGTGTCGCTGAACGCAAGCCCGGCGAACGTCGCCGCGCCTTCATCAGTGCGCTACCAGCCTTGATGGTGCCAGTGATGATCATCGGCGGCATTCGCTTCGGGGTGTTCACGCCCACCGAAGCCGCGGCCTCCGCGATTCTCTACGCCATCATCATCGGTACCTGCGTGTATCGCAGCCTCACCTGGCGCGGAATGCTGGATAGCGTCAAGGCGACCGCCGAGACCACCGGCGCCATCCTGTTGATCATCGGCGCCGCCGGCATGTTCGCCTGGGGGCTGACCTACGAGCAGGTGCCGCAGGCCATCGCCCAACTGATTGGTGACTTCACCGATAGCCGAATCAGCGTATTGCTGCTGCTGACCGCCGTACTGCTGGTGCTGGGTTCCTTCATGGAAAGCGTGGCGATCATCATCATCGTGACACCGATCGTGATGCCGCTGCTGGCCCAGTACGGCATCAGCCCGGTGCACTTCGGGGTGCTGCTGACCGTCAACCTGGCCATCGGTGCCAATACGCCTCCGCTGGGCATTGACCTGATGGCGGCCTGTCGTATCGCCGGCATCAACGTCAGTGACTCGCTGCGCCCATTGGGACTGATGCTGGGCGCGATGATTTGCGTGCTGATGTTGATCACCTTCATTCCGGAACTCGTGCTGTTCCTGCCCAACCTGATGGAGGGCTAAGTGATGACGACTTCTGTTGACCAGACCCTGCCACAGCGCTGGTTGTTCGTGCCAGGTGACGATGCCGTACGGCTGGACGCCACATTGGAAAGCGGTGCCGACGCCATCGTGGTGGATCTCGAGGAATTCACCGCCCCCGAAGGACGTGCACTGGCGATCAGTCGTTTCGCCGAGTTCGCCAGACGTGCCCGTCGCCTGCATCTGTGGCCGGCGGTACGTCTCAACCTGCTGGAGCAAGGTGGGCGCGAAGAACTGGCTGCCCTGATCACGAATGCGATGGGCGATATCACTGCCTGTCCTGCCGCCGTCTTTCTCCCGGCGGTCGAGTGCCGCGAGCATCTGGTCACGCTGGATCACGCACTCGCAGAGCAGGAACGCCTGCATCAGCTACCGACAGGCAGCCTGAAAGGCATCGCCACGCTCGAGAGCCAGGCAGGCCTGATGGCGGTTGATGAGCTGCTCGCACCGGCGACCGATACGCCACGCCTGCTGGGTGCGCTGATTGGCACCGGTGATCTGGCGCTTGATCTTGGTCTATCGACCACCCAGGACCCGACATTGATCACCGAGACTCTCAAGCCGTGGCGCGTGCGACTGGCGACCGCCTGCCGGACACATCAGCGGCTGGCCATCGACGGGCCATGGCGCTGGAAGAATGGCCTGGGCACTGATCAACACTGGGCCAATCAGCAGGGCTTCAAGGCACGCTGCGTGATTCACCCCGAACAACTGGAAGCGCTGAGCGACCTGATGCCGCTGGCGATGCCACTTCTCGAGCCGACGTCTCGAACCCACTTCTGATCTCCTCAACAATAACGAGAGCACCTCCATGACTCAGGCCACCGCTGCTTCTGACACCACCGGTTTCTCCACTGCCTCTGAATACCCGCTGCGCAATGGCGGACAGATCCTCGTCGACCAGATCCGTCTGCACGGCACCAAGCGTGTCTTCCTGGTGCCCGGCGAAAGCTACCTGCCGTGCATCGATGCGCTGAATGAACACAAGGGCGCCATCGAGCCCATCGTCTGCCGTCAGGAAAGTGGCGCGGGCTACATGGCCGAAGCTACGGCAAGCTGACCAACGAGCCGGGCGTCTGCTTCGTCACGCGTGGCCCGGGCGCCACCAACGCCTCCATCGCCGTGCATACCGCCTATCAGGACTCCACGCCGATGATTCTGTTCATCGGTCAGGTCGGGGGCGACTTCATCGAGCGCGAAGCCTTCCAGGAAATCGATTACCGCCGCATGTTCGGCGAGATGACCAAGTGGGTCGCGCAGATCGACGACACCTCACGCATTCCGGAATACATCGCTCGCGCCTATCAGGTCGCGCGCAGTGGGCGTCCGGGGCCTGTCGTGCTGGCGCTGCCGGAAGATACCCTGTGGGGCGAGGCGCAGGTCGCGGACGTCAAGCCGCATCCGCGCCTGATGACTTACCCGGGACAGCCGCAGCTGGATGAACTCAAGCGCCTGCTGGCCAGTGCCGAGCGCCCCTTCCTGCTGGTCGGTGGCAGTGGCTGGACCCGTGATGCCCAGGTCGCGCTGGAAGGCTTCGCCGAGCGCTTCGACATCCCCACCGGCGTCGCCTGGCGGCGCCTGGAATGCGTCGATGCCGAACTGCCGCAGTACGCCGGTCACGTCGGCATGGGCATGCACGCTGAACTGCGTCAGCAGCTGGTCGAGAGTGACCTGGTCATCGCAGTCGGCACGCGCATCGGCGAAGCCACCAGCGAAGGCTACAGCTGGATTCAGTCACCGGTGCCGACACAGAAGCTGGTGCACGTCTACGCCGACCCCGAAGAGCTGGGCCGTGTCTATCAGCCGACACTGGCCATCAACACCGACGTCAACGGCTTCGCGCTGGCGCTCTCCACCCTGTCACCGGACAGTGCACCGCGCTGGTCTGACATCACTCGCGCTGCCCGCACCGCCTATCTGGCCACGCTGGAAGAGCAACCGTCGCCGGGCCCGCTGAGTCTGGACAAGGTCAGCCTGACGGTTGATCGCATCCTCGACGGCAAGGGCTGCATCACCGTCGGCGCGGGCAACTATGCACTGTACGCCCACCGCTATGTACGCTTCCGCGGGCTGGGTAGCTCGCTGGCCCCGACCGTCGGTTCGATGGGCTACGGCCTGCCCGCCGCCATCTCCAGCAAGCTCGAGTTCCCGGAGCGCCCCGCCGTCTGCTACGCCGGTGATGGCTGCTTCCAGATGAACATGCAGGAGTTGGGAGTGGCACTGCAGTATCGCGTCGGCATCGTGGTACTGGTGTTCAACAACGGCATGTGGGGCACCATCCGTGCGCATCAGGAGAACGACTTCCCGGGCCGTGAGATCGCGCTGACCTTCACCAATCCTGACTTCGCGGCGTTGGTGACGGCCTATGGCGGTCTCGGTCAGGTGGTGGAGAAGGACGAAGACTTCGAGGCAAGCTTCACGCGCGCGCTGGAATTCGCTGATCGCGAGCGCCTGCCGGCCCTGATCGAGCTGCGCTATGACCCGGACGGCATCGCCCCCGGCAAGCTGCTGAGCGGCATTCGCGAAGATGCCCTGGCCCGCAACGCGACCACCGCACAGGCAGGAGTCTGACATGAGCACAACATCTCCCCAGTCACCTCATCATGTTCTTGAAACGCTCGACCTGCGCGTCGATGGCCAGCGCCTATGGGAAGCGCTGATGACCTTGGCCAAGATCGGCGCTACCCCCAAGGGCGGCAACTGCCGTCTGGCACTGACCGAGGAAGATCGCGCCGGTCGTGAGCTGGTCACCGGCTGGTTGGAAGCCGCTGGCCTGACACTGCGCGTCGATCAGATCGGCAATATTTTCGCGCGCCGTGCAGGCCGTAACAATGCCCTGCCGCCCATCGCCACCGGCAGTCACATCGACACCCAGCCGACCGGCGGCAAGTTCGACGGCTGTTACGGCGTGCTGGCCGGACTCGAAGTCATGCGCGTGCTGCAAGAACGCGGCATCGAGACCGAAGCACCGCTGGAGGTGGTGATCTGGACCAACGAGGAAGGCAGCCGTTTCGTGCCGGTGATGATGGGCTCTGGTGTGCATGCAGGCTTGATCCCGCTGGAGAAGGCACTGGCCGCCACCGACCGCGACGGCGACAGCGTTGCCGCCTCGCTGGAACGCACCGGCTATGCCGGTGATGTGCCCGTGGGCAGCCATGAGTTTGGGGCCTATTTTGAAGCGCATATCGAGCAGGGCCCAGTGCTGGAGCAAGAAGCCATCACCATCGGCGCCGTCACCGGCTCCCTCGGCCTGCACTGGTTTGATGTCGTCGTCAGCGGTCAGGAAGCCCATGCCGGACCGACGCCGATGCCCTACCGTCGCGATGCGCTCAAGACCGCCTGCGCGCTGGTCAGCGATATCCTGACGCTGGCCGATGACTACCAGCCCAACGGCCGCGTGACCTGTGGTGAGTTCAATGTGCATCCCAACTCGCGCAACGTGATTCCGGGCCAGGTGCGTTTCAGCGTTGACCTGCGCCACCTCGAACCTCCAGTGCTCGCCGAGATGCACGCCAGACTCAAGGCGCTGTGCCTCAAGCATCACGCGGCCAATCAGAGCGACAAGCAGCGCGTCGAGGTTGAGCTGATCGAAGTGCAGCATATTCCGCCGACGCCCTTCGCGCCGGCGCTGATCGAGATGGTGCGCGGTGCCAGTCGACATCTCGGCTTGAGCTTCCGCGACATGGAAACCGGCGCGGGCCATGACGCCGTGCAGATCGCCGGCATCAATCCGGTCGCGATGATCTTCGTGCCCTGCGAGGACGGCATCAGCCATAACGAGAGCGAGAATGCCGAACCGGAGGATCTCGAAGACGGCGCCAATGTTCTGCTGCTGGCGATGCTGGAACGTGCCGGTGTCGTTGCCAACCCGCAGGAGGCTGCGCAATGAGCACCTCTTCTGATCAGGCGACTTCGGTTCAGGCCTCTACCGCCCCGCTGACGCATGCCGACTGGCAAGCACGCGCGGCAGGGCTCGTCTTCGAGACCCGCGCCTTCATTGACGGGGCGTATGTCGAAAGCACCGGCTGCGATACCTTCCCGGCCTGGAATCCGGCGACCGGTGAAGTGCTCGCGCATATCACCGCCTGCACCGAGCAGGACATCGACCGCGCCGTGATAGCGGCGCGGCGTGCCTTTGACTCTGGCATCTGGTCGCGTCAGTCACCCCAGGCACGCAAGGCAGTCTTGCAGCGTTTCTCGGCATTGATCAGCGAGCATGCCGAAGAGCTGGCGCTGTTGCAGACACTGGAGATGGGCAAGCCGATCGGTGACAGCCTGGGCTTTGATCTGGCGGAAACCGCCCGCTCGGTGGCCTGGTATGCCGAGGCCATCGACAAGCACTATGACGAGATCGCACCGACGGGCGAGAACGTTCACGCCACCATCACCCGTGAAGCGCTGGGCGTGGTCGCGGCGGTAGTGCCATGGAACTTCCCGCTGATGATCGCCTCTTGGAAGTTCGCCCCGGCGCTGGCGCTGGGCAACAGCGTGGTACTCAAGCCGGCCGAATCCTCAAGCCTGAGTGCGCTGCGTCTGGCGGCACTGGCCACTGACGCCGGCATTCCGTCGGGCGTCTTCAATGTCACTCCAGGGCTGGGCGCAGTGGCAGGACAGGCACTCGGCCTGCACATGGAAGTCGATGCACTGGCCTTCACCGGCTCTACCGCCACCGGCAAGCGCTTCATGCGCTACGCCAGCGAGTCGAACCTCAAACGTGTGTGGCTTGAGTGCGGCGGCAAGTCGCCGCATATTGTGTTCGCCGATTGCCCGGACCTCGACATGGCGGCGCGCGCGGCCGCTGATGCCATCTTCATCAATCAGGGCGAAGTCTGTATCGCGGGCTCACGTCTGTATGTCGATGACGCCATCTATGACGACTTCATGCCGCGCTTGATCGCCTGTGCCCGCGCCATGCCGGCCGGTGATCCGCTCAACCCGGCCACGCGCATGGGCGCACTGGTCAGCGCTGATCATCATCAGAAGGTGCTGGGGTTCGTCGAGACAGCACTCGCGGAAGGCATGACACTGCATCAGGGAGGCGGTTCGCTGCCACCGAGCGCAGCGTGCGCAGGCGGCTGGTATCTGGAACCGACCATCGTGGAAGGCGCCCATGACAGCACCGTGATGCGTGAAGAGATCTTCGGGCCAGTGCTGGGCGTGACGCGCTTCAATGGTGAGGATGAAGCGGTCGCGATGGCCAACGACTCAGTCTATGGCCTGGGGGCGGGGCTGTGGACGCGCGATCTGGCCCGCGCCCACCGTGTCTCGCGTCGATTGAAGGCGGGGCTGGTGTGGGTCAACTGCTACGCCGATGGCGATATCAGCGTGCCCTTCGGTGGCGTCAAGCAGTCTGGCTTCGGGCGTGACAAGTCACTGCACGCCCTCGACAAGTATTCAGACCTGAAGACCACCTGGATCAATCTCGACTACTAGGTATCCGCAGGCGGCAGTGTCAGGGAATCAATCATTCGCGGCGTATCGGACGATCGATTCTCTGGCGCTGCCGTCTTGGCATCTGGTTCTGGCGCACGCACGGACTCAAGGCCGCGATGCAGGCGGTCTTCCAGCGGTACCTTGGCGAGTGCGTTATGCAGGAAGTCGACGAAGGTGGATTCGGCCGCACTGAAGCGCGCCTCGCGGTGCCACATCAGATGCAGGTCGATATCCGCGACACCGCCATAGGGCGGCAGCGGCCACAGCTGACCCTGTTCGACTTCGCGCCTGACGATGTGTTCCGGCATGCAGCCGATGCCCCAGCCGGCATGCACCATGCGCTGGATTTCCTGCAGGCTGCTGGACTGGCCGACCACTGGCCCCTGCAGGCCTTCCTTGGCGCGGAACATCGCCAGCGGCGACAACACACCATCCAGCTGCTCACTGCCAAACGAGATGTAGCGCTCACTGCGCAGCGCCTCGAGGGGCAGATTCTGGCGGCCAAACAGCGGATGGGTCTGGCCACAGAAGTAGTGATAACTCTGGCGTACCAACACCTGTGACATCAGCTGGTCCGGTGTCTGGCGGGCCAGACAGATTCCCAATGCCCCCTGGCGCTGCAACAGGCCCTGCTGAACCTCGTGACTGGACATGTCCTGTATCGAGAAGGTGACCTGGGGGAAACAGCGATGAAAGCGTGCAAAGACGCTATCAAGGAAACGGCATTCAATGCCAGTCACGAAAAGGAGCGAGACATGCCCGGAAATCTCCGTTTGACTATTGCCCACCTCCGACGCCAGACGTGCCACATTGGCGTAGATCTCCACCGCTTCGCGATAGACTACCTGCCCTGCCGATGTCACCCGAAAGCGGTGACTATCACGCTCGATCAATCGCTGCCCCAGTCTTTCTTCCAGCCGCTTGAGTGACAGGCTGACCGCGGGTTGAGACAGGTAAAGACGTGCGGCTGCACGACTGACACTCTCCTCTTGGACAATAACAATGAAGGTGCGCAGTAGATTCCAGTCCAGCGTGTCATGAATAGGCCGCATGTCACTTTTTCCTGTATGTCGTGAGAAAATCCGTACGACAGTCGAGTTTGCCTGTGCAATATGCTATGACAACTCACGCTGTTATGACGTTAAATACAATACCAAGAAAGCGGAAATAAAGACGATGTTCAATAGCCGAGAAACCTTCATCCTCTCGATCATGATCATAGCATGTGGCGTATTTATGATGGGGCTTTCGCTCTATTTCTTCCGCCGCATCAAGACCTATGACGACTACAATGTTGCCGGACGATCCACCGGTACCTTCCCGCTGATCTGCACACTCATTGGTACCGCCGTCGGAGGGTCCACATTATTGGGATTCGTTTCCAAGGGCTATGCGTTCGGGCTTGGCCAGCTGTGGCTACCGGTCGGCATGACCGTTGCCGGTGTGGCGCTCTACTTCTTCATCGCCAGGATTCACTCTGAAGGTGAGCGCCTGAACATGGTGACACTGGCCGACTTTCTGGTCAGTCGCTTCGGTGAAGGCGTAAGAACCCCCACCCTGATCAGTGTGCTGTGCGCCTACTCCGCCATCACCGGCATGCAATTCGTCGCGGTGGCCACGGTGCTCAAGCTAGTCTTCGGGCTGGCACTGCCGGTGGGCATCCTGCTGACCTGGGCACTGCTGACCGCCAAGACCTGGCTGGGTGGCCTGATGGCGGTGATCTGGTCAGACGCCATCCTCGGCACCCTGCAAACGCTGGGTATCTTCTTCCTGCTGGGCATGGTCTATTTTGCCAGCGGTAGCTGGGAGGTGATGTCGGCCGCGCCGCTGCCCACTGACAGCCCTGACTTCCTGAGCCTGACCGGCATTTCCGGCCACGAATTGACGGTCTACATGCTGACCATCGGTGCCTATCAGTTCGTGCGTCAGGACCTGTGGCAACGCTTCTGGGCCGCTCGCAGCCTCAGAGCGGCACGTACCGGCTACGCTGTGGCCATCGTCTTCACGCTGCTGGTCGGTGCGGCGGTGGTCTTGATCGGCAGCTTCGCCAGGCTGGGGCTGGACATTGCGGTCACCAATCCGGATCTCTCCTTCTATGCCATCATCAAGGCGACCCTGCCATTGCCGTTGATGGTCAGCATGGTCGTGGTGCTGCTGGCGACCATCATCTCGTGTGCGGATTCGTTCTTCATCGCGGGTGCCTCGTCGATTGCCAATGACGTCATCAAACCGCGCATGAAAGGCCGTGATGATGCCTTCATGCTACGCATGAGCCGCCACTCTGTGATCGCCATGTCATTGATTTCACTGGGACTTGCGCTCTATGCGCCGCGCTTGCTGGATATCTGGATCCTGGGCAGCGCCATGTTGGTATGCGGGGTACTGGTCCCCACGATAGTGGCGCTGTGTTGCCGTACGCCGAATCCGCGTGGCGGTCAGGTCATGATGTGGGGCGGTCTCGCCACTGCCGTCATGTGGCAGATACTTGGGCATCCGTTCGGACTGCATCCGGTGATGATTGGCTTACCCGTTTCACTGGCACTGATGCCACTCGCCTTGCGTCAGGCACGATCACCGCTGACGACAACGTCCAACGCAGAGTGATAGTGCTTGCTGGCGTTGATGCAGAGGTTAGGCCAATAGAACTCAGCAGCTGAATTCATGAAATGAGTGCAGATAGCGACGCTGCATTTCAAGGTACTTTCGACACCCTTTCCTGCACCCTTCACTGGGGTTCTGGAAGGGGTGTCGTGCGTTTCTGATGGTCGCATTCTATATACTATCGAATGGTAATTGATGTTCAATTCCGTCAGCGATAATCACATGACTTTCAGATCAATCTGTAATTACAACGTGTCAATCTTGAGCATAAATATAAGTTTATTAACTAACATAAATAATATAAATACCAAGTATTGAAATTTGAAAAGCCAAAAGGAAGATGATTCGTTGACCGTGGCCTGAGCGACTCATAGATTGAAGGCGTACCATCATGTTGATGACAGAGAAGGCACCCCTAGTGCTTACCAAGGATGCCACCTGTTCCTGGCCACTTGGTCAGTATTCACCACTGCCTCTAGCTTCCAGATCTTACGATCTCGGGAACTCAAAAATAACGATAATGCGGATAATTCAATGAAAACACTCAAGCCCACCCTACTGCTCCCGCTGTTTGCCCTGCTGCCCGCGACGTCTGCCATGGCGACCGAGCTGCGCATGCTCGCAAGCTACGATCAAACCAGCGCCTACTCGCGTGAAATTGCCCAGCGCTTCATCAAGGAAGTCGAAGCCAACGACACGGCAGACCTCTCCATCAAGCTGACCGGCCCCGATGTCGTGTCGCCGTTCGAGCAGCTGCAGCCAGTGGCCGCAGGTGTTTTCCAGTTGCTTTACACCCACGCCGCGTATCACACCAACACTACCGGTGTCGGCGCTGCGATGGATGCGATCAAGGTCAACCCTGAGCAGACGCGTGAATCCGGCCTTTGGGATCTGGTCGATGAGCACTACCAGACACTCGGCCTCAAGCTGATCTCGATTCCGCCGCTGGGCAGCAGTGGTTTCCAGTACGTACTCAAGAAGCCGATTGAAGGCTCACCGGGTCTGGATGGTCGCCGCCTGCGCGGCAGCCCGACCTATACCAACGTTACCAAGGGCATGGGTGGCACACCGGTGCTGATGTCGAGCGGCGATGTCTACTCCGCCATGGACCGCGGCGTGATCGACGGTGCCGCCTGGGGCCTGAACGGCGTCAAGGACATGGGCTGGCAGGAAGTGGCCGGTTACTTCTCCAAGCCGACCTTCGGTCAGACCTACAACTTCGTGCTGATGAACCTGAATGCCTTCAACAGCCTTTCGCCGGAACAGCAGCAAGTCTTGCTGGATCAAGGTCGTCAGCTTGAAACCGAGATCGCGCCGGTGATGGACAAGCTGGCCATCGATGAGTGGAAGTCACTGGAAGCGGCAGGCATGCAGCCGACCGAGTTCTCACCCGAAGATGCTTCACGTCTGGATGCGCTGGTCACCGACGGTATCTGGCAGCTGGGCATCGACAAGACACCAGAGACCGTGACGGCCATGCGCAAGCTGGCGATCGAGAAGAACCTGACCACCGTCAGCGAGTAAGGAATTCACCATGCTAACCCTGCTTGCACGTGTGCATGACGGCGTGACGCGAGCAGGCTTCCTTCTGGGCGGTGTCACTCTCTGTGGCATCGTCCTGTGCTTCTGGCTGGAAGTCATCGCGCGCTACTTCTTCAACTCCCCTACGCTGTGGTCCGGCGCGATGGTGGCTTACCTGCTGTGCCTCTCGATCTCACTGGCGATGCCAGAACTGGCCCGCACCCACGGCCACATCGCCATCACGGTATTGCCGGAGCGGCTGTCTCCTGCCACCCGCGCCCGCTATGACCGTGCACTCGCGGTATTGACTGGCGGTGTCTGTGCCGTGGCCGGCTGGATCTGCGTGCAAGAAAGCCTGCGCCAGTTCACCTACACACCACCACGGCGCTGGGGCTCGACATTCCGAAAGTCTGGATCTCGATGTTCATCGCCTATGCCTTGGTCAGCGCTGCACTGCACTTCCTGCGTCATGGCTTCGGCCGCCCGGCGGTGCCAGAAGCTGTTGAGCCGACGCCTGCCAAGTCCACATCTGCGACAGACCCCACAAAAGGACCCTGAGTCATGGAATGGTATTTCTCTCTGGGCCTCGCCATTGCCGTGCTGATGGGCCTGTTCGCCCTCGGCATTCCCGTCTTTGCCGCATTCCTGACCATCAACGTGCTCGGCACGCTGTGGTTGATGGGCACTGCCGGCTTCGGCATGTTCGCCAACAGCATCTACGACAGCATGACCTCGGAGACGCTGACCACCATCGCGCTGTTCGTGTTGATGGGCGAGCTACTGTTCCGTTCCGGTTCCATCGACGTCATCTTCGACTCCCTCGATACCCTGATGGGACGCATGAAGGGACGCCTCTATTTCTTCGTCGTCGCGCTCTCGACCCTGTTCGGTGCCCTGTCTGGCTCCGCGCTCGCGGTGACCGCCATGCTCAGTCGTTCGGCACTGCCGACCATGCAGCAGCGTGGCTATGATGACCGCCTCTCCATCGGTCTGATTCTGGGGGGCGCAAGTCTCGCTCCCATCATCCCACCCAGCCTGTTGGTCATCATCATCGGCTCGATGGTCGATGTCTCCATCGCCCGCCTGCTGATCGCCGGTATCTTGCCCGGCATTCTGCTCGCGGCCCTGTTCATCCTCTATGTGAAGGTGCGCATCACGCTGGACCCCAGCCGTGCCCCGGCCATCGATGAAAGCGGCGGTGGCAGTGCCCAGGAAAAGCGGCGCGCCCTGATCAACATGCTGCCGTTCAGCATCATCATCTTCGCCGTGCTCGGACTGATTCTGCTCGGTATCGCCACGCCCTCCGAGTCCGCCGCCACTGGCGTGCTGGGTGCATTGCTGGTTGCGGCCTACTACCGCAAGTTCTCGTTCAAGATGGCGGGCGAAGCGGTGATGTCATCGCTGAAGGTCAGCACCATGATCATCGTGATCCTGGCGTGCTCGAAGCTGTTCTCGCAGCTGTTGAGCTTCACCGGCGCCACCAGCGGGCTGGTGAGCAGCGTGACCGGGCTGGATCTCGACCCGGTATGGATGCTGCTGATCCTGATGCTGATTCCGCTGATCGCCTGCATGTTCATCGACCAGATCGCCTTCATGATGGTGGTGATTCCCATCTACGCGCCGCTGGTCAAGCTGTATGGCTTTGACCCGGTGTGGTTCTGGACACTGTTCTTGATCAACATCTCGGTGGGCAGTCTCACCCCGCCCTTCGGCTACAACCTGTTCGCGGTGAAAGGTGCCGCCCCCGCGACCCCGATGCAGACCATCTACGCCGCCGCCTGGCCCATCGTCATCTGCTTCCTGTTCGCGATGCTGATGCTCTACTGGGTACCGGCACTCACCACCTTCCTGCCCAGCCTGATCTGACCGACCACGCCGAGAGACTTCCATGTACCAACTCAATGACATGCCAGACCAGGTCGCGCCGGAGCTGCTGGCACAGCTCACCCAGTGCGAGACGGCCACCATCGGCCACTTCCACACCCACGGCTTCGTCGAACCGGCGATTGCCTGCATGCTGCCCCAGGTACGGATTGCCGGCACCGCCGTCACCGTCTCGCTGCCACCGGAAGATGGCACCCTGCTCAACCACCTGATGCGTCTGGTGCGCCCGGGCGATGTGCTCATCGTGCATCGTCAGGGCGATCGCCACCGCGCCTGCTGGGGCGGCGTGATGACCACGGTCGCCTCACGTCTGGGCGTGGCCGGCGTGGTGATCGACGGCATGGCCACCGACGCCTTGACCATTCGCGACAAGCATTTCCCGGTGTGGAGTCGCGGGGTCGCCTCGCTTACCACCCGCTTCGCCGGAATCGGCGGCGCGCTCAACGTGCCGGTCAGCATTGGCGGCGTGGTCGTCAATCCGGGCGATGCCATCCTCGCCGATGAAAGCGGTGTCATCGTCATGGCCCCCTCAGAAGTCTCCGCCATCGCCACCCACGCCATCGAGGTCCAAGAAGCGGAAGACGTGCTGCTGGCGAAGATCGCCGATGGTGCCTGCCTGCCGGACCTCACCGGCGCAAGCCAGCTGATCGAGGAAGTGAACGCACGCGGCTGATCCCCCCGCTTGATCAGGTCGCGAGACGCTGATTCTTTCGAGAGATGCTGAAAGCAAAAAAGGCCACCAGAATCACTCTGGTGGCCTTTTCGGTTGTGGCTTATTGTCATGGGCTATCACGGCGCTTGGCACGGCCGCACATCAACGCATCGAGCCACAGCATCGAGTCACACCTTTCTCAGAACAGCGTCTTGTCGCGTGCTGTTCTCACGATGTTTTCCCTGCAGTGCTCAGCGATGTCACGTTTTCCATTGTGGGTCTTGCGTCACTTGTACTCTGACAGGATGTCATGCATGTCGCTTTCGGTTACCTGTCGCGCCTCTCTGGCGCGATACGATTCAATGGCGCGGCGTACCGTTGCCGCACTGATGCTCGGTGGGGCTGGCGTATTGCTGTCTGCCACATCGCCCGCGAACGCCGCCCATTTCCAGCACACTCAGATAGTGCTCAATAACCTGGGGGGTAGTTACGGCTTCATCGTGGCGCAGGACATCACGCTTTCGCGGATAGCGGAGCAACATCCAGAACTTCAGGATGAGGTGCGTGCCGCCGCGACCGACTTCGACAATGCCTTCCCGAATATCACCCAGCGGCTGACGCGGGCGGTAGAGTCCCTCATCGGGCGCGAGGCGACGGCCAACGCGATGCAGCGCATCGAGACGCGAGTCCACAAGAAATTGGCCGCCATGCTGGCACCAACCGTATTGACGACCGACTTCTCACAGCGCTTCCTCGAGATCCTTCATCGCCGCGCTGAAGGTGATGACATCCCTTCGCCCTACCGCGAATATCTGCTGGCGACCACCTACCAGGACGAGCCGGTCTATGAGCTATACGACGGCTACTATCAGCAATTCAGCACCAAGGGGCATGCCAAATCGAGAGGAGTAGACCTCACGTTGCGTCTGCCTGCCTCCTGGGGTGCCAAGGAAAGTCGACAGCCACATATCGTGCAGAAATGGCGCAATCAGGTCGGCACCGGTATGCAACTGATCGTGCTGGAGGTCTATGACCTGGACGGCGCCACTATCAATGCCCAACAGCTAAAGGTGATGCAAGCCAACCAACAGCTCAGCCGATGGGCGCCGCAAGGCAGCGAGATGCTCGACTCTGGCGTTACGACCATCAATCATCGTCCGGGCTACTGGTTTGATATCTCGATGGCACAACAGCATAAAAACAAGCGCACCCTCTCGCATACCCGTCAGTACGGCATCTTCATCAACGACAAGATGGTACGGCTCAGCTGCAGTGCCTATCAGGCGCTGCCAGAGGGGGTGACAGAAGTGAAATCGCCTCGCGATCGGGATTCCAACAGCGAATTCGAGTCACTCAAGACACTGTGTGGTGGAGTGATCAAAGGCTCGGCGGTGATGCAGACATACGAGACCAGCGTCAGCCGTTAGACAGTATGCTATCTCGTTGCTATCTCGTTGCTCCCCCCCCTGCACTTCTCCCATGAATCCGCCTGATCACCGATATCTCCCTCGCATCATCATCACACCCAATACCGGCGGGCCAACTGGTTCGATATCGCCATGACACAGCGACACCAGGGCACGCCCATCACCTCGCAGACCCGCGAATACGGCCTCTTCCTCGATGACAAACTGATCCGCCTGCACTGCACCAGCTATCACCCCGCCGCCGACGGCACCGCCTACGCCAAAGCCAAGACGGACTTTACCGTCGAGGAAGGCTTCAGCGAGATCAAGCCGTTATGTGAAGGGTGATGGGGAGTTTAGTGGTGATGGACATAGATTAGAACAAATATATATAATTAATTACATAAAATAAAACTTATCATTATAAAAACAGAAAAATATATATGGTTACTGAGAAAACTATTAAGGTGCTCTATCTGCTTCCAAAACTCATGTTAATCATAAACATATATTTACACTTAACATCTAAAGTGTTAGTACCCCACTAGAAGTTTTGCGTAAAAACTTAGTCCGGATATAGCTCGCCAATTAATATTGACGAGCTATAAGTTACTTAGAACATTCTGACGATTCGATCAGTTAACGAATCCGTATTCACCTTTTTATATATAACTCCACAAACTTCTCTCAAAAATTCTTTCTCACTAACATTATTACTTGCTACGCTTGCCACCATCAGGCTCCAAAGCTTTTTTCCTTTATTGTCAGTTTTGCCATCTTGGTATTTTGTAATCACATCATCTAGCGACTCTTTCCTGAAAAATCTATCATTCAACTCTCTAAACAAAGTTGTATCAACGCTTTCAATTAAATTGGAATGCAAGTACTTCTCAAGACTAGGCACGGGAAGAAATGTTACATTAAGTCTTGCAACAATACTATCATTAGACTTACTCTTTTCAAATTCCTCAACTACATCACCATCCAAAACAGAGATAATTTTTGTAGCTTTGCTGGCTAAGTTAGAATCGTAAATCTCCCTATGAAGCCTGATAGTATTCCTCCAGTCTCCACAAGGTAATATATGATATAGCTTTCCACTATAGAGGCTTTCTGCATTTATTACTTCACCAATAATAAATTTAGCTAGTTCATCTTCACATAATATCAAGAAATCATAGCTATCTTGATTATAAAGAAATCTAGTTGCATAAGCAGGATAGCATGGATTGATCACTTCAATAGTTCTATCTGGCAAAGTCTGAAGATAATATATACTATCGGCACCAATACCACGTAACAGCTCAGTTGAATGAGTAGAAAAGTATACGGCGAGATTATACTCTCTTGATATAGACTTCAGGAAACCAAGCAACCTACTGATAGCCACAGGATGTAACGCAAGCTCAACTTCATCAATAAGTATAAATGACTTATTATCTGTGCCCTTTCGTTTTTGCTGGAAAATCTTATTATTCAAAAAATGTAACAGGCTCAAAAGCAGATTTTCTCCAGTGCTGAGCCAGTACTGACTTAGCATTGTATCTGGATAGTGCATAAAATAAGGTACTGTTTCAAATCCAAGCTTAGAAGCTACTTGTCTATTCCTAACTTTCCTAATTATGGGATAAACACCCTTCTTGCCATGCAAAATATAATTGAAGTTAGTATTTATAAAATCATCAGCATCGACTAGATGCTCTTCACTAACACTATCTGACAGTTGCAAAGATTCAAGGGTAGAATCGGAGAAACGTGTGCCATGAATAATACTACCCTCAATAAAACCATCAATCCTTATATCCTTAGAAGACTTACCTTTAACCTTCCATCTTGCACCTGCCCCCTCCTTCTCCCAGTAATCCGACTTACCTTCATAAAAATAATTAACCTTGGATGCATTACCACATCTACCGAAAAGATCATTTAATAATGCAGGTCTAAAAGGCACTGCCAACAAGGCCATAATAGTGCTTTTTCCTACACCATTAGTACCTGCAATAGCGTATAACCCTTGCTCGATAGGTATCTCTAAACTAAAGTTTTTGATACTTTTAACATTTTCGATCTCTACTTTAAGAAATTCCATTTCCACCTCACTATTTGCCATTTAAATCAAATGCACTCACCACATCCAAACCAACTCAATCGATATTATTTAGAGCATACGTACATACCAAGAATATTTATCCAACCACTACGCTATTGCCCCGTAAAAACTTTATGCATTCAGATTTCAATAAACCCACTGTCACTCACACATCAATGCGCGCTAGTAGCGTCTTAAGAACTTACAGTATAAAAAAAGAGACAATTTAGCATGATTCATCATTGAAATTAATTGACACATTACAACTCATCAAAAGATATCGAAACTTTATCGGTCGTTGTTGACCCACTGCGATCTCCAATGCAGCATGAGCGTCAAGGGAAAGGGCTATGACAATGCCTGTGCCATCATGGTGATTGTCACTCAGGCCTTCGAAATCCGAATGAGCTCTTAGATTGGTGTCCATGGTTACTGGGCAATTTCAGTCTTTAACTTATGGCGAATACAGATACAAAGGAATCAATCCTTCAACCTTTTGAGCTTCCTCACCACCGTCGGCTGACTAATCCCTGCCCTCTTGGCTATCGCATAGGTACTGGGCAATTCAGCAGCCATCTCGCGTAGCCATTGCGCTTCAATGCGTGCCAAGCCTTCCTTGAGAGTTTCGTTGGGGCCGAGTTTGGGTATTGGCATGGCTACCGCCCCCTCAGCGGCAGGCTCTGAGAGGGAGTTATTGCCTTGAGAGATATTATCAATGGCAACAGTATTAGTTATGCCTATTCCATTAGATTTGTCATTACTAAATCCAAATGAATTGCCTAGTCCATTAGCGTTATTCGTGGAACAAGTGTTGAGCAGCGATTGTACTGAGTCGTTGTCGATGACATCACTGGGGGCGCTGAGCCAGGCGCGTTCCAGCCAGTTTTCGAGTTCGCGAATATTGCCGAGCCAGTCCTGGCGCATGAGGACAGGCCAGAGCGAGGCGTCGAGAAGCTTGTCACGCCCGTGGCGGGTATTGAGACGTGCGAGGTGTTGTTCGACCAGCGAGGGAATATCTTCGCGACGTTCACGAAGCGGCGGCAGGCTGACGGGTAGCACATTGATGCGGTAGTAGAGGTCCAGCCGGAACTGGCCCTGCTCCACGCGGGCGGCGAGGTCTTGATTGGTGGCGACGACCAGCCGGAAGTCGGCGCGGCGAGTGGTGGTGTCACCCAGCCGTGTGATTACGCCATCCTGAATCACCTTGAGCAGCTTGGTCTGCGTGGCCAGCGGCAGCTCGCCTATTTCATCCAGGAACAAGGTGCCGCCTTCGGCCTGCTCCATCAGGCCCGCCTTGCCACGATTGCCTGCGCCAGTGAAGGCACCGGGTTGATAGCCGAACATCTCCGACTCGAACAGGCTTTCCGGAATCGCCCCACAATTGACCTCGATGAAGGGGCCGTCAGCGCGTTGGCTCCAGCGATGCAGTTGATGCGCGAAGGCCGTCTTGCCGACCCCGGATTCGCCCAGCATCAGTACCGTGGCGTTGGTGGGCGCGACACGCTTGAGCAGTAACGCTATCTCGCGCATCACCGGACTGCAGACTTTCAGCTCGCCCATGTCGGTCAGCAGGTCCTGTTCTTTCTCCTCCTCTCTCTGCTCTGCCCTCTGTCCCTCATCGTCGTACTGACTCACATCACCGGAACGCCCCGATATCGCTGACACCCGCGACAGCTCACCGCCACGCGTATTGCGCCGCAGGTGATCACTGAAGCGCTGCTGGAGCACGGCATATTCCTGCTGCAACAGCTGAATGTCGGTGAGGTCCATCGAGCGGCTGACCACGCACTCAAGCCGCCCCTCGACAAATACCGGATGCGCCTGCGCGACAACCCGCCGCCCTGTGGCCGTCAGCTGCATCATCTGTACCGTGCGTCCCGTGCGCAGCACTTCAAGGCTGATGGAAGGCTTGAGCACGCCACTGGCTTCCAGCTCATGCACGTTGGCCGCGCATAGCGCTTCACGCGTCATGCCATACACCGCTGCCGCGCCGGGACTGACATCGAGCACCTGCCCATCGGCACCCACCACGAAGTAGTGATCGTGCGCGGTGTCGATGATGGTTTTGAGGGTCTGACGGTCGAGCTCTGACATCGCAGCCACCTGGAGAGTGATCCATTTATGAATCGATGATACATAAATGGATCACTGTAGGCATTCCTGATGATCCATAAATGAATCGCTTTATAAAAAATCTATAAAAAAACAGACGACTAAAAGTTGGCACACTTACTGCAATACTAGAATATGCGCCGCAGTATTCACTCGGGCCTAAAACGACAATACACCGCTCGTCCTCTTCATCCGACGAGCGATACAGGACTACCGGAGAGTTTCATGAGCGAATTCAATCAGCCGTTGGGCGGCAACGACATGCCACGTTTCGGCGGCCCGGCCACCATGATGCGTCTGCCAACTCAAGAGACGGCCAAGGATCTTGATGTGGCCTTCATCGGTATTCCGCTGGATATCGGCACCTCCAACCGTCCCGGCGCCCGTTTTGGCCCGCGCCAGATTCGCGATGAATCCCGCATGCTGCGCCCTTACAACATGGCCACCCGCGCCGCGCCCTTCGATAGCCTGCAGGTGGCGGACATCGGCGATGTGCCGATCAACACCTTCCACCTGCCCAAGAGCATGGACATCATCGAGAAATTCTACGATGAAGTACTCAGCCACGATTGCGTTCCGCTGACGCTGGGCGGTGACCACACCGTCACTCTGCCGGTGCTGCGGGCCATCGCCAAGAAGCACGGGCCGGTCGGCCTGATCCATATCGATGCCCACGCCGATGTGAACGACCACATGTTCGGCGAGCCGATTGCCCACGGCACGCCGATTCGTCGTGCTCAGGAAGAAGGCCTGCTCGACAGCACGCGTGTGGTGCAGATCGGCCTGCGCGGCACTGGCTACTCCGCCGATGATTTCGACTGGTGTCGTCAGCAGGGCTTCCGTGTCGAGACCGCCGAGATGTGCTGGTTCAAGTCACTCGCGCCGCTGATGGCCGAAGTGCGCGACATGATGGGCGATCGCCCCGTCTACATCACCTTCGACATCGATGGCCTCGACCCCTCCGTGGCACCGGGCACCGGCACCGTGGAAGCGGGTGGCCTGACCATGCCGCAGGGCATGGAAATCGTGCGTGGTGCGCGTGGCCTCAATATCGTCGGCGGTGATTTGATGGAAGTCTCTCCGCCCTACGACACCAGCGGCAACACCGCGCTGATGGGCGCGACCCTGCTTTACGAAATGCTGTGTGTGCTGCCGGGCGTAGTGCAGCGCGACTGAGTCGTACTCGACTGGCATGAGCTTCGCGCTGCCCGCTTGATCGTCCCGTCAGGCGAGCAGCGCACAGTCTCAAGACCTGCCAATGCATTGCCCTGCGACAGTCTCATGAAAGTATTCAGTAAAAACAAAGCGTTAACGAAGCCTGACCATTATAAAAAGACCAAGGTGACTTACCATGTCCTCAAGCATTGATCCGACGGCGGCTACCACGCCGTCCTCTGTTGATCAGCCTCCGCGCTCCGATCAGCCGAAAACGACACAGAAAACAATAATCGCCACGGCCCCCGCCCCGTTGAGCAAGCGCGGCCTGATCAAGTTCCTGGTGCCATCAATTATCGGCGTCTCCTTCTTCCTGGTGCCGTTCAGCGTCGGCGACACCATCAATATCGGCATGGGCCTGATGGCTGACTGGCTCAAGGCGTCGCTCGGCGACTCTCTGCCCGCCATCGCCGTCGTCGTGCTGTGCCTCTCGGTATTGCTGACGGGCTTCGTCAAGCTCGCCAAGCCTAACTGGGCCAAGCAAGGTGCCGCCCATGAGCTATTCGATGTGTCTGCCGTCTGGTTCGGCATGCGGGCACTCGGCGCAATGTTCGCGCTGATGACCTACTTCCAGTGGGGGCCGACCGCCGTCACGGCGGCCTTCACCGGTGGCGTGATGCTCAATGACCTCGCGCCAGTGCTGCTGACCTTCTTCTTCTTCGCGGCGATTCTACTGCCGCTGCTGGTCGATTTCGGCTTCATGGAATTCATCGGCAGTCTGGTATGTCGCCCGTTTCGCGCCATCTTCAATCTGCCCGGCCGTAGCGCCATCGATGCCACCGCATCATGGATGGGGTCTGGCACCGTCGGCGTATTGATCACTACCCAGCAGTATGAGCAGGGCTTCTACAACCAGCGCGAAGCCGCGGTGATCGCGACCAACTTCTCAGTAGTCTCGATTGCCTTTGCCCTGCTGATCACCAGCTTCATGAACATCAATCACCTGTTCGTGCCCTTCTACCTGACCGTCATCGTGGCGGGCTTGATTGCCGCGGTCATCGTACCGCGCCTGCCGCCGCTGTCACGCAAGAGCAATAGCTATCATGAGCCGGTCGGTTGCCAGATCTCTGAAAAGAATCAGACTGACGGCAGTGAACTGCGCTTCGCCCTCAGCATGGCCGTGGCTCGCGCCGAATTTGCACCGGGCCCACTGAAACTGGCGAAGACAGCCGGTATCAATGTGGCCGATATCTTCCTGGGGCTGTTGCCGGTCGTGATCGCCATCGGTACCGTCGCGCTGATGCTGGCCGAGTTCACCCCCGTGTTCACCTGGCTGTCCTACCCGATGATTCCGCTGCTGGAACTGCTGCAGATTCCCCACGCAGCCGAGGCGGCACCTGCTACGCTGGTCGGCTTTGCTGACATGTTCCTGCCGGCGGTGCTGGCCAAGGATATCGACAGCGAACTGACGCGCTTCGTGATCGCCTGCCTGTCACTGACCCAGTTGATCTACATGTCAGAGATCGGCGCCCTGCTGCTCAAGTCAAAGATTCCGCTCAAGATATGGGAGCTGGTCGCCATCTTCCTGCTGCGCACGCTAATCACCCTGCCGATCATCGCCTTCATCGCGCATGTGTTCGTGTTCTGAGTCACGCGAACCCCTGACACGTTTCTTGTCTCATACGGGAGCACCCAGGTGCTCCCGTCATTGGAATAACCTGCCATGACCTGTGCTGAATTGTTGATTCGACTACTACGTGATACCTACGGCGTGGATACCGTGTTCGGCATCCCTGGCGTGCATACCATCGAGCTCTATCGTGGTTTGGAAGAGAAACGTGGCCTGGAAGACGACGGCACTGACAAGACCATCCGCCACGTCACGCCACGCCACGAACAGGGCGCTGGCTTCATGGCCGATGGTTACGCGCGCGCCACCGGCAAGCCGGGCGTGTGCTTCATCATCACCGGCCCGGGCATGACCAACATCACCACCGCGATGGGCCAGGCGTTGGCCGACTCCATCCCGATGCTGGTGATTTCCAGCGTCAATCGCAGCGATACGCTGGGCCGTGGTCAGGGTCGTCTGCATGAGCTGCCCAGCCAGCAGCAGCTGGTCGCGGGCGTCGCACGCTTCAGTCATACCCTGCTTGATCCATCGGCGCTGCCAGAAGTGCTGGCCCGTGCCTTTGCCCTCTTCGAGGGTGCACGCCCCGGCCCGGTGCACATCGAGATTCCCATCGACCTGTTTCCCGCGGAAGTCGCGCCGCCACACGGCCGCACTTCGCATGAGTGGACTCGCCCGCGTATTGGTCGCACCGCACCCGACCCCGCGCTGATCGATGCCGCGGTCGAACTGCTCAACGGCGCCAAGCGCCCGCTGGTGCTGCTCGGCGGTGGCTGTGTCGCCGCGCCCGAGGCTGCACGACAGCTGGTGGAGGCGC
This sequence comes from Cobetia crustatorum, assembly GCF_000591415.1. Taxonomy (GTDB): domain Bacteria; phylum Pseudomonadota; class Gammaproteobacteria; order Pseudomonadales; family Halomonadaceae; genus Cobetia; species Cobetia crustatorum. The sequence continues at coordinate 25,020 of NZ_JEMF01000083.1, read as the reverse complement.
TCGATGCGCCCACCGTCATTACGGTAAATGCCAAGGGCTTGCTGGGCGCTGCTCATCCATTGGATCTCGGTGCCAATGCCTCACTGCCTGCCGTGCGCGAACTGGCACGTGATGCCGATGTGGTACTGGCGATCGGCACCGAGCTGGGCGAGACAGACTATGACGTCGTCTTCGATGACGGCTTCGTGATTGGTGGCAAGCTGATTCGCATCGATATCGATCCTGAGCAGCTGGGCCGCAACCAGCACGCCACCTTGGCGATGGTCGCCGATGCAGGACTGGCGCTGGAGATATTGGCCAAGCGCTGCAGTGAAGCAAGCAAACACACGCCCAATGGCTCAAGCAATGGCTCAACCAGGGGCGCGCAGATCACCGCTGCCGCACTGGAAGCGCTCGCACTACCGACAGACCCGGCCTTCGCACCCTACGTGCCGCTGTTCGACACCTTGCAGCAATCACTGCCAGAGGCCATCTGGGTCGGTGATTCCTGCGCGACCGTCTACGCTGCCAATCATCTGGTCAGCCAGCCGGCGCCGCGGCGCTACTTCAACTCCGCGACCGGTTACGGCACCCTTGGCTATGGCCTGCCTGCCGCAATGGGCGCGACGCTCGGGCGTCCTGACCTGCCGGTGATCGCGTTGGTCGGCGATGGCGGCATCATGTTCACGTTGAGTGAGCTTGCCTGCGCGGTGGAAGAGCAGCTGCCCGTCGTCATCGTGCTGTGGCACAACCAGGGTTATGAAGAGATTCGCCGCTTCATGGACAACGCCGGCGTCACCCGTCTGGGCGTCGACATCCAGGCACCCGACTTCCAGCTGATCGCCCAAGGCTTCGGCTGTGCCGCCGTGCGTGTCGACTCGCCGGACAGCCTGACCCGTTCGCTGACCGAACGAAATGCCAAGGCACCGCTGCTGGTAGAAATAGATGCGGCCGCGTGGTGCCATCACGTACGCTAGATCATCTGCCTGTCACCTCATTGGCACTTTCATCCGCTTCATGGCGTCATCGTCTCAAGGAATTCACATGCAACAGCTCGATCAGCAGACTCTCGGCAATCAGTGTCTCCATCAATTCATCAACAACCAGTGGGTCAAGAGCCACGGTGAGCGCCGTCTGGTCGTGACCAACCCGTATGAGGAGAGCGTGATTGCCGAGGTGACTGCCGGTGATCCCCGTGATGTCGATGCTGCCGTCGAGGCCGCCGCCATTGCCTTCGAGGGCTGGCAGACATTGAGTGGCGCCGAGCGCGCCGTGTATCTGGAGGCCTTCGCGGAGGGCCTGACGACCCGTCGTGAGGCGCTGGTCGAACTATCGGTGCGCAATAACGGCAAGATTCGCGCCGAAGCCGAAATCGATCTCGACGATGCCATCGGTTGCTATCGCTATTACGCCGAGCAGGCACGTGCACTGGATGCCCGTCAGGGCGTCGCGGTGGAGCATGATGTCGAGGGCTACGCCGGACATTGCTACCAGGAACCCGCCGGTGTCGTCGGGCTGATCACGCCGTGGAACTTCCCGCTGGTCACCAGTGCCTGGAAGGTCGCTCCCGCGCTTGCGGCGGGCTGCACGCTAGTCATCAAGCCGTCTGAGGTAACCCCGCTGCCGGAACAGGTGCTGGCCGAGATTGCGCTGGAAGCCAAGCTGCCGACGGGCGTATTCAACCTGCTGCACGGTGATGGCGAAGGCATCGGTGGCCCGCTGACGCGTCATCCGCGTATCGACAAGATTTCCTTCACTGGCAGCAATGTGGTCGGCGAGAAGGTAATGCAAGCCGCTGCCTGCGGCATTCGCGGAGTATCACTGGAGCTGGGCGGCAAGTCGCCCATCATCGTGTTGGAAGATGCCAACATTGAGGAAGCCGCTGACTGGGTCATGGCAGGTATCTACTTCAATGCTGGGCAGATCTGTTCTGCCACCTCGCGCCTGCTGGTGCATGAAGCCGTCGCCGATGATCTGCACGCCGCGCTTGCCAAGCGCATCGATGCGCTGGTGCTGGGCGATCCAATGGATGCCGCGACCCAGATGGGCCCGATGACCAGCGCACGCCAGCGTGACACCGTGCTGAATTATCTGGACGTGGCACGCGAAGAATGCCTGACCGTGCTGCGCGATGGTACGCATCGTACCTTGCCGGCACAGGCTACTTCGTGGCGCCGACACTCTTCACCGAGGTACCGCTGGAGAGCCGCCTGTGGCGTGAAGAGATCTTCGGGCCGGTGCTGTGTTCGCACACCGTGGCTGATGAAGCCGAGGCCGTCCGCCTGGCCAATGACAGTGACTATGGCCTAGTCGGCACCGTCGTCAGTGGCGATGCCAAACGTGCTCGTGCCGTGTGCCGCCGTCTGCGTACCGGTGTGACGTGGTACAACAGCGAGCAGATTCCACTGGTTCAGGCCAGCTGGGGTGGCTTCAAGCACAGTGGTATCGGCCGCGAGCTTGGCCCGTGGGGACTGGCAGGCTATCTGGAAGTGAAGCACATCATCGGCCCAGTACTCGACTGAACCGGGCTACATTGAGCTGCACTGCACTGGAGTGAACAGGACTGAAGTGAACAGGACTGATCAGTCTCTGAGCATCGCCCGCTGACTGGGCGGCATGGCTAGCGCTCGCAACAGAACTCACAAGACAGAACGTGGCTAATAGAACGTAGCTAACAGAACGTAAAGAAAAACGCCCCGACTCTGCCACTGGCAGGCTCGGGGCGTTTTGGTCTATCGCGGGTCATTCAATCAAGTCATCTCGCTCACTATCCGTTCAGCGCCGCTGTCTGACTGACGCCATCCCGCGCGCAGGCCTGTCCGCAATGGCTGCCATGAATGCTGAGCGCCTGCCAGGCATCGAAGGTGCTGAGATAGATCTCGCCGCCAAGATTCTCTGGCAGATCAGAGCACTTGAGGCGGTCCATCACCGGCCCTTTCACTTCACTCAGATGCAGCTTCACACCTGCCGCTGTCATGCGCTCGTTGATGACTTCGAGGCTTTCCAGTGCCGAGGCATCAATCAGATTGACGGCCTGACAGGCCAGCACCAGATGGCGCAGCGAGGGACGGTCGGCCGTCAACGCCAGCACGGTGTCTTCCAGGTAGCGCGCATTGGCGAAATAGAGACTCTCATCGATACGCAGAATCGCCAATTCAGGATCAGTCTCCACCGCGTGACGCTCGACATTGCGAAAGTGCTCGGTTCCCGACACACGCCCGACCAGCGCACTGTGCGGCTGGCTGGTACGCTTTAGATACAAACCCAGTGAAATCACTACTCCCGCCATGATGCCGCTCTCGACGCCATGCAGCAGTGTCACGATCAGCGTGATCGCCAGCGCTGTACCATCACCGCGTGAGTAGCGGAAGGTGCGTTTGATCGCCGCGATATCAATCAGGCTGGTGGTGGCCACGATGATGATCGCCGCCAGTGTGGTGCGCGGCAGCCACGCCAACCAATCGGTCAGCAGCAGGCTCGCCAGCAGGATACCGAGCGCCGTAAAGGCACCCGCCAACGGCGTCGCGGCACCGGCATCGAAGTTGACGACTGAACGCGACAGCCCGCCAGAGACCGGCATGCCACCACTGACGCCTGCCCCCATGTTGGAGAGCCCCAGCGCGATCAACTCCTTGTCGGGATCAATGCGCTGACGACGACGCGCGGCCAGTGTCTGTGCCAGTGCCAACGACTCGACGAACCCCACCACGCTGATCAACAGCGCCGACATCAGCAGGCCAGACCAGTCGTGGCTGACGAATGACGGCAGGCTGATCACCGGCAAACCGGCCGGAACAGCACCGACCAGGGCCATGCTGTGCTCTGCGTTCTGATCTCCCAGGTTCAATCCCCACGCCAGCAGGCTGGAGGCGATCACCGCGATGATCGGGGTCGTCTTGCAGCACATGCCTGCCGTTGTTTTGCTTAGCCCCAGCGCCATCACTCCATTCTTGAGATGACGGCGCGCCAGAATGAGCCCCGCCCAACATCCCAGCCCGATGGTCAGTGTCGGCAGATGAATGCCTATCCCTGTTGGCAGCGCCAGCAGCGACTGGCCCATCTCGATCAGATTGCCGCCTTTGAGACTCAGTCCGCTCAAGGGCCCTAGCTGACTGGCGATGATCAGAATGCCAGACGCTGTCATGAAACCTGAGATCACCGGATGGCTGATGAAATTGACCAGCGCCCCGAGGCGCAACAGCCCCATCGTCACCAGCAGCGCGCCTGACACCAGCGCCAGTAGCAGCGCGGCACCCAGCATCTCAGGAGTGCTCAACGCTGCACCATCAGCCCCCGTCATACCCGCGATGGCCGAGGCTGTCATCAATGAGATAATCGCCACCGGCCCCACCGCCAGCGTGCTACTGGTGCCGAATAGCGCATACAGCACCAACGGCAACATGCTGGCATACAGGCCCACCTGCGCGGGCAGTCCCGCCAACAGCGCATACGCCAGTGCCTGCGGCACCAGCATGACGCTGACGATCACTGCGGCCAGCAGGTCGCGCCCGAAACTCTGGCGATCATAATGTTCCAACCAACCCGCCAGAGGTAGCCAGCGGGCGAGTGTACGGCTATCCGCTCCGCGAGCCTGCTCAGACATCATGTGACGCCGGACGCGCCAGCCACTCGTGTCCCTTGAGCATCATGTTCCAGTAGATGAACGGCAGCCCGCGTGACTTGAGCTGCCAGGCAAGCCGTGTCGGGCGCGTGCCGTCATTGATCCACTTAGGGAACGTGGGTTGAAGTTCGCCGCCGTAACCGAACTCCGCCAGCACGATGCGGCCATTCTCGACCGTCAACGGGCAAGAACCATAACCGCGATAACCGGCCACAAGTGCACCACCGGCCAGGGTCGCAAGCAGATTCTCAGCCACCACAGGTGCCTGCTTGCGCACTGCAGCGGCCGTCTTGGCGTTGGCGGTGCCACTGACATCACCCAGCCCGAAGATATCGGCATGCGTCACGTGTTGCAGGGTCTCCGGCTCGAGATCCAACCAGCCACCGGCATTGGCCAGGCTTGATTCGGCAATCAATGCGGGAGCCTTCTGGGGCGGCACTACGTGCAGCATGTCAAAGGATTGCTCGACGATCTGCGGCTCTCCTCCCTCTTCGGTCGCCGGCACCTCAAAGCGAGCCGTCTGCGTTTCGCCATCAACGGAGATCAGGCGCTGGTTGAACTGCACGTCAATGCCATAGCCCTTGACGGCCTCTTCCAGCGCCGGCACATAGGCCGGTACACCGAACATCACGCCGCCCGCATTGTGGAAGGTGACGTTCAGCTGACCGAGCACTCCCTCACGCTGCCAGTGATCACAGGAAAGATACATCGCCTTCTGAGGAGCACCGGCACACTTGATCGGCATTGGCGGCTGGGTGAATAGCGCCTTGCCGCCCTTGAGAGTCTGCACCAGCTCCCAGGTATAAGGGGCGAGATCGTAACGGTAGTTGGAGGTCACGCCATTCTTGCCCAAGGTGTCTTCCAGACCCTCGATGGCGGCCCAGTCAAGCTCAAGGCCAATGGCAACGACCAGCCGGGTATAGCTGAGCTTGCGGCCATCGCCGAGCGTGACTTCATGCGCTTCGGCATCAATCGCCATCACCGATTCGCGATACCAATGCACGCCCTTGGGCATTACCGCCTGCATCGGCTTGCGCGTGTATTCCGGCGTGAAGATACCGCCACCAACCATCGTCCAGCCTGGCTGATAGCTGTGCTGCTCAGCGGGTTCGACGATGGCGATATCCATGTCCGATTGGCGCTTGAGCAGGCTGGCCGCGACGGCAATACCGCCAGCACCGCCGCCCAGAATCACTACCTTGTGAGCATTGGGCGGAATCGTGACTGACGCCGTAGCGTGTGAAGGCTGTGCGGACGCTGACTCGGTGACTGGGTTGTTCATCCGTGACTCCTGAAAAAGAAAAGGAACATGTGTCGGTAAGAAGTTTACGTCATTCACTTACATCATTCGCTGAGACCCACGCTGTCGCCACGCAGGAGCGTTGCCTGAACCACGAATGCCGACTGCCATCTGCACCACTCAAAAGTGATTGAGGGGAATCTTGAGATAGACCTGCCCATTGGCTTCCACCGGCGGCATCTGCCCGGCGCGCATGTTGACCTGAACCGCTGGCAACATCAGGCGCGGCATACCCAAGCCTGCATCACGCGTGGAGCGCATGCTGACGAAGGCCTCCTCATCAATGCCTTCATGGACATGTACGTTGTGCTGACGCTGCTCGCCCACGGTGGTTTCACAGCAGAAACCTTCACGCCCGTCTGCCGAATAATCGTGGCAGAGGAATAATCGCGTGTCTGCGGGTAGCGCCAATACCTTGTGAATCGAACGATACAGGGTGCGCGCATCGCCGCCTGGGAAATCACAGCGTGCGGTGCCGTAATCCGGCATGAATAGAGTATCACCCACGAATACCGCATCCCCGATCACATAGCTGACACAGGCGGGCGTATGACCCGGCGTATGCAATATTCGGCATTCAAGCGCACCAATCGCCAAGCTATCACCCTCTTCCAGCAGTCGATCAAACTGGCGACCATCGCGGGCAAAACCGGACTCGGCGGCGAAGATATCAGCAAAGATGTCCTGCACTTCACGAATACGTGCGCCGATCGCCAACTGACAACCCAGCGTGTCTTTCAAATAGGCGGCCGCCGAGAGGTGGTCCGCGTGCACATGCGTCTCGAGAATCCACTCCACTTCCAGTGACTGCGCCGCGATATGGGCCAGCAGAGCATCAGCAGAATCGGTCTTCGTCTTGCCGGCGGGATAATCGAAATCCAGTACCGGGTCGATGATCGCGCAGCGGCGCGACTGCGGGTCACACACCAGATGAGTGAAGGTGTTGCTGTCCTTGTCAAAGAAGCTGGTGACATCAGGATGTAGGATAGAGGGCGCCATAGGTGCATACCTCGTAGGTCAGATCGTGTCGGAAAACTGACTTCAGGTTACGCCTCAATCGCATGAGATGCAAAATAACGAATAACGTTATTCCTATATGGAATAAATGAATATGTGTACTGATAACTAATTGATATTATTTGCTTAACCCAATATGAACAGCACTGTAACGGCGGCAGATACCGTCGCCTTCATACAAGGTCTAGCAGATACACATGAAAGAGACATGCCAAGCTAATTTACAAGGTGACTCGATTCATCTTAAGCTAAAAGTGGTCAATCATCTCTCATCGGACGAGAAACTCTCATGTCTAGAATTCTGCAATGGTCGATAACGGTCGCGCTGGCCGGCTTTCTGTTCGGCTTCGATACCGCCGTCATTTCTGGCGCGGATACCTCCTTGCAACAGCTGTGGGAGCTGAGTGACCTGTCGCATGGCCTCATCATCATGTCGATGGCGTTATGGGGCACGGTGATTGGCGCCATCTTCGGCAACTGGCCGACGGATCGCTTTGGCCGTCGTGCGACGCTGATCGGCATCGGTGTGCTCTATCTCGTCTCGGCACTGGGCTCAGCGCTGGCAACCGATCCTTACATCTTCTCCTTCTTCCGCCTGTTGGGGGGCCTGGGTGTCGGTGCCTCTTCCGTGGCCGCACCGATCTATATCTCCGAGATTGCGCCACGTGCGCGACGCGGAGCGCTGGTCGGGCTTTATCAGTTCAATATCGTGTTGGGTATCCTGATCGCCTTCGTGTCCAACTACTTCATCGGCTTCATCGAGGGCGAGAACTGGCGCTGGATGCTGGGCGTCGAGGCGATTCCAGCGGCGATCTATCTGCTGATGATCTGCAAGGTGCCACGCAGCCCTCGTTGGCTCATCCTGCAACGCAACGATGAAGCCGCTGCCGGTGAAGTGATCAGGATGATCGACCCCAACGCGAATATCGCAGAAGAAGTCGCCATCATTCGCGGCACCGAGTCCCCCGAATCCGTCGGCAAGCACACTCGCCTGTTCGCGTGGCGCTACCGTCTTCCCGTGCTATTCGCCTTCCTGATCGCCGCCTTCAACCAGCTGTCGGGTATCAACTTCATCATCTATTACGCGCCGCGAATTCTCGCCGAGGCACAACTCGAGACGAGCGCGGCTCTGCTCTCGACCGCGGGTATCGGCCTGATCAATCTGGTCTTCACCATGCTGGGCATGTCACTGATCGACAAGCTGGGCCGCCGCACCTTGATTCTGATCGGCTCAGCCGGCTATCTGCTTTCGCTGTGCCTGATCTCATGGGCGTTCTACCTCCAGGATTTCAGCGCTCTCGACGGTTATGGCGTGCCGGTATTGCTGGGCGTGTTCATCGCGGCCCATGCCATGGGCCAGGGCGCGGTGATCTGGGTGTTCATCTCCGAGATATTCCCCAACAAGGTACGTGCCTTGGGCCAGTCCTTTGGCAGCTCCGTGCATTGGGTCTTCGCGGCACTGATCGCCCTGCTGATGCCCGCCATTCTCAGCCAGTTCAGTGGCGGCCCAGTGTTCGCCTTCTTCGCGGTGATGATGCTGCTACAGCTGATCTTCGTGCTGTTCTTCATGCCGGAAACAAAAGGCGTCTCACTTGAAGACCTGCAGGGCCGACTGATTCGCCCCTCGCGCAAGGAACAAGCCGAGCAGGACGCGGCGTTACAAGCACAGCGCAGCTGATTCGCACGACTGAACCCACAGGGCGAAGCCCTCGTCTAACGCTCTATCGCTTTTCTTATCGACACCCCGCCCTGTGCGGGGTGTTTGCGTTTCTGGGCCCCTGATTTCAGTACTTCTTGCTCCCACCCTTGCAGGGCATGTCCCACGTATCGGGGCTGATGCACCATACGTACCGGTATCCACCAGAGGCATCTGAGCGGGTACGGCCTCCAAGATAACCATCAAGGTTGCGTGTGCTCAGCGTGTGATTCGCTGCATGCCAACAGGCGCCCCAGTCAAGTTGATGCAAGAAACATTACAGACATATTCTTTAGTAGCGACAGCCTTGCGGAGGAACGAAAAACAGTGAAATCATTCATCCGAAACGTTTCGGATAACAGTTTTTAACGTTATTGCTGCTCAAGGATTCTGGCCATGCCACCCAACATCACGCTCAAGCATCTCGCCAGCCAACTGGGACTCTCAGTGACAACCGTTTCCAGAGCATTAGGCGGGTTCGAGGATGTCAGTGTCGCCACCCGTGAGCGAGTTCAGGCTTTTGCCAATGAAGTAGGCTACCAGCCCAACCAGAGCGCACGCCGCTTGAAGACCGGTCGCACCTCATCGGTGGGCTACATCATGAACGGTGCCCAGGGCGACTTTCGCGATCAATTCAACACGCGGTTATTGGTTGCGCTGGGCCAGGCACTACATGACGCCGCACCGGAACATGACCTGATCGTCACCACTGTGCCGGAAGATCGCGACGAGCTGGATACCTACAAGCGCTTCATCGACGGCGGCAAGGTGGATTCCTTCGTGGTAGCACGTACCCGTATTCAGGACCCCCGCGTCGACTTCCTGCTCGAAAGCGGTTTCCCCTTCGTCACCCACGGACGCACAGGCCGTGCTGATGAACATGCCTGGGTAGATACCAACGCGACCGATGGATTTGTCAGAGCCACTCGTTACCTGATTGATAGCGGCCATCGAGACATCCTGTTCCTGAACTTCTTCAGTGACCTCTACACGGCGGTAGAACGTGAGAAGGGCTATCACGATGCCATGCAGGCGGCCGAACTGACTCCCATGTCACGCCATTGCCAACATGGGTATGCCAGCGCCTACCAGGCCGCTTGCGAAGCATTGTCCAGCGCTACCCCACCCACGGCTTTCGTATGTGCCAGCGATATCTTCGCCTACGCCGTGATGGAAGCAGCCACTGAATCGGGACGCGTGCCTGGCAAGGACCTCGCCATCATCGGCGCGGATAACCTGCCCGCCCAGATGTATCGTCAGCCGAGTCTCAGCACGCTGGAAGTGTCCTTCGAATCCGTCAGTCAGGCGCTGATCGAACTGGTGTTGGCTCCCGCGGGTGGCACACCGCGTCATCGTTGCTTCGACTACGAACTCCTGCTGCGCGATACCACCGGTTGATCAATCGACCTCGCCGACATGTTTCAACAGCACGCCTGACAAGTACAACGACACCCGAGAAGGGAGAGCTCCATGCGCAAGACGCCAATTGCCCTCACATTGATGGCACTACTGGGTAGCACGCCCGCCATGGCTGATATCAATTTCTTCAGCACCCAGGCCAGACCGCTGGAGGAAGCCCAGCAGATGCGCGAGATCGCGCTGGCGCCTTATGGCGAGGCCGTGAATTACATGCCCCAGGAGGCGGGTACCTTCCTGTCGCGCCTTGAAGCTGAGAAAGGCAGCGCGAATGGTGCACTGGATGTGTTGGGCGGGCTGCATGGTGAGCTTGGCTCGCTGACGCCAGCGGTATTGGCCCCTCTCGATGACCTGATGAGCACACTGGGTGAGCAGGGTATCAGTGAGCAGTATCTGTCACTCGGCAAGTTGGGGGGCGAGCAGCAGCGCTACATCCCCTGGATGCAGGCCACCTACATCATGGCGGCCAGTCGCAAGGCGCTGCCCTACCTGCCCGAAGGCGCGGACCTCAATGCGTTGAGCTACGACGAGCTACTGGCCTGGGGACGTAATATCGAGGCTGCCACCGGACAGCCGAAACTGGGCTTTCCCGCGGGTCGCAAGGGACTGATCCATCGCTTCCTCGAGGGCTATCTCTATCCGTCCTTCACGCACTCGGTGGTACGCGAATTCCGCAGTGAAGACGCAGTAGCGATGTGGCAAAAGTTCCGCGAGATCTGGGCCGTGACCAATCCGCGCTCTACCGCCTTTGGCTTCATGCAGGAGCCATTGCTCAACGGCGAAGTCTGGGTCGCGTTCGACCACACGGCGCGATTGAAGGATGCCTTCAACAAGCGACCCGATGATTTCGTGGCCTTCCCTGCCCCCGCTGGCCCCAGTGGACGTGGCTACATGCCGGTGGTCGCCGGACTGGCCGTGCCCGCCAACGCACCTGCGCCAGACGCTTCGCGCAAGCTGATTCAGTACCTGATGACGCCTGAGGCTCAGATTCGCACTCTGCGCGCCACCAACTTCTTCCCCGTGGTGGCAACCGAGCTTCCCGATGACCTGCCCGCCAGCATCCGCATGTCCGGCAAGGCCGTCGCCACCCAGTCCTCAGCCGAGGATGCCGTGCTGTCACTGCTGCCCAGCGGCCTTGGCAAGCAATCGGGGCTATTCAACAAGATCTATCGTGACGCCTTCGTACAGATCGTGCTGCGCGATGCCGACATTCACGAGACGTTGGATATCCTCGCGCCGCGCCTACAGGCCCTGATTGACAAGTCGGGCGCTGGCTGTTGGTTGCCGGATGCTCCCAGCGATGGTCCCTGTCCCGTCAAATGACTCCGCCCCTTCCACCAGAACCGCAAGACAGTCGCTGATTCGCAAGCCTGCAGAACATCGATGTTGCCGTAAGTTCACAAGCACCATAAGCGCCCTCAAGAGTCGACATGACAGTACGCCAACCCCTGTCATGTCTGCTCTCTGCCATCCACCATCACAACAATCAAAGGTGAGCACTGATGAAGCACAATCGCTGGCTACCTTATTACTTGATCGCTCCCAGCCTGCTGTTCATGGGCGCATTCTTTCTCTATCCCTTTCTGCAGATCTTTGCTGAAGCCTTCACCAACAGTGACGGCGGCGTGGGGCTGGGCAACTTCAGTCGCATCATCAGTGATTTCAATTTCTGGCCTTCGCTCACCAACACTTTACTGCTGACCGGGGTCGTCGTGCCGGTCCAGCTGGTCATGGCCATCGGCATGGCATTGATGGTGACCAAGATGAACAAGGGTCGCGACAGCATCCTCTACATCTGGACCATCCCGCTGGGCATCTCCGATCTGGCCGCCGGCATCATCTGGCTGGCGATTCTGGAGCAGTTCGGCTTCCTCAACAGCTTCATGAGCGCCGTGAACCTGATCGACGCCCCAACCTCGTGGCTCAACTATCAGAATGCCTTCGCGCTGTTTCTGGCCGTCGTCGTCGCCGAGATCTGGCGGGGTACCGCCATCGTGCTGGTGATCCTGGTGTCGGGCATGGGGCTGATCCCCAAGGAATATGACGAGGCCGGGCAGGTATTCGGCGCCAGCTACTGGCAACGCCTGTGGAAGATCACTCTGCCGATGCTGCGCCCGAGCATTCAGTCAGCACTGATCCTGCGTACCCTGCTGGCGCTGGAAGTCTTCGCGGTGGTGATGATGCTGGGCGGCAGTGACATGCCGGTGCTGATGAGCGAGACCTTCGACTGGCAGTTCCTTTACCAGCAAACCGGTGCTGCGGCCGCCTACGCCGTGCTGATCATGTTGATCTCGGTTGCCATCACCGGCTGCTACCTCAAGTTCCTCAATGTTCCGAAGGAGGCCCGCTGATGAAATCCTCATCCTCCGAAGCCGTCATGTCCTCTTCGCTACCCTCCGAGGCCTCTGCGCGCCCGCTGGAGCAGATCGCTCACAAACCACGTCGTCATGACATGGCCTGGAAATGGCTGTTCCGAGCGGGGGTCGCGATTCTGGTGCTGTGGGTGCTGGTACCCATCGCGTTATTGATGCTCAACAGCATCAGCACACCGGAGCAGATCAGTGGCTGGCCCAAGACCCTGACACCAGCATTGAGCTTCGAGACGCTCGACTTCTTCTGGCACTACCAGGGCGTGATCAGTGCGCTGGGCAACTCGCTACTGGCCGCTGGCTTCACCATGGTGATTGCCATCGTGTTGGGCGCACCGGCGGGTTATGCACTGGCGCGCTTCGTATTTCCGGGCATGAATGCCTACCGGATGATCATCATTCTGTCGCGAGCCTTCCCGATGCCTCTGCTGGCGTTGCCATTGGCGGTCATCTTCATTCGCGTCGGCATCGATGACTCCATTCTCGGCTTGGCGATGGTGCATGCCACGTTGGCGCTGCCCTTCGCGGTGCTGATCACCTCAAGCCTGTTCATGGGCATTCCGGTCGAACTTGAAGAAGCGGCCTGGTTGATGGGGTGCAATCGTTGGCAGGCCTTCCGTCGCGTGGTGCTGCCGCTGGCCGCGCCGGGCATTACTGCCTCGGCAGTGTTCGCCTTCGTCATCTCGTGGAATGAGGTATTTGCCTCGGCAATTCTCACCGTTCAGAACCGCACCTTGACCGCCTTCCTCGTTCAGAGCCTTTCCGAGTCGCCCGCCGAGATCAAATACGCCGGCGGCCTGATTCTGGTCGTCCCTGCACTGCTGTTCCTGTTCGCGATCAGGAAGTACCTGTTCAGCATGTGGGGCATTTCCAACCGCTAGCGTACGGCCTTTCATCCGGCCAATGCATGACGACGGCTGTCACCTGTCCATTCAGCGCCGTCGATCACGACCACAAGGAGTCCGACCATGTCAGCCATCCAGATCAGTGCCGTACGCAAGCAGTTCGGCAAGCAAGAAATCCTCAAGTCCATCGATCTCGAGATTCGCGACAAGGAATTCACCGTGCTGCTCGGCCCGTCCGGCTGCGGCAAGTCCACCCTGCTGCGCATCATCGCGGGGCTTGAATACGAGAGCAGCGGCTCGATTCGCATCGGTGACCGCGAGATCACCTCACTGGCCCCGCGGGACCGCCGTATCGCGATGGTGTTCCAGAACTACGCCGTCTTCCCGCACATGACGGTGGCGGAGAACATCGCCTTCGGCCTGCGCGTGCGCAAGGATAGCGAGGCGCACATTCAGCGCAAGGTGAAGGAAACGGCCGAGTTGATGCACATCGAGGACCGACTGGATCACTATTCCGGCCAGCTCTCCGGCGGTCAGCGTCAGCGTGTTGCCGTCGCCCGCGCGCTGGCGATGGAACCGGAAGTGCTGCTGATGGATGAGCCACTCTCCAACCTGGATGCGCTGCTGCGTCTCGAGATGCGCGCCGAGCTGAAGACCATCCTGTCGGCATCCGATACCACCACCATCTACGTGACCCACGATCAGGTCGAGGCCATGAGTCTCGCCGATCGCATCGCAGTGATGAAAGGTGGTGAGATAGAACAGTACGCCCCACCGTCCGAGATCTACCATTACCCGGCCACCGAATTCGTCGGCAGCTTCATTGGCAACCCGCCCATGAACTTCATCCTGCCAGACACTCGCTGGACGCAGTCCCAGCCAAACGCTCCGACACTGTCGCGAATTCATAAATGCGGTATTCGCCCCGAAGATTTTGAGGTGCGCTTTGAGCCCACCGAGCACTTTTCACCGGTCCGCGTGTTGGTCTCCGAGCTACTGGGCTCGCACAAGCAACTCACCGCGCGCTTCGGCGACGAAATGATTCGCGTGAATGTGCCAAGTGACCTCGATATCGCCAACGGCAGCGATATCCACGTCCGCCCGATGACGGAAAAGATGCGTTTCTATGACCAGACAGGTCATCTGATGTCTGCCTGACACGCCCTGATTCATCCATGTCTGACCTTCAACCCGACGACGGAGCCCGTTGCACATGACAGCAATGCCCGATGCCCCAAGTGCCCACGACATTCTCAAGCTCAACGATCTGGGCGGTTATACCGTACCCACGCGTGGCCTCTATCCCTTCCAGTGGAACTGGGACGCCGCCATCACGGCGCTGGGCTGGATGGCCGCCGGTGATGAAGCGCGCGCCTGGCGCGAAGTGGAGCGCCTGCTGGAAGGCCAGTGGGACAACGGCATGGTGCCGCACATTGTCTTCCATGGAGATGCGGAAACCTACTTCCCGGGGCCGGAGGTCTGGGGCGTGCAGCGCAGCCCGTCGACCAGCGCCATCTCACAGCCGCCCGTGCTAGCCAGCGTGATGAAGATCCTGTTCGAGGAAGGTCGTGACCGGACGCTTGCCGAGCAAAAGCTGGCCGCGACGCTGCCGGCCGTCATCGATTATCACCTGTGGTTCTATCGCGAGCGTGACCCTGAAGGTACGGGGCGCGTCTGTAGCTACCATCCGTGGGAATCCGGCATGGACAACAGTCCACAGTGGGATGGTCCGTTGGCTGGCGTACCGGCCGTCGATGCCGAATACGTACGCCGCGATACCGGGCTGGTCGACCCGTCCGAGCGCCCGCACAAATACGAATACGACCGCTACATCTACCTGGTGAAGTTCTTCCAGCAGAATGATCACGATGCCAAGGTGCTGTATCGCGACTGCCCGTACCGCGTGGAAGATATCAGCCTGATCTCCATCCTGCATCGCGGCACGCGGGACCTGGTTACGCTGTGTGAAGAGGATGCTGCCAGTCTCGATCTCGTCAACGCCCATGGCGAAGCGCTGTTCAGTCTCAAACAATCGCTGGCCCGTACCGAGGAAGGCGTGCAGGCACTGTGGAGCGAAGAACTCGGCTGCTTCCTGAGCCGTGATGCGCGTGCCAACGTGCTGCTGGAGCATGTGACCACCGCCGGGATACTGCCGCTGTTCGCGGGCTTGCCCAACGATACTCAGGCCAAACAGATGGGAAGTCTGGTCGCTGACTGGCTGGCCCAGGCACCGTATGGAGTTGCCTCAACCCATCCCGAGAGCACTCGCTTCGAGCCGAAGCGCTATTGGCGCGGGCCAAGCTGGCTACATATCAACTGGATGCTGGCCATCGGCTGTGAAGACCATGGACTCACCCAGGAGGCTGCGCAGATCAAACAGGCCAGCAAGGATTGCATCGCGGCCGCGGGTTACTGGGAATACTTCAATTCGGTGACAGGCGAAGGCTGTGGCGGACGCGATTTCTCATGGACCGCTGCGATGGATCTTTATTGGCTCAATCCGCTGGACATCTTCACTGCGAACAAGGCGCAGGACAGTGCCGTGGAGGTCTCCTGATGGCCGCGAAAAGCACACTGACGACAGCTCAGCCTGACATTCCAGTGGCACCACCCGCCTCCTTTGCCAGCCGTGAGTTTCTGGACGTGCATATCCGTTCGATCATGAATTTCTACCTGCCGCGCGCGGTGGACCATGAGCGTGGCGGCTATTTCCAGGCCTGGCGTGATGACGGCACAGTGTATGCGCCGACAGCTCGCCATCTGGTCAGCAGCACACGAATGATCTTCAACTTTGCGATGGAATACCTGCGCACTGGCGACACCGAATGCCTGGAAGCCACTCACCATGGCATCCGCTATCTGCGCGAGGTCCACCTCAACAAAGAGACCGGCGGCTATCTGTGGTCACTCAGCGAGGACGGCGAGACCGATCACACCAATCAGTGCTATGGGCTGGCCTTCGTGATACTGGCCTACGCGACCGCCTATCGCGCCGGCATCGAGGAAGCCCGAGGCTGGCTCGACGAGACCCACGCACTGATGGAGCAACATTTCTGGTCGGAGCACCACGGTCTGTATGCCGATGAAGCCAGTGCCGACTGGCAGACGCTGTCTGACTACCGTGGCCAGAATGCCAACATGCATGCCTGTGAAGCCATGCTGGCCGCCTATGAGGCCACCGCTGAGACACACTATCTGGCACGCGCCATGACGCTTGCCAGCAACATCTGTCAGCGTCAGGCAGCCAAGGCGGATGGCCTGATCTGGGAACATTACGATCACGACTGGAATGTCGACTGGGACTACAACCGCGACGATCCCAAGAACCTCTATCGTCCGTGGGGCTTCCAGCCGGGTCACCTCACCGAATGGGCCAAACTGTTGTTGATGCTCAGGCGTCATCGCGATGATGAATGGCTGCTCCCCACTGCGCAGCGTCTGTTCGATACTGCCGTGGATCTAGCCTGGGACAGCGTGCGTGGTGGGCTCTACTACGGCTTCGCGCCAGACGGTCGCATCTGCGACGACGACAAGTACTTCTGGGTGCAGGCCGAGAGCCTGGTCGCAGCGGCACTGTTGTACGAAGCTACCGGCGATGACGGTTATACCGCGTGGTATGACCGTCTCTGGCAATACGCCTGGGCGCATCTGATCGACCATCGGCACGGCGGTTGGTATCGGATACTCGATGCTGACAACCAGCGCTTTGATGACCTCAAGAGCTCCCCGGGCGCCAAGTGCGACTACCACAGCCTCGGTGCCTGTCATGAGCTATTGTGCTGCCAGGGCCTCTTGCAGCCCTGACGGACCAGGCCGCTCTTAACACATGCATTACCCCAAAAGCCCCACTGCCTTCAGTAAAGACAGTGGGGCTTTTCATGCTTGACGCATTGTCATCCACAGGGCCTGACCAATCAGATGGAGTGAATGACTCATGACTCCTCAAGCCCAGGACTGGCGGGCAACGCTGTACGAATATTGTCAGTATTCAGTCACCGGCACGAAGCTCGAGCGCTATCAGTCTCAAAAGCCGCTTTCGCGTATCAAGACACTGGCGGCATGCCGGAAGATAGCACCCGCCAGACTTTCGGCAGGCCCCTCCACCGAAACTTTCCCGTAGACCTGCCAGTCACGCACTGAAGCATCACTATCAGGCACCAGGCTGACACGATAGATACCGTCCTCAAGACGCAAACCGTCCTGGTCCTCTCGGCGCCGCTCCTCGACAGGCAAAGGGCCGCCATAGCGGCTTGCAAGCCCGGGGTAAGCCAACCGCTCAGCCCCTACGTTATCGATACTCCGCACGGTCAAGTCCACGCTATCGTGGTTGCCATCGTCAGGGATGAATCGCGCCGAACTTCCGACACGAATACGCTCGAGGTCCTGCTCACGCACAAAGGCATTGACTCGTAGACTGTGCTGACTGACGAGATCGGCAAGTCGCGTTCGAGAATCCAGCCACTGGCCTTCATGCAAGACGTCTGGCATATCCACCCGACCCGCCATGGGCGCTCGTATCACGAGGGCACGAGCACGGGACTCAAGACCACTGATTTGCGCTTCAAGCTCAGCCATCTGGGTGCGTAGCACTCCCTGCTGTGCAAGATCATCTGCAGAACCCGCACGGCGTGCGAGACGTGCCTTTATCGCCTGTATACGCCGCCTGGCTTGCTGCAGGTTGACGTTGATCTCAGGCTGTTCGAGTTCATAAACGATCTGCCCTACCGATACATGCTCATCCTGTGAGACAGGCATCTTTTTCAATTGCGCCGATTCGGGAGGGAACAATACGACATGGGCATCTGCTTCGAGCACGGCAGGGAGCGAGACCCGACCTTGCCAAGGTAAAAACAAGATACCCAGTATCAGGCAGGCACTCATGATCGTGATGATGGTGCGCATATTCAGTGATATGCGGCGTCTACTCACTTCTCGGATCTCATTCATAATAGGCCGTAGGATGAACCAGAAAATCTCGACCGCAAACAGGATGATGCCCAGCACTTTGAAAGCAAAGTGATAGACCAGTAACGCGATCCCCAGAAACAGGAAGAAGCGATAAAGCCAGGTCAATACGGAATAGACGACTAACAAGTGGCGCCGACGACGAGTAAAAGCTTCCGTCGGTGGCTCGCCAAAGCCGAACAGTCGTTCACGCAACCACCAACGGGTGATCGCAAAGGCCCGTGGCTGCAGATTGCGAATCCCCCATAGATCGCTCAGGGCGTGATAACCATCAAAACGCATGAAGGGGCTCAAGTTGACCAGCAGAGACGTTATCAAACTGGTCGTGGCCAGGAAAAAGGCCGCCTGTCTTAGCGCACCATCCGGCAAGAGTCCCCAGCACACCGTTGCCAACACCGCGATTGTTAGCTCTGTCATGACGCCAGCCATGGCGACTCTTAGCCGGTCATGATCTTTCTCAAGTCGCCAGGTATCCGTTGCATCGGTGTAGAGCATCGGAAACATGACGAGAAAGGCAACTCCCATGGTGGGCACTCGGCAGCCATAATGCTTGGCGACCAGAGCATGACCGAGTTCATGGGCTGACTTCACAATCACAAGCGCCAGCGCGTACCAGAAAATGCCCTCCCAGGAAAGAAAGCGCACCAAGGTACCGACAAAATCCGACCACTGACGCACGATGAAGTAGCACCCCAGCATCGCAAGAAACAGCAGCAGAAATTTCGCCGTACGACTGACCAGTAAACGCGCCAATGGCAGCAGGCCTTCAAGATGCCGATCTGGACGTACCAAGGGTATTCGGAAAAACAGATAATGATGCAGTAGCCAGCTACCCGTCGAAACACGTACTTGTTCCATTGCACTGGCGAGACGCTGCCGACCCTCATGCCCTTGCACCACTACCAGGTGATTGGCCTCCGCAAACCGCACTAATCCCTCGACATCACCATCATCCAAGGCAGCGCCCTCGGCTTTTGCCCGCAAGACAAGTTCGCCAAGAGTGCTACATTGCCGCCAGAGCCTGATGATACGTAGCCCGCTGAGATGCAGGTGAAAGTAGAGTCCGCGCATCGGGTCAAACAACGTCCACATCGGGGCGCCATCTGTATCTGGAGCACTACGACTAAGACGAAGATCGGCTCGTAATTCGGGCAGAGGAGCATCGTCCATTGGAGCCTGCATTGACTCCATATTCAGACCCCCAAGGCTTGGCGCAGGCCTGCAAGCGGCCGACGGAACAAGTAATAAGCCAGCGGTACACGATCACCGCTGATACGCGCCGTCCCACGAAGCCCGATGCGTAGAAAGTCCGGAGACTCCTCCAATGTGGCCGACACATGATAGATCAGCTGATCGCGACCATTAATGATGGGTTTGTAGCTAACTCGCTCGACTTCGCCCTCAATGGGAGATAGTGGGCGAGAATCCAGGAATAGAGTGATCGGTGCGCCTTTGGATAACACAAGAGCATCATCAACCGGGAGTTCAATGTTCACCTTACGATCCAATGGGTCAGCCAGCTGCATGATGCGTTCGCCTGTCCGTACCGGCCGCCCTGCCCAATCATTGGGATCGTCGAAAATTGCCAGCCCGGCCTCATCAGCCTCAGAATCACTTGCTCCAACTGGACCTCAGCGTAGGTACGCTGCACGGCTCGCAAATCACGCTCGGCACTCAACGCGGCCATGCTGGCACGCGACTTTGCATCACCGAACGCTTCCTGTCGGGCCTGTTCATAGCGTGCCTGGGCAACATTGAGTGCCTGGTCAGCCACTTTGAGCCTTGCCTGGGCATCAATGTCCTGCAACTTGACCAGTGGCTGGCCCTTGATGACTTGGGCGTTGGGTTCAACCAGCACATGATCCACTACGCCATCCATCGGAGATGACACCATCAGGGGAGCTCTTGCTACCACCTCAGCTGGCGCCAGTGCAGATAACCGCACCGGCAGACAAAGTATCAGGAGAGCCAATACCAATGCCCCCCACCACAGTCGTGATGAGCGGAGTCTGCTTCGCCATTGAGCGCGCTGTCGAGTCTGGACGAACGCATTCATGGCATGACCGAATACTTCACCAAGATGTGCCGCCAAGTTGATAGGGGCTGGTTGCCAGGGAGCCTCTCGGGTCAACCAGAGCCATGAGGCCGAGGACTCTCGAGTATTCATTGGCACCAGTAACACCTGCCCGGGACAGACTTCTCGCCAGGTAGCAAGCGCCCATTCATCCATCCCGTCAGTGCCAAGCACGGTAGGCTCTGACCCAACAGGAAGGTGGTGAGCCATGACGTGCTCGACCCACTGAACATAAAGACTGTTGCGATCTACTGAGGGCACATTGGCCAGCGCAGTAATCCGCCATCCATTGACACCGGAACGCTCCACCATCGCAGCCTGCTGATAGTCGATCACCTGACGG
The DNA here is from genome assembly GCF_000591415.1 of Cobetia crustatorum. Classification (GTDB taxonomy): domain Bacteria; phylum Pseudomonadota; class Gammaproteobacteria; order Pseudomonadales; family Halomonadaceae; genus Cobetia; species Cobetia crustatorum. The sequence continues at coordinate 4,395 of NZ_JEMF01000083.1, read as the reverse complement.
GCATCATTGACAGCCACATAACGCAGCGCTTTGAGGGTCTCGGCTTTGCGAGCACGGTGCTCGACATCAAATAATGCCGAGAGTTGTGCGGTATCGAATTGATTCGGCTCACTCACGATAATGTCTCACTTACTGCCCGGTTCATTGCCTTACTGCCCTTGCGATAAATCAAGTGGCGGCGTGAAAATCGCGGAAGCTGTCATCCCGGGTCGCAGAGCTGGCGTGACCTTGATCTCCGCCCAGATGGGAATGGTATGGCTGACAGGATCGACACTGGCTCCTACTCGCGTCACCTTGGCCGACACATTCTCGCGAGTTTCCTCAATGGTCAGCTGTGCCTGTCGTCCCGGCTCCAGCCAGGCAAGCCAGTCAGCCGGCACAATGATGCGCGCCTCGAGCGCCTGTCCGACGATGGACAACAGCTCTGCCTGAGCCTCGACACTTTGACCTACGCTAGCCTTGCGCTCGACAACACGGCCGTCGTAAGGCGACTTGATATCACACCGGTTCATGTTGGTACGGGCGATCCGGTACTCGGCATCGTTCTCGTTGACAGCCAGTCGCGACAGATCGACGTCTAACTGGCCGACGGAACGCAACTCCAGAAGCCGCTGATTGTTCTGCAGCTGACGCCGCGCGCTTGCCAACCTCGCGCCGACACGATCGCGCTCGGCAGCGTAAAGACTGCAATCCATCTTGACCAGCGTCTGCCCTTTCGTGAAAGCATCCCCCTCACGAAACTCCATCTTTTCGATGCGGCCACTGACCTCACTGCTGATAGTGGCTCTGTCAGTTGCCTCAATGACAGCGCGCTGCGGCTCCAATCGCGACTCTGCGGCATCTTCCTCACCAGCCGCATGTGCAGCAGTACCCAGCGTCAGAGAAATACACGATAGCGTGACGACAGTGCCCCAGTGCCGCAGCTTTTCGCACCGAATGCCTAAATTTTTCATGATTTACGCCATCACCAATGAATAAAGAAAACAAGAGCGCCGTCTTGGATAGACGGCGCTCTCCCGAAAGACTTCTGAAGAGGCGAAGGTTACGCTTCGGTCAAACTGCTATCCGGCGCTAGCACAAAGCGATCCAACGCATAGACACCCTTTTCGTTCTCGGCCTTGATCATGATGGTGACAGGCGTGGCCGGTGATCCCGGCACAGCGGTGAAGGTCCGCGTGGCCTCAGAGAATGTCAGCCACTGCGGAAGCCCCTCTCCCGCGGGGGTGGAAAAGCTGTAATGCACAGAGCCTGCAACAGCGAAGGTGTTGGCATCAAAGCTGAAGGACGGCGCTTCACCATTCTCGCCCTGCTTCAGGATTGGCGACTGTTCAGAAATGGGCTCAACCACGACACCAATCTGGCCGTCGTCCCAATCCTGGCGACGCTGCACCAACGCGCTGGCCAGCTGTGCCGGCTCAGCAGTACCTTCAAGTTTCGGATAAGGGTCCAGGCCGATACTTTGGTAAACGCGAGCGTAGGCATTCTGGATCTGCGCATAAGCAAGGTCACGACGCAACTCGGCAATCAGAGAGTTAAGCTGCTCCTTGATAGCGGTCAGCTCGCCGATGCTGCCGGAACGAGACTGCTGAGTCACCAGATCGGATATATTACGCGAGACCTGCAGGTAGTTCTGTGCAGTTCCAAGATCACGGTCAGCTGCCACGTACTTGAGCTGAGCCAGATGCACCTGCGTCAATACTGCCAGTGATGTAGCCAGACGTTCTTCACGCGTGATCTCTACACTTGTCTCTGCCGCTTCCTTATTGGCTTTCGCCTGGAAAACGTTGAGCAGGTCATAGCTGACAGCCGCCCCGGCACTGGTCCAATCCTGGAAAAGCAGGTACTGATTGTCATCGTACGAATAGCTCGCGGAGAAGCTCAGGTCAGGGAACATCTTGAGCAGTGAGGCCCGCACTTCGTCACGCGCAATACGTTCACGATAATGTGTCGTCAGCACTTCAGGACGCATCAGCAGCGCCGTCTGCTCCATGGTCGCCACATCAAGCTTGGCCTTCGGTGCCTTGAGCTGTGCGCTGTCATATTGCGGCAGTTCGAGCGTGGTAGTCGGTGGAAGTCCCATCAGGCTGGCCAGTTTTTCACGCGCACCGATCAACTCATTGCGCAAACTATCCAGGCTGCGCTTCACGTCCAGCAAGCTGCGCTCGTAGGAGTAGCTGTCCAGCGGATTGGAAAGACGCTGACGTGAGATTGTGCGACTCCGCTCCAGCGATTCGTTGACCCGAACCATCAGCGGCTCAACCTTGTTCAGCAGACGATCAGCAGAGACCGACTTCCAATACGCGGTACGCACTTCCTGTGCCAGATTCTGAACCGCCTTGCGCTCTTCCTCGACAGAAATCAGATACTGATCAGCACTCTGGTTTGCCCGCACATAGGAAAGACCGAAATCCAGAATGCTCCAGGTGAAATCGACACCGTAAGTCTTGCGATTTCGCTCTTGGGAAATGCTGTAGCTATTGTCATTTGATGAATTACTCGGCTCACCATCGACAAAAGGCACACTCTGGGTGGCTTCATATTCGCTACGCGTCGTGTAACCGGCGCGCGCGGTCAATGACGGCAGCATGTCGTAGTTGGCTGCATCCAATTGTTGGCTTCTCAGGGCAGACTGCATCGTCTTGACATGCCTATCCCGGTTGTAGAGCAGTGCCCTTGCAACCGCCATTTCGGGCGTCAGCAATCCTGTCACCTTACTCTGCGAGGCGTTGAGTGTCTTGACGTCCTCAGCCGCCTTCGGCTGTATTTCCGCCATCGTCAGTGGATTTGGAGTGACTGCACAGCCGCTTAACAAAAGCAACGCTGCCAGAGGTGATGCCGTGAGTATCTTTTGACTCATAAGTCCCTTTCCTGAAGTCATTTTATTGAAGTCCGTGCTTATTTTTAATAATAATTGGCCATGCTTCATGACAGACCAAGCATACGAGCCAAGCGATTGGCCAGACTATCTTCTTGGTGATTATCGCCAACTTCTGCCAATGCTTCCTCAGCCTGTTGACCTAGCGACTGCCAGCGAACCTCGGCGGTATCCAAGGCTTCAGGCAACGCAATATCCAAAGACAAGATGCGAGTTGTACCATCTCCCGATATTGCCACGATTCGGATATTCAGAGAGTCACTTATCCCATTGATGTCACCCACTACATCACCTGTCTGCGGATCAATCGACAGCCCTGCTGGCAAAGATGATCCATCGCCAAGAGAGGCCTCATATAGAGTGACCTCCGCAGTACGTGGGTCATTCAGAGTGATAACCAAGCGCGAGCCGGTGAGACTCATACGGCCGATCTGCATGTCATTACCGGCATTCTCTTCATGCACGACTTCGGCCGATCCTTGGGAATCCATGCTGATATCAAGACGGCGATACAGCACTTGATCCTCACGCTCTTCCAGCACCTGTCCATCAGCATCGACCAATACTTCACGCGGCTGCGTATTACCGTATTCATCAATACCAATCACAGTAACTCGTGCACGCTCCATTCCCGGCGGCAGTCTTCCAGACAGCTGCCCAGAGGAAGCATCCACTGTCAAAGTCCCCGGTAATGGCGAGCCATCGGTCTGCGTCCCCTGGTAGCGAATTGTCATCGCTTCTGGCAGGCCAAACGCACCTATGTCATTCAGAGTGTTGGAAGCGGCTGTCCGAAGGAAGTAGTCGAGATTGCCAATGTCATTCCCACCATCTTGCCCCTGCGAGTCATCACTACCAGCTACGAATCCTTCTGCCCCAAGCACCTCATTGACAAAAGGATCTGTCACAGGTGCGTCAGGAACAAAGGTGCTCGGGGCTTGAGTGATTCCTGGTGACGCCAAAGGCTCAGCCGGAACGGATAGCGTGAAACTGTAACTGGCAGTTCCACCATTACCATCATCAGCAGTGACGGTAATGACATATGGAGCATCAAGAGAAGCGTCCAGAGCCAGCTGCCCCGAAATATGGCCTGTTTGCGGGTCAATCATCACCCCTTCAGGAAGGCCACTTGCCGAATACGTCAACTCATCAGAGGCATCAGTATCGGCGAAGGCTTCTCCGGCAGGAATTGAGATATCCCCGCCATTTCCGGCGGTACGGTCTGGTAGATCAGATACAACAACAGGCGCATCATCAGCCCCGGTCACGGTGACACTCAGGGTGGCGGTATCAAGGCCGCCCTGACCATCGCTGACTTGGTAGCTGATGCTGGTGGTACGGGTCTCATCGACCGCGAGGTCGTCGAAGTCCGCGCCCGGCGCGAAGTCATAGCTGCCATCGGCATTGACGGTGTACTGGCCACCGTTGTCACCGGCAGTCGGCTGACCGACATTGGCGGCATCTTCGCCCACCTGGCTGACCGTCAGGGCATCGGTGTCGTTACCACCGTCCGCATCGTTATC
>NZ_JEMF01000082.1 GCF_000591415.1 Cobetia crustatorum | reverse complement strand
CCGGCTCAGGCTCCAACCCTGCCGAGTCTGGCGCCCCAGCAAGCAGCGAAGGCCATGCAGAACCTGATAGGCGTAGAGACTCAGCAACAGGCTCACCTCATTGCGGGCCATCACGTCCTGGACGGTGGAGGCACCGCGATCGGTCGACGAGAGATGCACGTCGAGCGCCGACTTCACCTCGCCCATGTGCGCTTCGGCGCTGCCGCGCTTGCGATAGAGTGCCAGGATCTTCTCGGGCGGCCAGTCGAACTTGCCGAGGTTGGTGACCAGGAAGAAGGCATGCAGCAGCAGGTCATCGGGGCGTTCCTGAACCACCAGCACCACGCGTCGTGGCGTTGGCCAGGTACCGGCCTGGTATTCAAGGTCGTGGCACCACTCCCGAGGCTGCTCAGGTGGCCGGCCGCGTGGCCGCTTCAGGTAGGGCGCTGCCAGCGCCTGCAAGCCCTTGTGACTGCGCAGCCGGCCCAGGTACTCGATGCTGCGCTTCTCCAGCGCCTCCAGCGTGTCGTTGTCGGTGAAGCCGGCGTCGATACGCACCCGAACCTGGGCGCCGGTGCTCTCGTTAAGCCGCTTCACCAGGTGCGGGATCCACGTATCAGCGTTCTCGGCGGGGCCGGCGTTGCCCTCGCGCAGCAGGCCGCCGACCATGTCGCCAGTTTCGGCCAACGAGGCGACCAGCGGCGAATAGATCCGCGTACCGTAAAGGCCATGATAAGCGGAACCGCCCTGGTGCCCATGGACCTCAATCGGCAGGCCGTCGATGTCTAGCGTCAGCTGCTTGGGACGCTCGCCGTTCTTCAGCGAGGTCAGGCGCCAGGCCACCAGCCGCAGCAGACCTTCATGCACGGCATCGATGTTGTCGTTGTGTCCAAGGCAGGTCAGCAGCCGCGACAGCGTGGCTTGGGACGGCCTATCCTGGACCAGTGGCGTCATGCCGCGCGCATCACTGCAGGCCAGCTGCCAGAGCGGATCACGGCGCAGCGTGTCGGTATCGCTGAGATCGATCCACCCCATCGCCCGCTGCAGCACCAAGGTGCGTATCTGGCTGGCCAGCGAGTGGCGAATACGCAGCGGATGGCGTGGATCGACCAGGTTATCTTCGAGCGCCTCGATCACGCCACTGCTGTCGAGGGCTTCGCGCAGCAACAATGCGCCGCTGTCGCTGGTGGTGCGGTGGCCGCTCAGCTCGACACGGACAGAGCCGTTGCATGAGGGCGTCCAGGTCGTTAGGGTTTCACCCATGGCGAGTGGTCCTCTTGAATCGTGTTCTGACAGGAACATCCTGATTCTACAAGAGAAAACCACTCGCCATCTTCGTTTTCAGGTCG
>NZ_JEMF01000081.1 GCF_000591415.1 Cobetia crustatorum | reverse complement strand
GCGCGCGCCATTCCAGTTGCATGGCGTCCTTGTAGCCGCTGCACGTCCGCAGGCATGACAGTCACCGGCACTGTCGAGCTGCTTGAGCGGAATCAGCGGCGCGCAGTCCGGTGCCGACATGCGTACTGCATCACCGTTTCTCACGGCTTGATTGTGTGCGGCCCACTGCGCTTGATCAGTACGGAAGTGGGTTGGTGACAGGCGTGCCAACAGATTGAACACGCCATTGACCGGGCACAGCTGACGACACCAGACGCGCGTGCCCTTGCCGTAGATCAGGCCAACGATGATCGCCGCCACGGTTGAGCCCCCCAGTACCACCAGTGCGCCGAGCGGATACTGATAGACACTGGCCAGCTGGCCGTAGAGCGTAGTGCCGAGAAAGGCCACGAAGGGCCAGCCGCCCCAACGCATCCAGTCAGGAATCGGCCGGCCGAGACCAATGCGGCTGGCGGCCTCGGTCAGCGTGCCTTCCGGACAGAAGACGCCGCACCAGACACGGCCCATCAGCACCATGCTAATCAGCACGAAGGGCCACCACAGCCCCCAGAAAACGAATTCGGCGAACACCGTCAGGCTGGTCAGGATATGCGCCTGATAGTCCGGCAGTGGTAGCAGGGCGGGCACTACCAGCAGGAAGGCGTAGAGACCGACCACCACCCACTGAATCAACTGGATTAGCCCACGACGCTGCTGCATCGCCTGCCCGAAGCGCGCAATGCGATTCGGGCGTGATGTCATGGAGTCATCCGCTGATTGAATGCCACAGTTGGCCATGGACGCTTTCTCCTCGGAATTGGCTGCCTAGCGAATTAGCTACGCGCCCGCGCGGCCAGCTGGCTGCGCTGGTCACTGCGTTCATTCTTGCGCTGATTCTTCATCATGCTGATCACCACCACCCAGTAGAGGACGTAGCCACCCACCATGGTCGCGGCAGGCCAGGCGCGGTAGCCGGCGAAGGTTGCCAGCAGGCCACCCAGGCCACTGCCGTCATCCAGCAGCCAGCTGGAATCCCATAGCGGGTCCATGCCTGCTGGCAGATAGCCGAGGCCAATCAACTGCTCAAGACCCGACATCAGCAGCGAGGCAGCCAACAGCAGCAACAGTATCTCGGTGACGCGGAAGAACAGCTTCCAGGAGAACAGGCGCGAACCCAGCTGCAGCGCCATGAAAGTGGCGACGGCCAACGCGAAGCCGATGCCGGCGGCGAGGGAGAAGCTGCCAATGCCACCGGATTGCAGGCTGGCGGCGCCCATGCCATAGAGGAAGACGACGGTTTCGGCACCTTCACGCGCCACGGCAATGGCGACCAGAATCGCCACGCCCCAGTAGCTGCCGGAAGACACGGCATTGGCCATTCCGCTTTCGAGTTCTGCTTTGAGCGTGCGTCCCTTGGTGCGCATCCACAGCACCATCTGAGTGATCAACAGACAGGCGATCAGTACCAATGCTGCCTGGAAGACTTCCTGTGAGGTACCCGTCAGCCAGGTATTGGCCCCCATCAGGGCAGCACCCATCAGGCCTGCCAGCACGAGACCCGCGACGACACCGCCCCATAGATAGCGCAAGCCGGCGCGGGTGCCGGACTGCACCAGCCAGGCATGCATGATGCCGACGACAAGAATGGCTTCGACGCTTTCGCGCCAGACGATAAACAGAACCTGATCAAACATGGCGGGACTCTCGGCAACAGCAGGCAAGAAAGAATGACGTGAGGGCAGTGCTCATGACATCCGTACTCATAAGATCAGTACACATGACATCAGTGCTGACCAAGACAGCACTTGAGACAGAAGCACTTGAGACTGATGTACTTGAAACTGATGTACTTGAAACAGAAGGGCACATCACTCGGCAGCCACTACCTGACCACGCGCATCCGGTAGATGGAAATCATCGAAGTAGTCGTAGCTGCCAGCACGTAGCGGGTGAATGACCACGAATGACTTCACGCCCGGAGCCAGCACTTTCTCCTTGCGTAGGGAATTACTCTCGAATTCGGCAGGAGTATTGCCCGCGTTGTGCAGCTGGATGATGAATTTCTCACCGGCCTTCACTTTCAGCACCTTGGGAGTGAGAGTGCCATTCTTCAGGGTCAGGTCGTAGGAGGGCATGTCGGTGGCGAGTGCCGTGTTAGGAAGCAGGACAGCGGACAACACAAGCAGCAGAACAGGAGATAACAGGGCGTACAGGCGACGGGACAGACGCATGGTGAGCTCCATGTCAGGGAGTGAGGAGCAGGTGCCGTCCATCAGAAAAGCGGGGCGGCAAAGCGACCAATGGCCGCCACGAGGGCAGCCATTGAGCGTGGACAATAGCAGACGCGCTACGGTTTAGTAGCCGCCTTTCTTGCCAATGCCTGCATAGACGAAATCATAGTCGGTCGTGATGGTGTCCGGCCATTCGGCGACGCCTGTTTCCTTGTCGATATGACGCGGCATATCCGGATGCTGGATGACGAAGGTCAGGTGGTATTTTCCTGGTCCGTCCAGCTTGACGTTCTTGCCGTAGTGCGTGCCATCGTTGGCGATCATCGGTACCAGGTCACCCTCGATCGGCGTCTCGCTGCCATTCTTGGTCAGGGTGTAGTGGATACCGAGATAGGGAATCCAGTCGCCCGGTGCGAAGCCGTTGTCATTCTCCATCAGCGCATGGATATCGGCTTCCAGATGAACATCGGCTTTATTGGCCGGCAGCTTGCCCGCGGGTGCCATGACGACTGGCTGCAGGTAGACGGCAGCAATTTCCATGCCCCCTTCCTTGGCCGGCGTACCGATGGGGTATTCCAGTGCCAATGCCTGACCTGCCACAAACGGTGCTACCAGGCTCATGGCGAGCAAGGCAGGCTTGAGCGCACGAGACAGTGTGGTGGTGACAATGTGACGTTGTGGCATCAGTAGGAGCTCGCATGATTGGGGAAATGTTGTCTCATTATCCTGATAAGCATAAATATAACCATTCTCATTGACGCGCCGCGTGCGTTGCCTATCTTGCAACCGGGCGTTTTCCAATATGCGCTAGTGCTCAATTAATGCGGGTTTTTCGCTGATGCTGAGCGATCTGGCCTGATGCGCCGTCATGCGGCATGCTGCGCGTCATGACGACTTCTCTTGAGACAGCGCTAGACCTTCCCGCCCTGCAGCGCGGCAGCCAACGGCTACAGACACGCCTGCTGGCCTGCCGGCATCGTGGCTGCCTGTGGATCAGCGGGCCAAGGACGCTTGTGCAGGCACGCGCCCTGGCGTTGTGTGCTGCCTGGCCAGACGCCGCAGGCGCGCCACTGTGGTTGGGAGGCAGTGTAGCTGTGGATGGCGCTTCAGTACGTCATCTGGCGATGGCCAAGGCCGCGACACAGCTCGGAGGAGAGCAGTCGTTGGTCATCTTTGATGCGGCAAGCGGTGATAGCGGCTTTGATCCTGATGCGTTCGGGGCGGTGTCCGGCACTCTGAAAGCGGGGGGCTTGCTGGTGCTACTGACGCCAGCCGAGTGGGCGCAGGCTGACCCCGTGGCGGTGCCCGACGCCGATTATGCCCGGCTGGCGCATTGGCCGGTCGCGCGTGAGCAGCTTGCAGCGCGTTACCTGACACGCTTGGCGCGCTGCCTTCAGCGTGATCAACAGATCATGCAGTGGCCTGAAACGGTGACGTTGCCGCTGGCGTTTACTGCTACCGCCGTTGATTCTCCATCACCGTCTGACGCTGGGCCGGTCGTGAGTAGTGGCGACAGCTCCCACGATCCTGACTGCCTGACGGATGATCAGTGTGCAGTCGTTGCAGCGCTAGCGGCACTGGCACCGCATCGGCCGCTGGTGATCAGTGCTGACCGTGGACGCGGCAAGAGTGCCGCTCTGGGTATCGCCGCTGCCCGCTGTCTGAGAGGCGGTGAAGATGTGTGGCTGACGGCGCCGCGTCCTGCGGCGGTGGTGGCCATCTTTGCGCGACTGGCCGCGCTGGTGCCGGATGGGTGCCGCGAGGGCAATGTCTTCCGGATGCCCGCACAAGGCGAGCAGACTGCGGCAGTGCTGAGGTTCATCGCGCCTGATGCGCTAGGCGATGCGCTTGAAGGCCTGCCCGCAGAAACGTCCGCTGCGCTACCGCGGCTTTATGTCGATGAAGCGGCGGCGATTCCCACCCCGTTGCTGAAGGACTATCTGGCGCACTTTCCGCGTATTGCCTTTGCCACCACCGTGCATGGCTATGAAGGGACGGGACGTGGCTTCCAGTTGCGATTTCGTGCGCATCTCGACCGACAGTGCCCCGGCTGGCAGGCACGCGAGATGACGGCGCCCGTTCGCTGGGCCGCGCATGATCCGCTGGAACAATTGACGAGTGACGTGCTGCTACTGACCGCTGAGCCGTGTGAGGTTGAGGTACTTGCGGCGACGGGGAATGCGGCCGATCAGTTTCGCGCGTGGCTGGCGGAAACACAGGTGGTCGTGCTGGACCGCGAACGGCTGGCGCAGGACGAGGCGGCGCTGACACAGCTGTTTGGCCTGTTGGTGCAGGCACACTACCGCACCACGCCGTCAGACCTGCGCCAGCTGCTCGATACCCCTGGCCTCACGCTGATGGGCATTCGCCATTGCACGTCGGTGGCCAAAGACGTGACAGCGTGTGAGTCCCTCGACGAGGCTGGAGAGGAATCGCAAGGCGAACGTTGGCTGGGTGTGGTGGCGGTGGTCGAGGAAGGCGGTTTTCCAGCACCGCTCGCAGCAGAAATCTGGAGCGGTCAGCGTCGCCGCGCGGGCACCTGTTGGCGCAGTCGCTGGCGGCACATGCCGGGCATCAGGCGGCCGCTGAAGCGCGCTGGTGGCGCGTGCTACGCATTGCCGTACATCCGGCGCTGTGGCGGTGTGGTCAGGGCACGCGGCTGCTGCAAGCGGTGGAGCAGCACGCTTTGTTGCAGGGCATCGCCCGGCTTGGCACCAGCTTTGGTGCGGAGGTCGGGTTGCTGGCGTTCTGGCAGGCGCAGGGGTTCGCACCGCTGCGACTAGGGCTTAAGCGAGATGCCGCCAGCGGTGAACATGCCGTGATGATGGGCAAGGCGCTCGCGCCTGATGCGATGCCGCTGCTTGAGGCCATGCAGGCTGATTTTCAGTACCTGCTGCCTTCGCTGTTGGCACACGAGCTATCCATCCTGCCCGACATTCTCCGCCAGTCGCTGAGTCAGCATTACGGGGCATTGCTTGGCGATGAGGCATCACTTGGATATGACGAACAACAGACGCGCCACCGACTCGACTGGTATCGACGTGGCGGTGGCGGACTGGCATTGCTGCGGCCATGGCTGGTGGCAGCGCTCAGTGATACGGCAAGTGCCTCCCGCCTGAGCGATGAAGTGCGAGAGGGGCTGACACTGGCGTTGGATGGGCAGGATGCACCGACCTTCATGCGCTGGGCGGCCACCCATGGACTGGATGGTCGAAAGGCGCGCGATCGCTGGTGTCGCGCAGCAGTAGGTCAGCTAGTGCAGTAGGTCAGCTAGTGGAGGGCTCGCTGCCGAAAGGCTAGCCAGAGCCGCTGGACTTACAGACCCGGGATGCCGATCGGGCCGGGCAGGTCAGGAATGGGCGAGCAGCCACTTAGCATCAATAGGCCAGCAATGGTGGAGATCACGGATAGCAATAACAGACGGCGTGGCATAAAGGCTCCAAAGCGCAAGGGTCGCGTAGGGGCGAGCGCATGAAGCAGCAGCGTCGCCTCCCGTGGCGAGGGATCGATATTGCCATCCTTGCATATTCGCACTCGCTGATCGACAGCTGTTGCCAATGACTAGCCATGCCCATCCGGTGTTCCGTATGCTCAAAGGCGACAAGAACAGGAATCTTCGCCATGAATGAACATATTGATACGCTGGAACCCGCCATTCTCTGGCGTCATTTTCGCACTCTCTGCAATATCCCGCGTCCTTCCGGGCACGAGGCGGCACTTGTCGCCCATCTCATCGCCTGGGCCGAATCGCGGGGGCTGAGTCATGATCGCGATAACTTTGGCAACCTGCGTTTGCGCAAGCCGGCCACTGTCGGCCACGAGCAGGCGCCCGGCATCGTATTGCAAGGCCATCTGGACATGGTGGCTCAAGCGGCCAGTGGGTCGGCACATGACTTCACACGTGATTCGCTGGATACCTATCTGGAAGACGGTTGGTTGAAGGCACGCGGTACTACGCTTGGCGCTGACAATGGACTTGGCGTGGCCGCGGCGTTGGCCGTGCTTGAGGATGATGAGCTGGTCCATGGTCCGCTTGAAGCACTGTTCACCCTCGAGGAAGAAACCTCGATGGGCGGCGCGCTGAACCTGGCTGAAGGCTGGCTTGAAGGGCGTTATCTGCTCAACCTGGATTCAGAAGACCGCGGACAGGTCTATATCGGCTGTGCGGGTGGCGCGGATATCAATGTCTCCGCTGCATTCGCGACCTCCTCGCTGCGTGAGGACGAGGCCGCGCTGGAGCTGACCATCGGAGGCTTGATTGGCGGTCACTCAGGGCTTGATATTCATCGTGGGCGTGGCAATGCCAATCGCCTGATGTCGCGGGCGCTGGTAGAGCTGGCCGAGTTCTCGCCGCGTCTGGTCAGCTGGTCGGGGGGTACGCTGCGCAATGCACTGCCACGGGAAGCGCAGGCGAGCCTGGTACTGTTCGATGAGCACGTTTCCATCGCGCGTCAGCGCCTGGCCGCCTTCGAAGCACAGATTCGTGACGAGCTACGCGATACCGATCCTGACGTGACGCTGACGCTGGGTCGCAGCAACGCCGAAAGTGCCTTGTCAGTCACTGACAGTCGACAACTGATTGCCGTGCTGGATGCTGCCCCTTATGGCGTGGAGCGTATGAGCGCAGCGGTGGAAGGGGTGGTCGAGACCTCCAATAACCTTGGCGTGGTGCAGTTGCGTGAAGGCCGCTTCCATCTCTGTGCGCTGGTTCGCTCGCTACGTGATGATGCGGTGATCATGATGGAGCAGCGCATTCGTGGTCTGTTCGCACTGATTGGTGCCACCACGGTAGCCGAGAATGCGTACCCTGGCTGGAAGCCGGTGCCTGAGGCGGCGCTGTTGGCGCGCTTCTGCTCGTTGCATGAGACCGTCACCGGTCGTGCACCAGAGATAAAGGTCATCCATGCCGGGCTTGAGTGCGGCATTCTGGGTGCCAAGTATCCGGCGCTTGAGATGATTTCCTTCGGGCCACTGATTCGTGGCGCACACTCGCCCAGCGAACGGGTCGAAGTCGAGTCTGTTGGTGAATTCTGGCAGGTACTCAAGGGCTTGATTACTGAGTTGGCAGCGCCCGCCAGCGTTTGAGTAACGACGCTTGAGTGACAGCATTTGACGACGTGCAGCACAGAAGATGTCACGCAAAACAGCAACGCCCCGCCAGTTAACCCAGCGGGGCGTTGTCGTCTCTGCCATCAATATATGTACTTGCGTAGCTCGGTCGCCTCAATTGATATTGATGCGAATCGCCGGTATCCCGATCACCACGCCGCTCTGATGGCGTCGTTGTTGATAACCACGGTACTCGTAACGATGCGGCGCGTAGCATGGCGTGATTCGTAATAGCGAGGACGCGGTTGATAGCGATCGTGCTCATAGTCGCGGCGTTCAGAGTAGCGGCGCTCCACCACGCGTGGCTTGTCAAACATTCTCAGATGGCGGCGTTTGATGGCCTCGTGGCGGCTGCTGGGAGTGCTGTGTCGTACGCTATGGTCGTTGCCACGTGCATGATTGCCGTGGCGCTGGCGGTCGTCAGCGGCGGCGGGTGCGGCGACGGCCAGCATAAGTCCCAGACCCAGCAGCAGTGGCGCCAATATAGTGGTGTGCATGGGGCGGTCTCCCGTGTTGTCGGATAGTCACCCTTATTGATCCCTGCTATCAGGATATCGGGTTGTCCGGTGTTTTACGAAAGGCGTTTCCTAATATGACATGCACTTGCTGAGGACTTGCTCTGGTGTCGTTGATTGGCGTCATTCGGTGTCTGTGGCGTAAGTGACTGCTTGCAAAATGATTTTTTGAAGGTTTGATGCCATCGGGTCCCTAGTGGCATTAATGAAGTGCGCGAAAGTGCGGAGCGTAATGAATCACTGAACGACAACGCGCCTTGCCAGAGCGGCAAGGGCGCGTCAGATGCTTCATCAGCGTTTATCTGGGTGGATCAAGCGTGCTGGTGCTGATGCTTGCCTTCGGCCAGTTCTTCGATCAGCTTGGCATTGAAGGCATCCAGATCTTCTGGAGTACGGCTGGTAATCAATGCACTGTCGCAGACGACGGCACTATCTTCCCATTGGGCGCCGGCATTCTTGAGGTCTTCGGCGACGGAAGGGTAAGAGGTCATGCGGCGGCCTTCAACGACACCAGCATTGATCAGTACCCACGGTGCGTGGCAAATGGCCGCGACCGGTTTATGAGCCTGGAAGAAGGCGCGCACGAAGTTCAGTGCAGTCCCATCCTGGCGCAGGGTGTCAGGATTGAACAAACCGCCTGGCAGCACCAGGCCATGATAGTCGTGCTCGCTGGCTTCACTGAGCAGTTTGTCGACTTGGTAAGTGTCGCCCCAGTCGGTCTCTGCCCAGGCACGGATGCCGTCTTTCTGTGGAGAGACGATGTGAACCTCCACGCCTGCCTGCTGGAGTGCAGCGCGGGGGACTGCCAATTCTGATTCTTCGAAGCCATGGGTGGCGAGAATAGCGACGCGCTTGCCTTGCAGTTGCTGAGCCATACGTATCTCCTTCCATTCATGCGGGTCTTGCGAGCGAGAGGGACGAGCTGGCAGTGAGCAGTCCCGCACCATGTGAGGTCGGGGGCTCACCCGAGTTGCGCCCTGACACTCAAGACATGGATGCGCGATACTGACTTTCAAGGGGGGGTGAGCCCTCGTGTTCTTTCATTGGCTCTGGAGTGCCCGATGTCGTTGCTTTCTGAACCTTCTGCGTTGCTATGGCTGTTGATTGGCATTCTGTTGATGCTTGCATTGATGATCGGGCTGGGTTGGCGGCGTGCGCGTGAGAATGTTCATGCACTTGAAGCGCGTGTGGACGAGGCACAGGATGCACTCGAGCAGACGCGCGAGGCACATCACCAGGCAGCCCAGCGTGAAGCGCTGGCCGAACAGCAGCAACGTCATCTCGGTGAGGCACTGCAAGAGGCGCGTCAGGCACGCTATGAACTGGTGGAGCAGCGTGAGGCTCTCCAGATACGATTGGATCAGCAATCGCGTGCCCTGAGTGAGCAGCAGACACTGGCGCGTGGCCTGACGCGTCAGCAAGAGGTGCTGGAGGCACAGCTGTTAGAGCGCGAAGAGCGTCTGGAGTCACTGAGCGAGCGCTACACTGAGCTACGTGAAACCCACGCGGCACTCGTGACCCGACAGCGGCAGGAGGCGGGTCACCACACCGAGCAACTGACACTGCTCAACGATGCCCGCACGCGGCTGAGTCAGGAATTCGAGCAATTGGCGGGCAAGATCTTCGAGGAGCGCCAGCAGCGCTTTACGGCGTCCAGTGGCGCTCAACTCGAACAGCTACTCAAGCCGTTTCGGGAGCAGGTCGGTGATTTTCGTCAGCGTCTTGAACAATTGCATGGCGAGGAAGTGCGTGAGCGCACCAGCCTCAAGAGTCAGCTCGATCAACTGGCGGGTCTGAATCGTCAGATCACCGAAGAAGCCGCCAATCTGTCGCGCGCACTCAAGGGCGACAGCAAGATGCAGGGCAACTGGGGCGAGATGATTCTCGAGACAGTACTGGAGCGCTCCGGACTGCGTGATGGCATCGAGTTCAAGCGCGAGGTGTCCTTCAATGGCGAGGGTGGTCGCCAGCGGCCGGATGCCATCGTCTATTTGCCCGATAACAAGCATCTGATCATCGACGCCAAGGTCTCGCTCAAGGCCTATACCGACTACGTGAATGCCGATGATGAGATCAATCGCAGCCGTGCGCTGCGCGCGCATCTGACCTCGGTTCGTGGGCACGTCACAGGTCTGGCGCGACGTAACTATCCGGCTATCGATGGGTTGGCCTCACCGGACTTCGTGTTCCTGTTCTTGCCGATGGAGCCGGCCTTTGCACTGGCCTTTGAGCACGATGACAGCCTGTTTCAGGATGCCTTCACGCAGGGTGTCGTGATGGTGACGCCGACTACGCTGCTGGCAAGTCTGCGTACCGTGGCCAGCCTGTGGAGCCTTGAGCGCCAGAATGACAATGCGCGAGTGATTGGCGAGCGGGCAGGAGCGCTGCTCGACAAGTTCCGCGGGTTGGCCGAGTCACTGGAAGAGCTGGGGAGTCAGCTCGGACGTACCCGCGAGGCTCATGAGACAGCCATGAAGCGATTGGCCAGTGGGCGCGGTAATCTGATCAGCCGGGCTGAAGAATTGCAGGCGCTGGGTGCGCGCATGAAAAAGCCGTTGCCGGAGACACTGGTGCGCCAATCACGCGAAAGTCAGCCGCAGGAAAGTCCGCCTCAGGAAAGTCCGCCTCAGGAAGGGCTATTTCAAGATGGTCAGATTCAAGAGGAGCTATCTCATCAGCAGGGCGCTGACACTGATCATGAGACGGCAGCGAAAGACGATAAGCCGCGAGTAGCACCGCCGTTATCGCGCTGGGAAAATCTGGAGCGCAAGTGGCAGGGCGATCCTTCCTGACATCTCTTCCTTCTTTTTTGCTGCCATTGCTGTTATTTCAATCTCCGCTTCATTCTCTGCTTCAGCTCCTCATTTCCGCTATTTATCGCAGCCATTACTTTTCAGCAGTACACCTCCTCCACGGCGCCTTTTCGGCGCCCAGCCGTCTGTACAGACCAGCTATCGTCGTCATTTCCCTGCCTCGCCATGTCTCTGTCAGCGTCAAGATGACCAACGTAAGGACACGTTATCGTTATAGGGCTGGAAAGGAGGGGATGCGTGGCGTTGGCAGAATATCCAGGTATTGCTGCAAAAAGTTGGTTTCTGTCTGCATCCGTATCCATGGCCTCCGCGTAAGTTGGATTGAGCCCGCAGTGAAGGGGCGAAAATGATAGATAAACAACGTTTGGCTCATTAAAGAGCTTTTTCTCAGGAGATGTACCCATGTCTACCAAGTCCAATAAATCTGCCAAGACTGCCTTCGCCCTGATGTCCGCCCTCGGTACTGCCGTTGCCTTGTCTACTGCCGTCGTCTCTATCCCTGCACATGCTGCCGGCATGGAAAAGTGCTACGGCGTTTCACTGGCAGGTGAAAATGACTGTGCCGCTGGCCCGGGTACTTCCTGTGCTGGTACTTCCACTTCCGATTATCAGGGCAACGCTTGGAAGCTCGTTCCGGAAGGTACCTGCGCTTCCATCGAGACACCGAATGGCCACGGCAGCCTTGAAGTGATCGAAGGCTAAGCACTGCGTTTCGGGTACTAGATCCGCGACCGACGTCCGGTGGTAACACTCTCAATAGTCGTCCACCGGACGTCAGCATATTCAAGGGGCCTTCATGCGCGATCAATTGCAGACAGCCGGTCGTTCAACCTCCGGTAGAGTTCAGCCCGCACTGCCTGATATGGCCGCTGGCATCAGCCTCAAGGCACAACATGTGCGTGAGTTGATGTCATCGCGTCCGGCACTGGGATTTCTCGAGATTCATGCCGAGAACTACATGGGCGCCGGAGGATCACCTCACGCACGACTGGATGCACTTCAGGGCTACCCACTCTCCATTCATGGAGTCGGCCTGTCGTTGGCGTCAGATCGTCCATTGGATCGTGCGCATCTTGCCCGTCTCAAGACGCTCTGCGAGCGTCATACTCCCGCCAGTGTGTCTGAGCATCTGGCGTGGGCCGGCCATAGTGGCCACTTCTATAACGACCTGCTGCCAGTACCGCTGACCAAGGCGATGCTGGCACGGGTTGCTGATAATCTGGCGCAGCTGCAGGACACCCTGGGCCGTCAGGTATTGATTGAAAATCCGGCTCACTATCTGCGCTTTGATGCGCATGAATTGGGAGCCGAGCTGATACCAGAGACGCTATTTCTCAATGAATTGATCGAGCGTAGTGGTTGCGGTCTGCTTGTCGACGTCAACAATGTCTTCGTCTCTGCACATAACATTGGCATTGATCCTGCTGCTTGGCTGGAGGCGATTCCCGCGTCAGCCGTCGGTGAGATCCATCTGGCAGGCCATATCGCGGACGAGCGGGAGAGCCTGTTGATCGACAATCACGGCGCTCCTGTCAGTGATGATGTCTGGGCACTCTATGCCGACTTCATCAATCGTATCGGTTCGCGGCCGACATTGATCGAATGGGATACTCAGGTGCCTGCCCTTGAAGTGTTGTTGGGGCAGGCATCACGCGCTGAGGCGCTGATGCAGGAAAGCCGTGTTCATACAGCCTCTCACCTCAAGGCGGAGAGTGCTCGATGACATCTTCGGCGCAGGATCTGTCTCATTGGCAGCAAGCCTTCGTTGCGGCGCTGGCCGAGCCGGATACTCATTTGCCTGGTATCGAGTCAGGCCATCAGCAACGACTCGATGTATACCGCAATAATGTTTGGGCCAGTCTCATCGCCGCGCTGGAAGAGGCTTATCCCGTGACGCGTCAGGTACTGGGTGAGCGATTTTTCGCTGCCTTGGCACATGACCATGCGCGCCAGCATTTGCCGGATTCACCACTGATGATGGATTACGGTCACGGGCTCGCCGACACCTTGCAGGTGACGCTGACAACACTTGCCGAGAGTGGCCGGGCGACTCGTGATCGTCTGCCCTTCTATGCAGTGGATCTAGCGCAGCTCGAGGTCGCACGACGAGAGGCGTATCACGCTGCTGATGCCCGGGCATTGGTACCGACGCAGCTCTCTCAACTGGCGCCGGAAGAGGTCATGGCGTTGCGCTTTGCCTCGCACCCGGCAGCCCGCTTGCTGCATCTCGAGTATTGCGTGTTGGACATATGGCAGCGTCATCAACAGCCGCAGGCCACGCTCGTAGGGCTGGACATCAATCAGCCACAGACGCTTCTGGTGACGCGGCCGGCTTTCGACGTTCAAGTACTACCGCTGTCGGTGGCAGGTGCGCGGTTGCTCGAGGAGCTTATTGCGGGTGAGGCCCTGGGCGACGCTGCTGCGACGCTGGCGGAGCATTATCCCGAGGAAGATCTCGGTTTGCTGTTAGCCCCACTGTTGAGCAGTGGCGTGTTTATCGCCCTGGATTCAGAACACTGACGATCAGAGCACTAATGATCAGAGCACACCTGCGTAAGCCGTACTGTGTCTTCGATTACGACTCATGCCCTGTTATGCGGGTGACTCCCGGTAACGCCCCGCGCATCAGCGCATTCTCGAGGAGGCCTCACTCATGAGCCTTGAATCATCATCCGCGTCATCAATATCCTCTTCTCGCTCCGGTATCGCCGGCAAGCTATTGAGTGTCTTTGTCTGGCTGGAAAATCTGCGCATGGATGCCGTGCTGATTCTGATGCGCATCGTCATTGGCGCCGTGTTCTTCATGTCGGCACAAACCAAGGTCGACGCTTCGCCCTCAAGGAAAGCACCTTCTTCCTGTTTGAGCATGAGTACGCGTTACCGCTGGTCTCGCCGGTGTTGGCCGCGTATCTGGCAACGTTCGCTGAGCACTTCTTCCCGCTCATGTTGTGGTTAGGCTTGGGGTCGCGCTTTGCCGCGCTGGGACTCGCCGTCATGACACTGACCATCCAGCTATTCGTCTATCCAGACGCCTGGGTCACTCATGGCCTGTGGATGTCCAGCTTGCTGGTACTTGTATTGCAGGGGCCGGGGCGCCTATCGCTGGATCATCTGATCCGTGCACGTCAGGGCTGATTTGCCGAGCAGTCATTCGCCAGACAGCAAAACGGAGACCCATGGGTCTCCGTTTTGCTGTCTGGTGGATAAGTCTCATGCCTCTCTAGGCGGGTATCGCTCAAGCAGCAACGTCTGAGTACTGATGCTCAATCTCGGCGCGTACCATCTCGACACTTGCGGCATCGATGTAGTCATTGGCGTATGCATGACGCGCCATGTCGAGACTGTCAGTGCTGAGCAGCATGTCGCAGCCGAGCACTGACAGCTCTTCGCTCAATGTGGCTAGCTCGGCCTTGCGCGAGTCGGAATCGCCGATCTGGCGGATATAGATGGCACAGATACGCCCCGGGTAGCGGCGTACGACATCGGCATAGACTTCAGGGTCATGCTGACCGCTGTCACCGATAAGCAGAAACTGCATCTCATCGTAGAGATCGAGCATCTTCTCGATCAGTGCCTGCTTGTGGTCTTCAGAGCGTTTGGGCAATGGACGCTGCAGCGTCAGTCCCCACTCGCGCAGGAAGAGAATGGGTCCTACCGGAATTCGGTTGTGCTGAAAGAAGATCTCGAGCATTTCGTAGATGCTCCACGGTCCGCGGGAGACGTAGAGTAGGGGGCGTTGCTGTTGGCCATCAGGCCCTTCATGCAGTGCCTGATAAAGCGCTGCGACACCGGGGAAAGCCATGCGTCGTTCGGCAGATTCGATAAAGAGGCGATAAAGCATCTTCAGCTTGTTGGCGACACCGGTATGCATCACGGTGTCATCGATATCGCTGATCACGCCCAGTCTGGTGCTGGCAGGAGGCAGGTAGATTTGTGCCTCGCCCTCCACCGCAGCCTGTTTCGGCGGGCGCGCGATCAATTGGGCCGTCTGCCACTGGCCTTCATGCACGAGGGGGGAGGTGAGAGGAAGGTGTACGCTGAAGTAGCCATCACGATCAGTGGTCACGGTCGTGCAGTTATCACCGAGACTGACGTCTACCTCCACGCCGCCCTTTCCCCAGCGCAACATGCGACGCGCAACATCCATCAGGTCACGGCCAGCGCCCGGTGCGAGTTGGCTGCGTGAACCGGGCTGCTGGAAGATACGGCCCATCAGAAAAGCTTCACTGCGAGAGCCATAGCCACGGTAGGCATGAATGACGCAGCCGTCTTTTCCTTGTGAGTGACGGATGGGTTTGGCAGCCACATGCAGCAGCTTGCGTAACAGACGTGTCAGTGGCAATGACATGCATTCCTCCTTGAATATCGACCAGATGATCCGCTCTGGATACAGGTCATCCCTCTACTTTCTGCGTCATAACTACAACGCCGCCTTCTACCATCCGCGAGAATACGGGGGAAGAAGGCGGCGCTTGCTCAGACGATGCTTGGCGGTGGAGCTTAGCTATGTCGCGTCAGATATCCTGACTGAATGTCAGAGTCGAATATCAGCGCTGCACAGCCGAGGCGATCCTGGCCAAACAATATCAGCCGAGGTAGGCAGACAGCATCCAGACAGTTTTTTCCTGCTCACGGATGTAGTCGCCCACTAGCGAGGCAGTACCTTCATCGTCGGCATCAGACGCCACGGAGAGAATCTCACGCTGCAGCTCGATCAGTGACTTGTAGCCTGCCAGAAGACCCTTGACGCAGGTGGTGCCGTCGCTGACATGGGTGTCTTCCTTGATGGTCGCCACGCGTGCGTAATCACTGTAGGCGTGCATCGGCTCGTGGCCCAGGGTCAGGATGCGCTCGGCAACCTCGTCAACCTTGGTCAGCAGGTCGGTGTAGGTTTCTTCAAACTTCACGTGCAGCTCGAAGAATTGATTACCCTTCACGTTCCAGTGATAGCCACGCGCGTTCATGTAGAAGGTCTGGTAATTGGCGAGCAGGATGTTGAGGTGTTCGGCCAGCTGAGTGGCGGTGGACGTGTGCAGGCCAATGGCATTGGTATCGGTGGACATGAATGACTCTCCCTATGGAATATGAAATTAACCGGCGCTGTGAGGTAGGCCGGCGACGCAGGGGATGAGCCCACGATGCGTCGATGAGACCAGTGTAGAGCGTGCCGTTGCAAGGAGGGTAACGAATTTGCTGCATTGCCCTCATTATTGATTGCTATCACGGCGCTTCCTACTTAGATGCGGCATGTGGTTGGCCTTTTCAAGGTAGGTGAACCATATCGCCGTGATGATGGCAGGCCTGCAAACGCAAAGACCCCGCACGAGGCGGGGTCTTTGCGACAGCCAAAGCATCGGCTGTCGATCACGATACTTGTATCAGAGTACCGTTTCTCACAGTGCTGCCGAACACATGGGTATCGAACGGCATACTGTCAGTGATCGCTTGCTCAGTTACGAGCCAGATGCAGGAAGTGCATGTGCTTCTCGTACTGATCCAGCACGTCGCCGATGATCTGGTCTTTGCTATAGCCCATCACATCGTAGGTCTGGCCACCTTCACGCAGGAAAACTTCCGCACGGTACTGATGCTCGACGTTGCTGGTGCCCTTGCGCTTGACGTTGCGCAGCGCGAAGGCCGGAGCAGCATATTCGCGGACTCGCACACCATAGACGAAGTCAATTTCATCACCATGGCTGACCTGCAGATAGCTGCGGTCTTCTTCGTCGTTGATGCGCGTATCCAGGCCTTGAGCCTCGAATTCCTTCGCGACATCTGCCAGTGCCGGCGTCACCACATCAATGACGAACTGCTCGACATTCTTCTGGCGCGGAGTTTCAACCAGTGTCTGAACCCGCTTCTGCCAGCTGCGAGCACCGCCAGCCGTGTGGCCCGGTGTATTGCTCAAGTGCTGCATGGAACGCTGTTTGACGCCCTCGAGCCGCAGTGCCTTGAGCAGGCCATAAGCCACGAACATCAAAATGATGGCGAAGGGCAGTGCCGAGGCCAGCGAGGCGGTCTGCAGGGCACCCAGGCCACCGGCCGCAAGCAGGGCAACGGCTACGAAGCCTTCCGAAACGGCCCAGAAAATACGCTGCCATACCGGAGATTCATCGCCTTCCTTTGAGGTCAGCATGTCAATGACCAGCGAGCCGGAGTCAGAGGAGGTAACGAAGAAAGTTACCACCAACAATGTCGCCAGCAACGAGGTCACGCTGCTGAACGGGAAGAGTTCAAGGAACTTGAACAGTGCCACCGAAGCATCGTTGGATACCGCGTCAGCCAGGCCGCCTGCAGCATCAGTCATCAACAGGTGTAGCGCGCTGTCGCCGAAGAAGGTCAGCCACAGGAAGGTAAAGCCCATCGGCACGAAGAGCACGCCGTAGACGAATTCACGGATGGTGCGGCCGCGCGAGACACGTGCGATGAACATGCCGACAAACGGAGACCATGCAATCCACCAGCCCCAATAGAACAGTGTCCAGCCACCCAGCCATTTGGACGGGCCGTCATCGGGGATGTAGGCGTACATGTTGAAGGTCTTGTCCACTACCTCACTGAAATAGCCACCGATGTTCTGGATCAGCGACTGCAGCAGGAAGATGGTCGGGCCGACACACAGCACGAATAGCATCAGTGCCAGAGCCAAGCCAAGGTTAAGCTCGGAGAGGCGGCGGATGCCACCATCCAGACCCATTACCACAGACATGGTAGCAAGCCCGGTAATGATGGCGATCAGAATGATCTGAGTCGTCAGACCATTTTCGATACCAAACAGATAATGCAGCCCCGAATTGACCTGTAGCACACCAAGGCCAAGTGAGGTTGCTACGCCAAACATGGTGCCGAAGACGGCGAAAATGTCGACCGCATGGCCGATAGGGCCATGAATACGCTTACCGATGATTGGGTAAAGTGCAGAGCTGATACGCAGCGGAAGCCCATGACGGAAGCTGAAATAAGCCAGTGCCAGTGCGACGACGGCGTAGACGCCCCAAGCATGTAGACCCCAGTGGAAGAAGGTGGTCTTCATCGCTTCGCGAGCAGCTTCCACAGTACCAGCATCACCGACAGGCGGTGAGGTGAAGTGCATCACTGGCTCGGCGACGCCATAGAACATCAAGCCGATGCCCATGCCTGCGGAGAACAGCATGGCGAACCAGGATTTATAGCTGAAATCCGGCTCTGAATGATCTGGTCCCAGCTTGATATCGCCATACCGTGAGAAGGCGAGACCCAGCGTAAAGATTACGAACAGCCCCATTGCCAGCAGGTAGAACCAGCCGACGGTATCGATGATCCAAGTCTGAACGTGACCAAAGACCGTATTAGCAAGCTCTGGCTTCAGTACCGTGAAGAGCACAAAGGCCAGAATCACGATGGCAGAGCCGAAGAATACCGGCGGATTGATCTTCGCGACCGTAGGTTGGTCAGCGTTTTCTGACATAAATTAATCTCCCTGATTGCCTATCCGTTGATAATGGTAACTTATTGAACCAGCCGCGTCGTGAGTTGTCCGCGCGTATGTACTACGCGGGCGCCATTGATGGATCGATTCTTCTTCCCCGAGGTGTCACTCTCTCGTGGTTGATTGGCGCGCAAGAAGGCGGTATCACAGGGCTAGTAAGGTAGGCGCTGTCTCGGCTGAGCGCTAAGATGAGACCACCTGCCAACCAAGTGTCTGACACTAAAGTTGTGCAGGAACCATACAAGACTTATGTGTCAGTCTAGCGCCTTTGACGTGTCTCGCCGAAGAATCGTGAGATATCTCTGTGCTTATGGGCTGATAGGAGATGTCCGCATGCCCCATCGACTTATTGCACTCCGCTATCTATCCCGCCGCTCTTGTTGGCAAGGACCACGCATGGCATTGACCGCTGTCAGCTTGCTGTTGCTGAGCGGCTGTTCTGTATTCGCTCCGCAGGACCCACTAGCGGCTCAAGAAAGTACTGGCCTGCCTGAAGCATGCATCTTTCCGCGCCAAGGCGATGCTCATCAATGGCTGCAGGCAGCGACTCAGGTAGTCGAAGCGCGCGGCTATAAAGTGCGCGAGAGCGAGCAGACACTCGGTGTCGTGACAGGGGAGCGCAAGGTAGATCAGCCAGGACTGGGCGCCATCAGCGGTCCCTTTGGTTCTCGTATTGGCTTCTCTGTCGGCTATGGCGTGGCAGCCGGCCGCGGTGTAGGCGTGGGTGTCGGCAATGATGTCTACCGTGATGACCCGATCAGCTTTGAGCGTATCTCGCTGGTCGCACCGGATGAGCGTGTACGGGTGATCCGCGATGAACAGGTCATCAATCAAGGTGGCTATGTGATTGATGCCCGCCCACAGAATGACAGCGATAGCTGCCGGCAGATCGCACGCCAGCTTGATGCCGCACTGGCGGGTCGTGATCCTCGGGAGGTTCGCTGATGAAATACCGTATTCCAACATTCCTGCGCTTGATGGCGTGCCTTGGTTTGCTGGCATTGGGCGGTTGCATGACGCAGCCCACCCACGCGCCGGATTCACGTACCGCTGTCATTGTCCCGGACAGCGGTGCACTGACGTCACAGCGGGTATTCGTCACATTGCTGACGACGCTTGCTGAACGCGGCTTCATCATTGACCGCGCGGACCCTGATCTGGAACGTCTCGATGCCAGCTTTGCGGCTCGTCCGCCGTTGATGCTCGAGGCGTGGGTCAGCGAGGTCAATGGCCAGATTCGTCTCAGCGTGACCGGTGACAGCAATGGTGCTGATATCGCGCCGGGCCGTCTCGATAATCTACTGGTGGATGTGGCGATAGCACTCAACGCCCGCACCGTACCGGTGATTGGCGTCCCGTGACGAGAAGCATGATGATTCGGTGCGATAGGCAGTGCAGCACATGCGACTAAGTGCATTGCGTCGCCGCCGCTTGGTGTGGCTGGCGCTGACCGCCAGTCTGCTAGCGGGGCTCATGGCGCTGTTTGCCCTCTGGCATTGGGAGTTTTCGCGCGGTGAGCGGGATGCCCGTCAGCACGCTGCCACGCGGTTGCACTTCTATGCCAGCACTCTCAATGCGGAATTATCGCGCTTTCAGTGGCTGCCGGGCCTTTTGGCACGGCAGCCGCGCGTGCGTGCCGCTTTCGACGAGACTGCTTCTACCCCTCAAGCATCAGATGACAGTCGCAACCGCAATAGTCTGGATTGGCATCTTCAGCGTGTCGCGCAGGAGTCCGGTGCCGCCGCCATCTTCTTGACCGATAGTCAGGGACTGACGCTCGCAGCGAGTAACTTCGATGAAGAAGGGAGCTTTGTCGGCCATCGCTATGCCTATCGGCCCTACTTCATTGATGCCATTGCTGGTGGGCGCGGAGAGTTTTTCGCGGTGGGCAATACCACCGGTCGGCCCGGCTACTTTGTTTCTGCACCAGTAATGGGGCCGGATGATCAGCCACTAGGTGTGTTGGTGGTCAAGGTCTCGCTGGAGGCGCTTGAAGACACCTGGCGGCAGGCAGGCGAGACGGTGCTGCTCGCCGATGCCAATCGCATTGTGCTGTTGGCCGCTCGGCGTAGTTGGAAATATCGTGCGCTTGCCGCGCTGACGCCCGTTGCGATGACCAATATCCGCGCTCAGCAGCAGTTCCGTGGCGCGCCACTTTCCCCGCTGGCACGCTCTCTGGAGGACGGCAGTCTGGTGCTCGGGGCCGGCGATGCTGTGTTTCTGTCCTCGGCTGCCGTCGGGCAACGTTACCTGGATGAGTCACTGGCCAGTGGGCCGCTTAAGTGGCAGCTGCATTTTTTGATGCCAATGCGCCCGCTTTACGCACAGGCGCGCAATGCCGTCCTCGTGGGTCTTGCTGCTTTATTTAGCCTTGGCCTGCTGGCGCTCTGGATGCGTGAGCGTCAGGCTCGTTTACGCCTGATTCGGCGCGAAGCCAGCGTCATGCGAGAGATCAATGAGCGACTCGAAGTGCGGGTCGCCGAGCGCTCCCGTGAGTTGGAAGCCACGCGCGATGAGCTAGTGCAAACTGGCAAGCTGGCGGCACTCGGCACGATGGCCGCCGGTATCGCCCATGAGCTCAATCAGCCCCTGGTGGGCATTCGCACCTATGCGGCCAGCGGTAGCAAACTGCTGGCGCGTGGTGCTGCCCGGCCAGAGAAAGCCTCCCGTACTGCCGTGATGGCAGGCAGTAACTTCACACGCATTGGCGAGCTGGCCGAGCGGCTGGGTGACATGATTCGTCAGTTGCGCGTGTTCGTGCGTCCGGCTAGTCAGCAGCCTCCCGCGCCGCTGGCGCTGACGCCGCGTGTGGACTTCGTGCTGGAGCTACTCGAAGAGCGGCTATCGCGGCTCGGTATCACGGTCGAGCGTGAGGGGCTCATCGATACGCTCGAGGTGATCGGTGAGCAGGTACGTCTTGAACAACTACTGACCAATCTTATCCGCAATGCGCTGGATGCACTGGATGGTCAACAGGCAGAGGGTGCGACGGGCGAAGCACCCCGGTTACGCCTGCGCTGGCAGGCATGGCCGCATGTTACCTGCCTTGAGGGGCAGGCAGGCGGTTGCCTGCGTATCGAAGACAATGGCCCCGGTATTGATCCGCAGTTGCGTGCCACGCTGTTTGATCCTTTCATCACGACACGTGGCATCGGTGAAGGTATGGGCATGGGACTGTTTCTAAGCTACGGCATGGCGCGAGATCTCGGTGGGGCTCTGCGACTGGCCGACGATGCCGCATCATCGCCGTTGTCATTGGGCGGTGCCGTCTTTGAGTTATGGCTACTGACGCCAGACCTTGCATCGCGTAATCAGGCCCGGAGGGATGATGTTGATCAGACATCTTCACAGGCGCCTCAAGTATGAATGACCTCTCTGACGACTCTGCGGACGGACTGCTTATCGAACACCTTTCTGTAGCAGAGCAACGTCTGACGCATGACCGGGAACTGACACGTGAGGCGCCAATCTGGTTGGTCGATGATGACCCTGCCGTCCGCGAGTCGCTGGCTCAGTGGCTCGAGTTGGCTGAGCTGACGTTGCGTTGCTTCAGTCGTGGCGAAGCACTGTTGGAAGCACTAGCCAGCGGAGAACCCGTCAGCGTGGTGATCAGCGATATTCGCATGCCAGGCATGGATGGCATGACGCTACTGGCTCGGCTTGCGCTCGCCGCTCCGGAATTGCCGGTGCTGATGATGACGGGCCATGGCGATGTCGCCACGGCAGTCGCGGCGATGCAGGGTGGTGCCCGTGATTTCATCGAGAAGCCATTCGACCCGGAGGCGCTTGAACTGAAACTGCGTCAAGCATTGGCCGGTCGGCGACTGAGTGATGAGAACCAGCGTTTGCGCCGCCGACTGAGCGTACGTGGCCTAAGCGGTTTGTTGCGCGGCGAAAGTCCGAAGGTACGTCAGCTACGTGAACAGCTATTGGAATTACGCGGACATCCGGCACGCCTCTGGATCACGGGTGAGCCGGGCAGTGGGCGTACCGCAACTGCGCTCGCCCTTGCTGAGCATGCTGCACCACAGACAGCATCTGCGCGTAGCGATGCAGTGATGGCAGCACATGCACTATTGGCGAGAGTCGAGTGCCGTCCGTTGACCGGTGATGCGCGCGGAGCGGGCGCATTGGCCGAAGCTATGGCTGATGCACTGGCGGCAGCGCCTGGCGCGACGACATTGCTGTTGCATGAAGTGAGTGGCCTGAGCGCCGAACAATGGCAGTGGTTAGACGGTTGGTTGGTGAGCCAGTCACATGCAGGGCGTCAATCACCACGGTTAGTGTGCAGCGCGATGAAAAGCCCGCATGAGCTGATAGCCGGCGGCGCACTGAGCCTGACGCTGGGTCATGCCTTGGCCGAGATAGAACTGAGCACCCCTGCGTTACGTGAGCGCCGAGAAGATATCCCGTTATTGATGGCGCACTTCAGCCGCCAGGCGGCGGAGGTGCATCAGGTGGCAGAGGTATCATTTGGCACCGGTGAGCTTGCGGCGCTGATGGCGGCCGATTGGCCCGGTAATCTATGGCAGTTACGTCAACTGGCTAGTCAGAGAGTCGTGCTGGGAGAGACTGAACCGGCCCCGGTGGACGGTGAAGGGAAGCAGGACGAGGGCAATCACTCTACAGGGCTTGCAGCGCAGGTGGCGCTCTTCGAGGCAACTCTCATTCGCGCGTCTCTGCAGCGTGCGCGCGGCAATATTGCACGAGTGCTTGATGAGTTGGCGCTGCCGCGTCGCACGCTGAACCTCAAGATGCACAAGTATGGGCTGCGTCGTGACAGCTTCCGCCAGGGCGGTGACGAGTCTGGAGAGTGATGCATCTGCTGGTGTTATAAGGTAACGTTTTGTGCGAGTCATCAGTTTTTGCAAGCCATTATCGTCGGGTGTGACATCTTTTCGCCCATTCATCTTGCCTGAATCCTTTCATCCGCCTTGTTCGGAGTCTTTCGATGTCTGTTGCCGCTTATCGCAACGCCTGCATGGCGTTGTTATTGCCCTTGTTGACGATGTCTCTGCTGAGTGTGAGTCAGCCGGCGGCTGCGCACCCTCATGGCTGGGTCGATTTACGCGTCACCTTGCGTCTCGATGACCAAGGGCGAGCAGTCGCACTGCGTCAGTACTGGTTGCTTGATCCCTTCTATAGCCTGACGTTGCGTCAGGAGCTGGCGGCGCTTGAGGACGACAGCAGCATGGAGCAGCGTCTCGATGCCCTGGGCAACGAGATTCTCGCCAATCTCTCGCAATTTGAGTATTACACCCATGTCACTCTGGATGACGCACCGGTCGCGTTGGGTAAGGCGAAGAACCAGACCACCTGGCTCAAGGGCGAGCGGGTCGCCTTCCAGATGGAGTTGCCGCTGGCCAAGCCGGTCCCCATGGCAGGGCATACGCTCAGCTATCGTATCTACGACCCCACTTATTACATCGAGATTCTGCACGACCCGGATGCCATTGCCGTCAAAGAGGGGTTGGTCGTCAGTGGGCTGGAATCGCAGACCTCGCCATTGAGCTGCACGCCGGGTATCCAGCCCGCGGACCCTGACCCCGAAAAGGTCGCCGAGGCATCGATGCTGGACATCAATGCCACGGCACCGATGGATCTGGGTCAATACTTCGCCGAAATCGGCAGCGTGCGCTGTGAGGCCGCTCAATGAGTCGTGAGCAAGAAGATTCCAGTGGACTGCAGGATGTCAAAAGTCTCAAGGGCATGCGCGACAGCCTCATGAAGCCTGCCTCTGCTCGTGGCCGTCAATGGGCGGGCGTCCTGGCCATCGGGTGTGGTCTGGTCGTACTGGGCATGCTGGTATGGCCGAGTCTGGTGCAGGGCTGGGGGGAGGCACTGGGGTGGATCTTTGCCGAGCAATCTCGCTTCCAGCGCGCGCTTGGCCGCGCCATGAGTGAGCTGGCTGCCCACCCGGGCACGCCCTGGGCATTGATCGGCCTCTCCTTCACCTATGGTGTGCTGCATGCCGCGGGTCCAGGGCATGGCAAGGTCGTCATCAGTACGTTGCTGGCCAGTCAGCCGGTGGCTCGCCGTCGCGCGCTATGGCTATCGTTGTTGGCGGCATTGTTGCAGGGCGTCAGCGCGTTGGTGCTGGTCGGGCTGGGAGCCGGTTTGCTCGATTGGGCGGGACGTGAGGTGCTCGGGCAGGTCGAGAAGGTCACGTTGCTCAGCCATGTCGGCGTATTGCTGCTGGGGCTATTGCTGATTCTGCGTGCTGCACGAGGATTATGGCGAGCCGCTCGGATATCTGTGCAGGGAGCAGCGCATGGCCACGACCATTTGAATGAATACTCACAGGACCATTCACACGAACACTCACATCACCACTCGCACGACCACGACCACGACCACGACCATGATCACGACTGCGGTTGTGGGCATGCGCATGGCGTGACGGCAGAGCAGGCCAACGGTGACTGGCGCACCATGGGAATGGCGGTGCTGGCTATCGGTCTGCGACCGTGTTCCGGCGCGATTCTGGTGCTGCTGGCAGCGCTGGCACTGGGCATGGTCGGCAGTGGAGTGCTGGCAGTGCTGGCGATGTCACTGGGTACGGCGCTCACGGTGGGCAGCGTCGCGATGGCAACGCTGCTCATGAAGGCCAGCGGACGGCTGGTAGCGGCTGGCGCACGCCTGGGCAAAGAGGGCAGTAACCGCCGTGTTTCCGTGCGTCACTGGCCTTGGGCGGCGCTGATCGGGTTGGTCGGCGGCATCATCATCAGCGTATTTGGCGCCTTGCTGGTGGCCAGCAGTCTCAAGGCCATGGAGTCGCCGACCGGCCGTGGTGCCTCACCGTTTGGGCGTCCGGCCCCGAGTGCATCGGCTCCCAGTGCCCCGCAGTCACTCGCCCCTGGCGCTGTGCCAGAGGCGCGCTCGCCATTCTCGGAAGAGACTCCGCCACGGTCACCAAGCCAGTGATGCTGCAGTGATGGTAGAGGAAGGCGGTACTCTCACCAACAGACACGGGGCTCATATGGGCCCCGTGTCTGTTGGCTAGCAGCAATAAATGGCCAGTGGCTAGAATGAGTAGCTGGGTAGCTCGGCAATCTTCATGCGTAGCGTGTCGATCAGCACGGTGAGTGTTTCGCTTTCGTAAGTCTCGGCACGGCCCACACCCCACACGGGCCCAGGCCAGGTGGCGTCGTCGCTATTGCGGGCAATCACGTGCACATGCAGTTGCGACACGACATTACCCAGCGTGCCGATGTTGAGCTTTTCGCTGCCACTGACCAGCATCAACAACTCGCCCAGCAAGGTAGTTTCATGCCACAGCTGATGTTGTGAGGAGTTGTCGAGCTCATAAACCTCACGGATATTGGCGCGTCGCGGCACCAGAATCAGCCACGGATAGCGGGCATCGTCCATCAGGCGCACGCTACACAAGGCGAGATCGGCCACGAAGTGGGTGTCAGCCTCAAGCTGCGTGTGCAGGTGAAAATCGCTCATCATCTCTCCTTGCAAGCATGATAAATGCGCCAGTATGGCGAACGGCAGGCGGTGTGCCCGAATGACCCCAGTGTGACCAGATCGGCAGAATCCTGCCACTTTGATGATTCCCTTCCGTCGGCTCAGCGCTGACGCAATGCCCCCATCGCCACATACCGCACTTGCCCATGACTTGCTAGTCTTCAATCGAGACGGAGCACACGCCTCGCAGCGTTCGACAGTCATTGCCGCAGCGCCATCTCGCAGTTGTCGCCATTGTTGCTGTCGTGAGTGACCACGCGATTCCGATACCTCAGAAGACTTGCTCAGTCTGGTGCCCGCCTCCGTCCTGTATTCCAAGAACGATTTCGCACCATAACTTCCAACAATAAATGCTAAACCTGCGTCCCGGCAGGTTCGCCAAGGAGTCATTCCATGCAAAAGCGCCAGTTCCTCAAGGCCGGTCTCGGTCTCGCCATCGCAGCCTCTCTTGGTCTCAGTGCCATGGCTCAAGCGGAAGGCCAGTACATCATGGGTACTGCCACGACCGGCGGTACTTTCTATCCAGTCGGGGTGGCACTGTCCACGTTGATCAAGGTCAAGCTTGAGCCGACCGCTGGCATTTCCGTGTCCGCGATCTCATCTGCCGGCTCCGGCGAGAACCTCAAGCTGATGGAAGAAGATCAGGCTCAGTTCGGCATCATTCAGGGCCTTTACGGCGCCTGGGCATGGAATGGCACTCCGCCAGTCAACAAGGCCCACAAGCATCTGCGCAGCATCTCGATGCTATGGCAGAACGTCGAGCACTTCGTGGTGCGTAACGACGAGGCCAAGTCCGGCACGATCGATGACATGACCAACTTCTATGGCAAGAGCTTCTCCATCGGCAAGAAAAACTCCGGTACCGAGGGTTCTGGCCGCTTCATTCTCGATCAGCTGGGAATCGATGCCGACAAGATGAATCTGGCCTACATGGGCTATGGCCCGAGCGCCGATGCCATGCAGAACGGCAACATCGATGGCATGAACATCCCCGCGGGTGCACCGGCCTCTGCCGTGACGCGCGCTTATGCCAATCTTGGTGATGAAATCACCACGCTGGACTTCACTACTGAGCAGCTGGCCAAGGTCAACTCTCAGTTCGAGCTGTGGACACCTTACGAAATAGCTGCCGACACCTATCCGGGCCAGACCAAGGCAATCAACACCATTGCCCAGCCGAATATCCTGGTGGTGCGTGATGATGTCTCTGAAGAAGATGTTTATCAGATCACCAAAACGATGTACGAGAATCTGCCATTCCTGAACAACATCCACCCGGCCACCAAGGCCATGGCCATCGACAAGGCCATCGCGGGTCTGCCGCTGCCGCTGCACCCGGGGGCTGTACGTTACTTCAAGGAGCAGGGCATCGAGATTCCGGAACGTCTGATCGCCGAATAAGTCTCGCGTAACGTCTGTTTTATCTTCAAGGCCTGCCTTCATCGTCTGTTCTTGGAATTTGCGATGGAGGCTGAGCAGTGACCCTTCGAATTCCGGCAAGTGGCGTCATGCATTGATGGCAATACGTCACTTGCCTCGCATAAGTGCTTTCCAATAAATCATTGCCGGCCTGAGGCCAGAGCAATGCATTCGAGTCTGATGCCCAGGCTCAAGCATCAGCATCTAGACCCGCTCTACCTTCGCAAGCCTGTGCGTACGTCGTTGTATCGATACTTACGCCTTCGCTGCCTGACCCTGTCCCGAGGCACCGCCATGCATGATTCTCGCTCGCCAGAGCCTTCCCACCCTTCTGACACCACGTCCGACACACCGGATCTCTCCGATGTGCGTGACGAATCCGCTGAAGCCGCCCCGTGGCGTATGGATTTGCCCTGGTTAGGGCGTGCCGTCTTCGTACTCTCCATCGTCATCTGCTTCGCACACCTGTATTTCAATACGCTCTCGACCCTGTCGGAACTATGGGTGAGTGCGCTGCACTTCGGCCTGTTTGGTCTGCTGTGCGCATTGACCATCCCGATGATCACGCCGGCCAGTGACGGTGCCAAGCGCTGGGTACTGGGTGTGGATATCATGCTCGGGCTGGCGGCATTGGGGTGTGGGCTGTATCTGATCGGCTTTGAAGATGCGCTCTATGATCGCGGTGTAGTGTTCTCCACTGCGGATTGGGTGGTCTCCATTGCTGCAGTGGGGCTGATTCTTGAGTTTGCGCGCCGTACCACGGGATGGTTCATTCCGGTGCTGTGCCTGATCGCGCTGACCTACGTGGCGTGGTGGGGCAAGTATGTCGGTGGCGTGTTCAACTTCCCGGGCCTGACCTGGGAAACGGTGCTGTTCAGAAGCTTCATCGGCGGCGAAGGGATGCTGGGCTCGATTGCGCGCATCTCCTGGTCCTACGTATTCATGTTCATTCTGTTCGGTGCCTTCCTCGTCAAATCAGGAGCGGGCGACTTCATCATTGATCTGGCGCGCTGTGCTGCTGGCCGCTTCAAGGGTGGGCCGGGCTTTGTGGCCGTGTTCGCCTCCGGCCTGATGGGGTCGGTGTCTGGCTCCAGTGTGGCCAATACCGTTTCCACTGGCGTGATCACGATCCCGCTGATGCGGCGTGCTGGCTTCCCTGCACGCTTTGCGGCGGGGGTAGAGGCTGCGGCCTCGACCGGTGGCCAGTTGATGCCGCCGGTAATGGGCGCAGGTGCCTTCATCATGCGTCCTACACTCAAGTGCCATACCTGACTATCGTTGGTGTGGCTGCACTGCCGGCACTGCTCTACTTCCTGTCAGTCGCCATGTTCGTGCGTATCGAAGCCAAGCGCTCCGATGCGACGGCGCTGGATGACCCGCAGGGCCCGCGTCTCAAGGACGTGCTCAAGGATGGCTGGCACTATCTGGCACCGCTGATCGTATTGGTCGGTGCGCTGATCTACGGCTTCACGCCGACCTATGCCGCTGGTATCGCGATTCTCTCCGTCATCGCCGCGTCGTGGTTGTCGAAGAATCCGATGAAGCTTGGGGATATTGTGGAAGCCATGCTGTCGGGGGTGCGCAACATGACCACCACGGCGATTCTATTGATCACGGTCGGACTGATCGTCAATGTCGTTTCAACCACTGGTATCGGCAACACCTTCTCATTGATGATCACTGATTGGGCAGGTGGTAGCCTGTTGATTACCATCGCGCTGGTCGCGCTAGCCTCGCTGATTCTAGGTATGGGTCTGCCGGTAACGGCCTCGTACATCGTACTGGGCACCTTGTCTGCACCGGCACTCTATAATCTGATTGCTCACTCTCAGCTGGTGGATTTGCTGGCGGCGGGGAATCTGCCGGAGCAGGCCAAGGCCATCTTCATGCTGGCAGCCCCTGACAAGCTGGATCTGTTGGGCGCACCGATGAGCATGGATGCTGCCCGCGAGCTGTTGGCACTGGTGCCGGATACCTTCCAGAGCCAGCTGTATGAGCAGGCGTTGTCGCCGCATGCGCTGACCATGGCGCTGGTGAGTGCCCACATGATCATCTTCTGGCTGTCGCAGGATTCCAACGTAACGCCGCCGGTATGTTTGACCGCCTTCGCTGCTGCCGCCATTGCCGGGACGCCACCGATGAAGACGGGGCTGACCGCCTGGAAGATCGCCAAGGGGCTGTATATCGTGCCGCTGTTGTTCGCCTGGAGCCCGCTGATTTCAGGAGACATCGGTGAGATGCTGACGGTCTTCGTGTTCGCGCTGTTCGGTATCTACGCTATCGTGGCGGGCATGGAAGGCTATCTTGAGCACGAGCTACCGTGGTGGCTGCGTCTGGCCATGTTCCCGCTGGGTGCGCTGATGCTGTGGCCGCATGGCATGCTGGCAGTGGATCTGGGCGGATTGGCCGTCTTTCTGCTGGTGCTGACGTATAGTGTTCGCCAGAGCAGTCGTCAGGAAGCGTTAGCACACTGATCAAGCGCAAATGGCAATGATCGATACGGTATGAACGATGCCCGGCATCACTTTCCCCTCGTTGGGGCAGTGGGCCGGGCATCGTGCGCTCGGCGTACCATTGGCAAGTTTTTATCTCACGTTTGGACAAGGAAGGTCTGCATGACGTCTGGAGTTGCAGAGCTGGCGGCAGGGTTGGATGTCGGCAGTGTGTTGGCATTGATCGCGCTAGGCGGTGTGGCCGGTTTCATCAATGTGCTATCGGCGGGCGGCTCGATGCTGACGCTGCCGCTGTTGATGTTCCTGGGGCTGCCACCGGGGCAGGCCAACGCCACCAATCGGGTCGCGATCGTACTGCAAAGTGCTACGGCAACCAGCACCTTCTTGCGTGCTGGTGCGCATAATATGGGCGTGGCCTGGCGGCTGGCATTGCCGGCAGTGGTAGGGGCCATGCTGGGGGCCTGGATGGCGACGCGCATCAGTGCCGAGGCCTTTGAGAGTGTACTGATCGTGGTGATGGTGGTGTGCTCGGTATTGATGCTATTGCCGACCCCGACACTCGATACTCGCGAACTGACAAAAGAACGCATCACACCGACGGTGCTGGTGGCGATGTTTGGCATCGGCATCTATGGTGGCTTCATTCAGGTAGGCGTCGGAGTGCTGTTCATCGTGGTGCTTTATCGACTGCTGCGAATTGACCTGACACAGGTGAATGTCTTCAAGGTCTTTATCGTATTGATGTACACCTTGCCGGCACTGGCAGTATTCGTGTTTGACGGACAGGTAAGGTGGGCCTTCGGGCTGGTGTTGGCGATCGGTAACATGAGCGGCGCCTTCCTTGGCGCACGGGTCAACATGAGCCCGGCAGGTGCACGCTGGGTCAAGTGGCTAACGGTCGTCGTGATCTTCATCATCGTGCTGCGGCTGTTGCTCACCTGATCCGCGCCGCCTACTGACCTTGTGCGCGAGTCGGAGTAAGCTCGCAGTATTTGTACGTTCAGCACTCCCACGACATGTCGGTAGTAGCACGCAAATAACAGTTTATGACGACGCCTTCAGTGATGACGGCGTCCCTATTTTTCATTTTTCAGGAGTTTTCACTCATGCAAGCCATGGTCATTGAGCAGTACGGTGGTCCTGAGGTGTTTGTCGAGCGCGAGCTGGATACCCCCGCTCCGGGGCGTGGGCAGGTGCGCATCAAGGTCGTGGCCTCCAGCATCAATCCTATCGAGACCAAGCTGCGTAGCGGGCTGGTCAAGTCGCACCCGGACTTCCCCGCTATCCTTAATGGCGATGTGGCTGGCGTGATCGATGCGATAGGCGATGGTGTGAGCGACTTCTCGGTCGGTGATGAGGTGTTGGGCTGCGCCGGCGGCGTGAAAGGCTGGCAAGGTGCGCTGGCTGATTTCATGATTGCCGATACGCGTGTGATCGTGAAGCGTCCGAGCCTTGCCGCATTGACGCTTGAGGAGTGCGCAGCATTGCCACTCGTCTTCCTGACGGCATGGACGGCATTGGTTTCGCGCGGCCAGATCAAGGAAGGCGAACACGTACTGATTCACGCGGGTACTGGCGGTGTGGGTCATGTAGCGATCCAGATTGCCAAGTATCTGGGCGCGAAGGTCGCCACCACGGTTTCCAGTGATGAAAAGGCCGAGCTGGCGGGCCAGCTCGGCGCCGATGAAGTGATCAACTATCGCGAAGAAGCCGTCAGCGAGTATGTCGCGCGCCTGACCTCAGGTCGTGGTTTTGATCTGGTTTTCGATACGGTGGGTGGTGATAATCTTGATCGCTCCATCGAGGCAACCGCGACGTCTGGCCGCTTATGCTCCATCAATACGCGTTCGACGCATGACCTGACCCAGCTGCATGCCAAGAATCTGTCGTTGCATGTCATCTTCCGTTCCGTACCGCTGCTGACGGGTATTGGCATGGACGACCAGCCTGAGCTTCTCAACGCTCTGAGCGAGATGCTGGAAGCTGGCGCAGTGCGTCCGCTGCTCGATGAGCATCAGTTCAGCTTCCGTGATGTCGCCAAGGCACATGCACTGATAGAGTCTGGCGATGCTCTGGGCAAGATTCTGCTGGTGAATCGCTGAGGTCTGGCACCTTTGGGCCATCAGGCTGTCATAACAGCGTTGAACATTGATCAGGAACTAGCATGATGCGCGTGACTCGCTTGATGATTGCTGCCTTTCTGGTGGCGAGTGTGGCCTTGGCGGGCTGCAATACAGTGTCCGGCTTCGGCAAGGATCTCGAGCATCTGGGTGGCAAGATTGATAACGCTGCCAGCTGAGTCCAGTACCATGTCTCGACACATCTGTTGAACAGAGGAAGACCCATGCGACGATTCATGATGATGACCGGTTCCGCGCTTCTGCTTAGCCTTTTTCTGGGTGGCTGCAATACCGTGGAAGGCTTCGGGGAAGATCTTGAACATCTGGGTGGCTCGATCGAAGACTCCGCCAGTTGATGAGTCTGGGCCTGAAGCAAGACGATGAAAGCATTCTGATGATGCCGAGTGGGATATCTCCTTCGAGATGAATAAAACATGAATTAGACCCCTTGAAAGCCAACGGCTTGACCCAAGGTATCTATCACTGACACGCGCTATGGTGTGTCGAGAAATAGCATTCATGAGATTCATCACGACAGGGCATTGGTGGCGAATATCGCCCTCGATGCTCACGCAAAGGAGCATGGCCATGACTCGCACCATCGCACTTATTTTCGCGTCTTTCTTCACTCTGGCAGCGTTGTCTGGCTGCAACACCGTTGATGGCGCTGGGCAGGATGTCGAGCGAGCCGGTGAAGCGGTTCAGGACGCTGCCCAATAACGACAGCTGCGTTACCGCATCATCCAAGTTGGCCGCTAGGCACGCTAGGGTGAGGCTACGATGAAAACGCTCAGCTATTTAGCTGGGCGTTTTTGTGTCTGAATACCCATTCGCCCCATCTGCTCTGCAATGAAAGGTCGTTCCTCATGGATCATCGTCAGCTAAGCTTTCTGGTCGCCCTGGCCAGTGAGCGCCATTTCGGACGGGCTGCGCGGGTTTGCCATGTCACGCAGCCGACGCTGTCGGCACGGCTCAAGCAGCTTGAGGAAGAGCTGGGGACGGCACTGATCATTCGCGGACATCGCTTCGAGAGCTTCACGCCGGAAGGGGAACGGGTACTGACACATGCGCGCCGTATCTTGGCCGAGCTGGATGAGCTCAAGGGAGACCTGGCGCCAGATGCCGTGCTGACCGGGCGACTGACGTTGGGCGTGGTGCCGTCGGCGCTCGCTGCGGTGGGTGATTTCTTGCCACGCCTGCGCGAGACTCACCCTCAGCTGTCGCTGCGTCTACGCGAGCTATCGACCTCATCACTGGCGCAGGGACTGGAGGATGGAGAGCTGGACCTTGCCGTAGGCTATCCTGCCGCGCCTGCGATGAGTGGCTTCGCCTGCCGCCCTCTGTATCAGGAGCATTCGGCACTGATTGCCAGTCGAGAGCACTTCAGCCTGCCATCTGCGCCCGAATGGGGCTGTCTGCGCGACTATCCGCTGGTATTGCTGACCCCGGAGATGCAACAGCGGCGTCGACTCAATCAGCAGTTTGAGCGATTGGGCCTGAGCCCGTCGCCATTGCTGGAGGCCAATTCGATTGCGGCGCTAGGCGTGATGCTGGAGGCTGGATTAGGCGTCAGCATACTGGCGGAAGGATTGGCTGATTCACGACTGGGCAAGAATCTGGTAGCGCAGCGGTTGCCAGGAGAAGGCGAGACGGTAGGGCTCTTGTGGCGTGCCGGTCAGCAGCGCAGTCGGCGTCTGTCGGCTGTGCTTGAATTGCTGCGCTAACCGTTGGCTGTCACCAGACATCGGGCCACAATGAAAATCACCCCATGAAGTTGGGGTGATTTGTTTGGATAAGCGTTCAGTGCCGCCCGATATTGTCTGGTGTCATATGGTATGACAAGCGGCGCTTCAGACCTTCTTGTTGCCCTTTTGCGCAGCAAGGCGTGCAGCATCACGTTGCTGTTGTTTCGTTTCACGGCGGGCCTGCATCTGAGCGACGGCATCCATCCCCAGATGCGCTTCGCCGCGCTCGCGTGCTAGCTGAATCTGGTTCTCGCGCTCAGCGAAGCGTTTCTTCTGCGCGTCACTCTGTGTGTGATAACAGCGCGGACAGCTGACACCTTTCTGATATAGCTCGCTTTGCTGATCCTCAGCGGTGATTGGCAGACGACAGGCGTGGCATTGGTCGTACTGGCCGGGGCGCAATTGATGATCAACAGTGACGCGCTCATCGAAGACGAAACACTCGCCCTGCCACAGGGTGTCTTCTTCCGGCACGTCTTCCAGGTATTTCAGGATGCCGCCCTTGAGGTGATAGACCTCATCGAAGCCCTGTTCCTTGAGGTAGGCCGTCGATTTCTCGCAGCGAATACCCCCGGTGCAGAACATCGCTACCTTACGGTGCTTCTGCGGGTCCAGCTCACGCGAGACATACTCGGGAAAGTCGCGGAAAGCGGTGGTATTCGGGTTGATGGCACCAGCGAATGTCCCCACTTCCACTTCGTAGTCGTTACGCGTATCGATCAACAGCACTTCCGGGTCGGAGATCAGTGCGTTCCAGTCCTTCGGCTCGACATAGGTACCGACGGTGTGGCGCGGGTCGATCCCCTCGACACCCATGGTCACGATCTCGCGCTTGAGCTTGACCTTGGCACGCAGGAAGGGCGCCTGCTCGGCGAGTGACTGCTTGGTGTCGAGCTCCGCCAATCGTGGGTCGGAAGTCAGCCAGGTGAGCAGGGCATCGATGCCAGCGCGTGAACCGGAAACCGTGCCGTTGATGCCTTCGCGTGCCAACAGCAGGGTGCCGCGGATGTTGTGTTCATCCATGACAGCCAAAAGCGGGTCGCGTAGTGCCTCGAAGTCCTCCAGCGCAACGAACTTGTATAGCGCACAGACCACGTGGGCCGGTGCCAGCGGGCTGGGCCGCGCGGCAGCGGGTGCTGGAGAAGAGCTAACAGTAGTGTCGATCATGCGAATGCTGTCCTCGTGCGGGCCGAATCGTAAATCCGGAGCAAGATGATGAATGTCTGGCGACGCATTTTACGCAACTTGCACGGGAATTTCCTGCGCGCGATCACATGTGCGTTCAACCGCGCCTCTTGGCAGCTTCTCGACACTGCTCTTGGCGTCGTTTTCGGTACTGTTATCGATAAATCTAAGATGCGCTATCTGCATGTCACCTTCATTGGTGTCGTCTATCAAGTGGCGGTCAAGCTCAATTGGTCGCAGTTGATGCATGAGGTTAGGATATGCCTCATTAGTGTGGCGTGTGACTGACGTATTCCACAGTAAAGCGTTTCGCTACGGAGTACTTTAATGAGTGATTCACTCTATCAAAAAGCGATGAGCGGCCTTGTGAGCGCGGCTCAGCCGCCGCAAGCGAGCTATCAGGATGCTCGTGATATACCGCTGCGTGAGCTGGAAGGCCCTGCAGAATTGCCGGTGAGTCTGGCGCTCAATGACACGCCGATGGGAACGCTATTGGCCAGCCCTGAAGCGCTGGAGCCGCTCGCGCTTGGCCATGCCTTTACGGCCGGCTGGATCACGCGTCGCGACGATGTAACGGCGATTCGACTGTCGCGCTTGCGCCATGGCCTCGCCGTTCGTCTGGAGGTCAGTGAATCACTGGCACGCTCTGCCGAGCGGCATCAGCGGCGCGAGAGCTCCGTCTCCAGTTGCGGCGCGTGCGGCGTTCAGGATGAAGCTGAACTGATGGCAGGCCTGACGCGTTTACCGCCACGTGCGGCACTATCACCGGCTGCGCTGATGCGAGGTCTCGATAGACTGGAGCGTGCATCACGCCGTGGCATGCATCTGGCGCTTGGCCTAGCCGCTGACGGCGCGCTGACGGCGCAGGGTGCCGATATCGGCCGCCATAACGCGTTGGACCGCGTGATCGGCATGAGTCTCGATAGCGGTGTCTGGCCAGAAGCGTTGCTGGTGTCCAGTCGCTGCAGTCTGGAACTGGTGCAGAAGACCATTCGTGCGCACATCCCCACTCTGGTGACACTGGCGGTGCCGTCGCGTCTCGCGGTAGAAACCGCACGCGCCTGTGATCTTAATCTGGTCTGCGCGCATCGTGGCCAACGGCTGGAGCTATTGAGCGGTCATGCAGGTGGCCATCCCCTCGTCCAAGGAGCTTGCCAGCCGCGCTGACGGATTCTCTGCGTGTTTCACCGCTACCTCACTTACTCCCAGTGGACATTGAAATGACTGAATCTTCCGCCCCCGAAATCGTTGCGCCTGCCAGTGTGTCGGCGAACCTGCCGCGTGAGGATGCGCAGCAGACACGCCATCCTCAAATCGTACCTTATGGTGGCCCGGCGGGTGGCTGGGGAGCGCTCAAAAGCGTGGGACGACACGTCACTCACTCGAGGGCGCCGTGGAAGAGTGTGCGCTCATTGCTCAAGGCCAATCAGGACAAGGGATTCGATTGTCCTGGCTGTGCGTGGGGCGACCCGGAGCATGGCTCGTCATTTGAATTCTGTGAGAACGGTGCCAAGGCCGTCGCCTGGGAAGTGACCGCCAAGCGTGTGACGCAGCGCTTCTTTGCTCAGCATACCGTCAGTGAGTTGCTGGGCTGGGATGACTTCATGCTGGAAGATCAGGGCCGCCTGACAGAGCCGATGCGTTATGACGCTGCGAGTGATCGCTATCTGCCCATCGGCTGGGAAGAGGCTTTTACACTCATCGCCGAGCACTTGAGTGCGTTGAAATCGCCGGATGAGGCGCTTTTCTATACCTCGGGGCGAGCCAGCAATGAAGCCGCCTACCTATATCAACTGTTCGTGAGACTCTTCGGGACCAATAATTTCCCTGACTGCTCCAACATGTGTCACGAGGCGAGTGGCGTCGGCATGAAGGCCAGTCTCGGCGTCGGCAAGGGCACGGTGTTGCTGGAAGATTTCGAACACGCTGATGCCATCTTCGTGTTCGGTCAGAACCCCGGCACCAATCACCCGCGCATGCTAGGGGATCTGCGGCGTGCCTCGCGGCGTGGTGCGCGTATCGTCAGCTTCAATCCGCTACGTGAGCGTGGGCTTGAGCGCTTTGCAGACCCGCAATCACCGCTGGAAATGATTACGCTGTCCAGTCAGACCATCAGCTCGCGTTACTACCAGCCACGCATGGGGGGTGACATGGCCGCGGTACGTGGCATGGCCAAGGCACTGTTTGTGCTGGAACAGCAAGGCGAATTCACGCGTGCACAGGGCTTCATCGAAGCATATACCCTGGGCGTCGAAGCTTGGCAGGCAGCGGTGGAGTCCACCTCGTGGGCGGCTATCGAAGACCAGTCAGGGCTCACGCGTGAGGAGCTGGAAGAAGCGGCCAGACTCTATGCGGGCGCCGGCAATGTCATCTGTACCTGGGCGATGGGGATTACCCAGCACCTGCATGCCGTCGATAGCGTGCGCGAGATCATCAACCTGCTACTGCTGGGGGGGAATTTCGGGCGCCCAGGGGCTGGCGCCTGTCCGGTAAGAGGTCACTCCAACGTGCAGGGGGATCGCACGATGGGGATCGATGAGAATGCACCGACGGCGCTGATTGATGCGCTGGAAGCGCGCTATGGCGTGACGATGCCGCGTGCCGCCGGCTTCAATACCGTCGAGAGTCTTGCGGCCCTGGAGCAAGGGCGAGTGAAGACTTTCATCGCGCTGGGCGGCAACTTCACGCGTGCGACACCGGATAGCGAGCGCACCGAAGCGGCCATGCGTCAACTCACGCTCAATGTGCAGATCAGCACCAAGCTCAATCGCAGCCATCTGGTGGTGGGCAAGCAGACAGAGGCGCTGATTCTGCCGTGCCTCGGGCGCAGTGAGATTGATCGCTCGGCATCTGTTGCCTCACAGCACATCAGTGTCGAAGATTCGATGTCGATGGTGCACTCAAGCGCTGGCATCAAGGCGCCTGCCAGCGATGCACTGCGCTCTGAACCTGCCATCATTGCGGCCATCGCCCGCGAGACGTTGTCGCGGACATTGCCTGCACGTGGCGTGAGTGACCCAGTCGACTGGGCGGCACTGACGGAAGATTATGACCTGATCCGTGATGAAATTGCCGCTGTCATTCCTGGCTTTGACGACTTCAATGACCGCCTCGCACATAAACGTGGCTTTCATCTCGCGAATCCGGTGCGTGCACTCGAATTCCCGACCGTCAGTGGTCAGGCCGAATTCTCGTACGCTGCATTGCCTGCAGCCGTGATTCACCAGCAACAGTCGCGCCGCGATGGCTGGCTGACCTTGCAGACCATGCGTAGCCATGATCAGTACAATACAACGGTGTATGGCTACAACGACCGCTATCGCGGCGTATCTGGCCAGCGCCGGGTGATCTTCATCAATGCGCAGGACCTGACACGCCTTGGG
The DNA here is from genome assembly GCF_000591415.1 of Cobetia crustatorum. Taxonomy (GTDB): domain Bacteria; phylum Pseudomonadota; class Gammaproteobacteria; order Pseudomonadales; family Halomonadaceae; genus Cobetia; species Cobetia crustatorum. The sequence continues at coordinate 18,467 of NZ_JEMF01000081.1, read as the reverse complement.
CTGGCGGACGGCGATTGGGTTGATATGCTGGGCGAGCCGCGCCCAGATGGTCACGAGCGCCGCGCGCCTCAGTTCCGATTGGTGGAGTACGATATTCCCGCCGGCTGTATTGGGGCCTATTATCCGGAAACCAATGTACTGATCGCGCTGGAGAGTCATGGCAGCGACACCGGTACGCCGTCCTCCAAGGCTGTCCCCGTCCGACTGGAACGCAGCGCGCGTATTGCTTGATAGTCCGCAAGCTACCAATATAAGTTTTCGATGATGCAACACTGCCGTGCCGTGAGATGACTCGCGGCACGGCGTTCGTGTGCCTAGAATGTTGCCAGCGCCGATTGATCATTGCGGGGCGCCAGCCGTCACTGATCACCGCTACCTGACACTACTGCTCAAGAGAGTTATCCATGCAATATCTGCACACCATGCTACGTATCACCGATGTCGATGCTTCACTGCATTTTTTCTGCGAGCTGCTGGGCTTTGAGGAAATTTCGCGCAAGGATTCCGAGAAAGGGCGTTTCACGCTGATTTTCCTTGCTGCCGCGAGTGATGCCAAGCAAGCACGTGAAACACAGGCACCGCTCTTGGAGCTCACGCATAACTGGGATCCTGAGGCATACAGCGGCGGGCGCAACTTCGGTCACCTGGCGTATCGGGTCGATGATATCTACGTGACCTGCCAGCACCTGATGGACAATGGCGTGACCATTCATCGTCCGCCGCGTGACGGCCACATGGCCTTTGTCAAAAGCCCCGACGGCATCTCGCTTGAGTTGCTGCAGAAAGGCGATGCACTGGAGCCGCAGGAGCCATGGGCCTCCATGACCAATACTGGTAGCTGGTAATTCACTTATGACGAATGTTGACGTGTTGGTAAGCGTCGCATAAAAAGGACGCGTTTGAATAAGGGCTGCTGGCGCATCCCCAATGAGCGCTTATGATGTAGTGAGAATAATAAGTCCCGATGCATAAAAACCTGACATTTCATGTATCGGCTGTCGAAATTCCCCATATTTTCGCTGTGTTGCGTAGATGGATTTCTGCGCGGATAGTGTTCTGCTGGCAAGGATTGCCTGATGCTGAGTGTCATTCGTGCCTGGTTACGCCATGAACCACGTTTGCTCGCTGTGGAGCACCGTCGTTTCTATCACGGCTATCTATGGATCTACCTGATGCTGTTTGGGCTCTTTGCCCTCTGGCTGCCCTTTTTCAGCATGCTCCAGGAGCCTCGCCTTGCGTTTGTCAGTGGCATCATGGTGCTACTGGCGGTACTCGGCATACTGCTGCATCGCTACCATCAATTGACCCTCGCACTGTCATTGATGCTAAGCGCCCTGACGTTGATGACATGGCTATCGGTCTATTGCTTTGGCCACTCAGCAGGCTATGAATACTACTTCTTCATCGTGATGGCCGGCATTCACCTCGCACCGTTGCCCGGCAAGGTGCGTGTGCTGGCGACACTGGTGTTGTTCATTGCGGCGGTATCAGCACTGTGGGTTTCTCCATTGCATGCCAGTGATGGCTATATCGCCGTCTGGCTGATGCAATCGACCAATCTGTTTGTGGTCTTCTTGCTGATGGTGACCTTCTTGTGGCGGATGCTGGCCCTGACGGAGCATTTCGAGCGTCAGTATCGTCAAGATGCCAGTCGCGATGAGCTGACGGGGCTATTGAATCGACGTCAGGTACTGCGGCAGGCCGAGCGCTGGTGGCGGGATGCAGTACCGTGTTCGGCATTGATGCTGGATGCCGATCACTTCAAGTTGGTCAATGATCGCCACGGCCATGCCGTCGGTGATGAGGTGCTGCGGCACTTGGGACGGCTGCTGAACGCCACGTCACGCCAGGGCGATTGCGTTGGGCGCGTTGGTGGGGAAGAGTTTCTGATACTGCTGCCGCGAAGTGGGCGTGCCGAGGCCGTGTCTATTGCGGGCCGCATGCGTTCATTGCTGGCCAGTTCACCTCCGATGTTTGCAGAGCGGCCCATCCCGATTACAGTCTCGATTGGTGTTGCCGTCAGTCATGAAAGCGACAGTCTTGATGACCTGCTGTTGCTGGCTGACCGACGCCTTTATCACGCCAAGCGTACCGGACGTGATCGTGTCGTCGCAGGTGGAGAGCGTGAAGAAGGCGCCTCGCAAGATAATCTTGCAGAGCCTGGTAGCAAGGAGCATCCCGGCGAAACACCCCAAGCCAATCTCGCCGCACCGTCCAGTCGTCATCACGCACTGGACGGCTTCTCGGGCGGCTCAGTCGCGGGCTGACATGTCGGGCGCGGCATACAGCGGTTCAGACTTATGCTCAGCTTCAGTGCAACGTAAAGCTCAGGCTTGCGGACGGTACTGGTTGACTCTTGCAAGACACCGCTCCATACGAGAGGCGGCTGTACGCGCAAGTGGTGTGCAGAGCACCCAAGGTAGGGCGATCAGTGCAATGCTGAGCGAGCCCAGATAAACATCACTGAACCAATGCGCGCCCACCATGATGCGCGGAGCACTCAGCAGCACGACAAATGCCAGACTCCATAGCGCTATGCGACGTGGAGCGAAGACGAGCATGAAGCTCGCAAATACCATCAGCATCAGGCCATGGTCTCCGGGGAAACTGTTGGACGCCGAATCTTTGGTCTTGAATGACACCAGTTCGGAGAGGTGCTGCGCATGGGCGAACATCCGCGTCGGACTTGCGTGTTCATAGCTGATGACACGCAAGACGAACAATGAAATCAGTCCAGCGGTCAGTAGCATGGTGATGCCAATGCTCAGCCAGTGACGATAACGATACGGACGCTCATCGGACAACATTGCCCAAGTGAAGAGTGCGCCCATCATCAGAAAGGAACAGGCATCGAAGGCACGCGTATTGAGCAGTCCCAGCAACGTATCCCAGTGCGGATTGAGGGGAGAGATCAACAGGTTGAATCCCCAGAAGATATCGCTGTCCAGTATGGCCCAGAAGTCTAGCGTCGGTACCCACCAGCAGGTCAGTAACACGAGGCCGACGGCGTTCAAGACAAGCAGGCGTCGAAAGTGCATGCCATCATCTCCTTGATAGTGATTTTGCGCGACAAGATGAGGAGGCACAGGCAATGGCGCGAATAGCCTCTCTGATTAGAGGTGAATTCTAGGTTAAGACTCTCTTAAGAAACACTGTTTTGCATCTCTTGCGGTGTGACATAATGTTGCACTCAACGCGCCTTCCGCGACCTGTGGGTGCGCTACGTTATTTTCGAATACCAGCGGAAGAGGCCAGCAAGGGTGGCCGATGGTAATGTTTCTATCATGAGGTCCGCTGCGCACGACTGCCCTCTACCAAGGCCTCCTTGCCTGCCTCGGTATCTGTTTGCCAAGCCCCACGAGGAATTTGTTCATGACTATCCCCGCCCGTCGTTTATTGCCCATGTCTCGAGTGATCGGCACATCTCTGCTGCTCAGCATATCTTTGCTGGGAGGTTGCGCTGCCATGTCCACGGGAAGTGATAGTCGCAGCGGGCTTGCGCCGAGTCAGGTGCCTACAGTGGTCGGTACGCATTGGAGTTTCTCTGCTACCTCTTCGGATGAAGAGGCACCGAATTTCCTGTTGCAACCCCCGACTCAGGAGCAGCGGGCGGATGAAGAGGATGATCGCCTGCGACTGGTGGGCAGCAATGGCTGTAATCGTCTGATGGGGCCTGTCACGTTGGACGAGTCACGTCAGACTCTGGACATTGGCCCGCTGGCCTCGACCATGAAGATGTGTCGCAATGCTGAGCAGTCCAGTGCTTTCAATCGCATGCTGGAAGAGGCGGCCAGCTATCAGGTGAATGGCAGCGGTGATAGTGCCCGCTTGCAGATCATGGATACCTCCGGTCAGTTACTGGCGACCTTCCTGGCGGTTGAGGCGATAGCCGAGTAGGCCACTGTGCTATGTGAGATGGGTGGTTGACTGCCACTGACAGAAAAGCCCCCGCACCGGAAGGTGCGGGGGCTTTTGTTATTGCTCAGTGCTGTGACTACCCAGCACCTGTTGCCAGTGCTAGAGCGTTTCGATCTTGGTGCGCTGACTTTCCAGCAGAGCCAATTCTGCTTGCGCATCGGCTAGCTTGGCGCGTTCCTTCTCGACGACATCAGCTGGCGCGCGGCCGACGAACTTCTCGTTGCCGAGCTTGTTCTCGAGGCCGGTGATGATCTTCTGCTGCTTCTCGTGTTCCTTGTCGATGCGCTTGAGCTCGGCTTCCTTGTCGATCAGACCTGCCATCGGCACCAGCACTTCCAGCTCACCGACGCGCTGAATGGCGGACATCGGCGCTTCATCGCCCGCGGCGAGGAAGGTGATGCTCTCCAGGCGTGCCAGCTTGGAGAGGAAACGACGATTGGCTTCAAGGCGCTCATCGTCACCGGCCGCACCGTTTTTCAGGAAGACATCCAGCGGCTTGCCTGGAGACAGGTTCAGCTCGTTGCGGATGTTACGCACAGCGATGATGACGCCCTTGAGCCACTCGATATCAAGAATGGCCTGCTCATCGATGCGGTCTGCCTCGGCCTGTGGCCATGGCTGGCTCATGATGCTCTCACCTTCGACCGACTTGCCGGCGTAAGGCGCGATGCGCTGCCAGATCTCTTCGGAGATGAACGGCATCATCGGGTGAATCAGGCGCAGGATGGTCTCCAGTGCGCGCACCAGAGTGCGACGTGTGCCGCGCTTGGCTTCCGCGCTGGCATTCTCGTCCCACAGTACCGGCTTGGACAGCTCCAGATACCAGTCGCAGTACTCGTTCCAGATGAACTCATACAGTGCTTGGGAGGCGTGGTCGAAGCGGAACTCTTCCAGCGCGCGGGTGACCTGCTGCTCGGTCTGCTGCAGGCGCGCGATGATCCAGCGATCGGCCAGTGACAGCTCGACGGCTTCGCCGTTGACGCCGCAATCCTGGTCTTCGGCATTCATCAGCACGTAGCGCGCCGCATTCCACAGCTTGTTGCAGAAGTTGCGATAGCCGTCGAGGCGACCCATGTCGAACTTCACGTCACGCCCAGTGGAGGCCAGCGACAGCAGGGTGTAGCGCAGCGCATCGGTGCCGTGTGGCTCGATGCCTTCCGGGAACTCGTTGCGCGTGGCCTTGGCGATTGCCTTGGCCTTCTTCGGCTGCATCATGTTACCGGTGCGCTTCTCGACCAGCGCGTCGAGCTCGATACCGTCGATCAGGTCGATGGGGTCGAGCACGTTGCCCTTGGACTTGGACATCTTCTGTCCGAGGCTATCGCGCACCAGACCATGCACGTAGACCTTGCGGAACGGCACTTCACCTTTGAACTTCAAGGTGAACATGATCATCCGAGCCACCCAGAAGAAGATGATGTCGAAGCCGGTGACCAGCACATCGGTGGAGTGGAAGGTCTTCAGTTCCTCGGTATCTTCTGGCCAACCGAGGGTGCCGAAGGTCCACAGGGCCGAACTGAACCAGGTATCGAGAACATCTTCGTCCTGACGCAGGGCGATATCAGCACCGAGGTTATTCTCAGCGCGGACTTCTTCCTCGTTACGGCCAACATAGATATTGCCGTCGTTGTCATACCACGCTGGAATACGGTGTCCCCACCACAGCTGACGCGAGATACACCAATCCTGGAGGCCACGCATCCAGGAGAAGTACATGTTCTCGTAGTTTTTCGGCACGAACTCGATATCGCCATTCTCGACGGCCTCGATGGCCGGACGTGCCAGCTCTTCGACGGCGACGAACCATTGGTCGGTCAGTAGTGGCTCGATGACATCGCCGGAGCGATCGCCATGAGGCAGGGTATTGTTGACGGCTTCGACTTGCACCAGCAGACCCAGAGCATCCATGTCAGCGACCAGCTTTTCGCGCGCGACGAAACGGTCCAGTCCGGCGTAGGCGGCCGGCAGACTGGCGTCTTCATCCGGTTGCGGACGGCCCTGTAAATCGAAGATCTCGGCGCGTTCCAAGATGGTGGCATCCTGGCTCATCACGCTGATCAACAGGTGGCCCTGACGCTTGCCGACTTCATAGTCATTGAAGTCGTGTGCCGGAGTGATCTTGACGCACCCCGAGCCCTTCTCGATCTCGGCATGTTCGTCGGCAACGATGGGAATGCGACGGCCGACCAGCGGCAGTTCGATGAACTTGCCTATCAGACTTGCGTAGCGTTCATCCTTCGGATTGACGGCGACGCCGGTGTCTCCCAGCAGGGTTTCTGGCCGGGTGGTGGCGACAACGAGGTAATCCTTGCCGTCGTCAGTCTTGACGCCATCGGCCAGCGGATAGCGGAAGTGCCAGAAACTACCCTGTTGCTCGCGATTCTCGACCTCAAGATCGGAGATGGCGGTGTGCAGTGTCGGGTCCCAGTTGACCAGACGCTTGCCACGATAGATCAGGTCTTCTTTGTGCAGACGCACGAAGACTTCCTGAACGGCCTTGTAGAAGCCGTCATCCATGGTGAAGCGTTCACGCTTCCAATCGATGCTGGTGCCCATGCGACGCAGCTGACGGGTGATGTTGCCGCCGGACTCTTCCTTCCATTCCCAGATCTTGTCGGTAAAGGCTTCACGTCCGAGATCGTGACGTGTCTTGCCTTCCTCGGCGGCGAGCTTGCGCTCGACTAGCATCTGGGTAGCGATGCCGGCGTGGTCGGTGCCTACCTGCCACAGGGTGTTGCGCCCCTGCATGCGACGCCAACGTACCAAGGTGTCCATGATGGAGTCCTGGAAGGCGTGGCCCATGTGCAGGGAGCCGGTGACATTGGGCGGCGGGATGACCAGTGAGAAGCTCTCGCCCTGGCCTGACGGCGCAAAGCGATTCTCGGATTCCCAGCGCTCGTACCAGCGCGTCTCGATGGCGTTCGGTTGGTAGGTCTTGTCCATGGGTCTGCAAATGATCCGGTTGGGCGGGACGTCCCGCGCCGGCTCAGTGAGCGGGGCAGCGCAGGCAGAAAATGGGCTCGATTATAGCGCCGCTGATGTCAGGCGTCATTCGTGATGCAGAGGCATCGGCAACTTGCTGTCTGTCTGACGTGACTCACTGCATATTAAAGTAGGCAATATCCACGCAGCGATGCCGTATCCTGTCGTCTTCCGGGGACTAAGGTGCCGGTGATGTACTGTTACTTGTCAATTTCGTTCGTTTTTTCGTCGTGGAGTCGTAATGCTCAAGCCATCCTCATCGGATGCGTCACCTCGTCCGACCCGTCGCTGGGTGTGGCATGAATTGCTGCGTCATGCACTGGTGCCGCTGCTGGTATTGGAAGTGGCACTGCTGGGGTGCTATCTGGTACTGCACTGGCTAGTGTCCGGGCAACAGGAAGCGGCACGCAATGAGCTGATCAACACCCAGATGGAGCAGTTGGTTCAGTACGAGGCAGAGCACGTCAATCTGGTCGTCAATGACTGGCGCACAGAAGCACATCAACTGGCACGGGGCACCTTGCGGTATCTGGATTCTTCCGTTGATGCGGCTCAGCGTGAGCGAGAACTCAAACGGCATAAACGCAGCAAGGATGGCACGCTTTATGCGCCGGACAATGATGGCGGTGCAGGCTCCTATTATTCATCGTTGGTACCCAGTTATCTGCAAGACCATGACAAGGTCGTGCGGCTGGCAACGATGGATTTTCTGATGGACGACATGCTCGAGACGCGCCCTGAGCTACGCCAGATCTGGTTTTCCAGCTATGACGGCTACTTTCGGGTAGAGCCGTGGAATGATACGCACACTAACTTTACGCCAGGTGTCGATCTCACCAGCTATGGCTTCTATTACCTGGCCGATGATCGCAACAATCCCAGGCGGGGCGCTGTGGTGACGCCGGCTTACCAAGACCCTGTCGGCAGCGGTTGGCTGGTCTCGACGCTGATGCCAGTGCATCGCGGCGATTTTCTGGAAGGTGTTGTCGGTCTTGATGTCACGCTAGATGCGCTGGTAGAGCGTCTAGAAAGCGCTGATCTCCCCTGGGGGGCTTATCTCGTGCTGGTTAGCGGCGACGGCGTGCTAGCCATGCCGCGGAGTGGTGAACAGGATTTCGGCGCTTATCCCGCACCTCGAATAGAGCCATTGCCGTTGCCACGTGATCGCTTTCTCGATACGGCTCATGATCAGGGGCGCTCTCCTCAGATGGCGCACCTGTTGCGCAGTATCTCTGATCAGCCTCAGGGCGTTCAGCGCATGCCATTACTATCAGGCGAGCGTCTGGTGGGATGGCACTCGGTAGCAGGGACCGACTGGCAGCTACTGGCCGTCGTCGATGCGCAACAGATAGACAGTGGTACTGATGTCTGGAACGTACGCTTTAACCAGTTGGGCTACGTGATGCTGGTAGGCTTGATTGTCTTCTTTCTCGCATTGCTGGTGATGATGCGCTGGCGGGCCGAAGCGATGGCCGCCACGCTGTCGGAGTCACTGGCACGCCTCAGTGAAATGGCACTGCGTATTGGACGAGGCCAGCCGGTGGTTCGAGAGCGCTTTCTGCTCGAGGAGCTGGATCAGGCGGGGGAGTCATTGCGTGAGGCGGCACTGCGGCGTGATCAGATTGAATTGGAGCGCGCAGAAGGCGCTCGTCATGTCGAAATGGTCATGGCAGCCTCGGGCGATGCCACCTGGCGCTATGACTTCGAGCGCGATGACCTCTACTTTCACGAAAACTTCTTCCTGATGCTGGGGCTGCCGATGCGCGGCAGCATGCATCTGGCGGATCTGGATGCCATGACGCATCCGGAAGATCTGGCGGGCCTGCTGGAAGCCCGCTGGCGAGTCATGCACGGCGATAGCTGGGCTGAGGCGCGAGACGTGCGCTATCGACACGCGCAAGGTCACTGGGTGTGGGTACAGGTGCGTGGACAGGTGACACGGCGTGATTCGGATGGACGCCCCTTGCGCGGTACCGGGCTTGCGCTGGATATTCAGCGTCACAAGCAATCGCTGCAGTTACTCGAGGCCGCACGTGACAGTGCTACCGAGGCCAGTCAGTCCAAGTCGCGTTTTTTCTCGAGCTTCAGTCACGAAATCCGTACGCCGCTCAACGCCATCATGGGCTTTACCGACCTGCTATCTGAAGAATCCGCATTGACGCGTGAACAACGCCGTTATGTGGAAGAGGCGAGCCATGCTGCCGAGCAGCTATCAGCCTTGATCGAGGATGTGCTGCAGATGTCGAGCCTGGAAGCAGGTGAACTGCCTCTCGACTGCCAGCCGATGTCGGTAGGCCAGCACCTACCCCGTGTCATCGGACAATATCAATCGCGCCTCATGCAGGCAGGACTGGTGCTGACGCTTGCACTGGAGGAGTCGACGACATGGCTGAATGCTGACAGGCGTAGGCTCGATCAAATCATGGGTAACCTGATGGGAAATGCCATCAAGTATAACCGCACGGGTGGCTGGATCCGTATTGCCATTGGCCAAGGGCCCAATGCAGATGGCCGCGAGATGGGGTGGGTTGAGGTGGCTGACGGTGGTTTCGGTTTTGATCCGATGCAATCTGATCAGCTATTCCAACCATTCTCGCGACTTGGACGGGAAGATTCCGGTATTGAAGGCACTGGGCTGGGGTTGGCCCTGTCACGCGAGCTGGCACGTCGCATGGACGGCGATATCACGGCAGAGAGTGTCTTGGGTGACGGTGCTTGCTTCCGCGTGTGGCTGCCGCTGGCGGATGTCAGCGCACATGAGCATATCGTGCAGGCAGCATGGTCGGCTGATCGTGTGCTGCCAGTGCCGTGCCGTTGGCTAGTGATCAGTACCCGATCGGAAGATAGGCTGCGTCTCGAAGTCATCGGCAGTCATATCGATAATCTGGAGATCATTGCGGCCGGTAGCGCGGCTCAGGCATTACGATTGGTGCGTGACATCAGTCCATGTCTGGTGCTATTTGGCCATGTCCCCGACATGAGCGTGTTAGCGCTCTTTGCAGAAATTCAGCGTATGCCGCGCGATCAGCCGCTATGGGCGGTGCGCTTGGGGCCACGTGACATTGGAGAGGAGCAGCTTGGATTGCCGAAGGCTTTCTTCGATACAGGAGAGAGTCCGCCGACCATTCCTGATATAGAGCGCTGGCTTGACTGGCTGGTGAGGAATTTTCAGGCGCAGAGATAAGCGGCTCAGCTAACGCCCTTGAGCTGGTGCGAGCGCACTGCGTAACCGCGCGACTTGTAGGTGCGCCAGCATTCACGCTTGGTCACCAGCACATCCTGATGCTGATTGATGATTTCTGCGACGCGATCGAAGCGTGAGAACCATTCGGGAATCTCAGGATGCAGGTTGAGCAGTGCTTCGATGCCTGGTGCAGGCGCTTCCTGCCAGCCAATAGTGACAGGCGGGCGCGGTACGTCATCGGCGTGCTCGGCCTCACGTGCGGCAGTGTCGAGATCGATATCCAGTGCATGCGGCACGAAGCTTTCAGGGCGGAATTGCCACAGATGTTCATCGAACTGGCGCGCCATGGCCTCATCCTCGACATGCACGTGCAGGCGAAAGCCCTTGGCATGGATGGTCTCCGCCAGTCGGCAGGCGAATTCCAGCCGTGCTTCAAGCGTGGTGTCGGGCAGAATATAAAAGTCGATCTGGGTCATGGGGCACCGCTGAGCAGAAAGGTCACGATCAGACACGCAGGATACCGCACTCGTGGCATGCCTTCGACGCTAAACATACTGATAAAAAGCACGCTGGTATGAAACACGAAGGCCCGCCTCGAGAGAGGCGGCTTCGTATGGATGGCTGCACAGGGAGCTTGCACGCAGACGTTATCTGGCGAACACCATGATCACGCCAGGCGAGTCATCCAGCCACGAGTGTCTTCTGCGCGACCATACTGCAAATCGAGCAGCTGGCTGCGCAGACGCATGGCAACATCGCCGGCATTGGCGGTCAGGTCGAGACGGCCATCTTCGCTGGCCAATTCACCGACGGGCGTGATGACGGCCGCAGTGCCACAAGCAAAGACTTCGGTGATCTCACCGGAGGCAATGCCTTCGCGCCATTCGTCGATGCTGATCGGGCGCTCTTCCGGCGTCAGGCCGAGATCGGTCGCCATGGTCAGGATGGAGTCACGCGTGACGCCTTCCAGAATGGTGCCGGTCAGGCGCGGCGTGACCAGACGGTCATCCTTGTAGACGAAGAACAGGTTCATGCCGCCGAGCTCTTCCACCCACTTGTTCTCTGCTGCATCGAGGAAGACGACCTGATCACAGCCGTTGGCTGTAGCTTCGCTCTGTGCGGCCAAGGAACCGGCGTAGTTACCGCCACACTTGGCAAATCCCGTTCCGCCAGCGGCAGCGCGGTTGTAGTGCGAGGATAGCCAGATGGAGACTGGCTTGATGCCGCCCTTGAAGTAGGCCGCGACCGGTGAGGCGATCACGTAGTAATCGACTTCACGCGATGGGCGCACGCCAAGGAAAGCTTCGCTGGCGATCATGAATGGACGCAGATAGAGGCTGCATTCATCGCTGGCGCTGGCTGGTGTCGGCACCCAAGCACTGTCTTGAGCGAGCAGGACCTTGAGCGAACCGATGAAGTCTTCGTCGCTGAGCTCCGGCAGCGCCAGACGACGCGCGGAGTTACGGAAGCGCGCAGCATTCTTCTCGGGACGGAAGGTCCATACCGAGCCGTCTGCGTGACGATACGCCTTGATGCCCTCGAAGATTTCCTGTGCGTAGTGCAGCACAGAGGCAGCAGGATCAAGCATCAGCGGGCCATAAGGGCGTACTTCATGGCCATGCCAGCCACCATCGACGGTCCAGCGTACATGAGCCATGTGGTCGCTGAAGTGACGGCCGAAACCGGGATTGGCAAGAATGGTGTCACGAACGGCAGCATCCGCCGGTTGTGTGGACGCGCGGACGTCGAAGCCTTTGGTCACGTGAGTGTCTCCGTAGCAGCGAGACCCCCAGCGCAAGACGCTGGGGGTCGATCATTTTTATAGGCTAGTCGGATCAGAGGCGCCCGAGGGAGTCTCTGATCCGCATGCCTCAACGCTAGCACGCTCTAGAGAGCATGCGAAGCCTCAGACAGTCTCTTCCTGCGGGGTATTGAGTTCCGCCTCGCGATCCAGCAGATATTGGGTCAGCAGGCCGACGGGACGACCGCTGGCGCCTTTCTGCTTGCCGGACATCCAGGCCGTTCCGGCGATATCCAGATGCGCCCACGGGAAGGTATCCGCGAAACGGGACAGGAAGCAGCCCGCAGTGATCATGCCCGCTTCGCGACCGCCGATGTTGGCGATGTCCGCAAAGTTGGAATCCAGCTGGCTCTGATACTCATCCCACAGCGGCATGTGCCATGCGCGGTCCCAGGCCTCTTCACCGGCGTCCAGCAGGTCGAGTGCCAGATCATCATCGTTGGAGATCAGGCCAGTGGCGTGATTGCCCAGCGCGATGACGCAGGCACCTGTCAGCGTGGCGATGTCGACGACACTGGCTGGCTCGAAGCGCTCGGCGTAGGTCAGGGCATCACACAACACCAGACGGCCTTCGGCATCGGTGTTGAGGACTTCGACCGTCAGGCCCTTGAGCGTCTTGATGATGTCGCCCGGCTTGGTGGCACGACCGTCCGGCATGTTCTCGGCGCTGGCCACGATACCGATGATGTTGAGCTTGGGCTTGAGTGCCAGCACGGTGCGCATGGTGCCGAAGACGCTTGCTGCGCCGCCCATGTCGTACTTCATCTCGTCCATGCCAGCACCCGGCTTCAGAGAGATACCGCCGGTATCGAAGGTGATCCCTTTGCCGACAAGCACGTGCGGGGCTTCGTTTTCGTCTTCTGCACCACGATATTCCATCACGATCAGGCGGCTCGGCTCTTCACTGCCGCGTCCGACCGAAAGCAGCGACAGTGCGCCTAGCGCTTCCAGCTCTTCTTCCCCCAGTACGGTGACCTTGAGAGCGCCTGCGGAGGCTTGGCCCAGCTGCTCAGCGCGTTCACCCAGATAGCGCGGCGTGCAGACGTTGCCCGGCAGGTTGCCCAGCGTACGTGCTTCGCTGACACCTTCACCAATGGCAGCACCGATATGCAGACCAGCTTCCAGCTCGGCTCGCTGGCCTTTATCGGCACTAACCACGCTCAGGCGAGTCAGACTGACAGGCTCGCCTGGCTTGCTCTTCATTTCGGTGAAACGGTAGGCGTTACGCAATGCGCTCTCAGCGAGCATGCGCGCCTTCCAGTCGGCGTCGCGCAGCTCGATGCTCAGCTCGTTGACGCCGGCAAAGGCGGCGTCTTCAATCGGCAGCTTGAGCAGTGCGATCATGGCGGCATCGAGGCCCCGCTTGAAGCGGCTCTCGTCGAGCTTGTCTTCGTTGCCGAAGCCGACCAGCAGCAAGCGCTGAGCGCCAAGGCCCGGTGCGAAAGGCACTAGCAGGGTGTTGCCCAGCTCGGGCTTGAAGTCGCCGCGCTCGATCAGCTGGGAAATCAGCTTCTCGCTGGCATCGTCCAGACGTGCAGCGGCACCGGAGAGGTCGCCCTCTAGAACAGGTACCACCACGCAGGCGGTTTCAAGCTGGGCCGGATTGGCAATGACTACAGGAAATTCCATGGCAACTCCACGCGCGCGGATAGGGATACAAAAGTGAGAGACACCGGCAGGCCGATCGGATCAGGCAGGCTGCGGTATCCGAGGGTCATTGTCTGGATGGGGGCGCAAACGTGCAATGACAAGCGCTTGTGTCAGCTGTCCCATTACGCTGAACAAGAAAGATCATTGCAATGGAGTAGCCGCGACAAGCCGGTATGCTTTCTGGATAATGCATTCACATGCATTGCTGGGTGTCTGGCTCCATTCAGTACCGTTGTGCCAGTGTACGCAAAGGCCGCTCGCCATGCATGAGGGCGATGATGCCTTTATGTGATCCGCACCGTTCATTCACCGGCTATCATCGTTCAGGTCAACACGCTCGGTTACGGGCGGGAAACAGGAGTTCTACTTGATCATCTTCCGCTACCTGACTCGCGAGATTCTCACCACCATGGCTGCTGTGGCTGGGGTGCTGATGCTTGTCATCATGGGCAGCCGATTCATCCGCTATTTCAGTGATGCAGCGGAGGGGGACTTTCCGGCGTCGATTCTCGGTAGCCTGATGCTCTATCACCTGCCCGGTTTCTTCGAGCTACTACTGCCGCTGTCGTTCTTCCTCGCAGTGTTGCTGGCGTTCGGGCAGTTGTACATGAACAGTGAAATTACCGTGCTGGTGGCGTGTGGTGTCGGGCCGGAGCGCCTGCTGCGCGTCGCTCTGCTGCCGGCTCTGCTGGTCACGGCGATGGTGGCGGCGTGTAGTCTCTATCTGACGCCGGCCGGTGCGCTCAAGAACGAGTTGATATTGGAGCTGCAGAAGCAGAAAACTGATTTCTCGGTATTAGGTGCAGGGCGTTTTCAGGATATCGGCACGCGTACCGTGTATGCCGAGAGCATGAGTGGTGACAACAGTGAGCTGAAGAACGTCTTCATTGCCGAACGTGACGACAAGAAAGCTGCCAACACTGCTGATAGCGAGCCGCGTCAGTCGGTCATTCGTGCCCAGCGTGCCTTCCAGGAGGTTAGTCCCGAGACGGGCAGTCGCTATCTGGTGCTCGGTAACGGTACCCGCTATGCCGTGGAGCCGGGCAAGGCGGTTGCTCAGCGATTGGGTTTTGATCGTTACGGTGTACGCGTTACCGAGGGGCAGGACGCGGCGAGTTTGAAGGACGATATCGAGCTTGCGACGACTGCTGAGCTGATCGCCACTGACACGCCGGAGGCCAAGGCCCAGCTGCAGTGGCGTATTTCGCTGCCACTGATGGTGCCTATCTTGATGCTGATCGGCTTGCCGCTTGCGCGCGTTAACCCGCGTCAGGGGCGCTTTGCACGCTTATTGCCGGCCATCTTTGTTCACATTACCTATTTGAGTTTGCTGATCGCGGCACAGAACGCCGTGGCTTCCGGCAAATACCCGGCCTCTATTGGCCTATGGCCCATTCACGGCGTCTATCTGGCGCTCGGCATCTGGCTGAGCTGGCGCGACAACCGCGGAGGTGGCCGCTGATGCTGCTTGATCGTCTCGACCGTTACATCGCGCGTAATGTGCTGGTGGCCATGCTGGTGGTGCAGGTATTGATTCTCGGGCTTGACCTGATGATTACCTATATCAATGACCTGGGCGACGTGGAGGGCGGTTATGGTGCCCTGCAGGTACTTATCTATTTGCTGATGCGGCTACCATCGCGCTTTTACGAATTCGTGCCTGTGGGTGTGTTGCTAGGAGCATTGATTGGTCTGGGCAGCATGGCTTCCAGTAATGAGTTGACCATCATGCGTGCTGCGGGGCGTTCGTTGACGCGCATTCTCTGGGGGGTGATGAAGCCGCTGGGGCTGGTCATCGCGATCACCATGGCAATCGGCGAGTATGTCGCGCCGGTCACTGAGTTACATGCAGATGCCTGGCGTGCCGAGAAGCAACAGGGCGCTGGCGCAGTGTATGCCGAGGGAGGGGGCTGGCAGCGTGAAGGCAATGACTATTATCGCTTCGGTTCGATCAGAAGCGATGATGTGGTACTCAATGTCACCCGTTATCGCTTTGACGATGAGCAGCACCTGAATCAAGCGCTATATGCCAAGCGTGGTGTGTGGGAAGGGGACGAATGGACGCTGGAAGGTGTGGAGACCACTACCTTCGAGAGCCGCGATGGCGAAGCGGTAGCCACCAAGGTGGCGCAGCAGGATTCACGTCAGTGGGACACGAGTCTCACGCCGGACCTGCTCAAGCTGGTGATCACTGAGCCAAAGCAGCAATCAGCCTCTGACCTGTGGCGCTACGCCAGTTACCTGAAGGAGCAAGGACTCTCTGCCAATCAGCCATTGCTCTATTTCTGGCAGAAGATTCTACAACCCCTGACACTGGCAGCGTTGGTGCTGGTCGCCGCCTCCTTCGTGTTTGGCCCTTTGCGCACGGTGGCAGCAGGTACGCGGGTGTTCTACGGCATCATCGTGGGCCTGCTTTTCAAGTATCTGCAGGACCTGCTGGCGCCCGCCTCGGTAGTGTTTGGTTTTGCACCTATCTGGGCAGTGCTGGCGCCTACGCTTGCCTGTTATGTGATCGGTCTGCTGCTGATACGTCGCAGTGGCTGATTCAAACCGCGCAGGACGGCGGTGTTTTGCGCAGGAGAGCGTAGCGCCTGCAGGCTTGGCGCGCCGGCTGGGAGGGGTGATCTACGATACCTTCCTCGTGCTGGCGCTGCTGATCGTGCTCAGCTTTGTCGGCGTGGCGGCCAACGATGGTGAGGCTAATCAGTCCCCGCTGTTCCGTTCGTTGCTGCTGGTTGCCATGTATGCCTTCTTTGCCTACTTCTGGAGCCGCAGTGGTATGACGTTGGGCATGCAGGCTTGGCGGATCCGGATACAGACTCCAGAGGGCTGTGCTCCTACACTGACGCAGTGCCTGATTCGTTTTCTGATCGCTGGGCTTTCACTGGCCTGTTGCGGCTTGGGGTATGTCTGGCAACTATTGGATCACGAGCAGCGCAGCTGGCAGGACATTGTCTCCGGAACTCGGGTTGTTGTGATACCAGCGCGCGGTAAGCGCGGCTGATTGGTACGAGTCTTGTCATGCAGCACACAAAAAACGCCCGCCAGTCGATGACTGGCGGGGCGTTTTTTGTGTGCTGCATGTATATCTCAAGCTGATCAGAGACCCGAAATGAGTATCACTTAGACACCCAAGAGACCGTCGAGGCGAGTGATGATGCGTTCGACGCTCGCCCGTGATACCACCAGGCTATCTTCCTGTATTGCGGTTTCCGGCAGTTCGCGCGGCAGGTCGATCACTGCGGTACCCATGCCTTCGAATCGCACGCCATCACGATAACGTACGAAGGACAGCTGACCGATCGGGCGCTGGCCGTCGTGGTCGAGACGTGCCAAGCGAGTGAATGCACTGACGGTATCGAAGACAGGAGCGCTGGTCAGCGGCAGGTGGGTCAAGCGCCATGCCAGCCAGTCGTCCACGACCAGTGCTTCATCACGCAGGGTGGCGAACCAGTGACGCGCTTGATCAAGGCGATAGCGGGCGCGGCCCTGCTTATCGAGCCACAGTACGTCGGCACTCGCCTGGCGCGGGCTTTCCAGCTCGCCGGGCAGGTACAGCCATGCTTCGGTCAAACGTTGCAGGGCGCCCGGCAGTGGCTCATCCAGTGTGCGATCACTGAGAGAGTCCAGTGCGCCGTTCAGGTCACCTTGGTCAGCACTGGCACCGGTATTGGAGTAGCCGACGTTATAGCGCCACACGCGATCGGAAATTTCCTGAGTGACGACATGATCCTGCGGCAGAGCGATATGGTTCATCAACTCACGAGCATTGCAGCTCTCATCCACCAGCCTTCGCGGCGCGCTTCACGGTACAGGTTGCGCAATAGCGGGTTGAGCGGCAGACGGTGATGATCGCCGAAGCAGATACCTGCATCCCGGACAGCATCCAGGTTCAAGGGTAGATGAGAGGTAGCATGATGATCGGCAGTAGCGAGTAGTGAAGACATCAGATTAAAGCTCCTTACAGATTGGCAAAGCGAGGATTGGCAAAACAGAAACAGTAGACAGATTCAGGCCGGTCACGGCGTCAGCATGGCGCCCATCATCGGCATGCCGATGGTGAGGATGGCCGTACTGGTGTGCGTCGACGGAATCTCTTGTTGTGTCCTGTTCATATGCTTTTCCTGATTGCCTGGCTGGCCGTGGCAGTCATTTGCCTCAACGACGTGTGACGCATATTGATGCGATTGTCGGATGGCCAACCGGAATTGCCAGTAGGTGGCAATTTATTATGTTTTGTTGCCTTGTTGCGGCTCAATGTATAATCGAGCGTTATACATATTAGCGATACTGCCCAAAATCGCAACCCTGATTCATGGATTTACACGGTGTTGCGGCATATCACCACCGCTTTTTGGCTGAGCGCATGGCCTGTCATCCGTGTGGCTCAGCGCTTGATGCCATGCTCATTTATACGGCGACCTATTTCCGTGATGCAACGAGTTTTGACGTGTGCTGCGGCATTTTGCGCGTTTTGGTTGTCAGGAAACTTCGTTGAGTACGCTTTCTTGGGAGGTGTATCAAGCGCCGCAGGAGAGGAAAGAAGGATTCATGGTAAATGGTGGTCGTGTAAGTGACTGACTTTTCATGTAAATGAGAATTTTTTGCAGCTAGGTATTGCGCATCTTTCTGCGAATCATTTACATTTGTCTCACTCGGAGCGATGAGGTGAGCCATGTACGTCTGTCTGTGCAAGGGTGTGTCAGACCATAAAATACGCGAAGTCGTGCAGCAGGGAGCACGTAGCTTCCGTGAAGTCCGTGAGCAGACCGGATGCGCGACCCAGTGTGGCAAGTGTGCCTGCATGGCCAAGACCATCACGCGCGAGGCAGTGACTCGCGAAATGATGCCGTTGGAAGATCTCGCCTACGCTGTCTGATTCATCGTTCGTCCTTATCATCGAAGTCTTTATTAAAACGCCCGCGGCCAAGT
>NZ_JEMF01000080.1 GCF_000591415.1 Cobetia crustatorum | reverse complement strand
GGCTTCGTGCTTTCATGCATTGTATTTTTAGACTCGTACTTTTTAGATCAGGAAGACGGCTTTACCTCACTCATTCCTGCTCGTCATTCCCTGTCGGAAGCTCGGCAAGACACGCTGCCACTTCGGCTTCCAGCAAGGCGATCAATCGTGTCTGCACTTCCTGCTCAGCACTGCCATCTTCCGCCACCGGCAGCTGCCAACTCAATTCCAGATAACGTTCACTGCGCATCGATAGTGCCATTCCAATCAGACTGCCGTTGGCTCCGCTCAGGGTCTGACGAGCCGAGAGCACATCAATAATGGTGGCTGCCACACCTGAGCAGGCCAACCGCCCTGCACTGTCTGGCGTTGCCGCTTCAGCCTGTATCGCAGGTGTCACTCGCTCACGCTTGAGCAACCCTCTGATCAGACGCCCTTGGCTAGTGTTCTCTGGCAAATCGACAAACGGGCGCTCATTGAGGCGGGCCAGACACAGCGGCTTGTTCAACAACGGCCAACGCGCCGGCCATAACAGCATCAATGGTAGCCTGAGGACTTGCTGCTGATGAGCAGTAGTCTCCTCGTCTGACGCGTCCGTCACCGGTGCCTCAATGACAGATTCCGGCTCACTCGACGGCGGATTGTCTCCCAGCTCTGGCATGGTAGCTGTCGCACTCGTGCCATCCTCGTCTTCTATCAGGACGGTCTCTTCACGGGCACGCTGCCGCAGGCTGGCGTTGAGCTCACGCGCACGCGCCGCCGCTGTCGCAGCCCGCTTGCCACCCTGCGGCTCTGGCGGTGCTTCCAGATTCACTGCCATTGCTACCCGCCCTTCGCGCGCGGCCTCTACCTGCTGCGATGGCTCCATCACCTCAATCACCGGCAACCAGTCACTCAGCGCTTCACAGGCTGCGATACGCGTCAGCCAACCAGCACTGAAGGCTTCAAGCGCAGGTGTTACTGCCAAGACCAGCCGTGGACGAGTACCACTGCCAGGCCCAAATGCCAGACGACGCAACTCGGATTGTGCCGTGAACATCTGTGCCAGCGATGGCGTCAGCCGCTCAGCCTCAGGCGTTGGCACCAAGCGGCCGCCTTCACGCAGAAACAGCGAATAGCCCAGCGTCTGCTCAAGCTGCGCCAACCCACGCGAGACAACCGGTACGCTGATACCCAGCTGCGCCGCACCGCCCTTCATCGAGCCACATTCGACGACTGCCCATAGCATTTCCAGCTGCCGCAGCCGCATGCCTGGCTCACGTGTTCCGGTGTCTGACTGCGCCATCTTGTTGCTCCCTGAAGATATCGACCGATATGCCCCTGTCATCGAGTCAGCGGCATCTGCCTATTTTAGCCTTACGCTAATCATGCTGAGACTAAATGTCACGCACGTTATGAAAGCAGCTCCCCAGAACGACGCCACCCCCGCTGACGAATCAGCGAGGGTGGTGGTATGGCTTGCCATCGATGGCCCAGTGGCATCAGGGCAGCCTGGCGTCAGAGCATCGACGGATCAGGACAGCGCAAGCACGCCTTCCGCTTCAAACAGCACGCCCTTGGGCAGCTCCTTGACGCCGACGGCAGCACGCGCCGGATACGGCTGAGTGAAGTACTGCTCCATCAAGGTATTGACCACGGCAAAGTTGCTCAGGTCGGTCAGGAACAAGTTGACCTTGACCAGTTGATCCAGACTACCGCCAGCCGCTTCACACACCGCCTTGAGGTTGCGGAACACTTGATCTGCCTGTGCTTCAAAGCCGCCTTCAACCACTTCCATGGTAGCCGGGTCCAACGGGATCTGGCCGGACAGGAACACCAGATTGCCCGTCTGAACTGCTTGGGAGTACGGGCCAATCGCGGCCGGCGCGGATTCGGTGGAGATAATCTGCTTGGTCATGCGTCATTCCTCAAGAAGCCATCAATCACTAGGGGAAACATCAATCAACAAGACAGCATCAATCGATGAGAAAGCATCAAAAACGATCAGGCGGCGTAACGACCGAGGCTCAAACCATTTGGATCAATACCGGGCTTGCGGCCGTCTACCAGGTCCGCCAACAGGCTCGCACTGCCACAGCTCATGGTCCAGCCCAGGGTACCGTGACCAGTGTTCAACCACAGATTGTCATACTTGGTGGCACCAATGATCGGCGTGGAATCCGGTGTCATCGGGCGCAGGCCAGCCCAGAACTCGGCACGTGCATAGTCGCCGGCTTCAGGGAAGATATCGCGGACGACCATGTTGATGGTCGCGCGGCGCTTCTCGAGCAGTGACAGATCGAAGGATGCCAGCTCGGCAGTGCCGCCGACACGAATGCGGTCATCAAAGCGCGTCAGCGCCACCTTGTAGGTTTCATCCATGACAGTAGACTGCGGCGCGGCATCGGCGTCGATGATCGGCACTGTCAGGCTGTAGCCCTTGACCGGATAGATCGGCAGGTCCAGATCCAGATCCTTGGCCAGAAACGGTGAGTAGCTACCCAGACACATGACATAACTATCCGCCGTCATCTCGCCACGGTCCGTGATGACCTTTTCAATACGGCTGCCACTGCGCTGAATACGCTGAATGGTGGTATTGAAGACAAACGTCACGCCGAGAGTGTCGCGGCAATAATCTGCCAGTCGATTGGTAAAGAGATGGCAATCGCCCGTCTGGTCATCCGGCAAGTGCAGGCCAGCGATGAACTTGCCCGGTACGCGAGCCAGAGCCGGCTCGACGAGTGCACAGGCATCAGCGTCCAGCAAGGAGTGACGCACGCCACAGCCTGCCAGTACCTTCATGTCCTTCTGTACCGCTTCCACCTGAGCCTCAGTGCGGAACAACTGCAGCAGACCTTGCTGGCGATCTTCGTAACGCAGACCAGTGTCGTCACGCAGCGCGTTGATGCACAGGCGGCTGTACTCGGCGACGCGCACCATGCGCTCCTTGTTGACGGCATAGCGATCAGCATTGCAATTGGCGAACATCTTGACCATGAACTTGGCCATCTGCGGATCCATGCGCGGCTGAATCTTGAGCGGCGCGTGCTCCTGGAACATCCACTTGACGGCTTTCTGCGGAATGCCAGGGGCTGCCCAAGGAGATGAGAATCCGAAGGATACCTGTCCTGCGTTACCGTAGCTGGTTTCCATCGCAGGGCTGGCCTGACGATCCACCACCGTGACCTCATGACCCTGGCGTGCGAGATAGTAGGCACTGGTGACACCGACGACGCCGCTTCCGAGCACAAGAATTTTCATGTTGGCCTACTCCGTGACTGCAAACCGCGCCCTGCGGTAAATGAAAAGCATATCCAGCGCCCATCAGCACCGGATGAATTCAATAGGCCATTATCGGGCAACCGATTACTCGCAGCTGCTTGACCTGAATATCACCAGTATAGGGCCACCGCTCATCACTAATATTCTGTTATATACCCATTAATCAGAAAAATATTAGGTAATTTTGCCGACTCTCTAGTGTTAAACAACAAAAAAGCGGCCATTTTTAGAATGGCCGCTTTTTTGTTGCGCACTGCGTTGTTGGCTAGCTCATTTATCCCTCAAGACCTTGCGTCTACGCCTCCCCTTTTAGTTCAGACGGAGGCCGCTGCAGAAATCTTGCGTAATGGCTTGCCCAAGCTACCGATGGCCTGACGATACAACCGCCAGGCAACGACACCCGCCAGCAGATTGCCAATGGCGGCACCGATCGCCACCCCACGCAGACCATCCATCTGAGCCCCGATCCACACCGCCGGCAGAAAGCAGACAAAAAGACGAATGAAGGACAACAGCGTTGCCCGCAATGGCCAGCCCAGCGCATTGGCCGCAGACACCACCAGCATACAGATGCCCAGGAAGGCATAGCTGGGCAGCATCCACGGCACCAGCAGGACCAGTGCTTCAGCCACGTCACTGCTACCGACCAGTACATTCGCCAGCGGCGATGCCAGCAAGGTCACGATAACGCCCAATATCAGCTGCCAGACAATGACCACGCGCGCGACCAGGTTCATCAGGCGGCGAACCTCTTGCCAGCGACCTGCCCCGTAACAACGCCCTAGCCACGGCGGCAGCGACATGGTCAATGCCAGCACCACGATCAGCGAGAAGGTCTCAAGCCGAGAGGCAATACCCCAGGCGGCGACCTGAGTCTGTCCCAGGCTTGCCACAATCGCTGTGACCAGCATGGCTGCCAGCGCAGGCATCATCTGGCAAAGCATGGCCGGACCTGCAATCCCCATCAACTGACGACGTGATTCACGCCACTCACGAAGCAGACCGCGATACTCGACCCATCCCTGTCCACTCAACTTGCTTGCCGTGATCACCAGCCGATGGCAAAAGCGATCAAGGTCGCCCAGGCAGCTCCTGCCAGACCAAAGCCAGGAATCGGGCCGAGACCGAAGATCAACAGAGGATCGAGCGCCAGGTTCAATAAGCTGGTGATCAGCATCATCACACCCGGCAGCCGAGTATTACCGTGCGCACGAAACAGGCTGTAGAGCACATAAGCCATCGCACCCAGCCAACTGGCGACCAGCCACGGCCCCCAATATTGCTCGATCAGCGTGAGTTCCTGATCATTGGCGCCCAGCAGATGGAAGGCTGGTACGCGCACTATCCACAGCAATAGCAGCAACAACGCGAGCACACCACCGGATGCCAAGACCACGACTCCTCCCAAGCGGCGCGCGCGCGCATCCTCTTCTGCGCCCAGCGTACGCGAGACAATCGCGGCAATCGCAATCCCCATTCCGACCTGAACACCAATGATCAAGAACGTCAGCGGAAAGGTGAAGGACTGAGCCGCCAGTGGCGCCGTACCCAGACGAGACACAAAAGCAGCATCGACCAGGTTGAAGCCCAGCAGCCCCATTATTCCGATTGTCATGGGCAAGGTGCTGCGCCACAGTCGCGACATCAGCTCACGGGTACTTGGGCAATCGGGCGACGACGATGTGGGTTGCATGATTTTCGAAGACATTCACTCACTCCCAGCATGCCAGGCATCGCTGGTCAAAAAATGACAAGAGCCTCAGAAGTCAGCCCCTGTGGTTAGACAGATGATTCTAAGACTTTGCATCCCATGTCGATAGCATCAGGAAAACATGACTTTGATGCATTATTGGCAACAGGAAAGGCGATGAAATAGCGTGGCGCGTGGTATTAGAGGAAACAGTCGCCGTGCTAAGCTTTGCGAATCACACCTTCTTGCCATCAGCACTCACCTGGCGACATCGATAGTCACATCACTTCCTGCCATCAAGGCAAGCAGCGAAGTGACCACTTTTCCGATTGCATCACGAGAGGTCATACCGTGGATAAAGCATCCCGCTTGTTGCTGTTTCTAGATGTCGTGGAAACGCAGAGTTTTTCCAAAGCGGCAGACCATCGTCAGGTCAATCGCTCGGTGGTTTCCAAACAGATTAGCCGCCTGGAAGAAGAGCTTCAGATTCGCCTTTTCAATCGTTCCACTCGCTCGCTGGCATTGACTGATGCAGGACGTGAGATTCATCAGCATGCACTACGACTGCGTGAGGTACTGGAAGATACTGACGATGTGGCTGGCGCCTATCAGGATGGGCCACGTGGTGTACTCAAGATCACCAGCCCAAGCCATTTCGGTCGCACTTATGTAGCTCAGGCAGTCCGCCTGTATATGGAACGCTATCCGGACACTCAAGTAGAAGTACGTCTGGAAGATCACCTGACGGACATCATCGGTGGTGGGTATGACCTCGCCATCCGCATGTCGGAGCTTGAGGATTCCAATCTGATTGCTCGCCCGTTGGCAGCGCACCGTCACTTGATTTGCGCATCCCCTGCCTTTATCGAGCGCTATGGCATGCCAAAGACCACGGAAGACCTTTCAGGCCTGCCCGCGGCCGTCTACTCCCGTGATGGCTTTATTCTCGACCGCCTACGCATATGCAGTGAAAGTGGCGTCGAGGAGAAGGTCGCATTGGACTCACGCCTCAAGGTCAATGATGGCGATGTCCTGCTAAGCGCCATCAAGTCAGGCGCCTGTTACGGCATGGTATCGGCCATCAACATCAATGATGAAATACTCACTGGTGAGTTGATCCCACTGCTGACCGAAGTAACGATGAAGCCATTGCCCTTTATTCATCTGGTCTACCCGCACCGTCAGTATCTACCGCAGAAAACGCGTCGCTTCAGCGATTGTTTGCAGGAAGTGGTAGGCACACCACCGGTCTGGGAGCAGCGAATCCCGGGCTTCGATAGCATGTACGGCTACGGCAAGGTCTGCGGTAGCTGACACCAATATCGCCAAGGTCGAACTAGAGCGTCAGAACTAGAACACCAAAGCTAGAACACCAGA
>NZ_JEMF01000079.1 GCF_000591415.1 Cobetia crustatorum | reverse complement strand
GCTCAGCTCGACACGGACAGAGCCGTTGCACGAGGGCGTCCAGGTGGATAGGCTTTCACCCATGGCGAGTGGTCCTCTTGAATCGTGTTCTGGCAGGAACATCCTGATTCTACAAGAGAAACCACTCGCCATCTTCGTTTTCAGGCCGGCCTCATGAATAAGCGGGGATCACGTCTATTGATGCTTCATCACGGAATCCATGTGCATGAAGTTATAATAATAATGTAAAGCACAACACCACCTTCAAGAGGTGGTGTTGTGCTTTCAGGCAGATTGAATATGTATCATTGCTCAAGCTACATATTCAAGGGTGATTAGAAGCTGCCTACCAAGCTACCGAGTGTCACGACAGTGATCAGCGCCAACATCGGGAATGCCACGGTCATCATGAACATCTGCCCATAGGACTGGCGATGTGTCAGCTTGCAGATCGCCAGCAGGGTAATGACCGCGCCAGAGTGTGGCAGGGTGTCCATGCTGCCAGCGGCTAGTGCGGCGACTCGATGCATCAGCTCAGGATCAATACCGCTTTTCACGGCCATTTCCATGTAAGTCGAGCCCAGTGTCGAGAGCGCAATGCTCATGCCGCCTGATGATGATCCGGTAATCCCAGCCAGTACATTGACCGCAACGGCTTCGGAAATCAGCGGATTACTCGGATAGAGTCCCAGTACGGCGTCCTTGACGATGGCAAAGCCCGCCAGACTTGCAATGACAGCGCCGTAGCCGACTTCTGAAGCTGTGTTGAATACCGGTAGCATCGCGCCAAAGCAGCCGTTATTGACCGTTGTCTTGAGGTCGTTCCATTGCTTCCAGCGCGAGATCATCAACCAGGCGGATGCCGTGGCCAATGCAATCAGGATTGACCACATGCCTGTTGCACCTGCGGGGTTGAGATCAGGGAAGGACTCGGCCAGGTAGGAGAAATCGATGCGAGGGAAAACGAGGTAGGTAAGTAGCGCATTCAGGCCAATCACCATGATCAGCGGGACCAGTGCGGCGGTCATGCTCATCGTGGCCACGAGGCTTGAGTCTTTCTCGAGACCTTCATTCTGATGAACCCCGTAGTTCTCGCCCTGGGCTTGTGCCTTGCTGGCACGTCCCTTGAGCCACCAAGTGCCGAGACCTAACATCATCAGGCCGGCAATGATGCCTAAGCCCGGTGCAGCGAAACTGTTGGTCTGGAAGTAGGGGATCGGGATGGCGTTCTGAATGGCAGGCGTGCCGGGTAATGCTGTCATCGTGAACGTGAATGAGCCGAGTGCAATAGCTGCGGGTAACAGGCGTTTCGGTGTGTCAGTGCGTTGGAATAGCTGTGCACCGATGGGGTAGATCGCAAACGCCACCACGAATAGCGACACACCGCCATACGTCAGTATGGCGCAGGCCAAGACAACCGTCAGAATGACATGGCGAGTGCCCAAGCGTTTGACCAGACCTTCAGAGATAGCATGCGCTGCACCAGAATCCGCCATTAACTGGCCGAATAGGGCACCGAGGATGAACAGCGGGAAGAATTTGGCCAGATAGCCCCCCAGCTGACTCATGAAGGTCACGGTATAGCTGGGAAGGAGAGTACCGGCATCGCCGGAAAGAACGACGGCAAGTGCTGCCATCAATGGCGCGAGCAACAGGACGGTGATACCGCGGTAGGCCAGGAACATCAACAGCCCGAGCGAGATCAGAATGGCAAGAATACTCATGGAGGGGGACATCTCGTAGTTGGCGTTATAGTCATGGTGTGTCGTCTGCCATTAACGACGCATGTCCTGCAATCAGGTGCGTGGCCTGTTGTTTTTACTCTTTATGGGAGGATCTGCAGTGACATGTCGCACACGGTAGTGTTTGTCCGACATGAGAACAATGCGGCTTAAGTGGCAGCATGCCGCTCGTATAAGCCCCTGCGGAATAGTTTGGATCATATAGCTCAGCGATTGCTTTATAAAATATACCGTTATCTTTATTCACGTCCAGATTTTACAATAATCTGGTTTTCGGGCCACGAGAGGTATTGGCGCTCACACGAAGCGCTATCTCGGAGCAGTAGTGGCGAAATGCCAGGTTCGGATGAGGGCGGGATATGCCGAGAGGGGCGGCTTAAGGGGTATGGCCACCGAGCTTTAGAACTCTTCTGACACGCACAAAAAAGCGACGCCCTTAGGGCGCCGCACAATCCGATCTTACAGTCTATCGGTCGCGAGATCCGACAGAGGTTCAGGAGGTTATACGCCGTAATCCACGTTTTGGATGTTGTCCCGAACGATTGACTGGCTGATTTGTAGAATCGCTTATACAGGTTCACCCTGCAACTCGCAGAGTCATTTGTGTAGTAATGAAAATTCAGCTTGCTCGCCAGATGCTGACACCTGCAGCGGGTAGTTGCTGGCCACCTGTCACATAACTCGCATCCGCTACCAGCTCATCAGGTAGCCAGCGTGCTTCAGGGGCATAATTGAATGCAAAGCATAGCGCGCCACGGCGACGGAAACGTACACCTTGTGGTAGCGCGAATGTGGCAATGTTTGCCGCACGACATTCCGCCTCAAGGAGTGCCAGTAGGCTATCTTCGTCCAGCCAGGCGGTCAGATAGCTGATACCTTGCTGGTGAGTAATTGCGGGTTCGCCATCATCAAAGCGCATCACAACACTGGCCGTGGTGCGTTGTCTGTCCAGTAGGTCGCGCCATCGCAGTGCATGGCCACGATGACCATTCGCGAGAGTGATGGTGGGATGTGTCGCTGGGCGTAGACCATCCACACGATCCACCGTGACGCCCGTCAACGTCGCAAGCGCTCCTGGTGCTAGCTGCTCGGGAATCTGCAGGTCTTGGGTACGTGAGCCAGAACGTGCGCCGATGACGATCCGGCTGCCGCGATCACGTGCGGCATTCAAGCGAGTCGCGAGCGCCTCGTCAGCGATGACCTGGCATGGCAACACGATGAGCGGATAGTCCATGACTTCATCGCGTGGTGACACGATATCGACATCGAGTCCCAGGCGACGTAGGGCGCTGTACCAGCTGAGGTGTAACTCCAACGCATCAAAATTCTCGGCATGTGGCTGAATCTGACAAGCCCAGATGGAGGCGTAGTCGAACATCAGTGCGACAGAGGCACGTTCAGTCACCGGTGTACTGTGCTGATCCGCTGCATCGTCATGGCTAGCCATCGCTGCTAGCTCGTCGCGTACCTGCAGCAGTTCTGTCCATGCAGATGCCGGTGTACCGTCGCAGCGAAGCAATCCTGCATGCATCTGTTCCTGCGCGAAGGGTGCCTGACGCCAGCGGAAGTAAGAGACCACCTCGGCGCCATGAGCGAAGGCTTCATGACTCCAGAGCCGCACCATGCCCGGCAGCGGTGCAGCATTGCTGAGTGCCCAGTTGACTGGCCCCGGCTGCTGCTCCATCACCCACCAGCGGCCCTTGCACATGGCGCGGTAGAGATCGTGATGGAAACCGGCAAAATCAGGGTGACCTTGCTGGCGATAGAATCCTTTGGTGGCCTCGTCATGGGCACCACGCTCGAGAAAGCCGAGCGGATAGCTGTCCCAACTGGCGATATCGAGATCCTGCGCGACATCGAAGTGATCGAATTCGGTAAACAACCCCATGAAGTTATGCACGATATCGACGCTGATACCCGCCGTACGCAGGGTAGCCACCTGCAGGCGGTTATATTCCACCACCATGTCGGAGCAGAAGCGGCGATAGTCGAGCACGATGGCGGGGTGGGGTTCGGTCACGGTGCCCACTGGTGCTTCGACTTGATCAAAACGAGTGACTTCCATGCTCCAGAATACCGTCCCCCAGGCATCATTCAGCGCCTGTACGGTGCCGTAGCGTGCCTCCAGCCATTCGGGGAAACGCGCACGTGCGGCAGCTGAATAGCTCAGGATCGTGTCATGACAGCCGTATTCGTTGTCGGTCTGCCACGCCATGATGGCCGGATGATGAGCGTATCGCTCGGCCATCAGGCGCACGATGCGCTCACTGAGGGTGCGGTAAACAGGCGAGGAGAAACAATAATGACGACGTGAGCCGTAGCCGCGCACGTCGCCTTGCGCATCAACGGCGAGAATCTCGGGATGTGCATCTACCAGCCATTTGGGCGGTGTGGCCGTCGGGGTGCCCATCACGATTTTCAGGCCAGCCTTGGCGAGCACATCAACCGCCTCATCCAGCCATTCGAAGTGTAAATCTCCACTGGTCGGTTCGAGTCGGCTCCAGGCAAACTCTCCGATGCGAACGATACGAATACCCGCCTCGACCATCTCGAGGGCATCCTGTGCCCAGCGCTCACGCGGCCAGTGTTCAGGGTAATAACAGACGCCGAGTTGCATACGGATCATCCTTGAAAGGTGTCATGAGAGAAGCGTGTAACGCGAAATACGGTATGGCAGAGATTTACATCTCAACTGCGCTTAGTTGTATGAGAATCGTCTGATCAGGATCAAGCACTGGCAGCGCAAGCCCATCACGCAGTAGATATTCCCCGCTGACGGTGATCGTCTGTCCGTCGAGCTGTGCCTGAATCCAGGCGGGGAGCTGCTTCATGCGGCGCTCCGGGTGCTCCGGCAATTCCACCAGCTCAAGGCGATAGTGTATTTCAGGTGTGAGGCCTGCCAGTGGCTGCGGCGCGGGAAGTGCATGACGCGGCATCGCCAGTTGACTGATGCTGAACAACGCCTGTCGGCCATCCGCACTGACCACGCCATGTGCATGTTGATGGGGATCAAGGCAATCCAGCCGCCAGCTGACACCAGCGTGCAATAGTCCGCGCAGTGTCTTGTAGCGTTCAATCCAGACTCGTAGCGCCGTGCGCTCGTTTTGATCGAGCTGGCTGACATCCAACTCCAGTCCGAGATGCCCAAACAAAGCCGTCGAGGCACGGAAGGCCAGCGACGTACGCCGCGAGGTGGTATGCGCATGTTGCGGGCCGATATGCGCTCCCAGAAGCTCCGGAGGCAAGAAACGGCTGGCACCGCGCTGGATATGGGTGCGCTCATGTGGGTCATTGCAGTCCGACGTCCACACACGGTGTGTATGGCGCAGAATACCGTGATCGGTGCGCGCGCCGCCCGAGGCGCAGCTTTCAATTTCCACTGTGGGATGTGCCTGACGCAAGCGCGCCAGCAGCCCATAAAGCGCCTCGACCTGAGCATGAGCGGCCGGCATGCCGATGCGTTCACCTGACTGAGTGGCAGCGTGAGTCAGATCGCGATTCATGTCCCACTTCAGATACTTGATCGGGTATTCGCTGAGCAGTGCATTGAGGCGTGCAAACAGATAGTCCGCTACGTCAGAGCGTGTCAGATCCAGTACACATTGGTAGCGTCCAAGAGGCTGGTCACGTCCCTCAATACCGAGAATCCAGTCGGGATGGGCGCGGTAGAGATCGCTGTCCGGATTGACCATTTCAGGCTCTACCCATAGGCCGAATTCCATCCCCTGTGCGTGAACGGCATCAATCAGCGGGCCGAGACCGTCAGGATACTTGGCCTTATCCAGATACCAATCGCCCAGTGCTGCGCGTTCGCCGTCACGACCGACAAACCAGCCATCATCGAGCACGAAGCGTTCTGCGCCGACGTCGCCGGCCGCAGTGACCAGCTCATCCAGTCTGGCGGCGTCATGGTCGAAATACAGCGCCTCCCAGGTATTGACGTGTACCGGCCGTGGCTTATCTTCCGTTGGCCAGTCGAGACGTGCGCGCAGGGTACGATGCATGCGCTGACTGGCTTCATTGATACCATTGTCGGACCATGCCATCACGACTTCGGGTGTCGTGAGACTCTCACCTGGTGCCAGTGCCTGCTCACCAGGCAGCAGCAACGCCCCCATCTGCAGCTGTGTGCTGCCGTCAAATTGACGCTCGACCAGCAAGCGGTGATTGCCGCTCCAGGCTAGATGCGTGCTGATGACCTCACCGCGTTGCTCACTGAAGCCTTCAGTCCCGACGATCAACGACGGTACGCGCTGATGAGAGCTGCGGCCGCGTCGGTTTTCCAGTGTGAATGCCCCTTCGCTGAGCGTGTGGCGTGTTTCGGTGAATTCCTGTACCCAGCGCCCACCAAAGCTCATGCATTCCTCGAATCGGACCGGTAACGGCAGACAGCAGGCTGCCAGCCATTCGAGACGATAGGCGGCGCTGCCGTGATTGGTCAGTGTCGTCTGCTGGCGCAGTACACCCTCGAGGGTCAACGTCAGTGACAGCACGACCTCGAGTTCACTTAGGCGATCGATGAGTGTCAACCGGGCATGCGCTCCGTGATTGTCTGTCGAGCAAGCGACGGCGCTATTCCTGTCGCTCTCATCTTCACGTAGGCGCATGTCGGTGAGCCAATGGTGGCCCGCACGATCTCCCATCACTGCCGGATGGCCGGCAAAGCCCTGTCCAGCGTCATTGAACAGCGTGTTGGGTGGCAGGATGTCGAGACTGGCCTGTGGTGTCGCGGCGCCGCTCATCAGTCGATGCTGCGCGGGGTCGATCACTGTCTGACGGCCAAAGTGCGCCAGCGTTACAAGGCCAGCACTGAGGTCCAGCTGCAACTGTATGCCATCAGCACTCAGGCTCAGCCATTGCTGCTCACTCAACCAGTGTGCATCGGGAGTGACACAGGAAGGTGTCTGTGTGGAAGATAACGACATGATCAATCCTTGATGATACCCATGAGGAGGGTCGCTGAAAGCATTTGTGGAACAAGCACGTGCTGAGCGCGTTTGGTGAAAGAAAGCGTGCTGAAATCGCTTCAGGACAATAGTGTTAACCAAGAATCAGCAGTGGCTCAGCAAGCCCTTTGATACCGGCAGCAGACAGATCACATGCGAACAGGTTGCCGTTCTGCGTACTCTCAGCCTGGGATGTTGATAGCGGCATGCCTTCGTAGGCGGTCGTGATATAGAGGATATCGAGTGATTCGCCACCGAGTAGCGGACACGACGGCTGACTGACGGGCAGTGTCACGTGGGCAACCTCGCGCCCCTCGTGATCCAGTCGCGCCACGCGGCCAGCGCCCCACAAGGCGATCCACATATGACCTTCGCTATCGATGATGGCCCCATCCGGATTTCCGCCCGATTCGCGCAGATCAGCCCAGACTTCAGGTGCCTCGTATCTGCCAGCAGCGGAGAGCGGCCAGCCATCGGCATCCAGCATCCAGCGCATCACCTGGCCGGTGGTGGTATCGCTAAAGTAGGCGTAGCGACCGTCGGGTGAGAAGCACAGTGCATTGGGGATGCTCAGGCCACTCATCAGACGCGTCAGCTGCCCACGGTGCAGCCGGTAGAGGCTGCCTGCACCAGCTTCTGCGTTCAGGCCCATGCTCGACAGCCACAGACTACCGTGAGTGTCGACGCGAGCATCGTTGCTGCGCGTCGCCGGAGAATGGTTGGTCTCAAACGGGAGAAAGTCCGCTAACTCACCAGTGGTTGGATCAAAGCGTGACAGCTGATGCTCGGCCACCAGCAGGTAATCACCCTCAGTAGTGAGTGCTGCGTAGGAGGTCTTGCGAGCAAGTGCCGTGATGCGGTGCCGACTGCCATCGGCGGCAGCGTGATGAAGTTCACTGGCCAGAATATTCATCCAGCGCACTTCGTTTGTGTTGGCATTCCAGCCGGGCCCTTCGCCAAGTTCACAATGACTGGCCACGCAGCTAGTGGCCTCGCTCAGAGACGGTGATTGCGTCATCCGGCACTCTCCTTGTCGTTATCGTCTGGTTGTCGCTCTTGAGTTGAGATGCATCTCGTGGTGCTCTTTCATTCTCAGTCTGCAGCTACCCAGGCCGCCACCAGTGCGCGTGCGCGGACACCGACATCTGTCGCCGTCAGGCCAGGTGAGTAGATGGCGGTGCCTAAGCCTGCACCATGCACACCTGCTGCACGCCACTCGGCAAAGTTGTCGGTGCCGATGCCGCCAACGGCATAAAGGTCGGTCCCAGCGGGCAGTACTGCCAGCATGGCCTTCATGTTAGTGATACCCACCTGGGTTGCGGGGAACAGCTTGAGACCCGAGGCGCCGGCAGCGACGGCGGCGAAAGCTTCTGTCGGAGTGACGATACCGGGCATCGAGACCATCTCCAGACGACGACTCTCACGGATGACCTCTACATCAGCATTGGGTGACACGATCAAACGACCGCCTGCGGCATGAACGTCACGCACCTGTTGCACAGTGAGCACGGTGCCAGCACCGATCAGAATCTTGCTGTCGTGATGCGTTTCACAGTGCGTGGCCAGCGCAGCGATACTGATGAGTGGCTCCGGAGAGTTGAGCGGTACTTCGATGCGCGTGATGCCAGCGGCGATGATTTCATCAGCAATGGCGATGACTTCATGCGGTGCAACACCGCGCAGAATGGCAACCAGGGGAAGGCTCATGAATATCTCCAATACAAAGTGAGGGTGTCAGGTGACAGTGCGATTGGCGGGGCGTGCGTGGTGAATCTGTCCTAAGCCGGCCAGTATCATGTCGGCATTGGCAGCGATGGACACGCGGTAGCCGAGGTGCTCCAGCGCACTTTGGTAGCGCTGACAAAGCACGGCATCGCCAATCAATGTGACCAGTGAATTCTCGGGTAGTGAAGCCGTGGCACTCGCGAGTTCGAGACCGAGCACCAGTCCGGATAAGCGCGCACTCAACACTGCCGTACGGCTCGTATCGCTGGGAAGGCGTGTGTCGAGCAGATCACGAGCACGAATCCCGAATAGCTCGGCGGTGATACGTTCGGGGGTGGCGAGTGCTGTGTCGATACCATCGAGATAGGCGCTGCGCTGCGTTTGATCTGTGAGGTCACCGCCAGCAACGGAATGTTTGAGGACAGAGTGTTTAAGGACAGAGTCCTGGCTGAGCAGCTTGTAGAGCTCGCCACTCATGAAAGTGTTGAAGCCGGTAATTCTGCCATTGTCGAGATGTGCCCACTTGGCATGAGTGCCTGGCAGGCACACTGCGCCGCTGTAGTGGGGTTGGCTCGCGACGAGCCCCGCCAGCTGTGTCTCTTC
The DNA here is from genome assembly GCF_000591415.1 of Cobetia crustatorum. Classification (GTDB taxonomy): domain Bacteria; phylum Pseudomonadota; class Gammaproteobacteria; order Pseudomonadales; family Halomonadaceae; genus Cobetia; species Cobetia crustatorum. The sequence continues at coordinate 10,214 of NZ_JEMF01000079.1, read as the reverse complement.
ACCACGCATGACGTCGAAGGCAGGCTGGTGCTGGCACACGCCCGGCACGATGTGGACATCCATCCGCGCATCACGGGTCGTGACTGCTGTCAGACGTTGGCCAAGTGCGGCCAATACGTCCTCGTCCGCTCTCAGGGATAGATAGGCGGCTTCGACCCAGCCTGGCGGGCGCCGGCCATGCCGCAGATCAGTACCGGTATGGCATCTGGGGCAGATGTGGCAGAGGCATCTGACGGCAGCCAGTCGCTAATCAGCACTCGCAGCACATCCTCGAACTCATCCGCGGCCAGTCCCAACATGCCGCGTGAACTGCTCGCCTGAGCGATGACCTTGTGATCGGCATCCAGCGCCCATACGCGTAGGTTGCTTGACCCCCAATCGACGGCGATCCAATTGGGAAAAATACTAAGGGAGGATGAGACGGAGGACGGTAGGGCGCTCACACTCGGCCCCCATCAACGACCATCGGCTGACCTGTCATCATACGAGAGGCGGTAGAGGCGAGGAACAGACACGGGTTGATCATGTCCTCGACAGGAATGGCTTCCTTGAGGCATTGCTGATCAATGCACTCATTGAGGTCCTTGTCATTGACCCACAGCTCGCGCTGACGCTCGGTCATGACCCAGCCTGGAATCAGGCAGTTGACGCGAATGGCATCCGGTCCCAACTCACGTGCCAGCGCCTTGGTCAGGCCCATGATGCCAGCCTTGGCAGTTACATAAGTGGGGTAGCCGCCAAGGCCTAGCATATAGCTATTGGAAGACAGATTGATGATGGCGCCGCCGCCAAGCGCGCGCATATCAGGCGCAACAGCCTGTGCGGTAAAGAACTGTGGGCGCAGGTTGGTGGCGATGGATTCATCCCATTGCTCCACCGTCCAGTCTTCCAGCGTATGGCGGGTATCACGAGCCGCATTGTTGACCAATACGCCAATGGGACCATGCGCCGCGCGCGCCTGTGTGACCGCCGCTTGCAGCGCTTCGATATCTTGAATGTCGCAGGCAATGAAGAGCGGACGACTGGCGTACCTGGCCTCCATTGCGTCACAGAATTCGCTGGCGTCCGACAGACCGACGAAGGCGACCTTAGCCCCTTGCGCGAGGAAGCCTCGGTCAATGCTGCACCAATGCCGGAGCCGCCCCCCGTGATGAAGACACTCGCGCCGCTGAGGTCTGGATAGCAAAAGTCGGCAAAAGTCGGGGCAGTGGTGGATACGGTCTCAGTCATGAAGACTCTCTCTTTCATTGAGACAGGGCATAAGCGCATGGCCTGTCATATTCAGTGCATGGCGTTCGGTACTGCTTACCACTCGGCGACGGAACCGTCTTCGTGAGTCCAGACCGGGTTGCGCCAGCGGTGACCGACCTTGGCGCGCTCTTCGACGAAGGCCTCGTCGATCTCGACACCGAGTCCCGGACCTTGAGGAATGGCGCAGAAGCCGTCCTTGATCAACAGCGCATCCTTGTCGACCAGGTAATCCAGAACATCGTTGTCCTTGTTGTAGTGGATACCCATGCTCTGCTCCTGGATGAAGGCGTTGTGGCATACCGCATCCAATTGAAGAGAGGCGGCCAGCGTCAACGGGCCGAGCGGACAATGCGGCGCGAGTGCCACATCGTAGGCGGAGGCCAGGGTGGCAATCTTGAAGCCTTCGCTGATGCCACCGCAGTGGGACAGATCGGGCTGGATGATATCGACCATGCCGTCCGCCAGCAGGTCCCGGAACTGGAAGCGGGTGTGCAGGCGCTCGCCGGTGGCGATGGGCGTCGAGATACCCTCGGCAATATGCTTGAGTGAGGGTAGATGCTCTGGCGCGACTGGCTCTTCGATGAACATCGGATGGAACTGCTCGAGCTCACGCAGCAGTGCTTTGGCCATGGGGCGATGGACACGCCCGTGGAAGTCGATACCAATCCCGACATCCGGACCGACGGCATTGCGTGCTTCAGCCACGCGCGCTACAGCATCATCAATCTTCTTGTGTGAATCGACGATCTGCATTTCCGGCGTGCCATTCATCTTGAAGGCCGTGAAGCCCTGTTCGACCAGCGCCTTGGCACCTGCGCCGACATCGGACGGGCGATCGCCGCCGGTCCAGGCATACATCCGCATCTTGTCACGCACCGGGCCGCCCAGCAGCTGGTGTACGGGCACTCCCAGATCACGCCCCTTGAGGTCCCACAACGCCTGATCAATGCCGGCAATCGCTGACATCAGGATCGGACCGCCACGATAGAAGCCACCGCGGTACATCACGTTCCACAGGTGCTCGATATTGCGTGGATCCTGACCGATAAGATAATCAGACAGTTCATGCACGGCCGCTTCTACCGTCGCAGCGCGTCCTTCGATGACCGGTTCTCCCCAGCCGTAGCAACCTTCATCGGTCTCGATCTTCAGAAACAGCCAGCGCGGCGGTACTTGCCAGGTCTTGAGCCGGGTGATTTTCATGGAAATATCCTTTTAGTGTGCGGTACGGAAGTCGATGAGAGTCAGTAAGACGGGCTTGCGAGACGTGGATGGTCCTGGCCGAAACCAAGATCACGCGCGGCAGTTTCGAGTACTCGCTCGGCGCAGGTGCGTGCCATATCAGGTTGGCGTAATCGAATGGCTTCCATCACCGCGCGGTGGCGATCAAGACTGGCACGATGATGGCTGTGATCATGCTGTTGCGCCGCTTGCTGAGTTGATTGGATCAGCTGGCTGATGGAGGGGCGCAGCAGGCTGCCGAGCTGTGTCCACACCAGGTTATGTGTGGCGTGATATATGGCTTCATGAAAGGCCACATCGTATTCGGCATGCGCGTCACGAGTGGTGTCGTTGGCTGTCTTGACCATACCCTCGAAGGCGCGTTCCAGGCGTGCGAGGTCCTGTGCATTCGCTTTCATGGCTGCCAAGGCACTGACGTAGGGCTCCACCGAGAGGCGGAAAGCGTAGATCTCGCGCATCAAATCCGGATTGATGCCTTGAAGCCCGCTAATCCAGTGGCTCATCAGCGGATCGAGCAACTGCCATTCACTCATGGTGCGTACTACTGTTCCACGGCCTGCAGTGCGTTCCAGCAAGCCAGCGCTGACGAGCTGGGCAAGTGCATTACGCAGACGATTGCGGCTGGCATCAAAGCGTTGGCAAAGGTCCAGTTCACGCGGAAAGCTATCGCCAGGCCCAACATCGCCGGCAAGAATTTCTCGCGCCATACAGGTTGCAATGGCTTCCATGCTGCTGGGCGTAGCGCTATTTGCCGCCGCGTGGTCAGGAGCAGTGACGGAGGGGGATGTGGTCACGTGTGGCCTCTTTGCCGTCGTTTCGCCAAGCAAATGCCAAGCGCGATAAATGTCTGAACTCACAATAATAAATGTCTGACATTTGAACAAGCACAACAGAATGCAACTTTGGTCTGCTACCTGCTTAGCTTGGGTTCATGCACGCGGGGTTTCACGCATCCCGGGAGAGGGGGCTCAGAGGAAGGTGTCGAGCTCGGCGGGTTCGTTCGAAAAATAAATCCTGGAAGGCGGGGGTGTGGAACTCGTGGAATGAGGAATAGCGCCCGTCCTCTTGAGGGGTCAGGTTACCGAGTGCTCAAGAGGGCAGGCGCTAAAGCGAAAGGGATATCAGGTCTTATCTTTGACAAGATGATCAATGCGGGCTTGCCAGTCATGCATGGACTGCGCACACGACAGAGAGTGCCGAGTCATTTCCAGGCGAGCAGTACCCTCCAGCGAGAGCAATAGTGTTTGTAGCGTTTCCTGCGAAGGCAGTGATGGTGAATTACCTGCTGTGGTGTCATCCGTATGCTCGCTAGCCAGCACCATGAAATGGCTAGAGGCAAGGTGGAAGACCTTGAGGGGATAAAAGTAGGCATTCAACTGAGGTCCGAACTGCTGATCCAGTACTGCGGCATCCATCGATGCGCGTAGTCGCAGGTGGTATAGAGTGACGCTACCCGTCATCGTTACCTGACCGCGTGTCAGCAACATCTCAAGAAAGGCGTCTAGCAGGCAGCGATTGAAGCAGCCGGTGGCGTTGTCTCGCCAATGGAGTGCAAGCCGCTCTATTTGCAGCGGCTTCAGCCGATGATGCGTGGCATCCGATTGAGAAATGGGGTGCTCTGCCATGACTGTGCGGGTCATGTGCAGGACTTCCGCCATGAAAGGCTGCTGAGGACGATGTTCAATCTCGCTAATTGCTTCGGCTGCGCTGAGGTGTGAATGTCTGACCAGCTCCACTATCTGTACGACAAGCGCCAATATGCTTGGACCTGGCGAGACACGCGTACTCGACATTGGGGAGCCAGATACTGTCGCATTGGAAGGCGTGGCACTCATGCTGGGCATATAGCGTTGGCTCGCGCACAGCAAGTCGGCTTCGTAGGGGGCCATCAGTGCATCTGCCAGCAAGCGGCTGCCGATATCGACATGCTGCCGCAGCAGTTGGGCCTGATCAAAATAGAGTTGATGACGTGGCTTTAGCAAGGTATCGGGTAGTGCGAGTTTACCGATATCGTAAAGTAGTGCGGCACGCTCTAATCCAGCAATTTCTTCATCATCCAGTGCCAGTCCCGTGGCAACACGCGTCACGTAATCCGCCACGATAAGGTCATCGCCTACACGCTCTGGACAGCGCTCATTTCTGATGACTTGCAGCGCTGCCACTAGTCTGTCCTCACCCCGTTGTTCAAGCTTTCTCTCCAGAAGATTCATACGCTTACGCATCTTCCTCTGGCGTATACGAAGCTGATGCAGGAGCGTATAGCCGATGCTTAGGCACAACAGCATGGTGACGCCAAGCGTGATGAGGAAGTGCCAACGCTCAAGCGCGTGTTTATCCTCCATGGTGGCTTCATACGCTTGTGAAGCTGCCATATTGATATCGTCAAGATAGACGCCACTCGCTACTATCCAACCAAAGGGAGGATAGAGCGCTGCATAGGCAGTCTTGGCTTCCTGCTTTGCGCCCGGATTCTTGGGGAAACGATAATCAAAGAAGACGCCGCTACCACGTAGTACACCGTCAAGCTCTACCTGATAGGGATAACGGCCACTGGCATCGCGGTAGTGGGTGGACAGCAGCGCGCCTTCCGTCTCAGGTAGTAGAGGGTGAATCAAGCGGCGGGCATAATTTTCGCCACCATTGGATTCGAGGATTTCGTTGATCCAGACGTAGCGACTCTCTTTCTCATCGAGGCCGGCATGCAGGGACTGTCGAAGTTCGCTCGAAACGAGAAATGCCACCATCTTTGGATCGATGTGTACGAGAGTCCAGCCGGCCGTAGAATGAGTGCGATTACGATGTACATCCCCGCTAGTGTCCGTTCCGCGCTGAATGGGGACGGCAAAAATCAGACCCGTATCAGCGCCACGTAGAAACTGCGGTTTACGCTCGCTTGCCTGTAGACGGAGATTCAGGTCGGCTGACCACCACGCAGGAAGTAGATTGGTGGGTAACTGCTCGATAGAGATCCAGTCCGGATTGATGCGCAGATCGGGGAATTGACGTAGTAGCTCAGTGCTGATGAAAGAGCGATCACGACCACTCAGGTGGCTAATTCCCAGAAAGGGGGCGCGCATGGTAGTGATCAGCATACGCTGTAGGCGGTGCTCATAATCCCTGTGCCGTGTAGAGATGACGCTTAGTGTTTGCTCTACCAGCAGGCTTGCCTGATGCTTGCGCTCCTGCAGGATCAGCGTTTGTATCGCCTGCGCATTCAGGGTGTCTAGTTCGCGATTTTCCGACTCTAGAAATACCAGTAGGCCGCCTAGCGACGCGCAGGTCAGTACGGTGAGCCCTAACCAGTGGCGCAGGGGCATGCCCGTCAAATCCATTGGTGCCAACGATCGGCGTTTCGGGTCTGAGGTGTCGATATTGGGTGGGGAGGGATCGCTATCCTGGATCATCACATCACTTCATCCATGAGTTGTACTTCGGCGTCCAAAAACGACGTCTGAGTGCTGATGACCTCGAGCATAGCCTGTCGCCTGTCAGAACGGCAGTGAGATGACAGTATTGTGCAAACGCTACGGATTTTACCCACGCGATGCCAAGCTGGTTTATGCTACGTATAGAGTGGATTGGCCAGCATGACGACAGGCTTGCTAGCAGGCGTTGAAAGGGGCATGATGAGTATGGCTTTCAAGAAGATATCTGCTATTCGGGCATATTCCCCTAATATTGCCTGCCTAACACCTTGATTCGAGGTCATCCTGCAGGGTGCCTTCCTACTGACGTTTTATGCGTCATGGGGTACACCATTACCTGCAGTGGACTTCTCAGGTCTTCTTGTTGTCGACAAGATCAATAGTGGAAAATCGTGCATGAACCGACAAGATGAAAAAATCATTGCAAGTGCTCGCAAGCAGCGCGCCTTGTTTGATGAACTTGAAAAAGCATTGTCTGAAGAGCTGAATGCTCTTGATCGCTCCTCAAAACCTTCAACTCCACAAGAGCCGAAAGTGTCTGATGCTGAAGAACGCGCCCAACAGCGGGAAGCGGAATTCATGGCACGTCTTGAGAGCCTGATTGCGGAGTTTGATCTGGATCGCAAGGCAGCCCACACCTGGCTGCGTGAGTTGAGCGAATTCCGTACAACGTCTGACTGACGCTGTGTGATAGACAGACAACATAACGCCCGGCCTTTCTCTCTATGAAGGCTGGGCGTTATGTTGTCTGGCATCTCGTGTTGATTATCAATTAAGTCATTCTGTAGTCCATCTGTGAGCTCCTGTCCTGAGAGCCATGTCTATCCTGGGCATCCATGTATCTGTGCCTGGTATTTATGCTGATTGTGACCAATAGTATGAGTAGGCAAAGGGATGTGTGATCACAGCCCAAGCATGCTAATGATTAGAGCTGTTCATCTGGTGCTTTGCATAGGCTGGATGATGAGAGCTTGCTGGGAATTGGTGTTAGCGTGTGCGTGACCAACTATCAAGTCAGATTATGAGTTGAGTGCGATCACCTGAGGGGAGGCGATCATGATAAATGAAGTCAAATCCGTGCTTGCTGCATTTATTGGTGTGCAAAAGGAAGCTAATCGAAAGCGTGATTTCGAGCAGGGCCATCTGCTTGATTTTCTTGTCATCGGATTGGTAATGGCTGCACTACTGGTCGGCGGTATGGCGCTGTTGGCGACATTTATTGCAGGCTAGCGTGACCGAGGCACTTGCCAAAATCACTTTCCGGCACAGACGCACAAAAGCCTCACGATTCGGATGATATATCCGGCCTGTGAGGCTTTTGTGTGATGAACTATCACTTTGTGATCAGTATGGCCGTGATCTATCCGCGGCGAGCAAACAACGGGGTCTTCTGATCAACGCTAGTCTGGTAGCTCACGCTGAAAGATGACAGTGCGTACATGGCGTCTTCAACATACTGGTCATCACGTAGGTGGAAGGCATTGAAGCCACAGCGGGCCATGTAATACAGCTGATCGACCAAAACATCGCCTATTGCACGGATTTCACCACGGTAGTCGTAGCGCTCACGCAGCAAGCGCGCAATGGTATAGCCACGACCATCATTGAAGCCCGGGAAGTCGATTGCCAGCAGCGGAGTGCCTGACAATGCTTCACCGAGTTCTGATGTCAGCTCGGTATCGCTTGGAAGCCATGGCGCCAGTTGCTCACGCGCAGTTCCTGCTGTTATTGATTCAAGCCAGTGCGTCAGTGGTACAAGTGCAGGTTGCTCAAAAGAGGGCAAGTTGCCTTCTTCATCGAGGCGTACGATCTGCCAGGCATCTTCAATCACAAGCTGATCCTGACGAATCACTCCTCCTTGGCGAAGATCACTCAACTCTCTTGTTGGTGTCATTTCCACTGTGACCTCAGGCATAGACCCGCTCCTTGAACGGCTTCATGCCGATGCGGTGATAGGTATCGACGAAGACTTCATCTTCAAGGCGCTGTTCGACATAGACCTGAAGTACCTTGTCGATGACATTGGGCATATCTTCTGCATTGAACGATGGGCCGAGAATCTTGCCGATCGTCGCATTGTCGTCACTACGGCCACCGAGAGATACCTGATAGAACTCCAAGCCTTTCTTGTCGACACCCAAAATACCAATATTGCCGACATGGTGGTGCCCGCAGGCATTCATGCAGCCAGAGATATTGAGGTCCAACGGACCCAGGTCATACAGGAAGTCGAGATCTTCAAAGCGATCTTGCAGTGCTTGAGCAATCGGGATGGACTTCGCATTGGCGAGTGAGCAGAAATCACCACCCGGGCAGCAGATCATGTCTGCCAGCGTGCCGACGGTCGGATTGGCCATGCCGAGCGTATCAAGCGCTTTCCACAGCGTTTCCAGTTCATCGACCGGTACATCGGACAACACGAGATTCTGTTCGTGAGTTACGCGTAGCTCACCAAATCCGTACTGTTCTGCCAGGTCAGCGACAGCGTCCATCTGATCTGCTGTTACATCACCCGGCGCCAGTTCACGCCGCTTGAGGGAAAGGGTGACGGCCTTGTAGCCTGGCACCTTGTGACCCACGACGTTGTTGGTCACGAAGCGAGAAAATGCACGGTTCTCGACGCGCAGTGCTTCATAGGCATTGATCGCATCTTCGCTGACATCACGACGTGCTGGCTCCGGGAAATAGCCGGTAGCATTCGTGACGGCGGAGTCAGTCAGTGTTTCAGGGCCATCCTTGAGGTGAGCCCATTCTTTCTCGACACGCGTGCGGAATTCTTCAATGCCTAGTGCCTTGACCAGGATCTTGATGCGCGCCTTGTACTTGTTATCGCGGCGCCCCCACTGGTTATAGACGCGCACGATGGCATCCAGGTAGGTCAACAGATGTTGCCAGTCGAGGTTTTCGCGCACGATATCGCCAACCATCGGTGTGCGACCCAAGCCACCACCGGCAAGAATGGTAGCCTTGACGCTACCGTCATCACCACGAGTCAGGCGAATACCGATATCGTGAACCTGGATCGCCGCGCGATCAGCATTGGCACCCGTCACCGCAATCTTGAATTTGCGCGGCAGGTAGGCGAATTCGGGATGCAGGGTAGACCATTGACGAATCAGCTCACACCATGGGCGCGGATCAACAGTCTCGTCTTCCGCAATGCCTGCAAACTGGTCAGTGGTAGTGTTGCGAATACAGTTGCCGCTGGTCTGAATAGCATGCATCTCGACCTGCGCCAATTCACCAAGAATGGCAGGGACATCTTCAATTTTCGGCCAGTTCAACTGAAGGTTCTGGCGAGTCGTGAAGTGACCGTAGGAGCGGTCATAGCGACGACTGATATTGGCCAAGGCACGGAGCTGAACTGCACTCAACATGCCATAGGGAATAGCAACACGCAGCATTGGAGCATGACGCTGAATATAGAGGCCGTTCTGCAAGCGCAGAGGGCGGAATTCTTCCTCACCCAGACGACCGGCCAGATAGCGATCCATCTGGTCCTTGAACTGAGCTACCCGCTCGTCGACCAGTGTCTGGTCATAGGTGTCATAGCGATACATGTCAGGTGTGTCCTACGGTCGGGCATCAGGTGGTCATCCACTGATGCGAATCTTGTTGATGCTTGGGTCACCTTACCTTTTATTATTTATTCTTTAAAAGAATAAATCATCATAGTTTTCGACGATCACGTTATGAAGAAGGTGTCCGAAGTGTGCCTCCAGCCTTGCCAAAAGAAAAGACCACCTCGTCAAGAGAGATGGCCTTGTAAGCTGAGGCGGCATGGATACCCTATCTGCCAGCGTAGTTGTCACCTAAACGGATTGAGAGGTGATCAACGTGCGTTATTCCACAGAGCGTAAGGAAGCCATCCTCAAGAAGATGGCGCCGCCTATGAGCATGACCATCCCGGAATTAGCCGAACAGGAAGGCATCACCGCAACAACCCTCTACAATTGGCGGAAACAGGCCAGAGAACGAGGACAAGTTTTGCCATCACGTTCCACCCAGCCCGACCAGTGGACCAGCCAAGAGAAGTTCCAGATCGTCCTGGAGACGGCCCCGATGAACGGGGCCGAACTCAGCGCCTATTGCCGCGAGCGTGGGCTCTACCCCGAGCAGGTGGAGGCTTGGCGGGATGCCTGCATGAACGCCAACGACGACGTGGCAGCGCAGGCCAAGCAACAACGCCAGGCTCGCAAAGCGGAGCATAAGCGGCTCCGTAAGTTGGAGCGCGAGCTGCACCGCAAGGACAAGGCCCTCGCCGAGACGGCGGCCCTGTTGGCCCTGTCAAAAAAA
>NZ_JEMF01000078.1 GCF_000591415.1 Cobetia crustatorum | reverse complement strand
CGCGTCCGAAGTACCTGGAAAGCATTGGACATCATCAACTGGGACTTCGCTGCCCAGAACTTCGCGGCCTGATACCTCGTATCGTATTCGGCTCGCCCTTTGTGAGTCTGATGATGCCGCAATAAAAAACCCCGCCAATTGGCGGGGTTTTTTATTGCGTAACTGATGGGCCAATCATGTATGGCGCTGACAACAGTGCCATACAGTCAGTCTCAGTCAGGTGTCGCACGACGGCCGATGCCACGATAGATCAATCCCTGATTCGCGACATAGCGCGGGTCATAGATATTGCGACCATCGAGTATCAGACCAGTACCCAATTCACGCTTGAGACGTTGCCAATCCGGATTCCAGTAGCACTTCCATTCTGTCACCAGCATCAATGCATCCGCCCCTTCCAGCGCGCCATACATGTTGCCATCCACTAGTTCCAGCAACGGATGAGCACCACAGGCCTCGCCCAGTGCCGACAATGCCGCCGGATCATGAACACGCACCTTGACGCCCTGTGCCCACAACGCTTCAAGCAATGTCAGCACAGGAGCATGATCGATACGCGCCGTGCCTGGCTTGAATGCTGCTCCCCAGATAGCCACCGTGCGCCCACGTAACTCACCATCAAAGTGCTGCCACAACTTGCGGAACAGCGTCTCTTTCTTGGCCTCATTGATGTCAAGGACATGCTCAAGCAGCATCGACTCACGTCCGGTCTGGTGCTGAACATCTGCCAGACGCATCAAATCACGTGAGAAATTGGGACCACCGAAGCCACAGCCAGGGTACAGATAACCGAACCCGATACGCGGATCAGCTCCCATACCCTGACGAACATACTCCACGTCAACACCAAGAGAGTCCGACAACCCCGCCACTTCGTTCATGTAGCTGATGCGCGTCGCCAACATGCCATTGATGGCGAGTTTCGTCAGCTCCGCGGCACGGCGTGGCATGATCTGGAAGACATCTTCACGACGATTGAAGGCGCGCAGTAGCTCCTGAACCCGTTGCGTTGCGATCTCAGATTCACTCCCCAGCAGCCAGCGCGCTGGCCGTTCGAACGTCTCCAGTGAGCGACCTTCTTCGAGCATGTCAGGCAAGGCGACGGCAAACTGGTCATCACGCGGCAGCAGCGCCTCAAAGCGTTCAGTCGTCCCTACCGGGAAGGTGGAGTTATTGATCACGATCATCGGCTCATCCAGTATCGCCACCATCTGTTCCAGACGTGTCAGCGCGCTTTCACGCTGGTCCGGTGATACGGCGATCCAGTGAATATCGATCCGATGCAACTCATCAGGACTTTCCACCAGCGTCAGGTCTCCCCGCTGCTGATGACGATCAAGGCGCTCACGCAGTCCAGGCTCACTATTCAGCCAGTCGACACGATCAAGTGCCGCCCAATCCATATCTTCATGCGGCCACCACCAGACGCGATGACCCACACTTGCCAGAGCGGCGCTAGCCGTTGCCGCCGCTAGTTCGCTTCCGTGCACCAGCACCTGCATGGCTTATTTCTCCTGGTAGCGAGCAAGAAGCTCACGGAAGCCTTCACCGAACTTCGGGTGGCGCTTGGCAAAGGATATGATAGCTTCGAGATAGCCAAGCTGATGGCCACAATCATAGGTGTCACCCGCCATACGATATGCTGCGACAGCTTTATCATCGCGTAGCGCGTCGATGGCATCAGTCAGCTGGATCTCACCACCAGCGCCTGGTTGAGTCTGCTCAAGTAACTCAAAGATGCGCCCTGGCAACAGATAACGCCCGATGACAGCCAGAGTGGAGGGTTCAGTACCTGGCGCCGGTTTCTCGACCATGCCGGTGATCAGCGCAGACTTGCCCGCTTCTGGTGTTTCGCCATCGATGGCGACGATGCCGTACTTGTACGCCATGTCCTGCGGCACGTTCTCGACCATGATCTGCGCAGCACCGGTGGCCTCATAGGCCTCTATCATACGTGCCAGATCATTCTTCTCGAGGCCTTCACCATCAACGAGTACGTCAGGTAGCAGGACCACGAACGGCTCATCACCGATGACAGGCTTGGCACAGAGCACTGCATGGCCGAGCCCCAACGGCTCTGGCTGGCGAACGCTGATGATCTTGACATCATCGGGAATGATGTTGCGTAACTCTTCGAGAAGCTCGAACTTGCCCTTGGCTTCCAGCGTCGTTTCCAGCTCGAAGTGCTTGTCGAAGTGATTCTCGATGGCATTCTTGCTGGAATGCGTTACCAGCACGATTTCCTTGATACCCGCCGCCACCGCTTCTTCCACCACATACTGGATCACCGGCTTGTCGACAATGGTGATCATTTCCTTGGGGATAGCCTTGGAGGCCGGGAGGCAACGTGTGCCGAGGCCGGCAACCGGCAGAACAGCCTTGCGTATCATGAAGCGTCTTCCTTGTGTCTATGTCATGGCAAAAGCTTGCGAACAGCAATGCCGAGTAACCGCCATCGAAACCATTCGACGGCTATCCCTAAATATACGCAGGGATTATGCCAGTTTGAGCCGCAAGTGCGAAATCCCTGCATATCAGCGTGTTAATGACATCTCGATTTTCTCAGCCGCGCATCGCACGGCCCAATAGCGCCCCAACACCGTCGCTATCTGGAGACTCCACAACGCCGTGCTCGGTCACGATAGCATCAATATAGTGATGCGGCGTGACGTCAAACACCGGATTGAAGACTTCAATTTCATCAGGGGCAATCTGGCGATTACCCGCCTGGCGGAGCTCACTGGCGTCACGCGTCTCGATGGGAATGTCATCGCCACTGGTCAGCGTGGCATCAAAGGTCGCCAAGGGGGCAACCACCATGACCTTGATACCATGCGCCCGCGCCTGCACTGCAAGCGAAAAGGTGCCTATCTTGTTGGCAGTGTCACCATTGGCAGCGATACGATCAGCACCAACGATCAACCAGCGCAGCCCCTGCGGTGACTGCACACCTTGCTGCATGATCAATGAGGCAGCACCCTCGACAGCCAGCCGAGCAGGAATCTTTTCCTGGACCAGCTCCCACGCCGTCAAGCGGGAGCCCTGCCACCAGGGTCGGGTCTCATTGACATGCACCCGCGTGATGAGCCCTTGAGCATATGCCGTACGGATGACGCCCAGAGCCGTCCCATGTCCCCCCGTGGCGAGCGCACCGGTATTGCAATGTGTCATCACCTCGCATTGTGTCACGCCATCCTCGAGGGAGGCAGCAATGACCTGCGCGCCAAATTCGGCCATACGCAGGTTATCTTCCAGGTCTTGCTCATGAATGCGTTTGGCCTCGCGCAGCAAGGCGTCATAAGGCGCCTTCGTACTCGAACCATGCGCCTTGATCACATCGCGCATACGCCCCAGTGCCCAAAACAGATTGACTGCCGTAGGACGCGAGGACGCAAGAACATCGCAAGCCGTGGCAAGACGTGTTTGCCAGTCATCAGCTTCACGTAGAGAGACCGAGGCTTCCAGCGCGACACCATATGCAGCCGCAATACCGATAGCCGGCGCGCCTCTCACCACCATGTCAGTGATCGCACATGCAACGCCCTGAGCATTTTCAAGCAAGACTTCCTGCGTTTCTCCGGGTAATAACCTCTGATCAAGCAATGCCAGCCTAACAATGTCACGTTCTAAAGCATTGGAACGTGCTTGCTGGCTAACCCAGCGGATCGGAATCAGGCTCATGACCACTCCCTGTTGATGCACATAATGATGGGAATGCACCGATATCATTCGTGACAGGTGCATAACGTCAACAACGCAAGTCACCGTTGCAACGAGTTTTTTCCCCATACCGCTGACCCGCGACGACTGGCGGATTAGAATGGAGGAATCGTGCCCGAGCGTAGCGCGCCTGTACAGGCCCAGCACGCTCACATGCAGCACTTCCGTGACGGTAAGGATCCGATGATGAGTCATAGCGACGCCAAGCAAGATGCCAATGCCACTACTCCGGATTACCTGGGTAATGTTGATGCCGGTGAGATTGCCAAGTTTTCCGCATTGGCTAGCCGCTGGTGGGACCGCGACAGTGAATTCAAACCGCTACACGACATCAACCCCCTCCGCGTCGACTATATCGACACTCATGCTGGCTTGGCCGGTAAACGAGTGATTGATGTGGGCTGCGGCGGTGGCATCCTGTCTGAAGCCATGGCGCACCGTGGTGCGCAGGTGACCGGGATTGACATGGGTGAGGCACCGCTATCGGTGGCACGTCTTCACCAACTGGAGTCCGGGGTCGAAGTGGATTATCGCCAGACAACAGCGGAAGCCGCCGCAGAAGAGATGGCCGGTCAGTTCGATATCGTGACTTGCCTGGAGATGCTCGAGCATGTGCCGGACCCATCATCGGTCATCGCTGCGTGTGCACGCCTGGTCAAGCCCGGCGGAAAGGTCTTCTTCTCGACCATCAACCGTAACCCCAAAGCCTATACCTTCGCCATTCTGGGCGCTGAGTATCTGCTGAAAATGCTGCCACGCGGTACACATGAATACAGCAAGTTCATTCGTCCGTCTGAGCTGGGTAACTGGGTGCGCAGTGCGGGACTCAAGATGGAAGGCAGCACCGGAATGACCTACAACCCGCTGACCAGGAAATATCGCCTCAATCCCCAAGATCTGTCGGTCAATTATCTGATGCACACGCGACGCCCAACTGTAGAAGAATTGGCATGAGCCTCCCCGCCGCACTGCCTCGCCCAGCAGCATTGATCTTTGATCTGGACGGTACTCTCGTCGATACCGCGCCAGATCTCGCACGTGCAACGAATGAGCTGCGCCAGCATCATGGGCTGCCACTACTCGACTATGACGTCATTCGTGCCGAAGTCTCTCACGGTGGGAGTGCTCTTGTGATGCTGGCGCTTGGCTTCGCACTTGAACATCCTCAGCACGCTGAAGAACGCACACGCCTGCTCGCGTTTTATGCCAATGATGTCGCCGCCGAAAGCGTGTTGTTTCCCGGCTACGATGTCCTTATCGCGGCATGTGAACGCGCTTCACTCCCTTGGGGCATCGTCACCAATAAACCACGCCAATTCGCAGCTCCTTTGATCGAAGCGCTACAGTTGACGCCAGGTTGCCTTCTTTGTGCCGATGACCTACCCGTCAAGAAGCCACACCCAGAACCTTTATGGGAGGCGGCGCGACGCTTGAACGCCGAAGCCACTGAATGCTGGTATCTCGGGGACCACGACCGTGACATGCAAGCTGCACGCGCTGCTGGCATGCTCGCAGTGGCAGTGCGCTATGGCTATGTTCGTATAGGAGATGATGTGGATGCTTGGCCTGCTGATGTCTGGTTTGACACCTCGGAAGAAGTGGTCAATGCAGCCCTGAGAGCTGCCGGACTACATTGAGTCATGAGCGGGTCAACGGTGTCCTCCCTATCATCGCCTAGTAGATTATCAGTCCGCTCGGTGACGTGCCCTTCTTGCTCTGCTTAACAAAAATGCGCCGCGGCAATTGCCGGCGGCGCATTTCTATATCGAGGCTGAAAACTTGCAGCCATAGCTCAAGGAATATTGATGCGTCTTAAGCTTTAGGCGGTTGTGCATCAAACATTTCGCCAGTGTGCCCTCGGCTCTCGGGTCCGATCAACCACAAATAGGTCGGTATGATATCGGCAGGTGTCCGTAGTGTTTGCGGATCTTCCGCCGGAAACGCCGACTTTCGCATTGCCGTGCGTGTACCACCAGGATTGAGCGTATTGACGCGCACCTGACTGGTGTTTTCCAGCTCCTGAGCCAGTAATTGGGAAAACCCTTCTGTTGCAAACTTGGAGACGCTATAAGCCCCCCAGAAGGCGCGTCCTTTACGACCCACGCTCGAACTCGTCAGCACAACAGACGCATCACTAGAGGCCTTTAACAGAGGTAGCAGCGCCTGCACCATCCAGATGGGACCGTTGATATTGACCTGCATGACCTGCTCCCACAGGGCAGGATCATATTGCTCAAAGGGAGTGATCTTTCCCAGTAGACTAGCGTTATGCAGTATGCCATCGAGGCGTCCAAATTCCTTGTCCAGCGTTTCTGCCATCTGCTGATAATCTTTCAGCGTAGCGCCTTCGAAGTTAAGCGGATAAATGGCGGGTTGTGGGGCACCTAACGATTCGATGTCATCATAGACTTCTTCCAACTTGGCAATGGTTCTGCCCAGCAATATCACTGTGGCACCGTGGCGCGCATATTCAACTGCTGCTTCACGTCCGATGCCTGACCCTGCCCCCGTCACGAGAATGACACGCCCTTTCAGCAAATCTTCTGGCGCATGATAGTTGATCTTGCATTCTGCCATGGTGATATCCCGTCCTGGCCGCCCGCCTCGCGCACCACAAGGTCGCACAAGCAAGCGGATGTAGTGAATCATGACATGCGAGCACATGTCAGAACGCATAAAGCCCGTCTTGTTAGAATAACGGATTATTCTAACAAGACGGGCTTTATGGAATACATTCTGTCTTACGCACCAGAGGCGAGGAAGTCCTTGGCCATAGTACCGGCCTTGCTGTCCGGATACTGTTTTACCAGAGTCTGGAGCAACGTACGACTTTCCTGCGCTTTACCTTGGCGTGCCTTGACCAGGCCCAGCTTATACATCGCATCCGGCACCTTGCTGGATTGAGAGTACTCACTGATCACTGTATCGAAGGCTTGTGCAGAGGCATCCAGTTGATTCTTGGCAGAATACAACTCACCCAGCCAATAATGTGCATTAGCAGCGAGGTTGGAATCACCATGATCAACCACGAATGCTTCGAAGGCGACAATAGCACCATCAAAGTCCCTGGATTGAACCTTGGCAAACGCATTCTCATAATCTTTCTGAGCATCACCATTACTGGCTGCACTGCTGGCAGTACTCGCGCTACCACTGACCGCTGATGCGGCCTGTGCATCGACGACCTGACCGTTCTCACCGGCAGAATTTCCGCCAGAGACTCGCTGTTCAAGATCCAGATATCGTTGCTGCGACATCTCGGTCATCCGTTTGAACTGGTATTCCAATTCATCGACTCGACCACGAAGTCGTGCAATTTCCTGTGCCTGTTCATCAAGCTGGTTGAGAAGGGTCAGGGTGCCGCCACCACTCAAGCGAGTATTGGCCTGCTGATAGAGGGAGTTTGACTGTGCGGTAAGATCCTCGACCGCGGGTGCGGCCATAACGGATAACGGGAGCAACAAGGCTCCCGCACCGCACAACCATTTCAGGCTGTGTTTCATGCTGTCGCTCCGCCGAATCATCATGGTATCGCGTGACCAGGCCCGGGAATCAAGGCAACCTTTTCCCCCGGGCCTGCTCAACACAAGTTCCTAGCGTCTCCTGTCACATCTCAGATGTGGTCAGAGAGAGTGCAGAACTTAGTAGTCGAAGACCACACGACGGTTCTTGGCGTAGGAAGATTCGCCATGGCCCTGAACAGCCGGACGCTCTTCGCCGTAAGACACGATTTCGATCTGTGACGGAGAAACACCCTGGACAGTCAGGAAGCGTGCGACAGACTTGGCACGACGCTCGCCCAGACCCAGATTGTATTCACGAGTGCCGCGCTCATCAGCGTGACCTTCGAGAACAGCATTAGCGCTGGTGTTGGCTTTCAGATACTGAGCGTGACCCATCAGGACACTTTCGAATTCAGGACGGATGGTGTCCTTGTTGAATGCGAAGTAGATAGTGCGCACGTTAGGCATGGACGCGTCGCCCATCTGGTTGCCGCTAGTGTTGGCACCAGAGTTCATACCGGCAGTGTTTGCGCCGCTATTGGCAGAATCCATGTCGCCGTCCTGAGCGCCGCCGCTGCTGGAACAACCGGCCATGACGCTGAGGGACAGGGCAACCAACAGACCTTTTGCATACGGGGTGAACTGCATTGTAAAACTCCTTGCTCTAATGGGTACGAATGCCAAGCCTTTCTTTTAGTGGCTCGGGTGCATTCTAGTGGTTTAGTTCAGGTACGGCGACCACGCAGGTTCACGCACATCGCCTTGTGGTGACGGCAGGGAAAATTGAGCCCTTCCGTCTGCCGACACCTCGCCCAGGACCCCTCGGGTTCCTTGCTGAGTGGCATATATCACCATAGTACCATTCGGTGCAATACTTGGTGATTCATCCCACTGAGTTTCTGTCAGGGATGTCACCCGGCCGGTCTTCAGATCCTGCTTGGCAACCTGATAACCATTGCCTGAGCGGTTGATCATGAATAGGGTTTCTCCATCAGACGTCAGGCGTCCGCGAGAGTTGTAATTGCCAGTGAACGTCAGGCGTTCAGTGCCGCCGGACAGATCAAGACGGTAGATCTGTGGCGATCCTGCACGGTCAGACGTAAATACCATACCGCTACCATCTGGCAGCCAATCCGGCTCGGTATCGATGGCAGGGTTATTGGTCAAACGCTTGAATTGGCGACTGGCAATATCCATCACATAAATTTCTGGCTGGCCATCCTTCGAGAGTGCCATCGCAAGCTTGCGGCCATCAGGTGACCATGCAGGAGCACCATTGATGCCGCGGAAACCCGTCAGCTTGGCGCGACGTCCACTGCCGAGCTCTTGGACATAAATGGCAGGACGCTCAGACTCGAAACTCACATAAGCCAATTTTTTGCCATCAGGCGACCAGGCCGGAGACATGATCGGCTCATCAGAAGCAAGAATCTCTTGGCTATTATGACCATCCGAGTCGGCAACATACAACGCAAAGCGGATATTGTCACCTACTCCATTGGCGGTAATGTATGCGATTTTTGTAGAGAAAGCACCGCGAATCCCAGTAATTTCTTCAAAAACTTCATCACTAATGTAGTGACCACGCGCGCGCAATTCTCCATTGCTACCGGTGATGACTTCACCAAGCATACGCTTGTTGCCTAGCACATCCATCAACTCATACTGGATGCTATAGCCGCCGTTGCTAGCGGACTTAACCTGGCCAACCACTATATAGCTGGCGCCTAGACGCTTCCAGTCATTGACAAAGACATCCTGGGTCGTCCCGGGCAATGCCACAAGATTATCGCGCTTGATCGGTTCGAACTGGCCACTGCGCGCCAGGTCATCCGAGACAATGCGTGCCAAATCCTGAGGCAGACTCCCACCGGTCAGATTTTCGAACGGCACAATTGCAATCGGCGTAGCACTGTCATTGCCCTTGGTAATTTCAATGGTCAGGTCAGCCCTTGCCATACTGGTGACTACCAGCAGAGCGGCCGCCATCATCCATGTGGTCAATCGTCTCATCGGCCCAGGTCCTCTGGATTGAAGTACAGATCAAAGTTTCGGAACTTGCTTCTCGCTCCCGAAGGTAGCTGCTGCAACTCCGTAAACGGGGCGGCTTTTTGTACCGCTTGAATCGCTGAGCGATCAAAGACGGAATCACCACTACTCTTTTTTACCGCAGCCGAGACCAGCTCACCCGTCGGTAATAATGAAACCCGAAGAGTTACCGTCTTGCCAGGCGTAGTGCCCGACGGGCGGCTCCAGTTCTGGCCAACATATTTCTTGACCAGGTCTACAAAGCCATTGGCAGCCTGGGCTGCCTGCTTCGCGCCACTGATAGCATCACTTTCGTTATCGATAAGACTGTCGAGCGAACCTGCGGATGCCTGAGCTGCCTTTTCCGCTAATGCTTTTTTGCGCGCAGACTCTGCAGCTGATTTCTTACGCGACTCCTCAGCAGCCTTTTCCTTGGCAGCCTTCTCTTTCGCCGCTTTTTCAGCTGCGGCCTTGGCGGCTTTATCTTTCTCAGCCTTTTCCGCAGCGGCTTTTGCCTTGGCTGCCTTATCGGCATCTGTCTTCTTGGCTTCAGCGTCGGCCTTGGCTTTAGCAGCCTTATCAGCATTCGCTTTCTTGCGCGCCTCCTCAGCAGCCTTCTCCTTTTTGGCCTTTTCTTGCTCGGCCTTGGCTTTGGCAGCTTTCTCAGCGTCGGCTTTCTTCAGCGCCTCTTCCTTGGCCTGCTTTTCAGCTTCAGCCTTCTTGCGATCAAGTGCAATCGCCTTGGCTTCTTCAGCACGACGCGCGGCATCAGCCTTGGCCTGCGCAGCAGCTTCTGCTGCCGCCTTCTGCTCGGCTTTCAGCTGCTCAGCAGCCTCGGCCTGTGCCTCTGCTTTCTCCTGCTCGGCAGCCTTCTGTTGCTGTGCCTTTAACTCAGAAGCTTTTTCAAGAGCAGCACTCTTTTGTTGCTGTGCTGCCAGCTCAGCTTCCTTCGCCGCCTTTTCCTTGGCGCTTTGCTGCTCATTGGCCTTTTCTGCAGCATCACGCGCCTTGCTGGCCTTGGCCTGCTGAGCTTGGTTAGTCGTGGTTTCGGTACTGACCAGCGTGGCATTGACGATGGTATTACTGGTCTGTTCCGGCTCAGATTCTGGCCAACTTACCAAGGTCAGAATCAGGATCACCAGATGCAGGCCTACGGCCAGCACCACTGGTAGCCCTAACCCGACCCGTTGCTCGATTTCCGGCTGACTCATGCATCAGCCCTCATTCGGTGGTTCTGAAATCAGCCCGACATTGGGTACACCTGCGCCCTGAAGCGTACTCATCAGCCCCATGACATCTCCATAAGGTGCCGTTTTAGCACCCTTGACCAGCACCGGCGTCTTGGGCTTTTCAGCCACAATCGCCGCAACCTTGCTACCCAGTTCATCCAGTGCTACCGGAGAGCGCTTGTCTTCATCAGAACCCATATCGATGTAGTAATTACCACTATCATCGAGTGAAACGATCAGTGGCGTGACATCATCCGGATTATCGATGGGCTTGGAGGTCACCTTGGGGAGTTCGACTTGAACGCCCTGCGTCATCATGGGGGCCGTGATCATGAAAATGACCAACAACACCAGCATGACGTCGATGAAGGGCACCACATTGATTTCTGAGGACAGCTTACGCTTGTGTCCTCTGCTATACGGTCCTTTCATTGCCTACCTCCTTTCAAGCGTCGTTGCTGCCACGGCTGTGCAGATTACGATGCAGAATGGAGTGGAGTTCTTCTGCGAAGTCCTCATAACGCCCCAGTAGTTGATCAGCACGGCTGGCAAGACGGTTATAGAAGATGACTGCAGGAATCGCCGCGAACAGACCCATGGCAGTCGCCACCAGTGCCTCTGCAATCCAGGGTGCCACCGTGGTCAGTGTCGCTTGCTGAGCAGTACCCAGCGCCTGGAATGAGCCCATGATGCCCCATACCGTCCCGAACAGGCCCACATAAGGGCTAACAGAGCTGACTGTCGCCAGAAACGGCAAACTGATGTTAAGGCGCTCTTCCTCGCGTGACAGCGTGACACGCATGCTGCGCTGCACACCGTCCATCACGGCTTGTGCATCATCCGATTTTGGCTTGAGTCGGCTATATTCGCGGAAGCCGGCACGGAACACGCCCGCAGCACCGGGAGTCGCTTCTTCATCACTAGGCAATTCACGATAAAGGTGATTCAGATCAACGCCTGACCAGAAGCGTTTTTCGAACGCTGTATAAGCCTTCTTGGCGCGCGACAAGGCCATGCCACGTTGAAAAATCAGTACCCAGGAGGCAATGGAAGCCGCCAGCAGTATCACCATGACTACCTGAACCACCAGACTGGCGTTCACGAACAGCGAAATGATCGACATCGAATCTTCCACGGAATTCCCTCTTTACTTGGTTCAGTGAGTGCCACTGACTCTCAGTGACACCATTAAAAATGGGCTGAAATACATATCTCGCACTAGCGAGTTCTGCATCTCTTGCTTTCTTCAGACCTCAAGTGCACTCAGCAATTCAACTGGCCAGCGACGCGGCCTGAAGGAGGCAGCATCAACACAGACAATCACTACCTCGGCTTCACACAATAACGTGCCTTCTCTGAGTGATTGCTGCTGAAAGGTCAAGCGCGCACCATGAAGCTCGCCGGCCAATGCGGTAACTGTCAGAAGGTCATCCAGATACGCCGGACGAAGATAACGACTTGTGACACTGTGCACTACCAACTGGATCCCTTTTTCAAGCAATGCTTGCTGAGAGAAACCACGCTCTCGCAACCATTCACTACGGGCACGCTCCATGAAGCGCAGATAGTTCACGTAATAGACGATGCCGCCAGCGTCAGTATCCTCGATATAGACACGCACAATGTGACGAAAACATGGAGCATCACTAATTAACGACATTTTCTCGTTCCTGGATGTCATGACGCATCACATCCGTCCTGAGACAGGCGCGACTGGTCTTCGCGAGGCGTGATACCAAAGTGCAGATAAGCAGAACGTGTGACAAGACGCCCACGCGCCGTGCGCATCATGAAGCCTTGCTGAATCAAATACGGCTCAAACACATCCTCGATTGTGTCACGCTCTTCGCCAATGGCGGCGGCGAGAGAGTCTACGCCTACCGGCCCACCATCAAATTTCTCTATCATGGCGAGCAGTAAGCGACGGTCCATGTTATCCAATCCGTGACTGTCGACATTGAGCATATTGAGCGCTTTATCGGCCACTTCAAGCGTCAAACGTCCGTCTGAACGCACCTCGGCGAAATCACGCACACGCCGAAGTAGACGATTAGCGATACGCGGAGTACCTCGTGATCTACGGGCGATTTCAAGCGCACCGTCCATCTCGACTTCCATTCCCGATAACTTGGCGCTCCGCGCCACTATGCTGGTCAGCGACTCGATATCGTAAAACTCAAGACGCTGAACGATGCCAAATCTGTCCCTCAACGGCGCCGTCAGCAAACCCGCGCGGGTGGTTGCACCCACTAGCGTGAATCGTGGCAGCTCCAGCTTTATCGAACGTGCAGCAGGGCCTTCACCAATCATGATATCAAGCTGATAATCCTCCATCGCGGGATACAGCACTTCCTCGACCGCCGGTGACAGACGATGAATTTCGTCGATGAAGAGAACATCACCTTCCTGAAGATTGGTCAGCATGGCAGCCAAGTCCCCTGCCCGCTCCAGCACTGGTCCTGATGTCGATTTGATATCGACATCCATCTCGCTCGCAATAATGTGCGCCAGCGTTGTCTTGCCAAGTCCGGGCGGTCCGAATACCAAGGTATGGTCCAGACTGTCGCCACGTTGACGGGCTGCGCTGATGAATATCTCCATCTGCTCACGCACCACCGGCTGTCCGATGTACTCACTCAACGTACGCGGGCGATTGGCACGGTCTACCCGTTCTTCCGGGTCATGCGTCGCTGCAGAGATCAGTCGGTCCGACTCCATCATGATACTTGCTCAACTCCTGATGCCCCATGTTGCATGTATGGGACAGTGACGAGAGACGGATGGCAGGGAGCGTGCAACGATCTTGCGCTTTAACGTCAGAGCGCGCACTTTCTATCCCACTTATCCGTCACTCCCTAGTCAATAAAACCAATCACATTGCCTGCTTTCTCAAAGCAAAACTATCAGCCACATAATATGAGGCCTAGCTGGCCATCTTGCGTGCCAGTGCAGCTTTGATCAGGGCTTCCGTAGAGGCACCTGATTCAAGCCCGGACAGCATCTTGGCTGCTTCAACGGGCTTGTATCCCAACGAGACAAGCGCGGCTTCGGCATCCGCCAGTGGGTGCGTGATCGGCGGCTGAGGCTGCGAAGCGCGCTCCATCTCATTGAGACCATCATCTGTCGACACGGTCCAATGTTTGAGACGGTCACGCATTTCAATGATCAGACGATCAGCCGTTTTCTTGCCGACACCCGGCAAGCGCGTCAGTGCACGGCTATCTTCGTCATGAACGCAACGAATGAAATCACCTTGCTCCATGCCAGAGAGAATGGCGAGCGCCAAACGCGGACCGACACCAGAAATCTTGATCAGCTCACGAAAGAGACGGCGCTCTGGCTCCTTGCCAAAGCCATACAGCAACTGAGCATCTTCACGCACCACAAGATGCGTGAAAAGCTGGCAGTCTTGACCTACCGGCGGCAGTCCCAACAAGGTATTCATCGATGCTTCAAGCTCATACCCCACACCGTGCACATCAAGCACCAGATGAGGAGGCTGCTTTTCAAGCAGTCGTCCGGTTAGACGTCCAATCATGTTTCAGTCAGTCCTTTTCTACAGTGATGTGTACTGGGCATATTTCCCAGCCCCCTTCACTGCTCTGATGATGACATTGCGGGCAAGCCTACCAAAGATGAAGCGTCGGCGGCATGTCCGAGTGTTAAGACGATTTTGTCGCACGATCATGACAGTCAGCAGGAACACTCTCCTGACGCTTCATCATTATCGTATCAACAAGCGGCGCAATTCTCTGCGCACTATCACGGCAGCAGGCTTACAAGTGACTGAATAAATGGCATTTATTGAGCACAATATCGTATTTATACCTGATAGGCACATTACTTGTCTGGCTCGAATCCCCGCCAGCTACTACTACGTCGTATACGTGAGCCCTTGCGATTGCCAGTGGCACCCAGCCCTAACGTCTCTAGCTGAGCACTACTCGGCGTGAGACGACGACGGGCAAAGCAATGCGTCAGAGCAATCGCCAAGGCATCTGCAGCGTCTGCCTGCGGCGTGGCCGAGAGCTTCAGCGTATGTGTGACCATGTGCTGTACCTGTAGCTTGTCTGCCGCTCCAGAGCCGGTCACCGCTTGCTTTATCTGCCGCGGTCCGTATTCGGAGACAGGTAAACCATGATTGGCAGCACAGACAATGGCAGCCCCGCGTGCCTGACCTAGCTTGAGCGCAGAATCTGCATTCTTTGACATGAAGACCTGCTCGATGGCGAACTCGGCTGGACAGTGCAGAGCTATCACTTCGCTGATACCGGCGTAGATCTGCGCGAGGCGCTGATCAAGACTGACCTGCGACATCCGGATACATCCACTGTCCACATAGCGTGGTTGCGCTGCCGACACGTCCAGCACGCCATAACCGGTCAAACGCGAGCCAGGGTCAATTCCAAGAATGATCATGCGACGCTCTCGTCAGTCGAAGTCACTAAAATCTCCTGCAGTTGCTCATAACATCTTCCCAACAACTGTTCATATAACCAGCCACCATGCCATAAAAAAGGCGGTGCGACACCGTTATCCCAGCATTCTCTGCCAGGGCTCAGTATCACACCGCCTATGGGCTTTGAACCCAACGGTATCGCGGACGACCACATTACCCTTGGACTTGCCCGCGATATCGTATGACAGACCTGCTAGATATCAGGCCTGGCCTTCTTCTTCTACCTTCGCTTTCTGACGCAGGCGGATGTTCAACTCCTTGAGCTGCTCACCGCTGACTTCACCCGGTGCGTCAGTCATCATGCAGCCGGCGCTCTGGGTTTTCGGGAAGGCAATCACTTCACGAATGGTCTTCGCGCCAGTCATCAGCATTACCAGACGGTCGAGACCAAAGGCCAGACCACCATGGGGCGGCGCGCCAAACTTCAGGGCGTCGAGCAGGAAGCCGAATTTCTCTTCCGCTTCTTCTTCGCCGATACCCAATACTTCGAACACGGTACGCTGCATGGCTTGGTCGTGAATACGGATGGAGCCGCCACCCAATTCGGTGCCGTTGATGACCATGTCGTAAGCGCGTGACAGTGCAGTTTCCGGATTTGCCTTGAGCTCTTCCGGGCTGCAGGACGGCGCCGTGAACGGGTGATGCAGCGCGCTCAGGCGGCCGTTGGCATCGGCTTCAAACATCGGGAAATCAATGACCCACAGCGGCGCCCACTCACAGGTATACAGGTTGAGATCTTCACCCAGCTTGACGCGCAGCGCGCCGATCGCTTCGGCAACGATGTTGGACTTGTCGGCACCGAAGAACACGATGTCGCCATCGACGGCGCCACAGCGGTCCAGCACTTCATCAACCACGTCTTCCATGAACTTGACGATCGGCGATTGCAGACCCTCGATGCCCTTGGCGCGCTCATTGACCTTGATCCATGCCAGACCCTTGGCGCCATAAATACCAACGAACTTGGTGTAGGCATCGATTTCCTTGCGCGACAGGCTAGCACCGCCCGGAACACGCAGCGCCGCGACGCGGCCCTTGTCATCCTTGGCCGGGCCGGAGAAGACCTTGAAGTCCACACTGCTCATCAGGTCATCGACATCGACCAGTTCCAGCGGAATACGCAGGTCCGGCTTGTCAGAGCCGAAGCGCTGAATGGCTTCAGAGTACGGCATGGTCGGGAACTTGCCGAAATCGACACCCAGCACTTCCTTGTAGAGGCCACTGATCATGGTCTCGGTCATGCCCATGATGTCCTGCTCGTCGACAAAGCTGGCTTCAAGGTCAATCTGGGTGAATTCCGGCTGACGATCGGCACGCAGATCTTCATCACGGAAGCACTTGGCAATCTGGTAGTAACGGTCAACGCCCGCGACCATCAATAGCTGCTTGAACAGCTGAGGAGACTGCGGCAGTGCAAAGAAGTTGCCGGCATAGGTGCGGCTCGGCACCAGATAGTCACGTGCACCTTCTGGCGTGGCGCGCGTCAGGATCGGCGTCTCGATATCGAGGAAGCCAAGTGCTTCAAGCTGGGCACGCACACTGTGGGTAATGCGTGAACGCAGACGCAACTTCTCAATCATGTCGGGACGACGCAGATCGATGTAGCGATACTTGAGGCGAACTTCCTCACCGACCTTGTTGTGGTCGTCAAGCTGGAACGGTGGAGTCTGTGCAGTGTTGAGCACCTCAACATCCTTGGCCAGCACCTCGATCATGCCTGTCGGCATATTCGGGTTCTGGGTACCTTCCGGCCGCATACGGATACGGCCCTTGATACGCAGAACATACTCGCTACGCACTTTGTCGGCAGTGGCGAAGGCATCGACGGTATCAGGATCGACAACGATCTGGGCGATACCATCACGGTCGCGCATATCGAGGAAGATGACGCCACCGTGATCGCGACGGCGGTGCACCCACCCGCACAGAGTGACATCCTGATCGATCAGGGTCTCGTTCAGTTTGCCGCAATAGTGGCTGCGCATGTTGTTTCCTTGTTGCTCAAATTCGTGATCGATACGCGCACTGCGTACCTGTCTCAGTGGCCGTTGGTAATGACGTCTGTGATAACTGATTTCCATCACTGACTTTCAGAAAGTGCTGTCACGAAGCGCTGTCATTACCACCGGCCAGATTCTTCTTGTTGCCGGACTTGAAATCCGTCTCGTACCAGCCACTTCCCGCGAGACGGAAGCCGGCGGCAGAAATCAGCTTCTCAAGCTGATCTGCCTTGCATTCCGGACACTCCGTCAGCGGCGCAGCGCTGATTTTCTGCAACTTGTCCATCCGATGGCCACAGGCCTTACAGTGGTATTCATAGATCGGCATGGTTTTTCTTTCCTGACAATACTGGGCGAAAACTGCAGGGGCAGCTCACACACCATGACAAAGTTATGCCTTGCGGCGTACCTTAAGCTTGAGTGCGCCGCGAATGCCCCAATGTCGCAACATTCACGGGCGATGCCTCTAGCACACGTACATAAGGCCAGTTGAGCGGCTTTCAAGTCAAAGCGAAAGGGGCACATTATAGCGTGCTCGGCCCCGTGCGGGGCAACACCCTCAGACAATCCCTCACAAGGCATTGTCTGCTAGGTCTCATTGCCGACTCTATCCTGCAACCTCACCTAGTCACGAGGAACAAGATGTCTGATCAAAATCGCACTTCTCAGGTAGATTCCACTCCGTCCTCCAGCCTGACTTCTCCTCTCCCGCAAGCGGTAATGCTCGATGCAGCCTCACTGGGTGATGGCATGGACTTCAGCCAGTTGCAGGCAGGCGTGAATGGGCTGATCTGCCATGAAGCAACTCAGCCCGATGAAGTGGTTGAACGTCTGACAGGCGTACCTATCGTGTTGGTGAACAAGGTACGCCTGGAAGCACATCATCTTACGCAGTTACCCAAGCTTGAATTGATCGCTGTCATGGCGACAGGCACCAACAATGTGGATATCGCTGCCGCTGAGGCGCAGGGAATTCGTGTGATGAACGTCAATGCCTACGGCACAGCATCCGTGGCCCAGCACACATGGATGCTGTTGCTGGCACTGGCGGGGCGCTTAGCCAGCTATCAGACAGATGTCGCGGAAGGTGACTGGCAACGTAGCGCCACGTTCTGCCTGATGCACCGCCCAGTCATCCAGTTGGCTGGCAAACACCTGGTCATCGTCGGCAAGGGCGAGCTTGGCAGTGCTGTCGGCAAGCTGGGTGAGGCCTTCGGCATGCGCGTGACCTTTGCCGCTCGCCCGGGTAGTGAGCCGACAGCCGAGCGGCCCAGCGTTGCAAGTTTATTACCCGAGGCAGATGCCATCAGCTTGCATTGCCCGTTGACGCCAGAAACCCGGCACCTGATTGATGAAACGGCGTTGTCGCAACTGAAGCCCGGTGCATTACTGGTCAACTGTGCTCGTGGTGGCATCATTGACGAGTCAGCAGCCCTTGAAGCACTGAAATCTGGTCGACTGGGGGGGCTTGCAGTGGATAGCCTGCCGGTAGAACCCCCCAAGGAAGGCCATGAGTTGCTGTCAGCGCTTGCAGACATGCGTCGCGATCAGAGCAAGGCGCTGAATTTGATCGTTACACCACACAACGCATGGATCAGCCAGGAAGCCCGTCAGAACATGCTGAATCTGAGCCTGGCCAACATTGACACCTATTTGCGTAACAAGGCGTCTGGCGAGAACCTGAAGCAAGGAAAGTGAGTGGTCTGAATCAGGTAATAACGCATAGAGAGTAAGGCCGGCCAGAAGGATAGTTGTTGGAACGTCGACAGCAAGCACGACTCACATTCACATGTGTTGAGTCGTGCCCCACCCAAATACTGGGCCATGTCGGAAAGTGCACTGTTCTGATATTACGTCTAGCACATCTCTACGAGGACACCGGCCGTAGCCGAACACTCTGATCAATAAGAATATGCATGCCTGCCGCCTTGAGCGGGCGCCTCTCGGCATCCCATGATACTACGCGCCCTCGAGAGCTAAGCAGTACCCAGCACGTCTGATCCTCTTCGACTTCTTCCTCGAACGAAAGTGCTGGCTCTTCTGCGGGCAATGCGACTTCGACGTTGTCTGCCTCATCACTGATCGAGGCGCTATTAGCCACCCCCATATCTTCAATATGCTGCAGATCTTCCTCTCTCGGGGCGCGCATTCGATACTGACATTCAAAACTTTCGCCAAAAGTAGTGAAAACCTTATAACGCAGCATATGCACCCCTTCAAGATCTTCAGGGTGTATCAAACGATCAAAATCGATCTCACGCATGACCAAAGGTTCATGACCACTGGCACCCAACATCTTCCAGAGATTCGGATGGATACGAATGATGCGCTCGGGAATATCCATCTCCCACAGGCTGTCGCCACTGGCTTCCAAGGAATCCAGCAAACGTCTTTCACTAGCCTGCAATTCCTTTTGCGTGTGTCGCAAGCGCCGATACATCTCTTCCGCAGTGCTATTGGCTTCATCGAGCTCGACAAGGCCACTGGCACCCGCTGACTCGACCTCTGCCCCTAGGCCGATGCGATGTAGGCGATCACACAACTCTGCCAGCGGCACTGAGAGCCGACGGCTGATGTGGTGAGTACGCCAACTCATCAGAATAAAAAAACTAAAATAGAACAGGATCAGTCCACCGACCAATGCCATACCAACCAACTGGAAGTTACGCCCAATTTCGGCAGTACGCGAAAACACGGCATCTTCTGCCACCATGCTAAGCATGATCCAGTTATTGCTCTCCAAATGTTCCCACGCCACTTTATAGGGCGCGCCTTCCACCAGGACACTGCTTGAGCCACGCCGCTGTGTCAGAATTTCCGTCGCAAGATTCGCGAAGACGACATGCTGCTCCAACTCCAGCTGCGCGGGACGAATAACATCCTCTTCCAGTACCCCTTGAACATCGGGCCGTTCAATTGGCATCAACGACAGCAGGCTTTCGCCTCGCTGAGGCACTGCCAATGAACGCCCATGTTGATCAAACAGCATGGCGAAGCCGCTCCAGGGCAATTCCATCGCGAGTATCTGATTGACGATGACATCCAACGTCATGTCGACACCCGCGACACCGAGGAAGTGATCATCGACATAAAAGGGGGTCACGGCCGATGTCATCCAGCCATTCCCGGCCGGATCTTCATAGACATCAGTCCAGATGGTCCTGCGGGCAGCATTCTCATCAGGTGCAGCACGATAGAAAAAAGAGAAATTGCGACAATCGTGATTGGGCGGCACGAGTTCGGCCAGGTTCACATAGGGATAGATCCGCACATAACAATCGGCCAAGGTCGTGAACGTCTGCACGACTGAAGAATGCGAGGACACGATATTGCGCATGATGGGATCAATGCCCGTCATTCTTAGTGCCAGCGGAATATCCTGAGTTGACTGTGGCAAGCGCGGATAATAACCGCTGGCCTGGTTACCATTATTGCCTTGTGTCGCCCATACCCCATTGGCGCGTGCGGCGTGACGTGCCAACTCAGCAGGCGCGATGACAACATCCATATCGACTGCAATATCGCTTGCCTGTGAGGCCATGCTGCTGGATAGATTCTGAACATGCTCCAACTGACGATCAAGCGATCCGGCCTCTCGTAATACCGCCAGATTGAGTTCGCTACTGGACTGCGCCTGTAGATAGCTGAGGTTGGCATCGCGAATTTCATCATTCGACAGAAAATACACCCCGACCAGCGCCATCTCTACCAGAAATAACGGGATCATGGTACTGGTAAAGAGCGCACGCCAAACCCACTTCTTGATTGTAATAGTGGAACGTGTCGGTGCCTGCATGGGCCAATATCCTGAGTCCTGCTGCGATAGAAAGAGTATGCGCTTTCCCTTGCGTTCTGAGAGTCTACTGACTTCAACGCTCAAACATGACCAACAGGTCAGACATTGGTAACAGGACTGGGGACAGGCGGCCAAGGCTTTGCTAGGATGCTCGACCCCAAGGAGGCTGCATGCTTTACAACTACGGTTCTATCAATATTGATCACGTCTATCGGGTATCCCACCTTGTGCGGCCCGGTGAAACCCTAGCGAGCCTCTCCTACCGTCAGGTACTGGGCGGCAAGGGTGCCAACCAATCCCTTGCGCTCGCACGGGCCGGAGGAGGCGTCACTCACTGGGGCCGTCTCGGCAACAGCGATCGCTGGGCTCTTGAGTCATTGGAAAGCGCAGGAGTCATCACCTCACAGATAGAGCTCAGTGCCAATGCAAGTGGCCATGCCATCATTCAGGTTGATGACCACGCCGAGAACAGCATCATCCTGCATCCGGGCGCCAATCACGGCTTTATCGATGAGCACTTGAACACGCTGTTCTCAAGTGTGGCGCAAGGCGATTGGCTGCTACTGCAAAATGAATGCAACGCGCTTGGCACGGTCATTGAATTAGCACATGCCAAACAGATGAAAATCGCTTTCAATCCGGCCCCGATGGGCGCAGAGGTACTGCGTTTACCGTTAGAGCACTGCCAGGTTCTCTTCCTCAATCGCGGCGAAGCGGCTCAACTGGTCGAACTTGAAGAAAGCGCGCCGGTCGACACCCTGCTCAACGCTCTGCATTCACGACTCCCTAATACCGAGGTCGTGATGACACTTGGCAGTGAAGGCGTCTGCTATCAGCTAGGCGAACTGCGCATTCAACTTCCCGCACATCGCGTGAAAGCCGTCGATACCACGGCGGCTGGCGACACGTTTATTGGCTATTATCTCGCCAGTCAGATTGAAGGATTGAGCATCGAGGATAGTCTGCGCCGTGCCAGTACCGCCTCTGCCTTATGTGTCAGCAGAGAAGGTGCTGCACCCAGCATTCCTGTCGCCAGTGATGTTGCTGATGCGCTGGCCGAATGGCCGGCACTGGATATGCTAACTCATTGACCGCCTGGGCAATTGAAAACCTGAGCAACTAGACAACGCCCTGCGAGCCAAGTGCCACTGACTCGTTTCGCATCTTTTCGTTGCAATTCATCTGCAGCGGGGAGGTACCGCTGCCAGACGTACTGCCAAGATGTGCAGATCCAATTTAAAGAGGACATCATGAACACTCCTATTATCTTCGATACCGATCCGGGCGTTGATGACGCGCAAGCCATTGCTATCTGTCTGGCACATCCAGATATTGAATTCCTCGGCATGACGACGACCTTCGGTAATGTCACCATCGAAACAGCCACCTCAAACGCTCTGCTGTTGGGCGAGTTGGCAGGTCAGAGTATTCCTGTTGCACAGGGTGCCTCTCAGCCGCTGGTCAAGGATAAGTTCCCGGCACCCGCACACATCCATGGTGCCAACGGCTTGGGCAACATGGATATCCCGACACCCAAGGGCAAGGCGCTTGCCA
Organism: Cobetia crustatorum; assembly: GCF_000591415.1. Taxonomy (GTDB): domain Bacteria; phylum Pseudomonadota; class Gammaproteobacteria; order Pseudomonadales; family Halomonadaceae; genus Cobetia; species Cobetia crustatorum. The sequence goes on along the minus strand of NZ_JEMF01000078.1, from coordinate 28,331 downwards.
TCAGTGCACCGCAGTTCATTGTTGAACAGGTCAATGCACGTCCCGGTGAAATCACGCTCGTTGCTGTCGGTCCGCTCGGCAACCTGGCGACTGCTCTGCAACTAGACCCAAGTATCATCAGCAAGGTCAAACAGGTCATCGTCATGGGGGGCTCCATCCGTGAAGGTGGCAATGTTTCTCCTGTCGCCGAAGCCAACATCTTCAACGACCCCCATGCTGCCAAGAAAGTGCTGACCGCTGGCTGGCCGCTGACCATGGTCGGTCTCGACGCCACTCATCGCTGCATACTCACGCCGGCACATGTCGAGCGCATTCGTGTCGCACAAGGCGCGCTGGGTGAAGTGCTCTCTGGCAGCTATCAGTTCTACAAGGCCTTCTATAAGGAAGCGCGTGGCATCGACGGCTGCTGCCCACACGATAGCTGCGCCTTGGCCTGGCTGATGAAGCCGGAGATGTTCACTGTCGAACGTGGCCATCTAAATGTCGAAGTTGAAGGCTTGGCAGAAGGCCAGACCCTGTTCGCCCCCGAAGGACGCGAATTCCTGGGCAATCAGTGGTCTCAGACTCCACTCGTCGATGTCTGCGTCAATGCACAGGGCGACAAGGTGGTCGAATGGATCACTGACGTTCTCACCGCAAAAACGGCTTGATCGCTACCATGATGATCGCCGTTTATTGATATGACGGTCGCACTCCCCGAGCAAGTGCTTGAATGGCTTGCTCGGGGGCCCTTCGTGCATTGATGAATCACTCTTTCTCATTGCCCCCTCGCACATCCCTAATGTTGCAGCTTTCGCATAATCACGATGACTTAAGCACTCTAATAGATTGAGTATCTTTCCGCTGCAAGATAACGCTATAAATAACGAATCGAGATAGTGACTCGTCAGCAGGATTCAATGTCGTTCGTCGCATGCAGATAATCTGATACGCTAGTGATAACCTGCGACTCTACGCGAGGCCGATTTTATTCCCTGCACGGTTACGGAGCCTCATATGCCATCGTCCTCCATTCTGCCTGCAACACATCACCAGTCATCGGTCAGTACGGAGGATCACCCCAGATCCAAGAACTATCAGTATGATTGTCTTGTCTTCATTGGACGTTTCCAACCTGTTCACTACGGACATGTCGCCGTCATGGAGGAGGCACTACGTATCGCTCGGCAGGTGATCGTTCTGGTGGGTTCGGCCTGGCAAGCGCGTTCATTGCGCAATCCTTTTACCTTCGATGAACGTACCCGTATGATCCGGAGCTGTTTCAGCGATTCTGCCAATACGCGCCTTGAAATCGTCCCGCTGCTGGATGCGCTCTACAACGACGATGTCTGGGTGCGCGATGTACAGCGCAAGGTGCGTGACATTGCCCGCCCTCAAGCCAATCGAATGCCGCGCATTGCGCTGATAGGCGCTAATCGGCACGACAGCAGTACGCAATCAAGCTATTACCTCAGCCTGTTTCCTCAGTGGGAATCCGTCGCCGTACCACTGCGCGAAGGCATGGTGGCCAGCCGTATTCGTGAAGTCATCTTTACCGAACGCGCACGCGCCGAAGACTGGCTGAACAACGAAGGCTGTGAGCTGCTGCCAGCCTCAGTTGCTGAACACTTGCACGGTTTTCTAAACGAGACGGCATGGCAAGGACTGGTCGAAGAACGACGCTTGTTGGAGCAGTACAGGACCGCTTGGAGCGATGCGCCCTACCCGCCATTATTCATTACGGTCAACGCTGTCGTCGTACAGTCAGGGCATGTCTTGCTCACGACTCGCCGTGCCGCCCCTGGCAAGGGGCTTTATGCCCTCCCCGGCGGTTTTGTTCAGCCGCAAGAACGCCTGTTGGATGCCTGCCTACGTGAGCTGAAAGAGCGAGTGCGCCTAAAGGTGCCAGAGCCTGTCTTGCGGGGTTCTCTGCGTGGCCAGCGCATGTTTGATGCACCGCATCGCAGCTGGCGAGGAAGAACGCTGGCAGAAGCCTTCTATTTCGCACTAAGACCAGAGCAGCAACTGCCGAGACTGCGCAGTGGGGGTAAAGAAAGCGAGGAGCAAGCCCGTTGGGTCGCGCTAGCAGATCTAGAGCCAGATACTCTGTTCGAAGACCATTTCTTTATCATTCAGAACTTTCTCGGGCTACATGCTGGCCAGACAGGATTTTGACTTCAAGCCTTACACCGCGACACCTTGCATGACGGCTCTACACCTTATGCGGCACCAATAGAAATGGTAGGCCAATGGCCTACCATTTCTATTGGTGCATGATGCCCCATACCGGCGAGATCTACATCATCAAGCTTCCAGAAAGTCACGCGGCAGATTCATCAGCTGCTTCCAAAGCTTGTCAATACCGGGCTTGTGGACCAATGAGCAGCGATAAAGGCGAATCTCCAGCGGGATATCCCATGCTTCATTGCCAGCACGCACCAGCTTGCCACTCGAGAGCTCATCACGAATACAGAAGTCCGGAATCCAGGCCATTCCAACACCTTGCAGCGCCATGCCCTTCAGTCCTTCTGCCATCGCCATCTCAAAGACGGTACGTAACCGCAAACGTAACGGATCGTTCTTGAGCAACATCTTCACGCTGCGACCCAGAAATGCCCCTTGGGTGTAAGACAGCAGTGGAATCACGTCTTGGCTGGTGTCGTCCTGCCCCGTCAGTGGAAAGCGCGGGGCGCCATTCTCAAGAGGAGCACAGACCGGCAGCATGTTGACTTTCGCCACCGAGAAAGACGGGAAGACCTCCGCGTCGAGCTGCATGCTGGCATAGGGATCGTAATAGGCCAGCATCAGATCGCAATTGCCCTCGCGCAACGCGTGAATGGCATCCCCCACATTCATCGCCGAGAGCCTCGTCGGCAACTCGCCTAGACCCTGCTGAAGTCGAGATATCCACTTTGGGAAGAACGCTAAAGCCAACGAATGCGCTGCTGCAATGTCCAGTGTCTCATTGGCCATGCTCAGGCCTCGCAGATGCGCGAGACACTCCGAAAGCTGCTCTGTGAGGTTGCGCGCCGTCACCAGAAATAGCTGCCCCTCCGGTGTCAGGCTGACGGGCGTGGTAGAGCGATCCACCAGAGTGGTACCTACGGCCTGTTCAAGTGCCCGAATTCGGCGACTAAATGCAGGTTGGGTGACATGACGCTGACGCGCCGAGGCAGAGAAGCTGCGCGTATTGGACAGCGCGACGAAGTCTTCCAGCCATTTTGATTCCAGATTCACCCAAACTCCCATCTATTTCGAACATGCCGGATAAGATTTCACAGGCCGAGCATGCAGGGTCTCATGACTGGTGGTTGACGGTACTTCCCGTGATACCACCTTCGTCTTATGCGTTTCGCGTATACGGCAGCAGTGAATGGCATTGGTCGGCGTGGTGCTGGGCTGGTTACCCTTGACCACCTCAACCGCCATTCAAGCGCAACAGTGTACTTCAGCCAGGAGTTCCGCCCAAGTGAACAGTCTTCCGGAAGCCACCCCAGTCTCCAATGCCAGCACGACTTCATCATCGCTCACAGACCTGAACTATGCCGAGCGCGAGGCACTGGCCAACGGCTTCCGTCTCGAAAAGGATCTGCTCGGGCGTGAACCTGTGCCATCTGATGCCTATTACGGCATCCAGACGCAACGCGCACTCAATAACTTTCATTTATCAGGCGTGCCCCTGTCACACTTCCCACGACTGGTCGAGGGCTTGGCACTGGTGAAAGCTGCCGCCGCCGAAGCCAATCATGCACTTGGCTATCTTGAGACACGCGAACACGATGCTATTCAGCATGCTTGTGCTCGCCTGATGAACGGCGATCATCATAACCAGTTTGTGGTTGATATGATCCAGGGAGGGGCCGGCACCTCTACCAACATGAATGCCAATGAGGTAATCGCCAATCTTGGCCTGGAGTACCTTGGCCTGGAAAAAGGAGACTACCAGCAACTGCATCCCAACAATCACGTCAATATGGCGCAGTCCACTAACGATGCCTACCCCACCGCTGTTCGCGTGGGACTGCTGCGCAGTCATTCGATGCTGGTCGATGCCCTGAGCGAGCTGGCCAACGCCTTTGCCACCAAGGCACTGGAGTTTGACGATGTGGTCAAGATGGGCCGCACTCAGCTGCAGGATGCAGTGCCGATGACCCTGGGTCAGGAGTTCCGTGCCTTTGCCAACACTCTACGCGAAGATGTCGAGCGTATCGCCAACCTGAATGAGCTATTGAAAGAGGTGAATCTAGGCGGTACCGCCATTGGTACCGGAATTAACGCTGATCCACGCTACAGCGCACTGGCCATCGAAGCGCTCGCACGCCGTTCCAGTATCGACTTCCGCCCAGCATCTGATCTGGTAGAGGCTACCAGCGACATGGGAGCCTTTGTACTGTTCCACGGCATGCTCAAGCGCCTGGCGGTCAAACTGTCCAAGATCTGTAACGACCTGCGTTTACTGTCTTCCGGCCCGCGTACCGGCTTTAACGAAATCAATCTACCTCCGCAACAGCCGGGCAGTTCGATCATGCCAGGCAAGGTCAACCCGGTGATTCCAGAAGCCGTCAACCAGGTCGCCTTCGACGTTATCGGCAACGATACCGCACTGACCATGGCGGCAGAAGCGGGTCAGCTACAGCTCAACGTGATGGAACCACTGATCGCCTATAAGCTATTCGATTCTATCCGACAGCTAAGTCGCGCCATGACAATGCTCAGGAACCGCTGTGTCATTGGTATCACTGCAAATCGCGATCGCTGCGCCGAATTGGTCAATAACTCTATCGGCTTGATCACCGCACTCAATCCGTATATTGGCTATGACAATGCGACGCGTATCGCCAAGGAAGCTCTTGTCAGCGGCCGTAGTGTACTAGAACTGGTACGGGAAGAAGGTCTGCTTGATGACGCACGACTCGAGGCGCTTCTCTCACCGCAGGCCATGACACGCCCTCGTCAGATGAAAGACTAATGTCTTTCGACGACTTATCTCCATGTTAAGTCGCACACACAAAAACGCCGCATCAGCTCACTGCTGATGCGGCGTTTTTTTGATACCAATCCTCACACTACCGAGAAACGACTACTGACTGGCACTTTTCTGTGCAGCGAAGTATTTACGTGCCCGTTCAGCTTCTTCCTGCGTAGGCGTATAGGTGGTCCACTCGCCACCCTTTTCGCTTCGATAACGTACCACGCCCTGATCGTGGTCAATCTCATAATAGGGATAAACTTCACGCAAGTTAAAGAACGCTCCCGGTGCAAACAAGAGGATGTCGAGTGCCAGATAACCACCGTTGAACTTCAGCGGTAGAATGCCGTACATCGGTGCCTTCTGCTCATCCATCACTTCAAATTCATAATTACCAAAACTAGTGGTCGGCAATTCTTGCTGCACCGTGGACTGGTTACGACTGACATCCTTGAGATTAATTTTCGCGGTTTCGGATGGACTACTGATCGTCGTATTGGCACTACAGCCAGCGAGAAGGCCTCCTAGCAAGATCGCTAGTGATACACGATTGAAAAAAGTCATAGACGTTCCCTGTTTTATAGGTATAGATGTAAATGTGTCGAACGATATCGACAGCTGCGATGCTATATTAATATCGACCTACCTACCAGATAACCTTTACATCCCTAACGAGAAGTCATGCACAGTATTATTTATTGCATCAATAATTCTCTGACATCCTCCTCCCTCTTATTTCTAAGCATGACCTCATCCGACTACTGTGCCATCTCACGTGGATCACGTGGATAGAAATCCTCTGGCTGCGACTCAACGTGATGAAAATGTTTAGTGTTCTTGTAAGGCATTTTCATGAAGCCTGATATACCAAGCCCCGAAATCAGCGGCACTGCGTCCAGTATCGCTGCCAGTAGGCGGGCGAAATCGGCCTCGCGTGCTGGATCCAGCAGTCGATAATAACTGTGAATCTTGAGGTGATGTGGCAAGGCCTCAAAAATGAGCATGCCAGTGTGGTGAATCTGATTGAGCTCCGCCAGCGCGCTCATTATCTCGCCAGGCAATGCCAATAGCTCTTCAGGATCTGGCCCATCCTCGAAGTACGAATGAATGCGTGACTCGTCCTCAAGTTCTGGTACGGCACTGACTTCGTAGGGCAATCTCGGCATCGCATTACCAACCGAATACTGGGAGAAGACAAAAGCGGTATCAGGATCTTCACGTTCAAGATGCAGCGTGTCGCGGGCATTGAAGAGGCACGCCTTGAACACACCTTGCCGATAAATAGCGCGTGCCAATGCCACCATGTTATTGATCGCGACGACAAAGGCAGCCTTCAATGTGGGGTCATGAAGATGCAGGGCCGTGTCGATATAAATGCCCTGTGGCTCCCAGCGAATCGCCAATCCACCAACGATGGGATACTTTCCCAGTCGGCTGACCGCGGCAAGAAAGGCTTTTTCCGTTTCTCCCATGCCCTGCATGAAATTCTTGTAATAACGATCTAGTTGCACATCATTAACCTCATCGAGCACATTATTGCCCTGATAACCTGCCGGTTCAAAAGCCTCCCGCAAAAACGACTTGCGAGAGGTGTAGACAACCGTATCAATGTCACGCACTGCGGGGCGCACCCAGACCGGTAGCAAAGGTTGCGATGAGGGTAAACCGAGCTCTGGCATGACAAGCCGGGCCAGCCTGGGCATCTCACGCAAAAAATAGTCCCCAGCCTGCATTCGTTGCGCGGGGATATCTGACAGCAAGCTATCCAACAGACGTGCAAACTCTCTCGGCAACCCAAGTGAGACAGCTGGTATAGCCTGTACGCCAAATCGACATGACTGTCCGGATGCGAGTGCATAGAGCGTAGCTGCGACACCCTGTTCATCGAAGCGCGGCGAGGAGAGTGCGCCTCCTAGCTGCTCCTCGCCGATGAAGTAGACATCACCTAACCGCGCATTGGTCTGCTGTAGGTTGTCCGACATCAGCTGCATGACGTTTGTCGTGACAAACTGCAACCGCTCATCCAGCTGAGCGAACACTGAACTTCCCCAGTCAATCAGCGCGACCTGCTCTTGCTCAGCATCAAATACCAGGTTGGAAGGTTTGATATCACCGTGTACCACAGGACGACTGTTGTGAGGCGTACTCGACGCCGCGCCAACGCCAGAGCGACTTCCTGGGCCAGTCCCGCGCAGTGATTTGAGAATATCCGCTAGCTGACTGGCAATCTTGACCACCAATCTTGGTGACATTCGGCCATGACGCAGCGAGTATTCTTCCAGATTGATCCCCGGCGCGCGTTCCATCACCAGAATCGACTGGCGACGTACTCTCTGATAACTGATCAGGCGTGGAATACGCGGATGCGCGACCTGATCCAGCATATAAGCCTCTTCCTCGAGGCGGTCCTGTAACGCTTGTGGCAATGTTACCCGCGTGAACTTGAAGACGTGCTCCTCACGGACACCTTCATCATCCCTGCCACCCTGTCCACGCCAACCGGCAAACACGAAGCCATAGGCGCCTTTGCCAACCAGGTGGATATCTCTGTAGCCAAGCCCTTCCAACTGGGCAACACATAGTGCCACCCAGTCTTTCAGTTTCTTGGCATCATGATGCGAGAGCAGATAGATGGACTGCTCTTCTGGGATGTAAAACTGCTGCAGCCGCTCGTGGGCGCGGGCATCGCTCATACGGTCAACTCGCGGATCAGAGGGTGGCTATCCAGCCGTCGATAACGGGATGTCTGCATCAATCATTACGCCAATGACAGCAACATCTCATCAGGATGCTCAAGATAATGCTTCCACAGGTTACTGAAGCGCGCGATGGTACCGCCATCAATAATGCGGTGATCACCCGCCCAGGTGATGGTCATGATGTCACGGGCACATACCTGCCCCTCGGCATCAAAGCGTGGTAAACGCTGCGTGCGTCCCAGCGCAACAATCGCCACTTCAGGTTGATTGATGATCGGCGCCGCATAGGTACCGCCCAATGCGCCGATATTGGAAATCGATAGCGTACCGCCCTTCAAGTCTGCCTGGGCCACTCGTCCGCTACGCGCTGATTCAGTCAATCGTCCTACCTCACGCGCAATGTCGAGAATGCTCAACCGCTCGACTCCCTTGACGTTAGGCACCATCAGTCCCGCGGCGCCATCGACAGCCATGCCGATATTGCAGGAATCCTGATAATGGATGGACTCACCATCCTCACTGAGTCGTGCATTGAGCACAGGCTCTGCGATCACAGCCAATGCCATCGCCTTCATGATGAATGGCATGAGCGTCAGACGAACGCCCTCTTGTTCCGCACGTGGTTTTAGGCGTGCCCTCAGCAGCAGCAGGTCCGTGACATCCAGCTCATCACCATAATGGAAATGCGGAATCTGGGTGCTGGACTGCACCATTCGTCGGGCCATCACGGCCGCCACACCCTTGAGAGGAACACGCCGAGCCTCAAGACGTACGGGAGCCGTCTGTCTGATGTCATCGCGTTTCTCATGGTCAGGTGGCGAATCATCACGCTGGTTGCCTACTGACGCTTGGGGGAAGGATACGCTTGCGTCTCCAGCGCTCTCCTCTGCTCGAGCCAGATAAGCCAGTACATCCTCTTTCAGTACACGCCCCTTGCGACCGGAGCCCGCGATGACAGTGATATCTAGAGCATGCTCACGCAGCAGACGACGAACAGCAGGCGTGGCAGGAATCCGAGCCTGATGAGAGGTCACGGGTGTCGCGCCTGAGTTGCCGGGCTGACGTTCACTATCTTGCGGAGCACGGCTTGAATGAGACACCGCCTCGGCGGCACCATCATCACATTCTCCGAGTTCCTCTGCCTCGGAGATGTCATCTGGTACATATGCATAGAGCGGCGTATGCACTCGGGCATTTTCTCCCTGAGCATAATGGAAGCGTACAATGCGGCCGGACTCGGAGGCGGTGATTTCCACCAGTGCCTTGTCGGTCATCACGTCGACGATCGTCTGATCTTCTTCTACCGTATCGCCTTCCGCGACGTGCCAGGTCACCACCTCACACTCGACAATGCCTTCACCGATATCCGGCAAAATAAAGTCTCGCGAGCGACGCTCAACAATAGACGTATGAATCTGGGATTGAGCCGTCGATGAAATGGCAGCTTCGGGCGCTTGAGTCTGTCGCTGCCCAGCCATTACAGCAGTATCACTCTCGTGATCGGCACTCTCGTGATCGGCACTCACGTCAGCTTCACTCTGGTGTGTCTCGTCACTTTCCCCAACACCATCATCCACCGCAAACAGCGGTGAATGAACACGCGCAATCTCACCTTCCTGACAGTAAAGGCGGACCACGATACCGGCATGCGGCGCCGGAATTTCCACTAGTGCCTTGTCTGTCATGACTTCAGCGACCGGCTGGTCTTCCTCGATCCGATCACCTTCCTTGATTAACCACTTGACCAGCTCGCACTCGACAATGCCTTCGCCGATATCGGGCAGGATGAAATCATTCATGGCGCACGTCACTCCCTGGTACTTTTCACGAAAACATAAGCTGTCACTCAAGCATGAGCATTGCTCAACAGATTGGATGAACAGACTGTCAGTAGCTCAAGCTTTGCTTGATGGCCTCGTAAATCTTAAGCTCGTCCGGTAGGTGCTCCTTCTCGAGCACTAGCGGAAACGGTGTATCGAGGCCAGTGACGCGACGTATCGGAGCTTCCAGATACAGGAAGCAGCGTTCTTGGACTGTGGCCGCAATTTCGCTGGCAAAACCACCTGTCAATGGCGCTTCATGACTGACTACCAGTCGACCGGTCTTGAGCACGGACTTACATATGGTTTCGATGTCCCAAGGCAAGATACTGCGCAGATCAATGACCTCGCAGTCGATACCATCACGCTCAGCCATGACGGCGGCCTTTTCTATGACTTCCATCTGCGCGCCCCAGCCTAGCAAGGTGATATCGCGCCCTTCGCTAATGACCTCCGCCACACCCAGTGGTAGCTCATAGTCACCCTCCGGCACTTCACCGACCGAGGCGCGATAGAGGCGCTTTGGCTCCATGAACAGCACTGGATTTGGATCACGAATCGAGGCCAGTAGCAGCCCCTTGGCCTGGTGCGGGTTGCGCGGAATCACGACCTTGAGCCCGGGAGTATGTGCAAAATAGGCTTCCGGTGACTGGGAGTGATAGAGCCCACCCGCGATACCGCCGCCGTAGGGAGTACGGATGGTCAACCCGCCAACATTGAACAGATCCCCAGAACGATAACGGAACTTGGCCGCCTCATTCACGATCTGGTCAAAGGCAGGGAAGATGTAATCGGCAAACTGGATTTCAGCGACTGGCGTTGACCCCTGTGCTGCCAAGCCATTGGCAAAGCCAATGATGCCCTGTTCAGTCAGCGGGGTATTGAAGCAGCGATCACGGCCATATTTGTCTTGCAGGTGACTGGTGGCGCGAAAGACGCCGCCGAAGACACCAACATCCTCACCAAACAGGACTACCTGTGGGTTGGCGTCCATCGCGATATCAAGCGCATCATTTATCGCCTGCAACATGTTCATCTTCTTGCTGCCAGTCCCGCTGACGGGCGAAGTATTCCCTTCTCTCGCAGCCCCAGCGGCCTGCTCTGCATTAGCAGATGACATCGCCTGTTGTTCGCTCATGACTGCTCGCCTCCTTGCTGCAACTGCTCATGCGTCTTGCGACTCTGTTCAATCTCCTGAGCACTAAATCCCATGCTACTGGCGCCCTTGGGATAGGCATGAGGATATTTGCGTATGTGTTGCTTGAGATCTTTCAGCTGTTGCTCAAGTAACGGCGGCGGCATGTCATAGACATCTGAGATCAAGGAGTCCAACGGTGGTGGCGCCAGTTTCTCGGCACGCTTCATCGACTCCAGTACCTCGCGACGCAGTTGATCACCGGCTGCCTTTTCCTCTTTTTCACTCCACCAGCCTTGAGCCTCAAGCCAGTGTCGCATGCGCAGAATGGGGTCCTTGTCACGCCAGATAGCTTCCTCTTCCTTGCTACGGTAACCAGAGGGGTCATCAGAAGACGAGTGTGCGGCCAGACGATACGTCATAGCTTCAATCAGCACCGGTTGGTTAGTCTCAACTGCGATCTTGCGCGCAGCGCACGTGGCCTCATAAACGGCAATCAAGTCATTACCATCTACGCGAATGCATTGCATGTGATACCCGAACGCACGCGGAGCAATACCGTCAGCCGCGAACTGTTCGCTAGACGGTGTTGAGATGGCATAGCCGTTATTGCGACACAGGAAGATACACGGCACTCGATGCACGGATGCCATGTTGAGCGCGGCATGGAAGTCACCCTCAGAGGCAGCGCCTTCACCGAAGATGGTAATTGTGCAACGGCCTTTACCGGCCAGCTTCTGGCCATAGGCGTAGCCGGTTGCCTGGGGAATCTGCGTTGCCAAGGGCGAGGAAATCGTCATGTAATGCAGGTCACGTGAGCCGTAATGGATCGGCATCTGACGGCCCTTGCCATAATCGAGCTCATTACCAAACATCTGATTCATGAACTCGTCACAGCTGAAACCACGCCACGCCAGCGCGCCCTGCTCACGATATTGCGCCATGATCATGTCATCGTCTTCCAACGCCGCAGCGCTACCAATGACAGTGGCCTCTTCACCGGTGCACTGCATATAGAAGCTCAAGCGCCCCTGTCTTTGGGCCGCCAGCATGCGCTCGTCCAACACACGGGTGAACAACATGGTGTGATAGATCTTGAGCGCCTTGTCGCGTTCAAGACTGACTTCATCTCCCTCACGATAGAGAGTGCCGTCCTGACGCAGACGCTTGAAGATGGGAATGGTCAGCTCATCTCCGGTCATGAAGGCAACACGATGCAGTACATCGGCGCTGTCAGGTGACAGCTGCTGGGCAGTGGGAGTCGCAGTCAACTCGTCCACTGAACGCGTCGCCGAGTCAGGAGTGCGTGTCTTTGATCCACTTGTCTCGGATCCTGTTGTTCTTGTATCGGACATGCTCATCATCCCCTTTACCGATCAGGTGCTTGAGGGTCCTGCCAGCCCCTTGTGAGGACGGGCAGGCAGATGGTCTGGCGGTAGCAACATCATGCCAACAGATCCGAATAGGCATCTGTCATCTGTCAGCGTAGTTGAAGTTGTCACGACAGGGTTAGCAGTTGACGTTAACGTAAAAGACACCCAAATGCAGTGAATAGTCCTGCTGACTTACTACATCTTTGGTTGAACCTTTTGCGGCATGGGGGCATGCAACATTGGCATGATCATCAGAATTTGCGTTAAACAAGCAAAATTTAAGACTAAAGGTGCAGATGGCGTCAGTGAGTGGACTGGTAACCTTCCCGCACCAAATCAGTGCCTCAAGCTTTTGGGCATTTCATATCCAAAAGCGCTCGGGTCATCCTGTGTGCAATAGCGACTGACATCGCCTCCTCGAGTAAGGACAGTCCCATGAGTGACTCTTCCCGCCCTAATCTGTGGCGTCGCCTGCCGTTGTGGCAGAAAATCCTTGGTGGTCTCGCGCTCGGTATTCTGGCCGGTGCTTTGATGGGCAAGGATGCTAGCGCCTTCAAGCCGCTGGGCGACATCTTCATCAATGCCATCAAAATGCTTATCGTACCGCTGGTATTTAGCACATTGGTCGTGGGTATCACGTCAATGCGCGACCCGCAGAAGATGGGCCGTATCGGCGGTAAGACCATCGCGTTGTATCTGCTGACCACGGCCTTTGCCATCACTATTGGCATGCTCGCATCGAGCATCTTCCAGCCGGGTGCTGGTGTGGACTTCAGCTTTGAGAAAGGCATGGATGCCAAGGAAGCCCCTTCCCTGGTGCAGATCCTCGTTGATCTCGTCCCCCGCAATCCGATTGATGCCTTGGCCAATGGCAACATCATGCAAATCATCGTCTTTGCCATTGGTATCGGCATTTCATTGATCATGATTGGTGACAAGGGCGAACCTGTCGTGCGCGTTTTCGATAGCTTTGCGGAAGTCATGTATAAGCTGACTGAATTCGTGATGGCCTTTGCTCCGTTTGGCGTCTTCGGCCTGATGGCGCATGTCTCCGGCAATTACGGCATGGATGTACTGCTGCCGCTAGCAAGGTGATCGGCGTTGCGTACCTTGCCAGCATCTTGCATGTACTGGTGGTGTATTCCGGCCTGCTGGCATTGCTGGGCAAGCTCAATCCGGTGCGTTATCTACGCGGCATCCTTGATGCTCTGGTCGTGGCATTTTCCTCTGCTTCCAGTTCCGGCACCTTGCCGATCTCGATCCGCTGTGCACGCAAAAATCTCGGCGTCTCTGAAGGGGTATCTGGTTTCGTGCTGCCCGTCGGCGCGACCATCAACATGGATGGCACCGCGATCTATCAGGGCGTCGTCGCACTCTTCATCGCTCAGCTGACCGGCATTGAACTGTCGATGATGGATTACGGTATGATCGTGCTGACTGGCACGCTGGCATCGATTGGTACTGCAGGCGTCCCGGGCGCTGGCCTCATTATGCTATCCATCGTACTGAGCCAGGTCGGCCTACCACTGGAAGCCATCGCAGTGATTGCAGGTATCGACCGTATTCTCGATATGGCGCGTACGACCGTGAACGTGGCAGGCGACCTAATGGTCACCACGTTGGTCGGTAAATCCGAGAAAGAGCTGGACTTCGAAATCTACAACGCGCCGCACAAGCAGTAATTACACGGGTACCGTCTTGTGTCATGAAGATGGTTGGATATGAAAATGCCCCGCTCAATGAGCGGGGCATTTTTTATGGTCAAATATCAGGCCAGTCGGTATCAAGGGCTCCGGTGTCATCCACCAGAAGTCGTCTAATGTTCAACATCTTCGGGAGGAGAATCACGCAACTCACGCCTCAGCACCTTGCCGACGTTGGTCTTGGGGAGCTCATCTATGAATACGACATGACGCGGTACCTTGTAGCTAGCCAGTTCCTTGCGTGACCAATCGCGCAGTGTCTCGGCATCCAGACGGCTGCCATCCTTGAGCACCACATAAAGCTTGATGGCCTCACCACTTCGTTCATCGGCAACGGAAACGGCGGCTGTCTCCAGCACCTCAGGATGACGCACGATGACATCCTCAACTTCGTTGGGGTACACATTGAAGCCAGAGACAATGATCATATCTTTCTTGCGATCGACAATGCGCATATAGCCATCGTCCTGGAAGACTGCAATATCACCGGTGCGCAGGAAACCATCGTCAGTAAAGCTCTCCTGCGTAGCCTGCTCACGCTGCCAGTAGCCCTTCATCACCTGCGGCCCCTTGACGCATAGCTCACCAGGCTCACCCATGGGCACCAACCCACCTTCCTCATCATAGAGTCGTACCTCAGTAGAAGGCATTGGCCGACCGATGGTACCGAGCTGAATGGCATCCAGTGGATTAAACGACACGATAGGAGATGTCTCTGTCATGCCGTAGCCTTCCGAAATATCACTGCCCGTCACACGCTTCCACTCCTCTGCCGCCTTACGCGTCAGCGCGACCCCACCAGAGGTGGTGATCTTGAGCTTCGAGAAGTCCAGCGCCTGAAAACCAGGATTATTGCAAAGTGCCACAAACAACGTATTGAGCCCGACGAACATCGTGAAATCAGCACTCTTGAGCGTCTTTACGAAGCCGGGGATATCGCGTGGATTGGGAATCAACAACGAGTGATTTCCCTCACCCAACATACAGGCCAGATGAATGGTAAAGGCGTATATATGATAAAGCGGCAGCGGCGCAACCAGCGTTTCCTGCCCTGCCACTAGCCCCTGAGTTAGCGCCATGCGCCCTTGCAGCATGTTGGCCAGCAGATTGCGATGCGTCAGCATCGCCCCCTTGGCAACCCCCGTCGTACCGCCGGTATATTGCAGCACAGCAACATCATCAAGCGCTAACGTCGGGCGCTCCCAGCGCTCAGCCTTGCCTGAGGCAATCGCCTTGCGTAGCGGAATCGCATCCGGCAGATGATAGCTCGGCACGAGTTTCTTGACGTGCTTGACCACCGTATTGATCAACAGACGCTTCACCGGTGGGTGCATGTCACCTAATTCACAGACCAGCACGTACTCCAGTTGAGTCCGGGCACGTACGCGCTCGACCTTATCGGCCATATTGGCCAGTACCACGAGGGCACGAGCACCTGAGTCATTGAACTGATGCTCCATCTCACGCTCGGTATACAGCGGGTTGGTATTGACCAGCACCAGCCCAGCACGAATGACAGCAAAGGCTACCACCGGGAACATCAGCGTATTGGGCAGCTGAATCGCAACGCGATCACCAGGCTTGAGGTCTGTCTCATGCTGGAACCAGTCCGCCAGCTGGCGGCTGGTCGCCTCTAGCTCAGCAAAGCGCATGGTACGATCCATACAGGTAAAGGCCGAGCGCTCAGCATGCTCATGGCAGGCACGCTCAAGCATGTCCATCAGCGAATCAAGACCTGTGAAATCAATCTCGTCCGGCGAACGTATGCAGGACTTTCCATCCATGGTCTCGGGCTCCATGCGCGCATCCTGTGTCGAGTTGTCTTCGGGAGATGAGGCGTCGCTGGCGTTATGCATGGCAAGTCTCCTATATCAGCGCGTGGCCTCATCCGAGTGATGATGCCCGCCACTTTATTGTTTTGAACAAGAGGCATGATTCACAGACATGTGACGCAAGCATAGCCTCAAACCTGCATCAAACGCCGTTGGCTGATTCAGCAGCTTTGTTATCACATTGAAACATACGACTGTTTCATGCCGCCTTGCGACCTTGGTGTCAGGCGCAACTCTGGAGTGCACAATAGGAAACAAGATAAAACTCACACCATGAAACGCAGCATGCCCCACAGAAGACTCTGCAGGGCATGTTATTTTGGCGAGGCGTACCGTTCACAACCTGATGATGTTGACCCGCTAGTGATAGCGAGCGATTTATCACCAGCGATGGTAGCCAGTCTCAGACCTTAGCTGTTCGTGTGGCTCAGACGCAGCTGATGCAGATAATGCATGTGTCGCTCGTACTGCTCGAGCAAGTCATTGATAACCTGATCTCTGCTATACCCCATCAGATCATAGGACTGGCCACCTTCCTTGAGAAATACCTCGGCACGACAGTAATCCTCTTCATCGCCTTCATCTTCCTGGTCCAGCCCAAGGTCCGGACGCAGGTGAGAACGAATCCGCACTCCATAGATGAAATCATATTCTTCGCCGTGACGCGCCTTGAAGTAGACACGGTCTCGACTGACCGTCACCTCAACCTCAAGCCCCTGACCGCGCAGCTCTTCAGCTAATTCCTGCATCCCCTCAGCGACGGTGCCACGCACAAAGCCGCGGACCATCGTACGCGTCGGGAAGCTCATCAGGTGTTGAGCGCGCTTGCGCCAGTTGCCCTTCTCGCCCATCGGCGTGGCCGCAGCGGTATTCACCGACAGCGAACGACGCTTGACCGACTCAAGATTAAGCTGGCGTAACAGCCCAAAGATGGATGCCAGTAGAATCACGCCAAAAGGTAACGCTGTCGCAATGGTCGCGGTCTGTAGCGCGCCCAATCCACCCGCCAGCAATAACACGATCGCCAGGACACCTACCGCAAAGGCCCAGTAAATTCGCTGCCAGGTTGGCGTATCTTCGCGCCCTCCCGAGGCCAGCATATCGACGACCATCGAGCCTGAATCTGCTGAAGTGACGAAGAATACAATGACCATCACCAGTGCGATCACAGAGGTAATGGACGATAATGGCAACTGCTCCAGGAAGGTAAATAGTGCCAAGGAGTAGTTGTCGTTAACCGTATCCACTAGTGCAGTGACGCCATGATCGAGAATCATCGAAATGGCAGTGTTACCGAAGATAGTCATCCATAGCAGAGTGAAACCTGCCGGAACAAACAATACGCCGATCACGAATTCACGAATGGTACGCCCGCGAGAAACACGTGCAATAAACATCCCCACGAACGGCGACCAGGACATCCACCAGCCCCAATAAAGTAGCGTCCAACCACCGATCCAGTCATTTGGCTCATAGGCATAAAGCTCAAAGGTCTTACCAACAATATCGGCCATATAGAAGCCGGTATTCTGGACAAATGCCTTGAGCAGGAATGCTGTCGGGCCCAGCAGCAGCACGAACAACATCAACACTACCGCCAGCCCAAGATTCAACTCGGACAGGATGCGAATGCCCTTATCGAGCCCAGTCACCACCGAAATGGTCGCAAGACCAGTGATGATGACAATAATCGCGACCTGAGTAATATCGTTGTTAGGCAGTCCTGTCAGATGCGAGAGCCCAGAATTGACCTGCGCGACACCATAGCCCAGCGTGGTGGCAACACCACAGACAGTACCCACGATTGCAAAGATGTCGACCGCATGCCCGATCGGGCCATAGATGCGGTCACCTATCAGTGGATATAGCGCACTACGCAAGGTCAGCGGCAGCTCATGGCGATAGCTGAAGTAAGCCAGGATCAGCGCAACGATGGCATAGATAGACCAGGCATGCAGCCCCCAATGGAAGAAGGTCAGCTTCATGGCTTCACGTGCAGTCTCTACCTGTTCGGGAGTTCCCGTTGGCGGATTCAGGAAGTGCATGACGGGCTCGGCTACACCGAAGAACATCAGGCCAATCCCCATGCCTGCCGAGAACAGCATCGCGAACCAGGTCACGTTCTTGTAATCAGGTAGAGAATGATCTGGGCCCAAGCGTATCTCACCGTGACGTGAGAACCCGACATAAACGACAGAAACAAGCACAATGGCCACACACAGGATATAAAACCAACTGACAGTCTCAGTAATCCAATGCTGGACTGATTCAAACATCGATACGGCAATTTCCGAGAAAAAAGCCGTAAAGATCACCAGCAGCAGGATAATAGCATTGGCACTAAAGAAGACGGGCGGGTTGACCTTGGCAAACACGCCACTACGCAGCGGGGCATTGGCGGGGTCGCCGCCACCCGCAGCAGGGGTAGAACGCATGGAAATATCCTTGTGAGACTATCAGGAAGACGAGGCGCAAGAATTCTCTGCACATCGTATTAGCAGCAAAGAAACCATCAATTTTGGCGCGGATAGTACCACCTTATGTATCTACAACCAACGCAGTAGACTCGCTTGCTTTCCATGTCCTTGCATCTTCTTTTTCAGCAACCTTCACTCCCTCCCTTCTCATCCCTGAGATGACGTTTCTTTCCCTGCTTTTTACACACTGCCACTCTATCCAAAGAACATAATATGACGACATGCGTTTTAGAGGAGGTGTCAACATGGCCACAAAAAGCACAATCCGCTCGCTAGGAATATCCTTGGCATTGGTCGCCGCCCTCCCCATGTCTCCAGCCATGGCGGAACCAGGCCGTGGCGGATTTTACGAGCACGGTATTGTGGGGCCAGGCATCGTGATAAGACATGGAGGACCAGGCAGAGCAGCTCACTGGGCACCAGGAGGCCCGGGGCATGGGCATGGCCTACCTGGCAACGCGCGAGGTATCTGGGTCGGTGCGACTCTCTTCTTCCTGGCCGCCGGCACCTACTATCTTTGGGACGCGAGTCAGGAGCAATATCTTCCAGTTCAGGCACCGGCACCCGCGACGTTGTCAGCACCGGCAGTGGATGTCATTGCCTACCCCTCCAAAGGCCAACACGAAGACCAGATCGCTCGTGATCGCTATGAATGCCATCGCTGGGCCAACCAGCAGAGTGACGCTGAGGTTAACTCGGTAGCCCCACCTGTTACCGCAGGCAATGCCGATATCTACCGCCGTGCATTAAGCGCCTGTCTGGCCGGTCGTGGGTACAGCGTTCAGTAGTCGCACGCAGTACACGCTTGATGAGTCGGCATGAGCCAATAAGACACAAAAACGCCCGCCACGAGCGCCATGTAACGAGCGTTTTTGTTCCGCTGGCCTCAAGAATAGAAAGACCTCACTGGTCGTCATCACTAACCGCGACGTTTCTGGTGACGCTCACGGTTGGTGTCGCGCGCTGAACGCGACTTGCGCAACATGATGAGCGTGGCACCCAACCCACCATGACGCGGCGTAGCACTGCACCATGCCTGCACTTGAGGGATCTGCTCTAGCCAGTGCACCAGGTAGGCGCGGATGAGGGCTGCGTGAGACTCGCTATCGCGCCCTCTGCCATGAATGACTAGCAACGAGCGTAATTCGCTCTCCCATCCATCACGGACAAAGCGCTGTACTTCTCGCCGACATTCGATCAAAGGCCGGCGTATCAAGTTCAGCTGCGCCTCTGGTGGATAGCCGCCGTGGCGGAGGCGTTCCAACACCCCCACCTGAATGCCATCACGACGATACTCGATGGGGTCGTGGGGTGACAGATGCTCCACATAGCTATCAGACAGTCCATCGAGTTCATTACCGAGCGATTTCTGAGCGTCCTCACGACGCACAAGCTGCGCATTGCTAGGCCCCTGAGACCTAGCAGCAACATCTGCTCGATCAATGCCGCGCGTCAGTGGTGTGACATCGAGCATCTCACGCCGAAATAGGTCATCCACCTCGGCACCACTCACTTCGCGCGACGCAGATATCATCACCGGGGAAAAACGAGACATGGCACCCTCCACGATCGATCAGGATGAGGGGTCGCTACTGGCAATAGACTTCGGTGTGCGGGAGTCGCTCCGGAAGCGCACTTTCCTGCCGCCCCCTGCTATCCACTTGTCATTGTCCATACACAATAACGCCCCGAAACAAAGCATGCCTCGGGGCGTTGGTCAGACTCAAGTCATTGACCGTATTTTGTCGTACTGATACTTAACGACCGGTCTTGAGCTTTTCCCAGTACTTCTGATAAATCGGCAAGGCATCTCCCACATCAGTCTGGAACTCACCACGCTCAAGATCTGCCTGGGTCGGGAAGACGACCGGATTGTCCCGCACTTCAGGAGCCATCAATTTCTTGGCTGCCAGACTCGGCGTGGTATAGCCAACATACTCACTGATTTCCTTGCTGACTTCCGGGCTGATCAGGTAGTTCATGAATTGATACGCCGCCTCTACGTGGCGTGCATTGGACGGGATGGCCATGGTATCCATCCACAGGATGATGCCTTCCTTGGGATAGACATAATCCACTGGCACGCCTTCCTCATTGGCCTGATAGACCTCACCGTTCCAGATCAATCCTGCATCGACCTCACCCTGCATGAAGGGTACCCGCGCAGCGTCAGAATTGAACGCACGCACATTCGGCATCAGCTGGGTCAGCTTCTCGTAAGCTGCCTTGATTTCGTCAGGATTAGTGGTGTTACCACTGAAGCCGAGACTTGCCAGTGCGACGTGGAAGACTTCACGCATGTCATTGGACAGCAACAGCTTGTCGCGATACTTGTCATTCCACAGATCATTCCAGCTGCTCAGCTCACCCGTCTCGACGTAATCAGGGTTATAGCCGATACCGGCACTGCCCCACATATAAGGCACGCTGTACTGATTGCCCTTGTCGAACTCACGATCGACCAGATTCGGATCGAGATCCTTGAAGTTGCCCAGCTTGCTGATATCCAGCTTCTGAAGCAGCCCTTCTCGTGCCATCTTGTCGATGTAATAGGTCGACGGGAAGATGAGATCATAACTGTTGTTGCTGTCCAGCAGCTTGAGCTTGGCATACATCGCTTCATTGGAATCGAAGGTCGAGTAGATGACATCAATGCCGGTCTTTTCCTCGAAACGCTCGATCACCTCATCAGGCATGTACTCAGTCCAGTTATAGACATACAGCACCTTGTCACTATCATCGGCGATAGCCTGGCTTGCACTACCCAGCGTCATGAAGGAGGCCGTTACCGCTGCTACAGCAGTGACTAGCGCAGTACGGGGAGCGATACGGGAAGACAGAAATTGCATGTTACTTTTTCTCCTTGATCAACAACTGGGAAACCACCAGCAGGCATAACGACAAGCCCAGCAATAGGGTCGCCAATGCATTCACTTCAGGCTTTAGCCCCAGACGTACCATCGAGTAGATGCGCAGCGGTAGCACTTCGAAGGTTGGCCCGGTCACAAAGGTCGAGATCACCACATCATCCAGCGATAGAGTAAAGCTAAGTAGCCAACCGGAAGCAATGGCAGGCAGCAAGGCTGGCACTAGCACATGCCATACCGCACGCGACTCACTGGCTCCGAGATCTCGCGCTGCCTCTAGCAACTGCGGATTGATACCCGACAGGCGTGAATAGACCGTAATGACGACGAATGGCAGACAGAACGTGGCGTGAGCGACGAGCAACGAGAAGTAACCCAGCTGAATGCCAAGGGCGATGAACAGCGCCAGAAATGCAATCGCCATCACGATGTCCGGCATCATCATTACCGTGAACAGCATGCCATTGAGCAACGGCTTGCCCCGAAAACGATAACGATGAAGTGCCGTCGCGGTCAGCGTGCCGATCAACGTCGCCAACGTCGCGGCAGTCACTCCAAGCCATAGCGTATTGACTGCCGCCTCCATCAGATTGCTATTCCCCAGCAACTTATCGTACCAGCGCAGGCTAAAGCCACCCCACGCAAACGGATTCCGTGAGTCGTTAAACGAAATCCCGATCAGCACCAGAATGGGTACGTACAGCAGTGTAAAGATCAGCGTCATGTAGCAACGACTGAACATGCGCAGGCTCACCGCATTACGCAAGCTCATAAGGTCGCCTCGCGCTTGAACAACTTCACACTGCGATAATAGGCCAGCAGCAGGAAGGCCATTATCATCGTCAACATCACGCTGATGGCAGACCCGAAGGACCAGTTGTTGGCCTCCAGGAATTGGCCCTTGATGATGTTGCCGATCAGCGGATGGCGTGAGCCACCGAGCAAATCGGAGACGTAGAACATGCCCATCGCCGGCAGGAAGACCAGTAGCACGCCCGCAATGATGCCCGGCATGGTCAACGGCAGTACGATATGGCGGAAGGAGGCAGCTCCATTGGCGCCCAGATCACGCGCAGCTTCAAGGGTTGCGCGACTCAACTGCTCAAAGACGGCATACAGCGGCAGAATCATGAACGGCAGCAACATATAGACCAGTCCGACAATCACGGCCTCTTCGGTATACAGCAGCCGTAGGGGGGCATCGATCAACCCAAGACTCATCAACACGTCATTGAGCAGACCACGCGTAGCGATCAGGGTACGCAAGGCATAGATCCGGATCAGCGAGTTGGTCCAGAACGGAATGATCACTAGCAGCAATAACAGTGGCTGCAGACGCGGGCTAGCGCGTGAGATCATCCAGGCAAACGGATAGCCGAGCACTAGGCATATCACTGTCGTGATCAGGCCGATCCACAACGAATGACCAAAGACACCGATATAGACCGGACTGATCAATTGACCGTAGTTACTAAGGAAACCTTGCCACAGCACTGCTGGACTCAGGTCAGAGAAATTCAACTGCCCTGTACTTTCCGGCATCAGACTCACCAGCACCACCAACAGCGTAGGTGCCAATACCAGCAGAATCAGCCAGCCCCAGATGATGGTCAGCGTGGCAGTCTTGAATGGGTTGCGCACCAGACTCATGCACCCGCTCCTGTCGAGGCGGGAGATACGGGTCTAGCGGGCGCTTCATCGTCCGGAAGAATGATCTCCCAGTCAGGCACCCAGCTGACACGTACCCGCTCACCGAGCCGATAATCAAAGTCCGGATCATCTTCATCAAAGAACTCACTGGCGAGCATCTGCTGGCCACTATCGAGCTCCAGCACAGTATCCAGTGTCATCCCCTTATAGTTACGCTCAATGACGCGCGCGGGGAAACCTTCCGTAGCATCGACGAGTTTCAGGCGCATGTCTTCAGGGCGCAACAGCACCTGCACGGCCTCACCGCCTGCATACTCACGGCCATGACTGCTGAGCTCAAGGCGCTTGTCCAGCACTTGAATCTCGATACGCCCCGCGGGTAGTGGTCGAATGATCTGCGCCGCGAGCTGATTGATCTCACCGACAAAACGCGCCACAAATAAAGTATTCGGTGATTCATACACTTCACGCGGTGTACCAATCTGCTCAATACCGCCTTCGCGCATCACCACGACGCGATCTGACATCGACAGTGCTTCTTCCTGATCATGTGTCACGAAGACGAAGGTAATCCCCAGCCGGCGCTGCAGACGCTTGAGTTCATTCTGCATCTGCTTGCGCAGCTTGTAATCCAGAGCCGACAACGGTTCATCCAGCAGAAGCACGCGCGGACGCTTGACCACAGCGCGGGCAATGGCCACACGCTGCTGCTGACCACCAGAGAGTTGATCCGGGCGGCGATCCGAGAGATGCGCCAACTGAACCATTTCCAGGGCTTCGCGCACCCGCTCATGAATCTCGGCCTTGGCGACCTTTTCCATTCGCAGGCCAAATGCCACGTTGTCATAGACATTCATGTGCGGAAACAGCGCATAGCTCTGGAAGACCGTATTGACTGGGCGCTCATGAGCGGGCATGTCATGAAGGACGCCACCCTCGAGCGTGATACTGCCCGAGTCAGGATCTTCAAAGCCGGCGATCATTCTGAGCACGGTCGTCTTGCCGCACCCAGAGGGACCTAGCAGCGTTACGAACTCACCATCATTCAAATCCAGATCCAGGTTATCAAGTACCTTGCGATCGCCAAATGTCTTGGAAATGGAACGCAGCTTGATCAGAGGGGCAGGCGCAAGAGCAGAACTTTTCATCGGCAGGCTGTCACCTCCAAGGGGAAACGCGAGCGCCTCCCTGATACATGAAAGGCGCGCCGATCAAGGCGCGCCCATACGCAAACTTTGTGCTATTCCTGTCAACACCACTGCAAGGTCTGGTGCTACCTGAACGGCTTATGTGCAGTGAATATTATCATGACCATCAGTCACCTGCGAGAAAGGATACCGCAGGCGTTGCGCGCAAGAAACGTGCTGATATCTCAGCCATGAGAGGGATGCAATGCGGTAGCGATAGCACATGAAAAAAAAGACGCCGATGACTCTTGGCCACTGGCGTCTCTCATCAAGGCCTATCAATCACGATATATCAGAGGGTCATTCTACTTTCGGCAATCTGTTCATGAAGTCAACGATATACTTGGCGATTTCGACGGGCTTTTCCTCAACCGCAAAGTGCCCTGCCTCCAACAAGTGCAGCTCAGCATTGGGAACATCTTGCAAATAGGCCTCCGCGCCTGCCGCGATAAAGGCAGAGTCATGCTTGCCCCATACAATCAAGGTCGGAGGTTGACGCTCACGCAAATAAGCTTGCCATGCAGGATAATCAAGTAAGTTATTATAATAATCCTGAAGTAGTTGCACCTGAATCATTCTATCACTACGCGCTTCCAGAAAGTGCAAGTCGTGTGTCCAACTATCGGGACTCATCACATGAGGCATCGTGGGCACATCGCGCAGATATTGTTTTTCAACAATGGCTTGCTGTCCAGTGAATGCATAGAGCATGTCGCGTTGAGCCTGTGATGTGTCTTGATGAGCCCTCTTGAAGAAGGCTTGTCTGGCAGGCGTCAGTCCCGCCAGATAGGCATTGCCATTCTGTACGATTAATCCCTGTAGCTTATCCGGGTCATTGAGCAGCATTCTAAAGCCGACGGGTGCACCGAAGTCCTGGACATACAGGCTATAGCGCTCGACGCCCAATGCCTTGAGCAACCCCTCGGTATATCGCGCAAGACGGTCAAAGGTATAGGGCTGCTCTTCAGGATCAGGACGATCACTATAGCCAGACCCCATATAATCCGGTGCGACGACATGATAGCGGCCCGACAGCAACGGAATCAGCTCTCGATAAGAATGTGAAGAGGCAGGATACCCATGCAGTAGTACGATCGTTTGAGCATGTTGCTCACCCGCTTCGCGATAGAAAAGACGCTGCCCTTCTACCATGGCATATCTGTAATACGTCTTGGTAGGCCAGACAGCATCAGTAGACTCAAGTACATCCGCTGATTGACCACCGGCCAAGGGGCCTGCCTGGGTCGCGTCATTCGCCCCAGCCACTGGCACCATCACAGCACTGAGTGACATGATGACGGCGGCGCACAATATCGCTGACGAGCGCACTGGATAACGGCTCCGTAACTTCCCGGTAGCCGCGGTATATCGTACCGCCGGAGTACTCTGCGTAGATAACATCATGGACGTCTTCCTGAAATGAAATGCCTGTTGGTATTGTCCTCTATCGGCAGGCTTGTGGTAGGCGCACCCGATGACTGACATGAAAAAGGCCCAGCGAAGCCGCGGGCCTTTTTCATGTCGGTGCTATCGACCATGTCTCAAGAATGATGCAGTCGCTGACCACGAAACCCTCTGTTCATTACGAACAGACATCTCAAAAAGATGCAGTCCTGTTCTAGCGGTGCATGCTGGTCTTTGCATGTCTGGTTGCCGATTCACCCAACGGATCTGACTCACCCGCAGCTAATGCTTGCGTCATTTCAGACTCGACATCATTGACTCCCGGCAACACCTCCGTCAGACCACAACTCAACCGTGCCTTCTCAGCCTCACGCGCCATCGCCAACGCTTCACGCAGTGGTTCAAGGCGCGGATGTGGTGCTTCTCCGGCATCTCCTGCAGGTAAATCCCAAGGTAGCGCATGCGCCAATTCCCAGAGGGAGTAGATATTGAGATCACGTCCCAGCACCCATTGGCCATCTTGCGTCTGACTGGCAATATTCTCGGTAATCAGCGGTTTTAGTACTCGACGATAGCGACTGCCCAGTACGTCGGTCAGGCTATCATCTGATAACGGCTCACCGCGTTCGTGGGCATCCTTGAGCAACATCACCGCCCCGAGGGTCTGCCAGAACGGCGGCCAGCGATGCCAATCAGCATGCGAGCGTTCCCCCATCCATGCAGCCACTTCTGCCCCTAGCAGTACAATGCACCACGACAGGAAAACCCATAGCAGAAATAGCGGCACAGCAGCAAAAGCACCATAGATCGCCTGATAAGACGGGAAGTGCGTCACGTACATCGAGAAGCCGCCCTTGGCCAACTCCAGTGCCAGCGCAGTGGTCAGTGCTCCAACCGCTGCATCTCGCAAGCGCACCTTGCAGTTAGGCACCGCGGCAAATATGAAGGTAAACGCCGCAGCACTCAGCAACGGTGGCAACAAACGCAATAACACTGCCTTTCCTCCCAGCAGTGACGCCGCCGAGTCAAAGAAGGACAGTGATGTCAGGTAGGATGAAAGCAAGAAGCCTGAGCCCAGCATCAGCGGACCCAACGTCAATACGGCCCAGTACATCAAGAAACTCGAGAGTCCCTTGCGCCCTTCTGGCACCTGCCAAATGGCATTGAAAGCACCTTCGATGGTGATCATCATCAGCACCGACGTGACGAACAGAAAGATCAACCCGACTGAGGTCAGGTTGCGTGCCTGACCAGAGAATTCGTTGAGATATTGCAGTATCGTTTCGCCGGTAGACGGCAGAAATTGAGCAAATACGGTGGTCTGGAGCTGATCGCCCACACCATCAAAGCTCGGGATCACAGCAAACATCGAATAGATGACCGTCATCAATGGCACCACGGCGAATAGTGTGGTGTATGTCAGTGCCGATGCTGTTTTTTTACCGTCATGAAAGTTGAAACGTGACACCAACTTGAGTACTACGCCGATAGCGAGCATCACCCGCTGCATCCCTGGCAGTTGTGGCATTCTTGTGCGCCCCTCTACAATGCGTGCCTAATTCTTAAGCTGTCGTAGGTCTCAGCCCATGACGCTTTCATTCTGCCATTAGCCTGTCCGAAAACGGAGACAGTCATGCCAATATTGAAACTCTACCACAACCCGCGCTGCTCCAAGTCACGCGAGGCTCTAGCACTGCTGGAGTCTCGCCTCGGCAGCGAGGGTTTCGAGATCATTCGCTATCTGGACAACCCACTTGATCGAGAACAACTGGCGGCACTCGCCACGCGCCTGGAGGGTGGGGCTCGTGCACTCACTCGTGAGAACGAGTCCGAATGGAAGGCATTGACGCTCACTGATGCCAGCGATGCGCAACGACTGGATGCCATCTCCGCAACACCGAAGCTGATGCAACGGCCCATCCTGGATACCGGGCGCCGGGCTATGATCGGCCGACCACCAGAGGATGTCCTTGCCCTCCTCGATGATGCCTGAAGTCTGTTCACCTGATCTGAAGGGATATCCATGTCAGTCATAACACCTTACGTACTGGTGCTTTACTACTCACGCCACGGTGCAACACAAACACTGGCCGAGCAAATCGCGTCGGGTATCGAGTCAGTGGGCGGCATCGAAGCCCGCCTGCGTCGAGCCCCCGAGGTATCAACCACCTGCGAGCAAACACAGGCAGAGATCCCTGACAGCGGCGCGATGTATGTCGAGCTGGACGACCTACGCCACTGCGCCGGTCTTGCCCTCGGTAGCCCAACCCGCTTTGGCAACATGGCGGCGCCACTCAAGTACTTCCTCGATTCCACCAGTGAGCTGTGGATGAATGGTGCACTGATCGACAAGCCCGCCACCGCCTTCAGCGCCTCAAGCTCATTGCATGGCGGTCAGGAAACCACGCTGATCACCATGCTGATTCCGTTGCTGCATCACGGCATGGTCTATGCGGGCGTGCCCTATAGCGCCACTGAGCTACTCGAGACGACTCAAGGCGGAACGCCTTACGGTACGACACATGTCAGCGGCAAGCGTGGTGACAATGATGTCGATCAACATGAGTGTCGACTGGCCCACGCACAAGGCAAGCGTATCGCACGCTTGGCTCTTTCCATGCTGCCCTTGAGGGAGAAATAGATGCGCGCCTGGCTTGAACGAGTAGAACGCGAAAAAGGACTTGAGTCCTTGGAAGCACAGAGTCGCCGCGGAGTCATCTTCAGCTTTACTGCGCTAGCGATCCTGCTGTTAGTGGGAGGAATTCAATTGATGATGCAAAGCGACAACAATGGCCTGTTACCGCTATTGATTCGCTTGCTGCCTATTGCGCTATTTCTGCCGGCCGTGTTGACACGTCGCGCACGCGGTCACGTCTGGTTGGCTTTTGTCAGCCTTCTCTACATCATGCAAGGCGTCATGCTGGCCAGTGTGCCAGGCCATGCTGTGATGGGCGTACTGGAAGCACTCGCCGCGGTGGGCTTGTTCGTTTCCAGCGTGGCATATGCGCGTTTTCGCTCTCGCCACCAGAAGCGTCTTCGCCAGTCATGATGCGCTCTGCTTGATAATACATCTCTGATGCGCCAAGCCACATTGCGTGGTGATACCTGATTATTTATCCCCTTGGATGCTTCGCACTACTCCTGCTTGTCCAGCATTCACTAGACTGGCAGGGGTAGTGCGCCACACCTGCGCGCGATTGCAGCACATGAGATAAAGGGCTCTTCGACGTTTCATG
>NZ_JEMF01000077.1 GCF_000591415.1 Cobetia crustatorum | reverse complement strand
TCTGCGAATCATTTACATTTGTCTCACTCGGAGCGATGAGGTGAGCCATGTACGTCTGTCTGTGCAAAGGGTGTGTCAGACCATAAAATACGCGAAGTCGTGCAGCAGGGAGCACGTAGCTCCGTGAAGTCCGTGAGCAGACCGGATGCGCGACCCAGTGTGGCAAGTGTGCCTGCATGGCCAAGACCATCACGCGCGAGGCAGTGACTCGCGAAATGATGCCGTTGGAAGATCTCGCCTACGCTGTCTGATTCATCGTTCGTCCTTATCATCGAAGTCTTTATTAAACGCCCGCGGCCAAGCATATATCTCGCGGCGTTTTGGTTTGAATGCGCTCGTTACGCTTTATTCTCACATGACAACGCGGATACCAATCCTTACCATTTGCGCCTAAAAGTCGATAACTTGTTGCTATGTCTCGAAAAATACGTGTAATTGGGTCATACTTGCCTGACATGATGAGCAGGGCGTTTTGTACTGATGCCCTGATGGCACCCTGACACTGGCGTCATGCCGGTAAGCCAACAGACAGATAAGAGAGGAATGGCGATATGAAAGGTGATCCCAAGATCAATGAACATCTCAACACGATACTGGCCAATGAACTGGTCGCCATTAACCAGTACTTTCTACATGCGCGCATGTACAAGGACTGGGGCCTCAAGCGTCTGGCCAAGTGGGAATATGACGAGTCCATCGAAGAAATGCGTCACGCTGACACCCTGATCGAGCGCATCCTGTTCCTGGAGGGCCTGCCTAACTTGCAAGACCTCGGTAAGCTGCGTATCGGTGAGAACACCAAGGAAATGCTTGAGTGTGACTTGGCGCTAGAGCATCAGGCTCACGGAGATCTCAAGGAAGCGATTGCCTACGCTGAGCAGGTGCGCGATTACACTTCACGTGATCTGTTCCGCAAGATCCTTGATGACGAGGAAGAGCATATTGATCACCTGGAGACCGAGTTGGGTCTGATCGAGAAAGTCGGGATCGAGTTGTACCTGCAAAAGCAGATTCACCACGAGATCGACTGATCGAGTGTCAGTCGCTGGCTGATCAAATGATCTGAATGAAAACGCCCCCGTTGCCAATGGCAGCGGGGGCGTTTCGTTTGTGCGTGGTCAATGTTGGCAGGTGGTTACTTGCCCAGATCATTGACCAGCAGTGCTTCGACGGCAGCGATGCGTGCATCGAGGCTTGCCGTATCGGCCGCCAACACCGTGATATGGCCGATCTTGCGCCCTGCACGTGGTGCCTTGCCGTAGTCATGCAGGCGAGTGCCTGGTACGGCCAGCACGGCGTCACGCGCTGGCATGCGTCCGATGATGTTGAGCATCGCACACGGTGCCAGCAGACTCGTTTCGCCCAAGGGCATATTCGCGACGGCTCGCAGATGGTTCTCGAACTGACTGGTAACGGCACCTTCAATGCTCCAATGGCCCGAGTTGTGCACCCGCGGGGCGATCTCGTTGGCCAGCAGGCGGTGTTGCCCAGCATCGTCGGAGACCACGAAGAATTCGAAGGCCATCACGCCGACATAGTCGAGTTCGTGCATCACGTTGAAGGCGGCCGCCTCGGCCACGTTCTGCAGCGGATGCTCTGCCAGTGGTGTGGCGCAGTGCAGAATGCCGCTGCGGTGCTCGTTGCGTGACAGTGGCCATGCACGGGTTTCACCGTCACGGCTACGTACGGCGATGACCGAGACTTCATGATCGAAAGCGATGAACCCTTCCAGAATCAACGGCACGTTGCCCAGTCTGCGAAGGTGCCTGCGACATCAGCCATCTCGCGCAGGACTTTCTGGCCCTTGCCGTCATAACCCAGCGTGCGCGTCTTGAGCACGGCAGGTAGTCCGATGGTCGCAACGCCAGCGTCAAGATCTGCCTGATTGTCGACCAGCGCCAATGGCGGTACCTCGATGCCCAGACGCATGAACAGCGATTTCTCGCTCCAGCGATCACGTGCCGTATCAAGTGCCTTGGCAGGCGGATAGGTCGGGCGGCTGGCGGCGAGGGTAGTCACGGCATCCGAGGGTACGTTCTCGAACTCGAAGGTGATGGCATCAGACGCTGACACCAGCTGCGCCAGCGCCGCGCCATCTTGCCAATCCGCCTTCAGATGATGGCCATGAGCGCGGCCGCAGGGATCATCGGAAGGATCAAGAAAGGTGAAGCGGGCATTCAGGGCCGCACCGGCCTGAGCCAGCATGCGGCCCAGCTGGCCGGCGCCTACGATACCGAAGCAGAACGGCTGGCTCATGGCTCACTCGCCTCCGAGGGTCAGGCTGGGCGCATCGGGGCGCGGGTCCGGATTGTCGAGTATCCGGTCGGTCTGTTCGGCACGGAAGTTGATCAGAGCAGTACGAATGGCCGGATACTTGTTGGCCAGCTGGCTGGCGGCGAGCAGGGCAGCATTGATTGCACCGGCGCGGCCGATGGCCAGAGTGCCGGTTGGAATGCCAGCCGGCATCTGCACGATGGAGAGCAGCGAGTCGACACCCGAGAGCATGCTGGACTGTACCGGCACGCCGAGAACGGGCAGCCAGGTCTTGGCAGCACACATGCCTGGCAGATGAGCTGCACCACCGGCACCGGCGATGATGACCTCAAGGCCACGCTCCGCTGCGGTATCGGCATAGTCAAACAACAGGTCGGGCGTTCGGTGGGCAGAAACAACCTTGACCTCATGCTCGATCCCCAGGCTTCCAGGGTCTCGACCGTATGGCACATGGTCGCCCAATCCGATTTCGATCCCATGATGACACCAACCAGTGCGCTCATGCTTCCTCCGCTCTTGACGTGGTATGAACCAGCTCACAGCGTCTGCTGTATCAGACGATCAGCGCGCTGTGTGGGCGTGGCCGAGGCGGCGGGGCAGATCATGCCCGTCACCGACTCAATGCGTATGTCTGGAAAAACAAGCGGCGCAGTATAGCACTGCCCCTGGAGGCCGGCATGTACCTGTCCGGTCGGTCAGCTTATGAGCTGTGCTCGGGCGCGCCAGTAATACCGCAGGGGCGTTTGTGCCTCGCTGGCGTGCTTGCGTGCGCTAGCAGGACCACGGCGTGACCAGCGCGAAGCGCGGGACGGACTCGCCCTGAACCTCGACGTTTTCCATGAACATGCTCAGTGGTCGCACCCACAGGCCACATTCACCGTAGAGAGCACGATAGGCCACCAGCAGCTCTTCGGTCTCGCTGTGGCGGCTAGTACCGATCACCTCGTACTGTGCACCCTTGTAATGACGGTAGAGCCCCGGCACGGGACGATTCTCCGGTAGCGGCGGCATGGGGGGCAAATCAGACATGATGATTTCCTTGCAGAGGTGAGCTGGCGCGAGACGTTGAATGCTCATGCTTCGTCAGTGGTTGAATGGCCATTGACGGTAGTGTCAGCAGGCGTGGCCTTGGCACCGCGTCGGGCAATGCGTGCCAGTGCACGAGCACTAGCCGCAAAACCGAAGCTGCCGGTGACGAAGGTGGCGGCACCGAAGCCGCCTGCGCAATCAAGGCGCGTGGCACTATCGCCGGGCTTGCTGGCGCAGACCTCACCATTGGCACCGGGGTAGGTCAGCTGCTCATCGGAGTAGACACACTCGACATCGAAACGGCGCTTGAGGTTACGGCTGAAATTATAGTCGCGGCGCAGCAGAGAGCGAACGCGTGCGAGCAGGGGGTCCTGTTCGGTGCGCGCAAGGTCTGCGATCTGAATGCGCGTCGGGTCAAGCTGGCCACCGGCACCGCCGGTCACGGTCAAGCCTAGCTTGCGGCGTTTGCACCAGGCGATCAGCGCCGTCTTGGCGGGTACGCTGTCAATGGCATCGATGACGTGGTCCAGTTCATCGTGAATCAGCTCGCCAAGGTTGTCTGCCGACACGAAAGCCGAGATGGCATTCACCTTGATCTGTGGAGCGATTAGACGGCAGCGCTCGGCTAGTACCTCGACCTTGGGGCGTCCAATCTGGCCATCCAGCGCATGCAGCTGACGATTGACGTTCGACACACAGACGTCATCGAGATCAATCAGCGTCAGCTCTCCGATGCCCGAGCGCGCCAGTGCCTCGGCACTCCAGCTGCCGACGCCACCTACGCCGATAACGGCAACATGTGCGTAGCGGAAGTGCGCGAAGGCGCTTGCACCATACAGACGCCGGATGCCGCCAAAGCGCAAGTCGTAGTCATCTGTCGCTGATATGTCATCGCCGGCTGGAAAAAAACCGGCCAGCATCTGCTCGCTGGCGGATGTCTCTGTGGAGGTCACCGCTGCGGGGGATGTGGAGGAATCAGCGAAGGTGTCGTCAGGTGATGTGGTCATGCGCAGGCTCGTGATTCTCAAGGGAACAGGAAGGCTCAGTCGGACAGGTCGCTTGCAGGCGGGGTTGTCCAGCGCACGGCAGGGCGCTCGGGCAAATGCTTGGCGTATCGCTCAGGCAGGTGCCCCAGCCAGCCGAAGCGAGCCATCAGAGCTTCATAGGCGCCCTGTGGCGGGCACGACAGGCTCAGCCAGCCGCCATCGGGGTGCGGTAGCTCCAGGCCAACGGCCGCCAATAACAAGCGTGGGCACTCAAGCGTCGTGCCGAAGTAGCGATTGTAGATGCCCTTGCCATGCTTGGCGTCACCGATGATGGGGTAGCCACGCCGCGAGAGGTGGCGACGAATCTGGTGACGGCGGCCGGTGAGCGGGCGAGCTTCCACCAGCGAGAAGCGCGACTGGGGATAGCGGTCAATCGCGACAGGTAGCTCGACCTGTGCCAAGCGGCGGATGTCGGTGATGGCATCCTGTTCTGGCATCTGGGCCTTCGGCAGGCGGCCATCTTCCTTGCGTAACCCGTAGTCGAGGCGCTCATGCTCCGGCGCAACTCCTCGTACCACCGCCAGATAGCGCTTGCTGACCAGTTGCTCTTCAAAGGCGGCGCTCAGCTTGCGTGCACTGCTCGGTGAAAGGCCGAAGACCATCAGGCCGGAGGTTGGGCGATCGAGGCGATGTACCGGGAAAACGTGCTGGCCGATCTGATCGCGTAGTCGCTGCAGCAGGAATTCTGTCTCATGGCGATCAATCGGACTGCGATGCACCAGCAGGCCGGACGGCTTGAGAACGATGACCAGCACGTCATCCTGATAGAGGATATCCAGTGGCGGCGCTGCCTCGAAATCATTGTCGATCAGGTCATCGCCGACCAAGCCATCGCCGATCAGATCAATGGAAAGCACGTCAGAAGAAGGCGCGTCAGAATTCGGGGCGTCTGGAGAACGGGGCATGGGCATCACGGCAGCAAGACGTCAGGATGGCAAGACATCAGGGTGGCAAGAAGGCAAAAACCGGCTACCAAGGGCAGCCGGTCGCTATTGTCCGGTTTTCGAGCATGCCTGTCATGTATAGCGTCATGTGAGCTATGTCAGGGCAAGGCTCAGTCGGCTTGCACGGAGAATGTGGAGAGTGCGGCAGGCTGCACTAGCATGCCAGCGGGTAGCCACTGAATCAGTAGATTGATGGCGTGTCCGGGCGCCTCTTCCGGGCCGACTTCCGGTGTCAAGAGCTCGCCGAGGGCGGCGAAGCTCAGGCCGGTGGCATCTGCGGCGATGATCGCATCGAGAGCGAGGGCTTCGAGAGGCGCGAGCGAGCGAAAGTGTACCTCCGGCGCTGCCTCGGTGGGCTGGCGCCATACTAGCCATGCGACGATGGTCTCCGACTGTACTGGTGCACGCGGTGGCTCGTCATTGTCGATGGCCTTCCAGAGCGCTGGCGTGTCGTGATGAAAGTCGAGGCGACACAGTGAGGGGTGCGCGGCGAGGTGGAGAGCTGGCCAGTCCTCGGGCGGGAGCTGCTGAAGCGTCTCCACGCTGAGGTAATGTGCTTCAGGGGCATCCAGTGCTAGCCCTAGTGCCCACTCAAATTCAGCCATCTCGCGCACGACGGGCAGTACAGATTCACGCTGCGCCACGAAGGCGGGGAATTGTTGGCCGGCCCAGCGGATCGAATAATGACTCGGCGGATGAGTGGTCAGATAATCACGACATAATGCGGCGAAGTCATCATCGCCGATCAATGTATGTACTGCTTCGAAGTCCCCGCCTAGCACCTCGAAAAGACGCAGGCGATAGGCTGTGGCATAGATGCCGAGGCGTTCCTCTGCGGTTGCGAGTGCATCACTGACCACTGGCTGTGCCGCAGCGTCACGCTTCTCGTGTGTCGGGTGGCTGAGAAAGGCGCCAGTGACCTCCTGAAGGCGCATGAGATCGTCGCGCGTGAAGGCAGTAGAGGGCGAGTCGCTCATGTGTGCAGGCCTCCTGCCATGCGGCTGTCAGTTGAGAAGCCATTGTTCGTCGTGTCGCCCAGAGGACGGCCACTGCGACGGCGTAGCTCGGCATATTCGTCCATCAGCTCTGCCCACGGCGGAAAGTTGTCATCACGCTCGATCATCGTGGCAACCTCACCAAAGCGCTCGCGTGCTGCATCGTAAAGCTGCCATACCGCATCAGGCACTGGTTGATCATGCGTATCGATGCATAGTTCACCACCGGAAACCGATTGCTGGGTATGTCCGGCCAGGTGGTGCTGCCAAACGCGCTCAGAGGGCATGGCATCCAGATAGGTCAGAGGGTCAAAACCGTGATTGGAGCTGGAGACGATGATGTTGTTGAGGTCCAGCAGAATCAGGCAGTCAGCGCGCTGGCTGACTTCAGCGAGAAACTCCCACTCGCTCATCTCATCGGGCTGCCATGTCAGGTAGCTGGAGACATTTTCCAGCAGTAGCTGGCGGCCAAGTGCGTTCTGGACCTGATCGATGCGCTCGGCCAGATGCGTGATGGTGGCTTCGGTATAGGGCAGCGGGAGCAGATCATGGAACTGGTGAGCACCGGTGCGGGTCCAGCATAGATGGTCGGAGACCCACAGCGGCTCAATGTGATCGCACAGCGCGCGTAGCTCGCATAGATAACGCGTATCCAGCGTATTGCTTCCGCCGATGGACAGCGAAACCCCGTGCAGTGCGATGGGGTAGTGTTCTCTGATGCGTTCGAGGAAGTGCAGCGGCTTGCCGCCTGCGCTCAAGCCACCGGCATCAGAGAGCCCTGGCCCCATGTAGTTTTCACTGATGGCTTCGAACCAGTCGATGTCCGGCAGGGTTGTGAGAATCTCGTGATAGTACTCCGGGCGCAGCCCTAGCCCCTGGCCAATGTCATTCGTGGCAGGAGTGGAGTGGCGTGAAGTATGAGTGACCGGCATACGCGTGCTCCTTTCAAGTCCAGAACCAAAAACGGGAGGACGGCAAGCCGTCCTCCCGTTGTAGCCCTTCGGCTGTACCGCTCCATCATGGAGGTGATGGAGCGGTTATCGTCAGGATTAACCTTCGATGACAGTACCACCTTCACCGGCACAGGATTCTGCACTGGCGGTGTAAGACCAGCCCTGGCCCTTGCAAGCGTTCTGGCCCTTGCAGGCGCTGCTGGCAGTCGCGCAGTCGGAGGTGCCTTTGCAGGAATTGACGCCAGAGCACTTCACGGCGTTATCACCGGCTTGAACCGACATGGAGGTTAGTGCAGCGGTAGAGAAAAGTGCGGCAGCTGCGGCAGCGAAAGTGACAGCGGTTACGGTCTTCTTCATGGTCATGATGGTTTCCTTGCGGGCCAGGCCCGTCATTATTTAATTAGTTATTAAGGCTCATCGCGATCTACCGCGCCGGTCAGGCAATCTAGGCGGGTCACTCAGTCTTACGCCGATGACTTTATATCGGATGCGTGTTGACTAAAAAAAAATCACACGCACCTCATTCAACGTTGGCGAAGGACCGTTAGACAGCGTGTGGCATACTGTGCAGATATCCAACCAAGGTCGTGTTCTACGCCCTTTGCTTCTGTTGATTGGAGTTTTTGTATGCTGAGTCTACTTCGACGCCTGTGGCGCGTTCCGCGTTGGCGCTGGAGCGTTCTGCTGGTACTGCTGCTTGGTGGATGCAGCGCCGTTGCCCTGCAACAACTGGATGCACGTTTCGGTACCCCCTCGCTACACAATCGTGAAGTGTCACATGACAGCTTTGCTGGTCGTCAGTGGGAGAGTGAGGTCAAGCCAGTCATTGAGACGCGTTGCGTCGTTTGTCATGGCTGCTACGACGCGCCTTGTCAGCTCAAGATGTCTTCGGCAGCGGGGATTGATCGCGGAATGAATCCTGCGCCGGTCTATGACGGCACGCGCCTGCTGGCGGCTAACCTGACGCGTATGTTTGAGGATGCCGATACCACCGAGAAATGGCGCAACATGAATTTCTCGCCGGTGCTCAATGAGCGCGTGGACTCGCCTGAGGCCAATCTGGAAGGTAGTACGCTGTTCCGCGCACTGAGCCAGAAGCGCAAGGCACCACTGCCCGTGACGGACGAAGGCCTGCTGCCTGAAGACCGCTTTGATCTCTCGCTCAATCGCAGCCAGGTCTGTGCCCCCGTCGAACGCTATGACGATTTCGCGGAAGACCATCCCGACTGGGGCATGCCTTATGCGCTGCCACAAATCAGTGATGAAGAGCACCGCACGCTGGTGAACTGGCTTGCGCAGGGTTCACTGATGACGGGGCCGATCCCGTTGCCCAAGTCGCTGGCGCCACGCCTTCAAAAGGTAGAGGCCTTCCTTAACGGTGATAGTCTCAAGCAACGGCTGATGACCCGTTATATCTATGAGCACCTCTTCCTGACACACCTGTACTTTCCGGGCATCAATGGTCCTGATGGTCGCCCTATCTTCTTCAAGCTGGTGCGTTCCAGCACACCGCCGGGCGAACCGCTGCAGCGGATTTCCACCCGTCGTCCTTACGATGCGCCTTATACCGCCTATCCCGGTGATGCCCGCCTGACCATGCCGCATGATGACGCTGGCCGTCCGCGGGTTTACTACCGGCTGTGGCAGGAGCGCGCCACGATTCTGGCCAAGAATCATTTGCCTTACTCGCTAAGCGAGGCGCGTCTCGAACGCTGGAAAGCTCTGTTCCTCACGCCGCAATACGCGGTGGATGATTTGCCGGATTACGATCTCAAGACGGCTTCGAATCCCTTCTTGACCTTCGAGGCGATCCCGGCCGAGTCGCGCTATCGCTTCATGCTCGATGAGGCGCAGAACACCATCATGGGCTTCATCAAGGGGCCGGTGTGTCGTGGGCAGGTGGCGGTGGACGTGATCAATGATCATTTCTGGGTCGGTTTCACGGACCCGGACCTGTTCAGTCGTCCGGAGGTCGAGCGCACTCTGGCGCGAGAAGGCAAGAACCTTAGCCTGCCCGCAGCGCAGAGCAGCAACGCGCTACCTATCAGCTCCTGGATCAAGTTTGAAGGCAAGCAGACGGCTTATCTAGAGGCCAAACAGGCATTGATGACCAAGCTTATGCCGACGGTAACCTGCGTCTGGATACGCGAGTCATGTGGGATGGCAGTGGGTGGGCTGACGGGCCGGGCGGTGAGCACAACCCCAATGCTGCGTTGACCATTTATCGCCACTTCGATAATGCCGCGGTGATGAAAGGATTGGTCGGCAGTACCCCCAAGACAGCCTGGATCATCGATTACCCGATGTTGGAGCGGATACATTATCTGTTGGTCGCTGGCTTCGATGTCTACGGCAACCTTGGTCATCAGTTGATCACGCGGCTGTACATGGATTTTCTGCGCATGGAAGGCGAGAGCAACTTTCTGGCGCTACTGCCGGCCGGCGAACGACAGGCCGTG
Source organism: Cobetia crustatorum (assembly GCF_000591415.1). GTDB lineage: Bacteria > Pseudomonadota > Gammaproteobacteria > Pseudomonadales > Halomonadaceae > Cobetia > Cobetia crustatorum. The sequence continues at coordinate 5,743 of NZ_JEMF01000077.1, read as the reverse complement.
CACGATAGTTGGTATCGCGATGTGGGTTCCGGGTTGGAGGGGCTGTTGTTCAAGAAGCCGCCACAGTTCGATGCACCGAGTGGCATCGTCTGGACGCCAGAAGAGCTGTCGTCACCAGAACAGGCTCGGTTGGGGCTGATGACGCGTATGCATCAGCGTTTGGCGCTGATGACGCGTATGCATCAGCGTTTGGCGCCTGAACTTGAGCAAGGCAGAAGTCTGAGTAACGTCAAGAATACATTCGTGCGTCACGAGCTTGAGGCCTTGAGCGCCGTGCGAGGCTTCGCGGCCAGTTTGATGCCAGAAGTCACGATCATCGCACTGGATGGCGGTGATGGTGGTAGCCCGCAGCTCTTCAGTGTCTTGCGCAATTCGGCACATGCCAATATCACCAGCCTGTTCGATGAGGCGGCCAATCGTCGTCCACAGGAAGACTCACTCGATGTGTTGCGTGGCGTGGCAGGAGATTATCCGAATGCGTTCTGGCATCTGACGCCCGAAAGGCTCGATGGCCTGGCGGAGCGTGTCGCGGCGCTCGAGGATGAGGACGATTATCGTGCCCTGATGGCTGATGTCGGGATACGACGTACGGACCCGCGCTTCTGGGAGTTCTCGGACAGCGTACTGCGTGGCAACTACGCTGATCGCCCGGTGGAATCTGGACTGCTGGATTACAACCGGTTGCAGAACCGCTAGCGCGCACGTTCGCCACTGGTGCATCGAGAGTGGTCAACATGCTGAAACGCCGAGGCCCGTCACGATATCGTGGCGGGCCTCGGCGTTTCAGGGGCAAGCAGTTGGGAGGGCTTGATCAGTGTGTCTTTAGCGTCCGCCCTGACACTCACCTTCCGCCAGCTCGATCAAGCCATCCAGGTGCAAGATGTGCACCTCGCGCGCCTGTATGTCTACCAGTCCCTGGGTTTGGAAGCGAGTCAGGATACGGCTGACTGTCTCCACTGCAAGCCCCAGATAGCTGCCGATATCAGCACGTGCCATCGAGAGCCGAAAGCTGTAGGGCGAATAGCCACGGCGGCGGAAGCGTTGCGAGAGATTGACCAGAAAGCTGGCCAGACGCTCATCGGCAGTCTTGCGCGATAAAAGCATCATCATGCGGCGATCTTCGTGCAATTCTTTGCTTAGGCTCTTGAAAATCTGAGTGCGTAGCTCGGGAAGTTGCTCGGAGAGCGCGTTGAGACGATCGAAAGGGATCTCGCACACAGTGGTCGTTTCCAGCGCTACGGCAGTGCCGGAGTAGCAATTGCTATCGATGGCGTCCAATCCCGCCAGCTCACTGGGAAGATAGAAGCCGGTGAGCTGCTCTGCGCCGCTGTTCTCGGTCGTGATCTGTTTCAGACTGCCCGAGCGCACTGTGAACACGCAGTCGAAAGTCTCGCCCTGGGTGAAGAGTGTTTCGCCCTTTCTGAGTGGTGCGCGCCTGCGAATGATGGCATCAAACTGATCAATGGCTTCCATGTTCAGCGCCAGCGGTAGGCACAGTGAACTGAGCGAGCAGGTCTGGCAGCGAGCTTCATGTGCGCGTAGTCGATGAGATGCCAGTGCGTTGGCCGTCATGGTGACTCTCCTGGGGCATAGCGTCGAAACCCGTGGGGGCGAGCTTCTGATGGGGGCGTCCGAGCACAGCACGATATCTGAGGGGGATTCCGTTTCCACTCCTCCTTCAATCAGAGGGCCCTGAGTGGGGCGACCTCCAATGAGTGCCGTGAGTCTTATCAACTATATTAGTTTTGGCTTATTTTGTCGTGCAGCATACGGCATTTGATATTCACAACGTTAGGCGCACTGACAGGGCAATAGGCAAGCTGCGACGCCTTGCCTCATGCATCATCCTGGCTCATTAACTCGCACCTAATAGTATTGCGAGGGCAGTGAGTAGGGTCATCAGGAATAGCAGGCTCCAAAGGCGTGGCAGTGGCGTGTCTGGCTGATGCACGCCGTCGATGCGATGTTCTTCTGGTGGGCCATCGCCTTCAGGGTCGCTTGCGTTCGCTTGGTGGCGTGCCTGACAGCCGAAGAGTAGCAATGCACACAGCGCGAGGCTGCCGAGGCTGATAACACCTACCCAAATATTCCAGAACACTGCCAGGTCGGCGCCTCCCAGTAGGCTCATGGCGTATCTCCTGTCTGTTTTCTTGATTCTTCAGTCTGTCCTGATGCGGCTAGTGCTGTATCTGACGAGGTGTGGTTTTGAGAGGAGTGACGCAGGTAGGCGAGCAATGCAGTGGCTTCAGCCACGCCGCGTACCTTGCTGGGCGCGGCGAGAATTTCGTCATCGCGATAGGGCGCCCCCAGCGCTTGCAACTTACGCATGCGGGCCGCAATGGTCTGGCCGGTCAGTGCCTGCTCGAATAGCCACGGATAACCGGGCATCGAGGAATCAGGCACCTTGGTACGAGGGGAGTACAGATGAACTCGCTGCCAGGCCTCGTCATGCTGCGAGGGTAGACGACTCAGGTCTGGCCCATGGCGAGCATTGCCCCACAAGGAAGGGCGATCGAACGCGAGGTCGCTTGATGTCTGGGCCGCGCCGTAGCGAGCGTAGTCGCCGGGTAGATCGCGCACCACCCGCGTATGGCATTGCTGACAACCCTCACGGCGGTAGATGTCGCGCCCTTCCAGCGCCAGCGCATCCAGTGGCTTCAGCCCATCGGATGGAGTGGAAAGCGTGGTCTGAAAGCCAGTGGTAGCAACTGGGCCAAGGCGCCAAGGCTCATCGTTATGAGGCACAGCGCTGTCATCAGCCCGGCGTGACGTTCAAGCAGCACATGTCTCATGCGGGATGTCCTCCGCGTGACAGTTCTCGAACTGTTGAAGAGTTAGCCAGTGCCTGTGCGACATTGGCGGCCATCAACAACATGCCCATCACCCAACAGCTCAGGCCTGCCAATGTAACCAGCATCGGAGTGCGCGCAGTCGCCAGTATCTCGTCAAGCGCATATTGCGGGCTGCCATCCGCGGCCAATGCATGCCACATCTCAGCTTGCTGCAGTGTGGTCGCCCAACTGGCGCCGACACACAGCAAGGTGCCAACGATGGCCAGGCTTGCATGCAGGGCGATCAAGCGTGTCGAAAATCGATGAGGCAGTCGCGGATAAGGAAGCAGAAAGTAGAGCATGGCCACCGATATCATCGCCATGGCACCGAGTGCATTTGCCGGAGAGAGGCTGCCGGCAGCGCTGAAGGTCAATGCGTTAAGCGGCGCAATCGACAGTAGCGTCTGTTCCAACACCGCAAGGCCATAGAAGACAAGCGCGGCAGCCATGAAGCATCGCAGCGGATCACGCCGCATTGATTGCCAGTCACCATTCAGCGTCAGCAGGCCATTGATGCTGAGTGCGAGCCCCGGTGCCAGCAGTACGATACCCATCGCCATACCTAGCGTCTGACTCCACTGGGGCAAGGGACTAGCGAAGAGCAGTGGTGCGCCGCCCCATGTCAGCAGCAGCACCAGGCTCCAGAAACTGACGATGGCCAGTCGGTGAGAGTATAGCGGCCGCTGCGTCTGTCTCGGTAGGGCGTGATACAGCATGCCGATGAACCCCAGCGCGAACATGCCGCCGGGCAATGGGCCAGCCTGCCAGCGTTGTAAAAGAGCATCCAGGCTGCCGGTATATAGCGGTATCGCCAGCACGAGACTGATGGGATGAGTCAATGAGGCAAGGACATGCTTCAGTAGCACCATCACCAGGCAGCCGATGATAAACCAGCAGGCCACCGGTAGACGGCGGATACTGCGCTGCTCGAGTGTGGTGAAAAATATCCAGGACACTGCGAGCCAGACGAGCGTCATCAGAACATCAACCGGCCACGGATACTCGGCCATGAGATGGCCAGAAGAGAATCCGGCCATCAGCGCCAGGCTACCCAGCACGATGACGCCTTGCCATCCGAGTAACGCGAACCGCACCAGCTGTGGAGAGCAGAGCGGATGCTGTGCAGTATGCTGGGCGACGTGAAAGATACTGGCGATCAATGCCGAACCACCGAGGCCATAGAGCAGTGCATGCGTCTGCAGGGGAGCGAGACGACCGTAGCTCAACCAGGCCAGCTGAAGGTCTAGAGTTGGCCATAGCCGCACGGCACACAGCCAGACCGCGAGGCAGAGGCTGAGCCCCCCCCACAGCATGGCCATGAGCGCCAACTGGCGGATCACCTTGTGGTGAGAGAGTGAAGCATCAGGTGCTGTACTCATGTCAGAGCCTCATCAGGCGATGAACGAAGGTGCATCGCTGGCGGTGGCATACATCACGCGAGACGATAGTGTCTGAAGGCGTCCTCTCTTTTTTGTTGCTTTTACACAAGAGATCCCGGCGATCAGTCAGTCGGTCGACACACGTCGGCCCGAATTCACAGGAGTACACCGCTTGCCCCCTGTTACTTCATCATCGGACGAAGATCGAGATGCGTCCAATATGGCTGAGGCCCCGTTCCCTTATGAGCAGGAGGGCTTTTGTCCCGCGTCGCTCGAGGAAGTGGCTATCGAGCTGGCCATGCGGATTACGCTGTCAGAGGTTGAGTTGATTGAGCGCGGACCGTGGCGAGGCTGGATAGCATCGCTGGGATCACTGGAGATTCATGGCAGCCCTCGGCGCGCCATCTTGCTGCACGCCCACGGTGCAGGTGCAGGGCGCGAGACGGGCTTTCATCAGCAGTTCGGTGTTGCTTGCGCTCGCGAGGGAATGGCGTGGCTGGCGTTTGATTTTGGCTATCTCGTACAAATGCGCCGAGAGGGGAAGCGTCGCCCACCGCCACGTTTACCGGGTCTGATCGATGAAATGGCCCAGTGGTGCGAGGCGCTTGCACCGAGCCTGGCAGCGTTAGGGGGTGTGCCATTGCTGGTCGGAGGTAAATCAATGGGAAGTCGTGTGGCATCTCACTTGATGCAGGCGCTGGCAGGCCCGATGCCAGAGCGTTGCCTCGAGTGCTCGCCGATTGGCTGGTATGCATTGGGTTATCCCTTCCACTACGGGGAAGCCGGAAAAGCTACGGATTGCGCATCTGCCTGATATCGATATGCCCGGGCTTATCTGTCAGGGCACACGTGATCCCTTTGGGACACAGGAAGATGTGCAAGGGTATGCACTACCTGAGCGAGTCACACTGCATTGGTTGCAAGATGGTGAGCATGATTTCAAACCGCGTCGCTCCAGTGGTGAGACACAGCAGCGATTAATTGCCTCGGCAGCTCATGTGCTCGCTCATCACCCTGCGTTGGGCTAGAGCGTGTCAATAGCGCAGAGGAAGACTTATTCTCGATTACGACAACCTAATGTCAGAAAAATGGCGCAAGGCTGATGGCTGCTGGCGTACAGGGATGTATGTCCGGAAATCTCAGTCTTATCAATACTCTGTCGTAGGGTGCTCGCAGAAGTGCCTGTAAAAAAAGTGTTGACTCATGTGCCGGATTACGTAGAATGCAGCGCCAACGAGACAGGGGTGGTTAGCTCAGTTGGTAGAGCACCAGCCTTACAAGCTGGGGGTCACTGGTTCGAACCCAGTACCACCCACCATTTGAAAAAAAGTTATTGCCTATCAAGGCGTTACTTGATTAAATGGCCTGGTTCGTTAGCAGAAGCAAGCGATTGTCGTGGACTGGTAGTTCAGTTGGTTAGAATGCCGGCCTGTCACGCCGGAGGTCGCGGGTTCGAGTCCCGTCCAGTCCGCCATATTCGTTTGTCATGCGCCCGATGTTGAGTTGTTTCAAAGTGGACTGGTAGTTCAGTTG
>NZ_JEMF01000076.1 GCF_000591415.1 Cobetia crustatorum | reverse complement strand
AATTGGCGGGCTTTTTCATGCTGGGCGACTGGTATTTACATTCGATCAGGGTAGCTCGGACAGCACGTCGTAGTTCGCATCGACCCAATGACCGATGGCATTGCCGTCGGCATAGGCGAGATGCTGGGCGTACTGGGTATGCAGGCAGCGCACCTGATTCCAGTCACGAATACCACCGACGCCGCGTTCGCGCATCAGGTCAGCAAAGCCCAGGGCTTCGATGGCAGTGCGCTCAGCCTCGCTCATGAAGCTCCAGCGTTCGGCGACATAGGCTTCATGGCTCGCGCGATAGCGGGCCAGCAGCTCGTCATCTGTCTTGAGGCTTTCTTCCAGCCCCTTGATAACCCCCTCGGCCTCGATGCGTGATAGCGAGATCTTGAGGCGCTCATCGCACAGCCAGTAAAGAGTCGGGAAGGGCTTGCCATCCACCAGCGAATGCATGCGCAGCACCAGTGGTGTGCCCTCGCCATCGGTGGCAGCCACGGCCTGGATGCCGCGTGGCTTGCGCCCGAGCTGGCGCTCGATGATCTCGAGCTCCCGCGCGTCGGGACTATGATTTGTCAGGATCACCATGCTTGCGGTCAGGCTCCAGCACACACTTGTTGGACCGGGAAACGGCCCGGAAGAAAGCTTGGTTGAGTTGTTGAGGGCTAGGTACGTAGCCATGCCACTCACGCTCACAGTAGTCACTGCCGCGTGCCATCAGTTCAGGGGCCAAGCGATTGAACCAGCCATCATAATCGTAGGGGTCAAGGCCCGGCAAGCTGATGTGTGGGTAGTCGGCGAAGCGTTCGATGAACCACTCCTCCAGTGCCGTCTCGACCTGCACATGCAGTGCTGTCATCTCCGGGTAAATCCACTTGCTGTAGCGAATGCCCATCGGTGGAGTTCCTCGCTGGCGTGGCTGGCATGGGAGGAGGGTGCAGAGGAGAGCGAAGCAGTCTCAGTCCTCACGCGCCAAGGGGGCGAACTGGCCATTGGCCAACTGGCACAGTAGCGCGGGGGATAGGCCAATTTCCAATCCGCGCCGACCACCGCTGATGAATATTTCCTCAAGGGTCATCGCGCTGTCATCCACCCACAGCGGCAGACGCTTCTTCTGGCCCAGTGGACTGATGCCGCCCACGACATACCCCGTCGCGCGCTCAGCAGCATCATGTGCGGCCAATGCCGCCTTGCGTGCGCCCGCTGCTCGCGCCAGTGCCTTGAGATTCAGTGTGCCAGTGACGGGGACGACCGCCACGACGAGTGACTGGCGGATATTGCCGCCTTCCAGCTGACAGACCAGCGTCTTGAAGACCTGTGTCGGATCGAGTGCCAGCGCGCGTGCGGCCTCTTCTCCATAGGCAGGAGCACGCGGGTCATGTGCATATTCCAACGTACGATGCGGTCTGCCTTTCAGAATATTCAACGCCGGTGTCATGCCGGTACGCTGCCGTGCGTCGCGCCTGCCTGGGCTGCTTCGCGCAGGGCAGTGACATCCAGCTCACGACTATCGGTGTGCTCATGCAGATGTGATGTCAGTGTCTCACGCAGCACACCTTCGATGCGCAGCGATTGCTTGTTCTGATGATCGAACTGCACCAGTACGCATTGGCCGCGCGCGCCACACATCCCATGCTGCCAGACTTCCTGGGTGACAGTGAAGGAGCTGCCGCCAAGGCGTGACAGCCAGGTGCGAATTTCTACCTCGTGACCGTATTGCAGCTCGGCGAGGAAATCGACCTCAATACGCGCCATGATCAGCGGCCACTTGCGCGGGTCGAGATCGGGTACGAAGACACGAAACAGATCATTGCGTGCCCATTCGAACCATGCCGGAAGGCGGGTATTGTTGACGTGCCCAAGGGCATCGGTATCGAAGAAGGCCGGTTCCAGTGTCTTGAAATACATGCCATCACTCCTGTGGACGTCCGCGCTGGCTGAAGGAAAGAGGTTGAGGGGGATCCCGGTAGATCACGACGGTTGTGGCGGTGACCTGCGATGCAGAGACAGTCGCCGCTGAAGTAGCGTGAATAATCCGATCCAGGCCGTTGCCACCCCAAAACCGAGCAAGGTGCCGAGCAGCACACCAACGTTGGGGTAGCTGAGCGAGACCACCAGCGAATAGCACAGCAGTGAGCCCAGCCCGGCCGGATAATGCTTGATGACAGTCGCGACCGGCGCGGGCCCCTGAGTCAGATGCAAGATGACCAGCAGGGGATACATGGTGACCGGAAATGCCGCGACTAGACCCGCCCATGAAGGAGGCAACACATGCGCGAGTGCAGTAATACCGAACACGATACCGGCGGCCAGTGCCGCACGCGCCATCAGCGTGATCCACGAGAAGGGAGTCTTGCTGGCGGAAGTCTCGGGGACGCGGCGATACAGACGCATGCAGAGAGCGATGGCGACCAGCGTGACCAGTACACCTGTCACGCGAGTGAAGGAGAATTGTGCCAGCACCAGGCTCGCCACTAGCCATGCCAGCATGCCGCCCAGTGTGCCATTGATTACGCCACGGATACCCGTCGCGCGACCGCATAGCCAGTATCCCATTCCTAGCGCGAGCGTCGAGGAAAAGCCCGCCAGTGTATAGACGGCGCTCTGGCCGGCGAAATCAGGCGAGATCTCGATGCCGATAAAACCCAAGGTGATGGCCGTGCCCAGAGGATAGCCGGACAACATTCCTGCGGTGCGGGTCGAGAGTCGCTCTGCGACCAGCGATAGCCCCAGTACTACCGCAATGGAAATCAGCAGTTTCAGCAATTGCAGACCAAACTCTGGCGTCATGACGCTTTCCATCAATGCGAGTCCCAAAAGCGTTGATGGCAAAGTGAGATCTTGCCAAGCGCGAGTCCAGAAGCTTGATGCTGATGAGCTGCAGCCACCTCACTGAAGTCAAACTGGCGGTCGTCGATATGGACCTTGAATTCCCCTTCCTCGACCAACTCCACCAGCTTGCCCAGTGCCTGGCGCTGTTGTTCGTGACCGATGTCGGCAATGAGCGGCAGCAGAATGGAGAGGACTTCGAGGCTGCGACTACCCGCATGTAGCGGCGAGAGATCAACCAGGGTGCGAGCATTGATCGTCACGATGCGACCGCCCAGCTTGCTGGCAGCGAAGCTGGCGGCCAGATTGTCGCCACCGACGCAATCGAAGACCAGATCAAAGCCCTGGCCCTCCGTCAGGCGTGCGACATATTCCGGTACTGCTTCCTCACGATAAAGCACGACGTGCTCTGCGCCACATGCGCGAGCCATGCGCGCCTTGGCGTCACTCGAGACAGTGGCCGTCACTTCTGCGCCCAGCCAGCGTGCGATCTGCAGTGCGATATGGCCAACACCGCCCGCGCCACCGTGGATCAATACTCGCTGCCCAGCTTCCAGTTGCCCGCGCTCGGTCAACGCCTGCCAAGCCGTGATGAATACGACGGGTAGGGCACCTGCTTCCATGAAACTAAGACGGCGTGGCTTGCGAGTAATCAGGCGCTCATCCGCCAGCATGTAGTCGGCCAATGCGCCTTGATATGCACCGACACCACCGGCAAAGCCGAGGACCTCATCGCCGGGTGAGAAGGTCAGCACGTTCTCACCGACGGCATCGATCACACCAGCGACGTCACCGTTCAGGACGCTGGGAGCGGGAGGAAGAAGAGCGACCTGACCGCTGGCAAGCTTCAGGTCAAGCGGATTGACGCTGGAAGCCGCTACGCGGATACGCACCTGACCGGGGCCGGGTGCGGGTAGCGGACATTCAGTAGCAACAAATTCGGCATCCGGGCCGGGGTTGCGCAGCACCATGGCGTGCATGGAAGCGAGCATGTGACGTCCTCGTTGAAACAAATTCCAGCCATATCGGCCAGTGAACGGCACACCCTACCCATTGCACCAAGACTCGGCAATGCGACCAAGGCGGGTTGCGCAGGGCGATTTGCTGAATTGAGCGTTCAGAAACGCAAAAGCCCCTGCCATAAGGCAAGGGCTCGGAGCATGTTGTGGCCAGAAGAGCTATTTCAGTGCCTGATCCACAGCGTAGAACATGTTGCTATCAGGCGTTATGACGCTTGGCCTTCTTGTCGACCGGAGCGATCTCGCCGGACTTGATCTTGGCCAGGTACTGGCTCAGCTCGCGCTTCACGACTGGCATCAGATAGTAGAGGCCGATGACGTTGGCGATGGACATGGCGAAGATCATGGCATCGGAGAAATCGATGACCGGACCCAGGCTCATGGAAGACCCGATGACCACGAAGGAGAGGAAGATCAGCTTGTAGACGATCTCGGAGCCCTTGCCTTCACCGAACAGGTAGGTCCAGGCCTTCAGTCCGTAGTAGGACCAGGACAGCATGGTAGAGAAGGCGAACATCAATACCGCGAGGGCCAGCACATACGGGAACCACGGGAAGGCAGTCTCGAAGGCGTAGGAGGTCAACTGAACCCCCCCGAGGCCTTCGACCTGATAGGCGCCGGTGATGACGATAACCAGTGCAGTCATGGTGCAGATGACGACAGTGTCGATGAACGGCTCGAGCAGGGCAACGATCCCTTCGGTGACCGGCTGGGATGTCTTGACCGCAGAGTGAGCAATGGCAGCAGAGCCGATACCGGCTTCGTTGGAGAAGGCAGCACGCTTGAAGCCCTGGATCAGCACGCCGACGATACCGCCGCCGACTGCGACCGGTGCGAAGGCACCTTCAATGATGGCGCCGAAAGCATCCGGAATTGCACTGAAGTTGAAGCCAAGGATGACGAGCGCCGCAATGACATAGATGATCGCCATCATGGGCACCAACTTTTCGGTGACGCGAGCGATGGACTTGATACCGCCGATGATGACCATGCCGACGATGGCAGCCATCACGAGACCGAACAACCAGCCATAGCCGATCAGGAAGCTGGCATCACCGCCAGTGACGTTGACGGCTTGCTGATAGGACTGGTTGGCCTGGAACATGTTGCCGCCACCGATGGAGCCGCCGATGGCACAGATGGCGAAGAAGACTGCGAGCACCTTGCCCAGCCCCACCTTGCCATTTTCGGCGAAACCTTTGGAGAGGTAGTACATCGGGCCACCGGAGATAGAGCCATCTGCATTGACGTTGCGGTACTTCACGCCAAGGGTACATTCGCAGAACTTGGACGCCATGCCGAGCAGACCGGCCAGAATCATCCAGAAGGTGGCACCCGGTCCGCCGAGCGAGACAGCTACTGCGACACCGGCAATGTTACCCAGACCAACCGTACCGGATAATGCCGTGGCGAGTGCCTGGAAGTGTGATACCTCACCTTCGTCTTTCGGATCGGTGTAGTCACCCTTGACCAGGCGAATGGCATGGCTGAACAGGCGGAACTGCACGAACCCGAAGTACAGGGTGAACACGACGGCAGCAATGATCAGCCAGCCCACGATGAGCGGGAACTGAACGCCGGCAACCGGCACGGAATAGAAGATGAAGGAGACGATCGGGTTGACGATTGGGCCAATGATGTCGCTGATGGCCTGATCCATGCCTTCAGCACGTGCAGGGCCAGCGATGAGAGCAGCCATGAAGGCTGCCATGGAGGTGGCCCAGGGGACCAGAGAACGAATTCGACTCATGAGAGGAGGCCTCGAGAAGCGTGTTGTCGTTATGGGGTGTCGGCTCGTGTGCTATCAGCGTTATCTCGCCAGAGGCTGTTTTACCGTTGGTGATTTCATCAATGACAGCTTCACCAAGGACAGCTTTACCAAGGGCTAGGGCACGACAGTGACGGGAACCGATGCTTCTTGGATCAGGTGAGCGGTGACGCTGCCGAAGATGCGCGAGCGGACACTCTCGCCTTTGCGGCCAACGATGATCAGTTCGGCATTCACTTCACGTGCCAGCAGGCTCAGAATTTCGGCAGCATCGCCGTGACGAACACGCCCTTCGACCTGATAACCCTCTTTCTCCAGTTCAGTGATGGCGGGTGCTAGTACGCGCTCGCGTGCGAGTTTGATCTCGCTTTCACGGCGCCCAGCACGCTGGGCATTCTCTTCCGGCGTGTTGAAGCTATAGGGCGACCACTCGACGACGTAACACAGAATGATGTTGGTCTCTGGCCCGATGAGGGTGGCGACCCGCTTGGCATGGGCTATGGCGCTATCGCCACCCGGTGTGCCATCCAGTCCGACAATCAGGGAGGTGGTCATGAAGGCTCTCCAGGAGCTTGCCAGCCATCGTGACGCGGCTAGCGGATTCTTGTTGAAATACCGTTCGTAGACGGTTGAATGAACTTTACTCCTCGTCACCGGCAGAAATCCCTACGTTAATAACACTCCATGAAACGATGATTAAACGAAAGGGTGTTGAGAAGCCATCGCTGCTCAGACATTTACTGCGCCTGATCATTCTTGAGCCACTGTGAACGGGGTGTGATGGTGCACAAGTTAGAGTGCGAGCGGGCCGTTATTCGGCAGGCCAGTACATCGGAACATTGCAATGAATGTGCGATAGAGAAGTGCAATCGCGGGGAGGGCCATGAAGGGGAGAGGAGGGATAAGGGAGAGAAGGCAAAGTAAAAGCGCAAGACTATCTTGCTCGGCGACCGCATCAATCACTCGCAACGGTCGTCAATGGGCGATCACTGACAAGTAGAGCAGAGGAGCGATCGCAGGAAGGGGGAGTGGGCAGCCGAGTGGTTGGGCTAGCTGACCAGGTGGTCTTTCGCTACCGGGCTTACACCAGGCGCTGGTGAGTCAGATCTTGCCAAGCGGCTTCAATGGGCCATGCCAATGGTTGACGCAGGTGTTCCGGCAGCGCGATCAGTGCGGCATCGGGGCTTGCGTGTTCACGCATGCGTATCCAGCAATAGGCCCAGGCACAGGCTGCATCGCTATCATTGGGCAGAGGGTGTGCGGGCATTTGCATCAACAGAAACAACGCCGCCTTGGGCGCCCACAGTGGCGCACCACCTCGTTGGCCCAGCTTTCCAGCATTGCACCTTCGGGGTTGGTCGAGGGTTGTCCGAGGCTGGCCACGCGTGCCGTATCGGCTAGTAGCACGGCAAGACGCTCGCTATCTCCTCGGCCATGGGTCAACCACGCGAGCAGGAGGCCGGGGAGTCCCCGTTGAGCTTGCTGGTAAAAAGTGTCTTCGGACATGCACAAAGCCTTATGCTGTAGTAAATCCACAAGAAATCGTTCTGCTCGCCGCTTGTCTGTCGACGGCAAGTCGAGCGCTATCTCACGCTACCTGTTGATAAAGGGAGAACCCGTCTTGGAATTTGATTTTCTCACCCCGATTGATCGACGCCAGTACCCTTCTCAGAAATGGGATCGTTACGCCGCAGACGTGCTGCCACTCTGGATCGCTGACATGGACTTCAGTGCTCCACCAGCAGTGACGAGAGCCTTGGCCGAACGGGTCGCCCATCCGGTGTATGGCTACGCCAAACCCTCAAGCAGCCTCGACGATAGCCTATGTGACTGGAGTCGCGAACATTATGGCTGGGAGGTGCCGCGTGATGCCATCGTCTGGCTGCCTGGTGTCGTACCGGCGCTACATATTGCCAGCCTGGCGCTGACCTCGCCGGGGGCTGGCGTGGTCACGACGACGCCGATTTATCCTCCTTTCCTGCAAGTGGCAAACAAGACGGGTCGTCTCGCTCAGATGGCACCGTTGGCAGAGCCCCTGGAGCCTGGTGGTCCGTGGCGACTGGATTTCGAGGCATTGGAGGCTGCGATCACTCCCGAGACACAGCTTTTATTGTGGTGTCATCCACATAATCCTACCGGCCGTGTCTGGGGGGAGGAAGAGCTGCTCGCGCTGGCGGAGCTGATCGAACGCCATGATCTGCTGGTGATCTCCGATGAGCTGCATGCAGACCTAGTGGTTGATCCTACGGCTCGCATATCCCCTTGGCCAGCTTGAATGCGCGCCTGGCAGCGCGCTGTGTAACGCTGTGGGCACCGTCCAAGACCTTCAATACCGCCGGTTTGACCTTTGCTTGCGCGGTGATTACTGACCCTGCTGTGCGGGAGCGCTTTACCAGCGCTGCACGAGGCCTGATGCCGGACACCAATGTGTTGGGGATGGTCGCCACTGAAGCAGCATGGCGCGAAGGTGAACCTTGGCGGCAACAGCTGCTGGAAGTGCTGCGCGATAACCTTGATCTGCTGGAATCCTATGTCGCACGTTGGGAGGGGGTGAGCATGTCGCGCCCAGAGGCAACCTATCTTGCATGGTTGGATGTACGTCAGGCAGGGCTGGGAGACTCACCGCAACAGGCGCTGATTGATGAGTGTGATGTCGCCTTGTCAGATGGTGCTGACTTTGGCTGGCCGGGGTTTGTGCGCTTGAACTACGGCACTACGCGACGGCAACTGGAGCAAGCGTTACTGCAGATGGATGAGCGGCTAGCGACTCAAGAGCGATGATGTCGAGGATATGATCTGGGTCACGTCTTTGAGGTATTGCGCATCTCTTGCTTGAATTGATAATCATTATCGTTAAGTCTGTTGTGAGGCTGCTCGAAACGAGCGGCTGTCATTCAGGAGATAGAGCGATGATGCGCGAGATTTCAGCAGAGAGCGGGCAAGGATCTGTCTGGCGTGAGGTTGTCGAGCGTGCTGCCTGCCGTCAGTGGTGCTATCAGGGCGGCTGTCTGCGACTGGCTCACCAAGCCAGCGCTGCTCTTGAGGATTCACCTGTGGAGCCGGGAATCCACTTTCCTCTGACGATACAGCAGGCGCGGGCGCGACCATCGCTGCTCAAGGGCTGGTCTCGCCATCGCACATAGCCAGAGAGCGGCCAGTAGGTCTCAAGGCAACAGGGTCGGCATATCGAAAAGCCCCATGGACAGTACATGTCTATGGGGCTTTTGCGTGTTTGATAGCCGCTAGCGCCGCAATATCAGCACCCTGGTATCAATATTGATCTACCAATGGGGCCCTCAATACATCAGGGCGAACAACTGGCGGCGGAAGCGCACTGTCAGCTCATGCGTCGCACCGAGAGCATCGAAGACGCGTAACAGTGTCTTGCGCGCTAGGTCTTCACCGTACTGACGATCAGTTTTGACCAGACTAATCAGGGCATCCAGCGCCAGCTCGTAATGACCATCAGCCAGATCGCGCATCGCGCGCTGATAGCGAGCTTCACTGTCATTTCGTTCGATCATCGACTGAACGGCTTCGGGCGTCGGTGCTTCGGAGATGAAGTCGATACGAGCGCGCACACCGCGTGCTTTTGCGCCATCACGATCTTCCGGCTTCAGGGAGTCGAGCAGCTGACGGGCTTCTTCTCCGTTGCCTTCGGCCACGAGAACAGAGGCGAGATTGATACGATATTCCGGTACGTCCGGCGCATCCTGTGCAAGTTGCTGATACAGCGCCTTGGCAGTGTCGAGATCACCGTTCTCCAGTGCTTGGGCCGCTTGATCTGACTGGTTCGGGCCGCCACCCGCCGCAGGCAATACCTGATGCTGAGCGAGGAATGTGGTGATTTCTGCTTCCGACAGCGCCTGGGTGAAGTTGCCAGACAGGGAACCTCGCATCACCAGCTTGACGTCCGGTACCGATTGCACGCCCAGCTGAGCGGCGATGTCACGGTTGTCCTCGACATTCAGCTTGGCGAGGATAAAGCCACCGGCATATTCCCGTGCCAGCTTCTCCAGTACCGGTGTCAGTGCCAGGCAGGACTCGCTCGACGGTGACCAGCAGTCAAGCAGCACCGGTACCTGCATGGAGGCTTCCAGTACCTGCTGCAGATTGCTCATGTCGACATCAATGATATAGGTGTTGGCATCCTCCGCCTGTCGGGGAGTTGCTGTGTCGCCAGCACCTACAATGCCTTCTGGCTGGGCCGCAGTGGTGTCATTTCCGGTCAATGGCTTGCCGGTATTGGGATCAATGATCATGAGACATGCCCCGAAGATTCTGTATGCGATTCAAGGCTCGCAAGCGAGCCGGTTGGCCTGATGATGCGGGCCGTCGCAGCGGAGTTCAAGGTGCTCGCCCACAAGAGGCAGGCATTGGCCTCTCAGGGCATCAGGCTTTCGCCTGCCAATGAGGCGATACAGGCGATCTCATTCTCGTTTAGTGGCATCACGGAAAGGCGTGCGCGCCTCACCAGGTGACTCTCGGCCATCGGTGGGGCGGCCTTGATACGAGAAAGGGGAAGGGTGGTAGAGAGCGGGCGCAGATAAGCAAGGCGCGGTGCCAGCCAGCGGGGTGGCTTTCCCGCCTCTAGATCAGCGACGTGGCGAGGGTCAAAGCCTGCGTGATCAGGATGGCTGGCAGTCGGGTCAGGCAGTGCAATCTCACTGACGACGGCTAGCCCCACTATTGCGGGCACCTTGCAGCTGGAATGCTGGATAAGCACTACGTCGCCGCAGCGCATTTCACGTAGAAAGTTGCGTGCTTGATAGTTGCGAACCCCATCCCATAGCGCGGGAGACTCACGACGTAGATCTTCCAGAGAGAAGGTGTCGGGCTCCGTCTTGACTAGCCAATGGCGCATGCGAGACTCCCTGCAAGGAAAATGGTGTCTGAAGATTCTCGCATGCTACCGCGCTGGACATGTTTTTTGTGCGCATACGAAAAAGGCCTGATGCATAAGCATCAGGCCTTTCGAATTCTTGGTAGCGGGGACCGGATTTGAACCGATGACCTTCGGGTTATGAGCCCGACGAGCTACCAGACTGCTCCACCCCGCAACACTAGATACTGCTTTTGCTCCAACTCTCTGACGCATCAGAAGTTGGTAGCGGGAACCGGATTTGAACCGATGACCTTCGGGTTATGAGCCCGACGAGCTACCAGACTGCTCCACCCCGCATCAACGTGTGGCTTATTATAAGGATATACAGTGATAGGTCAACCGTTATCCCGTAATTGGCGGAAAGACTTTCCTCTGAGTGAGTGAGGGCAAACGTGCCATCGAGAAACAGGAGATAGTCGTCGTTGGATGTGAGAGATCTGCTACATACTTTCCGGCCAGATCTTGTCCATACTGGATTGTGACGCGCCTCGGACAAGGTGGTAGCCGAATGCGTTGAGCG
>NZ_JEMF01000075.1 GCF_000591415.1 Cobetia crustatorum | reverse complement strand
AAAAAATACTCATGCATACTTTTTCAGAGCTGCCACTAATCTATGCTTGTATTCAAAAATATCTTTCACATCTTTAATTTCAACTTTACCAGCTTCATCATCAAAGAACTCTACTCGCTTGACACTCTTGCCATTGAAGTGTAGGCGGCAAATTGGCCTTCTATTGTTATCATCAAGCAAGATACCACAATAACTCTTAGTGTCGCGCATAACTACTCTAACAATATCGACTTGGTCACAAACCATTGCTCTAACGATATTATAAGCATCGATCTCTTCTTGAGTAGTCTCAATACCATCATCTGGCACTAAATCCTCCTCAACTACTTCTATTTTCACTGATTCAGCAACTGCTAAGTCATTAGAATTGAGTGCCTTCTTAAGGCGAGTATCTACCTGCTCGCGAATAAACTGCTGAATTGCCTCGTAAACAGTAGGCTTAAATTCGCTTATAATACTTTGTGTCATACGCCCTTCGTAAATACGTGACACCAAGAACTTCACAAAATCTTCGGGTACATCTGAAATAAGATTTGAAAACTCTTCCTGAATTAAAGAAATATATTTTAATTGACTAGCAGAACCTAGAATATTGTCAACTTCAAAGTCGCTCTTACTAAACTTCTTAAGCTCTTCAAGATCACGATCATTATGATCAAGTAAATCAAATCGGAAGAAAGGCTGATCGTCTAGTTTATTCCTATCATCTAAATCAGAGAAGAAACGATACTCGACGCCATTAGTCAGCACCCCAAAACGAGCAGGAGTCACACTAAAATAACGATAGAGCTGGGTGAAATGTGCTTGATCTAGATTCATACCAAGCGGCTTGCATTCAATCAACACTGAGATCTCACCATCCTTCATGATGGCATAGTCGACCTTCTCTCCCTTTTTCTTGCCGATATCTGCAATGTACTCAGGAATGACTTCACGAGGATTGAATACGTCATACCCCAATATCTGAAGCATCGGTAGTACCAATGCTGTCTTGGTCGCCTCTTCAGTAGTGATGTGAGAACTTTCCTCACGAGCACGACGGACTAACGGCTGAAAGCGTTCAATCAGGCTCATCTTTTTCTTCCCTGTGTAAATTCAATCCTTCAATTACTACTCCCAATAGAATAACTGTCAACATGGATAATAAAAACCCCGCATTCACGGGGTTTTTATTATCTTTTTATACGGTCCGTAGCGTTAATGCGCTTCTTCCCAGTTGTCGCCTTGCTCGACTTCGACGAGCAGCGGGACGTCGAGAGCGGCGGCGTCTTGCATGCGTTGGGCGACGTCTTTCATGAAGGCGTCGACTTGCGCTTCGGCGACTTCGAAGACGAGTTCATCGTGTACCTGCATAACCATCATGGCGTCGTAGCCTGAGTCACTGTCCGCTAGCCAGGCGTCCACGTCGATCATGGCGCGCTTGATGATGTCAGCGGCGCTGCCTTGCATCGGGGCGTTGATGGCGGTGCGTTCAGCAGCACTGCGGCGCGCGTGATTGCGCGAGCCGATTTCCGGCAGATAGAGGCGACGGCCGAAGATGGTTTCGACATAGCCTTGATCAGCGGCAAGACGGCGCGTGTCTTCCATATAGGTCGCAACGCCCGGATAGCGATCGAAGTAGCGTTCGATATAGGTCTTGGCCTTGCCCGGCTCAATATTGAGCTGACGCGACAGCCCCCACGACGACATGCCGTAGATCAGCCCGAAGTTGATCGCCTTGGCACTGCGGCGCTGGTCCGTGCTGACACGCGCCTCATCGACACCGAAGACTTCCGCCGCCGTGGCTGCGTGCACATCGCGATTCTCAGCGAAGGCCGACAGCAGCCCTTTGTCGCCCGAGAGGTGCGCCATGATGCGCAGCTCGATCTGAGAGTAATCCGCCGCGACGATGCGATAGCCGGGGCGTGCGATGAAGGCCTGACGAATACGCCGCCCCTCTTCGCTGCGCACCGGAATGTTCTGCAGATTCGGATCAGACGATGACAGACGGCCCGTCGCGGTCACCGCCTGGTGATAGCTGGTGTGCAGACGACGCGTGACCGGATTGACCAGCTGCGGCAGCTTGTCGGTATAGGTGCTCTTGAGCTTGGTCATGCCGCGATGGCGCATGATGATCTTGGGCAGCGGGAAATCCAGCGCCAGCTCTTCCAGCACCGCTTCAGCTGTCGACGGCGCGCCCTTGGGCGTCTTCTTCTTGACCGGCAGCTTCTGCTCCTCGAAGAGAATTTCGCCCAGCTGCTTGGGCGAGGCGAGATTGAACTCACGACCCGCCAGCGCAAAGGCTTCCTTCTCGGCCGTATGAATCTGCTCGATCAGCTCACGCGTCTGGGTGTGCAGCCGCTCCGGGTCAATCGCGACACCGTTGCGCTCGATACGTGCCAGCACCGGAATCAGCGGGAATTCGAGCTGTTGGAGCACCTCTTCCAGGCGGCCGGTTCTGGCGACCTGTGGCCCCAGCAGCGCCGCCAGACGCAGGGTGATATCGACATCTTCACAGGCATAGGGCATCGCCTCTTCCAGCGCGATCTGATCAAAGGTCAACTGCTTGGCGCCCTTGCCCGCGATATCGGTGAAGCTGATGGTCGTTTCACCCAGATACTTGAGCGCCAGCGAATCCATGTCGTGACGTGTCACCGTGGAGTTGAGCACGTAGGACATCAACATGGTGTCGGCCAGTGGGCCAGAGACGGGAATATCGTAGCGCGCCAGCACCTCGATATCGTACTTGAGGTTCTGGCCAATCTTGGTGATGGCGGGGTCTGCCAGAATCGGCGTCAGCGCGGCCAGTACCGCCTTGCGGTCCAGCTGAGCGGGGGCATCCAGATAGCTGTGCGCGACCGGAATATAGACGGCCTCGCCTATCTCCAGCGCCATGCCGATGCCGACGATATCGGCTTCCATGTAGTTGAGACTGGTGGTTTCGAGATCGAAACACAGCGAGGTGCTGGCACGCACACGCGTCAGCCACTCATCCAGCTCAGCCTGTGTGGTGATGGCGCGATAGTTGCGCTCTTCACGCGGCGGCAGCACGTCAGGCGTCATGTCGTCGTGTGCGCCGTCACTCTCGATGACAGGCGCTGGGGCAGCAGCGGCCTTGTCCTTGTCAGTTGCGGGGGCAGCGACCGGCGCGATGCTATCGCCGAACAGGTCTGTCGCGGCCACACCGCTGTCCTTCTCGTCGGCGTGCGGGGTGGCGGCCATGTCACCGCCCTCCAGCAGCTCCTTCAGCCACGCTCTGAATTCCATCTCTTTATACAGCTCGACCAGCGCGGCGGTGTCCGGCGCGGCAATCGCGAGATCATCCAGGCCGTGTTCCAGCTCGCAATCCAGCTTGATGGTGGCGAGGCGATAGGAGAGATAGGCTTCATCGCGATGCGCTTCCATCTTCTTGGCCAGTGTCTTGGCGCCACGGAAGCTGAGCGTCTTGATGCGATCCAGATCGCCATAGATGGTGTCGAGACCGCCTTCCATGCCTTGCAGCAGGCCCAGTGCGGTCTTCTCGCCCACACCCGGTACGCCGGGAATGTTGTCGACCTTGTCACCCATCAGCGCGAGGAAATCGATGATCAGATTCGGCGGAATGCCGAACTTCTCGGTGACGCCGTCCACGTCCAGCGTCTCGTTCTTCATGGTGTTGACCAGCGTGATGTGCTCATTCACCAGCTGCGCCATGTCCTTGTCACCGGTAGAGATGACGGCATCACGCCCGGCTTCAGTCGCCAAGCGCGCCAGAGTGCCAATGACGTCATCCGCCTCGACACCCGTGACACACAGCAGCGGCAGGCCGAGGGCGCGCACGCAGGCATGCAACGGTTCAATCTGCAGACGCAGGTCATCCGGCATCGGCGGGCGCTGCGCCTTGTACTCGGCGTACATGTCATCGCGGAAGGTCTTGCCCTTGGCATCGAACACGACCGCCATGGGGCTATCCGGATACTGGCGAATCAGGCTCTTGAGCATGTTGATCACCCCCTTCACGGCGCCGGTCGGCAGCCCCTTGGAGGTGGTCAGCGGCGGCAGAGCATGAAAGGCGCGATAGAGGTAGGAAGATCCATCGACGAGAACGATCGGCGTGGCGGCCATGAGCAGTCGCATCCGTAGGCTGAAAGGTGGGGCCGGGGCAAACGCCGGCGACAATGCGCTCATGATACGCAAGGGCTGACGACACGCCCAGCCGCCATCCACGATCAACGACACGCAGGCGGGCTAGTGCAGTCGAGAGACGGGCGACGTAAACTGCTCCCAACGGGAGCGCCTGATCACCAGAC
Source organism: Cobetia crustatorum (assembly GCF_000591415.1). Taxonomy (GTDB): domain Bacteria; phylum Pseudomonadota; class Gammaproteobacteria; order Pseudomonadales; family Halomonadaceae; genus Cobetia; species Cobetia crustatorum. The sequence continues at coordinate 10,155 of NZ_JEMF01000075.1, read as the reverse complement.
GACAGGCCGGCTACCCATCTGCACGTCAGCGCACAGAACGTTGCGCTCAGGAGATATGCCATGCGCACGATTGCATCTTCCGCCCCGCGTTGTACCTTGACACTGCCTCGCCTGCTGGCCGCCAGCCTGCTGGTGGCGGTCACCAGCCTGAGCGCACCATTGGCCGTGGCCGAGAGTGACGCACCCAAGCCGCAGGTCACCAGCCGCCAGCAGGATGACCGCACGCTGCGCGAATATCGCGTCAACGGCCATCTGTTCGCGATCGAGGTCATTCCCAGAGAAGGCGCGCCCTTCTTCCTGCTCGACAGTGATGGCAACGGCAATTTCATCAAGTCCGGCGTGAAAGACGCCGGTCAGCTGCAGGTGCCGGGCTGGGCGCGTAAAAAATGATAAGCTCCAGTCAGCAATACGTTTGATGTCAGGCCTGCCTCTCGGCGGCCTGACGTTCAGCGCAGCCTCACCTCTGCATCCCCACAATAATTCTCTCCGCGAACGGCACAGTCATGACGTGCAGGGCAGCGGCGGGACAGGCACATTCGGCGAGAGTCACAGATGGCAGTCTTTACCCCCCTGAGCCACGATCAGGTCGCACAGTTTCTGGCAGAGTACGATGCAGGCACGCTGACCTCCCTTGAGGATGTCGCGCATGGCACCGAAAACTCGACCTTCTTCGTCACGACCGACCGCCGTGAAATGGTGCTGACACTGTTCGAGCAGGGCGAGCACGATGAGCTGCCCTTCTTCGTCGAGTTGCTCGATTTTCTCGCCAATCACAAGCTGCCCGTGCCCGGCCCGCTGCATGACCACGACGGCCAGGCGCTCAAGTCACTGGCGGGCAAGCCTGCGTTGCTGTTTCCGCGGATGCCGGGCCAGTGGCCTGTCGCGCCCAACACCACGCAGTGCGCCGAGATTGGGGCCGCGTTGGGTCGCATGCATGCCGTCTCGCAACACTTCACTGGCCAGCGCCCCAATACTCGTGATCTCAACTGGATCAAGCCGATGCACCACAAGGTGCTGGCGTATCTGACGCCGAGCGATCAGACACTGATGGCCGACGAGATCGATATCTGTGAAGACGCTTTCAGCGGTGTCGATCTCCCGCAGGGCGTATTGCATGGTGATCTGTTCCGCGACAACACGCTGTTCGATGGTGATCGCCTCGGCGGTATCATCGACTTCTATAACGGCTGTACCGGTGACCTGATCTTCGATCTGTCGATCGTGGTCAACGACTGGTGTTCGCACGACGATGGCCGCCTGGATAGCGCGCGTTATGACGCTCTGCTCGGCGCCTATCTCGCTGAGCGTCCGATGAACGCTGATGAGCGCCGCCTGTGGCCGAGCATGCTGCGCATGACCGCACTGCGCTATTGGTTGTCGCGTCTGCTGGTGGTGTATGTCGATCCGCCCGCGCACAGCCTGACGCCGAAAGACCCGGCACAATATCGTCAGTTGCTGGGCCGTCGTATCGAAGAAGGCGCGCTGCCGCTACCTGAAGCGACGCTGCCCGCCTGAAGAATACGCGTCATGCGCTAAAGCGATTGCCTGCAGGCTGTCAGCAGGCATAATGCGCCCCCTGAGCGCCCGCATCCCGTGCGGGCGTACTTGTCTTCTCCGGTGCCACTGAGCTGATGCCGCTTAGCTGATACTAGTGAGCTGATGCCAGACCACCGGGCTTGCCTTCACGCCGTCCATCTCCGGAGACCGCGATGACCTCCTTTGCAGCCGAAGCACGCCGCACCTATAACATTGACCAATGGGGCAGCGGCTATTTCGACGTGGGTCAGGATGGCCTGACGCTGGTGCGCCCACAGGGCGAGCCGGGCACTCCCGCGTTGTCGCTGATTTCGCTGGTCGACAAGGCGCGCGAACAAGGCCTGCGCCTGCCGCTACTGATTCGCTTTGCCGACATTCTGCATGACCGCGTCGAGCAGCTGTGTGCCGCCTTCGATGCCGCCATTGAGTCACGCGGCTATGGCTCCAGCTACACCGCGGTCTACCCGATCAAGGTCAATCAGCAGCGTCGCGTCGTCGAAGAGCTGCTGGCGACCAACGAGCGCTCACGCGGGCGCGTCGGTCTGGAAGCCGGTAGCAAACCGGAACTGCTGGCCGTGCTGGCGCTGTCGGACAATGGCCCGTCGGTCATCGTCTGCAACGGCTACAAGGACCGCGAGTACGTGCGTCTGGCGCTGATGGGCGAGAAGCTCGGTCATCGCGTGCATCTAGTGGTCGAGAAGGCCAGCGAGCTTGAACTGGTGCTGGAAGAGGCCAAGCGCCTTGGCGTGCGCCCGCGCATCGGTCTGCGCGCGCGCCTGGCGACCATCGGCAAGGGCAACTGGCAGAATACCGGCGGCGAGAAATCCAAGTTCGGCCTGACCGCCAGCCAGATCGTCGCGCTGGTCGAGCGTCTGCGTGAGGTCGATGCACTCGACTGCCTCAAGCTGGTCCACTTCCATCTCGGTTCCCAGATCGCGGATATCAGCGATATCCAGCGTGGCCTGGCGGAATGTGCTCGCTTCTATCAGGGGCTGCATGAGGCTGGTGCCGGCGTGGAAATCGTCGATGTTGGCGGCGGCCTGGGCGTCGACTACGAAGGCACACGCTCGGAAAGCGCCTGCTCGCTCAACTACTCCATGCGTGAATACGCCGACTATGTGGTTGGCGCCTTTCACGCCGTCTGCGAAGCGCATGACCTGCCGCACCCGCACATCATCTCTGAATCCGGCCGGGCACTGACGGCACATCACGCCGTGCTGGTGACGGACGTGATCGGTGAAGAGCGTGTCGACCTTCCGCTGCCGGTACGTCGCGAGGATGATCTGCAGATCGCGGCACTCTGGGCACAGGCCGGTCGCCTCGATGGCGCGCTGGAACCACGTGAATTGGTCGAGATCTACCACGCCGTGGTGCATGCCCAGAAGCAGGTGCAGGAACGCTTCGTGATGGGGCTGGCCAGCATCGCCATTCGCGCCGAGGCCGAGGCCATCTACACCAACGTGTGTCGCAGCCTATCCACGCGCCTTGATGCGCGCCAACGCTCACACCGTGCGGTACTGGATGAGCTGAACGAGAAGCTGGCCGACAAGCTGTTCGTCAACTTCTCGCTGTTCCAGTCGCTGCCGGACATCTGGGGCATCGCGCAGATTTTCCCGATTCTGCCGCTGACGGGGCTGAATCGTGCGCCGACGCGCCGTGGCGTGATTCAGGACATCACCTGTGACAGCGATGGCCGTATCGACACCTATGTGGATGATCAGGCCTCGATGCGACCCTGCCGCTGCCAGAATGGAATGACGATGAAGAAAAGCTGCTGGGCTTCTTCATGGTCGGGGCGTATCAGGAAATTCTCGGTGACCTGCACAACCTGTTCGGTGATACCGATTCCGTGGATGCAAGCCTGGGCGAAGATGGCCAGTGGCAGCTCTCGCATGCCATTCAAGGTGACAGCGTCGCTCAGGTACTGCGTTACGTGAACTTTGACCCTGACCATCTGGCGGCGCGCCTGGCGCGTCAGCTCAAGGCCTCTAGCCTGAATGCATTGGAACAGGCTGATTTGCTGGAAGACCTCAAGGCAGGTCTCGATGGCTACACCTACCTCGAGACCTGAGCGACACTACTGATTTTTCGGCGCTGACCTTTCGCCGCTAATAAACGCCAAAAGCCCCTGCCGGATCACCGGCAGGGGCTTTTTTTGTGCAGGATGAATGCCTTGTCAGATCACGCTTCGTCAGACATGCCCAATCAAACGCACCTCGTCAAATATGCGCTAGCTCGATCACGCTACGCTTCGCGTCGTCGTCTCGATGCGCAGCAGTTCACCGCTGCCGTCCGGCGCATCCAGTGCCAGTGCCAGCGACTGCTCCGGATTCAGCTCACCGACGCCTTCCGGTGTGCCCGTCAGCACGACATCACCCGGCAGCAGCGTGAAGCTGTGGCTGATCTCGCTGAGTAGACGTGCCACGGGGAACAGCATCAGACGAGTCTCCGCGACCTGCCGCTGCTCTCCATCAATCGAGAAGCGATAATTGAGCGCCTGAAAATCGACATCATGCAGGGTGCCATCAGCGTCTCGCCAGCGCGGCCCTTCCAGCGGCACGAAGGCCGAAAGCGGACAGCTGCCATCGAAGGCCTTGGCCAGTTCCCACGGCTGACCCTTGGCCTTGAGCTTGCTTTGACGCTCACGCAGGGTCAGATCCAGCGCCAGCCCCATGCCCGCCAGTGCCTCCAGCGCTTCCTCTTCGCTGGCCTCACAGAGTGGCTTGCCGATCAGCAGCGCCAGTTCAGCTTCGTAATGGTACTGACCACGGCGATGCGACAGCGTCAGTGGCTTGTCCAGTGCTACCACGCTGGTCGCCGGCTTGATAAACAGTAGCGGCTCGCTGGGCACTTCATTGCCTAGCTCTGCAGCATGCGCAGCATAGTTGCGCCCGACACACACCGCCTTGCCCAAATCATGGGCAAAGACACGGCCATCACTGAAACGTGGTGTGAAACGCTGGGCAAGTGGCATGCAGGGCTCCTGTCGGATAGTGAAGATACAGCGTATTGAAGGCGTTCAATCTTACGCCGCCTCTGCTATCGTTCACTACAACACTATCGTCAGAGATTTCGTTGCCTTGGTGGAACCTTGGGTTCATCAAATCGGTTCACCCAGGCGGTATTCCTCACACTAGTGGCTGACGCCATCGGTGCGCTCAAGCGCATCCCAGCCTCCGTCATCACGATGCGCCAGAAACTCAGGTCGCGGCCGAGATGCGGCATACGGTGCCTGCATCGCGTTATCGACGCGGTTATAGACGAAGAAGGCATTGCTGCGCGGGTCCGGCGACATGTTGGCGTTGGAGCCATGCAAGGTATTGCAGTCAAACATCAGCAGACCACCCGCCGTGCCCGTCGGCGCTTCAATGCCCCGCTCGGCGACTAGCTCACGTAGCGCCTTACGCGATGGCACTCCGACTTTCTGCGATTGCAGCGACGACTTGTGATTGTCTTCCGGCGTCTCGCCAAGACAGTGCACAAAGACCTTATGCGAGCCGGGAATCAGCATCAGCGGGCCATTGAAGTGGTGATTGTCCGTCAGGATGATCGAGGCACTGACGGCACGCATCTCCGGCATGCCGTCTTCGGCGTGCCACGTCTCGAAATCAGAGTGCCAGTTGAAGCCCTTGCCCTCGAAGCCCGGTTTGTAATTGATGCGCGACTGATGGACATAGACGCCTCCGCCTAGAATCTGGCGGGCACGCCCGATCAGACGCGGGTCTTCTGCCAACTGACGAAAGCGCTCAGACAGGAAGTGCACGGCAAATATCGAGCGGATCTCACGACTCTTGGGCTCAGTAATGGTGAAGTCACGCCCCTGCCACTCCTCATTGTCGAGCAGCGCGGCCAGCTCGGCCTTGAGCACCTCAACCTCCTCCTCTGCCAGAAACTCCGGCTCGAAGATGAAGCCGTCACGCTCAAAGCGCTTGAGCTGCTCTGCTCCCAGCGGCCCCTCATCAGCATGTGAATGAACGATGGGCTCTTGCCGTGTCTGCCAGAGATGCTGCGGCGGCTGACTCAGGCGCGTGGGGTAGGCATCTTCTGCGGCAGAACCACGGTCGCTGCCGGATTGGTCAAGATAGGCTTCTGGTGCCTGACAGCGATCAGCATCTACCTGGCGCATACCAAGGCGCTGACCAGTATCTGACGCAGCATGATGTGCTCTGCCACCGTCATGGGCGCGGTAGCTGCGCTGCTTGGAGGCTGAGGCGGTGGCGATGTGGCGAGAATTCATATGGCGTGAAGCTGTCATCTTGCTCTCCTTAAGGCATCAATGGCTTGCATTGAGGAAAGAGGAATCTGGCATCTTGCAGTACGGAGTCTCCGCATAGGGACTATGTGGACCCGATAGCTAACTTCAACCCCTCGCGGCACGGATAAATCACAGAAATATCAGCCTTGGCATCGTTAAAACACCATTAACCACTGCACTACCCTCCTCAGACTCGCGCTCGCGAGAAGATGACAGCTCTACCGACATACGACTGACAATTTTTCTCAGTCAGCCCGCCGCATTATTACAAGCTCATTCAGCCTTATCGTGACTCTCATCAAGGCTAATAATCGAGTCTTATCATCCCCTAATACCGCCACATCGAATGCTAGTGATTTTCTTCAATCCGCCTCGCTTTTTGCAAATTGCAGCACCCCCTTATTTTGCAAAAAATCGTTAAGTCACTAAAAAACAACAGCAATAAACTTGGCATACTTCCTGCCACTTAGAAATACAGAAACACAACTGATAGACACATATCAGAGTACAAGAACGGCGCAGGATGATGCGTCACACCAGGGGAACTTCCAGCATGTTAAAGCCACGTATTTGTATGGCCGCTTGCATGGCCACAGTGCTGGGGGGCTGCGCTACTGTCGAACCACAATTCGATAATATCGAGCCCGTTGTTGGGCCGCCAGTCACCTCAAACAATACGCCTTACAGCGAATGTCTCGCCTCGCTTAGCCGAGTAGAGGGTATCGATAATCTACCGGTCATTGCTGTCGGACAAATCACTGATAAAACCGGACAGAGAAGCTATTCCACTGTTACCGAGAGCGCCGCTGTCACTCAGGGCGTATCTGAAATGCTGATCAGTGCGCTCTACAAGACTCAGAAAGTTCACTTGACCGAGCGCTTGGATGTTCGCGTCCCCCTGGCCGAACAGCAACTCTTCGAGCAAAAGGCCTTGGCCTTCGCGCCCCGAAAACTGGCGGTACTGCCCTCTAATTTCGTGGTTTTAGGCGCACTGACAGAACTAAATTACAACATTTCCAGTGGCGGAACCCGCCTGTTTGTCAGTGGTATCGGTGCAGGTCTACGCACCGCTGTCATCAATGTCGGGCTGGATCTTCGCATGGTCGATATTCGTACCTTCCGCACCATCTATGTCACCAGCTTGCAGAAACAGGTCGTGGGTTATGAGGTCGAGGCGGGTATTTATCGCTTCTTCGGCAACCAGCTAATCGAGTTTGATTCCGGCGCAGTGCGTAATGAACCACTGCAGCTGGGCGTGAGATCAGTCGTGGAGATGGGCGCATACCAACTTCTGACTGAAGGCCTGGGACTCCCTGTCCCTGCAGGAGAGGATTGTCAGCTTCATCCAGGCCAGCATGTTGCCACTGACAAGAGCAACACGCGTGAAGTTGCAGCAAGTAATACAACCGCAACACCAGCAGTAGAAACATCAACAACAGAAGTACCCGCAGCACCAAGCGCAGCACAATAAGTCAACATTCATGAGGAACATGACAATGACTACTTATAATAAGCTCGCAGTCGCTATCGGCCTCGCCAGTGGCATCATGATGGTAAGCCAGGCACATGCCTTCGAGAACGTGAACTGGAAATGGCATGGGCACGTCGACACCCATATCAAGGTCAAGGCCAACATTGATCCCACTATCGTTGATCCGGGTGGCTTGGTGATGGTCGAAAACCTTCAGAAACAGATCGGCGATGTCAGCTCTACCGCTATCGTCAAAGATGTCAGCTATGGCAGTGGTCCGGGTGAAACCACTGTCGAGACTGGCAACTTTGCCGGAGCTGCCGCTGGCGCAGCAGCGAGTGCTGGTGCATACAGCAGCCGGTATGGCAGCAATAGCGGCGCAGACGCAGTGGCGGGGGCCGGTGCCATCGCAGGCAGCTACATCAACACCACTACGACTGACCCTGTCATCAATGAGGACATCGTCAATCTGGAAAGCCTTGAAAATGCGGCGACCTCCGTGGGTAACAACGCTTCAATCGAGAGCGATGCCATGGTCAACCTGCATAACGAGCAGTTCCTGGCGGGCAGCGGCGGGTATGGCTACCACATGGGGAGCGCCGATATCGATTCACTGGCCAAGGTCGAGAATATCCTCAACCTGAGCGTGGACAATGCCGCAACTTCCGTGGGCAACAACCTGTCGGTCACCCAGGACACTACCGGTCTTGATACTGCACTGATTGCCGACAATACCCAGATGAGCTTCGCTAACGTGACCTCCACTGCGCGGGTCAGCAACATCACACTCGGCCTGCCACCAGTGGGTAACTTCGAAGGCCCGGTTATCAGCAATGTCGCAACTTCAGTGGGCAATAACATGTCCATCAATGTCGGGCCACAGACCGCCACTCCGTAAACCGGCAGCACGCAGTCAACACACGCGGGGCAACCCGCGTGTGTTTCATTACCTGCACTATTCAGGGTGCAGCAAGCGTCAGAAACTGCATATTTCAACAACGGTGTGCTTCAAAGGCTTAAGGAGTAAGACATGAACGCTTTCACGCGTATCGGCCTGGGACTTCTGAGTACAAGCTGCCTGATGGCGAGTGTCGTAAGTGCTAGCTCGTTGATGGGCCCCTTCCCCTATGACTTCCCTGCCCGAAGTTCAGAGTCCGCCTTGATTCTGTACGAGAGCAAGAAAGCCGGTAGCCTGGGTGAAGGTTCAGATACCAATATCGGTGAGTACACACTCAATACCGGCAGCAGTACTGCGATTGGTAACTGGCAACAGATCCAGCAGACGCTCAGTGATGGTTCAACCGGCACTATCGATGGCAATGCAGATCAGTCAGCCGATAGTAGTTCACAAACTGCCACTACCGACCTCACGCACACGACCAACAATCAAGTAAATGAAGAGGAAGAGCCATGATAGATGACCGTGAATCCCGAAGCCTGTCGTCACTGGGTATTGAGTCTTACGTTTCAAACGAGAGGAGAGAACTAGTCAGTAGCTCGGCCTGCAATGCTGAGAGGCCTGTCACTTGAAGGGAGGGATAAAAACCTACTAAAAACCGTCAAGCTCATTCTCAACAACCGATTACGCTTGGATTAAGGCACATAGAACAACTCACACCGAAGACTCAACGATAAGAGTCCGCGTGCCATATCCGCGAGGCTGTCATTAGAAACAGCCGTACAACAATGCTTTCACAGCGCATTCGCTCGTTGAAGTGCTGTAGAAAGATAAGCAGGAAGGGAACATCGCTCATGACCGCACTGAAGGCTCATCATCAGGCTGCACCGGCTGCCTCCGCACTGAACCTGGCTGCCGACTCCTCCATCATTCCCAGAGTCAGGGAATTATCGGTACCGCGGCGTCACGGTTTTGAGGGGTTTATCGGAGGCTCATCGACCATGCAGACCCTCTATCGCACCCTCATCCAGGTCGCCCATTCGGACGCCCCGATCTTCATTACTGGCGAAAGCGGCAGCGGCAAGGAGCTATGTGCGACAGCCATCCACCGTCACAGCCCAGTGCGTGATGGACCCTTCATTGCGGTCAATTGTGCCGCGATTCCTGCGGAACTGCTGGAGTCCCAACTATTTGGCCATGTGCGTGGCGCCTTCACTGGCGCTGTCAGTGCCCAACAAGGACTCGCTGTCGCCGCCGACGGTGGCACGTTATTTCTTGATGAGATAGCAGAACTACCGCTGCCGCTACAGAGCAAGCTGCTGCGCTTTTTACAGACGGGCCAGGTGATGCCTGTCGGCGCCACCCGCACGACTGAGGTCAACTGCCGCATTGTCTGCGCGACTCACCAAGACCCTCGCCAGCTGGTCGATACACATCGCTTCCGCGAAGATCTTTTCTATCGCTTGCACGTCATTCCCCTCAAGGTTCCGCCACTACGTGAGCGCGGGAAGGACATACTGGAGATCGCCAATGGCTTGCTGACCCGCATGGCGAGTCATGAGGGCAAGCACTTTACGCACTTGAGCTCGTGCGCCGAGCAGCAGCTGCTGACACATGACTGGCCCGGTAATGTACGTGAGCTGGAAAACACTCTGCGTCGAGCCATCATTCTCAATGAAGGTGAGGTACTGACCGCCGCCATGCTCGATCTTCCCGCGAATCACTCTGCAGTCGGCAGGCACGTTACAGCGATGCGGTCACCAATACTCTCGGAAAGTGACGACCCCTGGCTGCGCCCGCTATGGATGGTAGAGCGTGACGCGATAGAGACGGTTATCGAGGCCTGCGAAGGTAGCATTCCTCGCGCTGCCGCGATTCTGGAGATTGCGCCTTCAACCATCTATCGCAAACGTCTCAGCTGGCTGGCTCAGCATCCGGAAGCCCCGACAGCACATTGAGCACGCGTCATAAGAATGAGAAGAGAAGAGAAGAGAA
>NZ_JEMF01000074.1 GCF_000591415.1 Cobetia crustatorum | reverse complement strand
CCCGCAGCTGCTCTCACGAGTGCCTGCGGGGCGCTTGTCTCTGGCAGTCTCGCAGCTGCGCACTGCGGTCGGGAATGCTAGGGTGTGGCTCCGGCCGCCACAGGGCAGCCACTTCCATTCGAGATGACGAGGACGTCGCATGATTGATGCCGTATCGGCGCTGGTCCGCGGGACCCGCATGGTCTATACCCCAGGGCTGCGTCGCTTCGTGTTCGTGCCGCTGGCGATCAACCTGGTGCTTTACAGCGTCACGCTGTGGCTGCTGTTCAGCCACTTTGGTGGCTGGATCGATTACTGGATGCTCAAGGTGCCTAGCTGGCTGGAATGGCTCAGCTGGTTGATCTGGCCAGTGTTGGTGTTGAGCCTGTTATTGGCCGTATTTTTCACCTTCAGTCTGGTGACCAATCTGATTGCTGCGCCCTTCTACGGCATTCTGGCCGAGAAGGTCGAGCACCGTCTTGATGGCACTCTGATCGAAGATGACCGTGGCTTGATGAAGATCGGCATTGATTCGCTGAAGCGTGAAATGGCCAAGCTGGGTTATTTCATTCCCCGCATGATCGCGCTGTTCATCATCGGCTTCATTCCGGGCCTGAATCTGATTTCGCCGCTGCTATGGGGCTTGTTCTCGGCCTGGAGCATGGCGATTCAGTACCTCGACTATCCGATGGACAATCATCAGGTCAGCTTCGGTGACATGAAGCAGCGCCTCAAGGCGCGCTGGTGGCCATCACTGACCTTCGGCGCGGTGGTCTTTGTCGTCACGTTGGTGCCGCTGGCCAATCTGCTGTTCATCCCCGGTGCCGTCGCTGCTGCCGTGTTGATGTGGCAGAGCCACTATCGTCAGTTGCCTGCGCCGGTGTGATAGCGGCTGGCAGGTGTGGTGACATGCAGTAATAAGTGCAGCGATAGATGAAAACAACAACGCCGTAGTGGCCTCATCATGAGGTGGCTACGGGGCGTTGTTGTTTTTGCAGGACAGGAGAGGGGTTTGCGAGCCCCTCATCTGGTATCCGGCGTACAGCGGCGTGATGCCGGGAAACGGCATCGGAAGCGTGCCCCTTCACCGGGATGGCTATCGATGTCCAGATGGCCCTGATGGCGGATCAGCACATGCTTGACGATGGCCAGTCCAAGGCCGGTACCGCCCGTGGCCGTGCTGCGGCCCTTGTCGATGCGATAGAAGCGTTCGGTCAGGCGCGGCAGGTGCACGGGGTCGATGCCATCACCGTCGTCTTCGACTTCCACCACCAGGTCGTCTGCGGTTGCATGCCAGCGCAGGGTGATATGACAGCCTTCTGGAGTGTAGCGTACGGCATTGAAGACCAGGTTCGAGATCGCGCTGCGCAGCTCCTGCTCCTCACCGCATAGTGACAATGTGGCATCTGCCTCCACTGAGAAGGTGTGGCGCCCTTGTGAGAGTCCCGCTGCATCTTCGCGGATCTGCTCCAGCAATGCTGGCATGTTGAGGCAATGCCCTTCGCCAGACAGCTCATCCGTCTCCAGCCGCGATAGGGTCAGCAGGTCTTCGACCAGATGCTGCATGCGATCGGTCTGGCTCTGCATCTGCCCAAGACCACGCTGCCAGCGCGGTGGCAAGTCGCTGGCATAGTCGCTGTAGGTTTCCAGATAGCCCGCCAGCACCGTCAGCGGTGTGCGTAGCTCATGCGAGACGTTGGCCACGAAATCGCGACGCATCTCTTCCAGTCGATAGAGACGCGTCACGTCACGTGCCATCACCAGCCGCTCATTATCGCCGAACAAGGTAATGGATACCTGAAGAATCAGGTTGTCCGACAGCGGTGACTGCAGTGTCAGCGGTTCGCGATAGTCGAGGCGATTGAAGTAATCGATGAAAGCGGGGTCGCGCAGATAGTTGGTGACGTGCTGGCCGCGATCATGACTGACCTTGAGGCCGATCAGCTGCTCTGCGGCGCTGTTCCACCACTCCATGTCACCGTGGTTATCCAGCATCACCAGGCCATCACGCATCGCCTCCGAGGATTCCTGAATACGGTTGAGGATACTGCGCAAGCGCTCCTGTGCCTTGCGCTGGCCCTTCTGGTAGCGATACAGGCGATCGAGCAGATCTCCCCATACGCCATCACCGGGCGGGGGTTCTTCGTGGGGATTGGTGATCAGCCAGTGATAGAGACTCTTGAGATGGCGAAGATGCACGAACAGATACAGCGCCAATCCCAGCGCCAGCCCCCAGCCGAGAAAGCCGAGCAAACCACCAATCAGCCCGAAGCCACCGGCCAGATAGCCGAGTCGCCATAGCTCGTTTGTCCAGTAGCGCATCCGCGCCTCAGGCCTGGGCGCTGAAGCGGTAGCCGGTACCACGCACGGTCTGAATCAGGTGCTGATGCCCTTCGCCCAGTGCCTTGCGCAGACGGCGGATATGCACATCCACGGTGCGTTCCTCGACATAGACATTGCCGCCCCAGACCTGATCCAACAACTGACTGCGCGTGTAGGCACGCTCCTGATGGGTCATGAAGAACTGCAGTAGCCGATATTCAGTCGGGCCGACTTCCAGCGAGCTGCCGTGTGCCGTGACGCGATGGCTGGCGGGATCAAGCATCAACCCTTCAACTTCCACTGCTTCTTCGATGCCCTTTGGGGTCGTGCGGCGTAGTACGGCCTTGAGACGAGCCACCAGCTCGCGCGGCGAGAAGGGTTTGGTGATGTAGTCGTCGGCGCCCGCTTCCAGACCCTGAATCTTGTTGTCTTCCTCGCCCTTGGCGGTCAACAGGATGATGGGCAGCTCGGCGGTGGTCTCGTCACGCTTGAGGCGGCGTGCCAACTCAAGTCCGCTGGTGCCTGGCATCATCCAGTCCAGCAGCAACAGGTCAGGCTTTTCATCGACCACGATGGCGTGGGCGTCCTGGGCATTATCAGCTTCCAGTACGCGGTAATCTGCCATTTCCAGTGCGACGGCGATCATCTCGCGTATGGAGGATTCGTCGTCGACAATCAGTACGGTCTTGGAGCTCATCGCTAAATCCCATGCAGCAGTCGGCGCAGGCGCCAGAATGACAAGTCGATGACGATTACACCCCGCTTATATGACAGTGGGATGACAGTGGCCAGCATGGCAGCTTGCAAGTCTGGCTGCCAGCAGGCCTCTCAACCGTGGTAAGCAAGGCGTACCGGGGGTTAGAGCGTCGGCCAGGTGGCCAGCACGATACCGACGAAGATCAACAATCCCGACCAATGATTATTGAGAAATGCCTGGAAGCACGGACCGCGTTCGCGCTCATGAATCAAGCACTGTTGCCAGGCGAAGGTAGCTGCTGCTGCCGTCAGGCCCAGCCAGTAGAAGATTCCCAGCGCCAGGTGCAGGCCGATGCCAATCAGCACCGCCAGCATGCCCAGTTGCAGTAGGCCGATCATCAGCTTGTCGGCACGGCCAAACAGCACGGCGGTAGATTTGATCCCGACTTTGAGATCATCATTACGATCTACCATGGCGTACGCGGTGTCGTAGGCCACGGTCCACATCAGGTTGGCAGCGAATAGCCACCAGCCGTAGCTCGGTACGTCTTCCAGTGTGGCAGCGAAGGCCATCGGGATCGCCCAGCCGAAGGCCGCGCCCAGCACGACTTGCGGCAGATGATGGAAGCGCTTCATGAACGGATAGCTGGCCGCGAGCAGTACTGCGACGATGGACAGCAGCACGGTGGTCAGATTGGTGAAGCACACCAAAATGAAGGATGCCGCGACCAGCACACCGAACAGCGTCAGCGCCTCGCGTTCCGAGATGCGCCCTGAGGTCAGCGGTCGGTCGCGCGTACGCTCGACATGCTTGTCCCAGTGGCGGTCGGCGTAGTCGTTGATCACGCAGCCTGCCGCTCGCATCAGATAGACCCCTGCCATGAAGATCAGCAGGGTATTGCGCTGTGGCAGGCCATCAGCCGCCAGCCACAGTGCCCAGAGCGTCGGCCACATCAACAGCCAGGTACCGATCGGACGATCAAGGCGAGTCAAGGCGAGGTAGTCGGCCAGTCTGGATGGACGAGCAGCGGGCGAAGTGGATGAAGCGGACATCAGGACTCCTGGACGGACGATGCAGAGTGAAAGTGGGCGCGGAGCAAGACTTGTCAGAGGCCGAGAGCGGCTGCAAATTCCGGCGTGAAGCCTTCCTGTACCAGCACGCGGAAGCGTCCATGCGAGAACATCGAACGGCGCATCCACACGCTGCCGACAGTGGCCATGGCCTGCTGGCTCGAGAGGCGTAACGGCGAACGACTGACATCGATGGCGCTGCGCTCCAGGTCCGGCTGGCGGAATAGCCAATGCCCCAGAGAACGCTCACCGAGCGTCGAGAGACGGTGACCATGCGCGAGATCCAGCGCTGCCAACGAACGGGCAATCACCCACGGTGTGTTGCCGTGACACAGCGCGACCTCGCGGCGCCAGACATGTCGCCGGCCGCTGACTCCCAACAGGCGGGCTTCGTCACAGCGGGCTGGGCCGGTGTCTTGCAGCAATAGTCGCACACGCAGGCCGACACCATCGCTTGCCCGCATGGCGCTATCAAGGCGCTGGGTCAGCGAATCGCGCGAGGACAGCCATGGCCACCATCCCGTAGGCATCACGCCGTGCAAGCCTGCTGCCGGTTGCCAATGGCGACGTGGTGTAGAGACATTGCTCGCTATCGGCAGCTCTGTTGCGGATTGACCGCTGGCTGCCGCGAGGCGATTGAAGCGCGAACCGTCGTGCGCTGCCGATGGGAGTGGTGGCATGGAAACGGTAAGCGAAGGAGAGTGACAGACCACGATGAATTCCCTGTCAGGGTGACAAGAGGCGAGTCTAGCATGCTCGGACAAGCGCGCCGTCCTCATCATCTTGGCGGTACATCGGCAGCAGTCAGGCAGATCAACTCGGCTCAGCATGTGGCATGCCGAGGATAGTGGCAGGCTGGTATGCTGTGACTCCCTAGCCTTCAGATCGACTTCAGGAGACGGCACCATGCGCGACCCCCGCACCCTTGTCATCATTGGTACTGGCATGGCCGGTATCGGTCTGGCCCGTGCTTTGCGTGCCCGTGACGAGGACAGCCGGCTGATACTGATCAGTCAGGACAGCGGCCATGACTACTCCAAACCGCTATTGTCGACGGCTTTTGCCAAGGGGATGACGGCTGAAGCACTATCGCGACAGGCACCGGTCGCGCTGGTGGATGAGCTGAATGCAGAGCTACGCACTCATCAGCGCGTGACAGTCATCGATACAGCGAGCCGGCAGCTGTGGCTCGGGGAAGAATGTCTGCATTACGATGAATTGGTGCTGGCGGTCGGTGCCGCACCGCACCGGCCCTTTCCGGTTGAGGCTGCTGCCGCATCGCGCGTGATGAGCATCAATGACCTGGATGACTATGCCGCCTTCAGCGCCGCACTGACGACGGCTTGTGAGCAAGGCGAAGCGGGACATGTAGTGATTGTCGGCGCTGGCCTGGTGGGTTGTGAATATGCCAATGATCTGAGCGCTGCTGGGCACTCCGTCACGCTGGTGGCGCCGGAAGAGACACCGCTGGATGGTCTGTTGCCTCAGGCGCTCGGGCAGCGGCTGGGCAAGGCGTTGGACGGCATTGGTCTCAAGCGTCTGCAGGGTGAGATGGTCGAGTCGATCACGACGCATGCAGACGTTACTGCGCCGATCGCGGTTCACTTGCAGAGCGGTCAGCAGTTATCGGGCTCGCTGGTACTATTGGCCACTGGGCTCGCGCCGCGCATTCGCCTGGCGCAGGAAGCCGGCCTGAGCGCAGGCGGTGACGGCATCCGCGTTGATCGTCATCTGGCGACCTCGCAGCCTCATGTCTGGGCATTGGGTGACTGTGCGAGTGTCGAGGGCGTCAATGCCATGTACGTTCAGCCGCTGCAGATGGCTGCGCGTACCTTGGCTGCGAATCTGTGTGGCGAGAGAAGCGTGCTCGACTGGAAAGCCTGGCCGGTGCTGGTCAAGACACCTGCTCTGCCAGTGGTAGCTTACCCACCGCGCACGGCGGTGGCACGCTGGGAAATCAGTGGCGAAGGCGATGATCTGGAAGCGCGCGCACTGGATAAAAACGAACGCTTGATCGGATATGCATTGACAGGCGCCGCCGTACGCCGGAAAGTCGAGCTAGCGCGGCAAGCGCCGCCATTGTTAGGCTAGGGGCGTCATGGCCGATGGTCGCAAGCCCCTTGCTGTCAGCGCGGTCAGGCACGATAGTGAAGATTCCGCCAGAGAGAGTGCCGAGCGGACATCGTATGACGCGTTACTGTCGTAGGCCGTCATCCAGCGGAAAAGTTCACGGGTGACGAATCGTGTCAGAGCCATGCGTTATCGCTAGCAAGAGCAAGAACAACAATGAAATCGGCGGCTTAGCCGCCCGTGCATAATGCCAAACCAGGAGGGCTTTTCATGCGCAAGCCAGAACTCGCTGCGGCCATCGCCGAGCGTGCGGACCTGTCCAAGGACAAGGCTAGTCAGGTGCTGAACGTGATTCTCGACGAAATCACTCACACCGTCGCCAAGGGCAATGATGTATCACTGATCGGTTTCGGTTCATTTACCGTGCGCCAACGCGCGGCACGTACAGGCAAGAATCCCCAGACAGGCAAGCCGTTGACGATCCCCGCCAGCAAGACGGTGGCCTTCAAGCCAGGCAAGTCGCTGAAGGATGCGGTGACCAAGTAACGCTGGCACGCGGCGACGCGCCCTTGCTGAGAGTCATTGACGATGCCATCGGCTCCGCCTTGCGGGTCCGATGGCATTTTCATGTATTGCTCGGCGACCGCCAGTCGTTGACTCCCCTGTTGTTCAAGGAATGACGCCATGAAGCTCAAGATACTGCTCTGGGTACTGGGCCTGCTGCTCAAGCGGGCTTTCAAGCGTGACCCCGAGTTCCGGGCGCAACTGGAAGCGCGCTCGTTGGACTGGGGCGTCGCGACGGAGAATCTGAGTATTGCCCGCCACTATCGCATGTCAGAGGCCGGTATCACGTCAGCCCCCGGCCTGCCTGTGGATACGGATCTAGAGCTACGCTTCGCTGATAGCGACAGTGCGATTGCCTTCCTGCTCAAGCCATCGCCCCGCGCTTTCTTGCAAGGGCTGATTGATCAGCGTGTGCGATTGGTCGGTGACTCTGCTCAGCTCAATCGTTTGCAGTCACTGCTCAAACGCATTCGCTAGCGAGTGACCTGCGCGATGTGAAAGCCAAATAAAACGCCCCGCTGATCAAACCAGCGGGGCGTTTTTTGTCATGTGCAGAGCGGCTGGCTCACAATAGCTGCTTGAGCCCTGGAATGCCGTCGAGTACCTGATCAACCACACCATCGCCGGCTTCTTCGCGTGCATAGGTGAGAGTTTCATCGGCGACACCACGCGCTTGGTCCATGCTCAAATCCAGCCCCATCAGCTTCTGGCCCAGCGCCATGGCGCCACCACCGCCCGTGAAGGCACTGGCGGCCCCCATCAAGCCGCTCAGCAGGCCACCGCCATCGGAATCATCCTCTCCTGCACTGCCTATCAGGCCTTCAGCGCCCGGGATTGCATTCAGCAGTGATGCTGCCGGGCCATCGGGACCTTGTTCACGGATAAATTTGAGAATCGTGCCGATCGCCTGTTCGGCAATGTCCGGTGATAGACCAAGAGAGCCAGTGACGCGTTCGATAAGGGGATGCATTGAGAGTCTCCATGACAGTCAGTGAAGGTCGTTGGTGCCATGTCAGGGTGCCACGATTGATGGCGTGTGCCGCTCACGGGGCTACCAACGCAGTGGAGATCGAGCAGTGCTCGGACGCGGCTCGACAGGATGATATGCTAGCGATATAAATCTAAAGTCTAATGCGCGGCTCGGCGCTCTTGTCACGGAACACTTCATGACTCATTCCCTTTGGCACTCCCTTCTGCATTCGTTGCGTCGCTTATGGACGCTGGATGCCTTCAGTTACTCTCTGCGCATGCTGATCGCGTTGGGCGGTGTGATGGGGGTCGGTTTCTGGTTCGATGAGATGGCGCTGGTGATTCCGCTATTTCTCGGCGTGATTGCCTCGGGACTGGCTGAAACCGATGATCACTGGCGCGGCAGATTACGAGCACTAGGCATGACGCTGGCGTGTTTCAGCATTGCCTCAGTGTCGGTAGAGCTCCTGTTCGGCATGCCGGTACCCTTTGTGATCGGACTGGCGCTGGCGACCTTCTCGATGATCATGCTGGGCGCGGTGGATGCCCGTTATGGCGCCATTGCGCGGGCATCGCTGATTCTGGCTGTCTACACCATGATCAGCCTGGAGCAGCAGCACGGCGATGGCAGTATCGCCTTGTTGGAGCAGAGCTTGCCGTCATGGCTGCGCGAGCCGGGCCTTGGCATCAATCTGGTACAGCCGCTGCTGCTGGTGATCGGTGCGACCTGGTACGGCCTGTTGTCGGTGCTGTGGTGCGCGCTGTTTTCACGTCAACCACTCAAGCACAGCATGGCGATGCTTTATCGTGAGCTGGGCCGCTACCTGATTCTCAAGGCGCAATTATTCGAGCCGCTGCGCAATGTCGATCAATCCGCGCGTCGTCTGGCACTCGCCGAGCAGAACGGCCGCGTGGTCGTGGCGCTCAATCAGACCAAGGAAATGGTATTCCGGCGACTGGCCGGTCGGCGTGATACCACCAAGCTGGACCGCTATCTGCGGCTCTATTTCATTGCTCAAGATCTGCATGAGCGTGCCAGTTCCAGCCACTACCCCTACGGTCAGCTGACGGATGCCTTCTTCCATCACGACATCCTGTTCCGCTGTCAGCGGCTATTGGAGCAGCAGGGCCGTGCCTGCAAGGGGCTGGGGAAGGCACTGCTGATGCGCCAGCCGTTTGATGCCAGCGACAGCCAGCAGGCATTGGAAGACCTCAATGCCTCTTTGAACTATCTCAAGCAACAGCAGCGACCGGAATGGCAGCACTTGATGCAGGCACTGGAAGGACTGACCAGCAATCTTCGTCTGATTGAAGGGCAGATCGCGCGATTGAGTGATCTTGAAGCTGTGACACATGAGAGCGATAACAGCCTGTTTGATCGCTCTCCGAGTGGTGCCAAGGACATTGTCGAGCGCATTCGCAACCATCTGAATACGCGCTCCCCCATCTTCCGTCATGCATTGCGACTGACGGCCACGCTGGTTGCCGGTTATGGCGTACTGTTGGCCGTGCACCCGACACAGGGTTACTGGATTCTGCTGACCGGACTATTCGTGTGCCGTCCTAGCTACGGGGATACCCGCCGCACGTTGGCACAACGGATACTCGGTACCTTGGTCGGGCTGGTGGCAGGCTGGGCGTTGATCAGTCTGTTTCCCTCCCCCACCATGCAGGCCGGTATTGCGGTCGTTGCGGGGGTGCTGTTCTTTGCGACCCGTGGCACACGCTACACACTGGCGACGGCTGCCATCACCTTGATGGTACTCGCCTGCTTCAATCAGGTAGGGGATGGCTTCGATCTCATCTGGCCGCGACTGTTTGATACGCTGGTGGGAGGGCTGCTGGCGGGGCTTTCGGTCGTGCTGATTCTGCCGGATTGGCAAGGGCGCAAGCTCTATCGACAGGCTGGTATCAGCCTCAAGACCAGCGGCCGTTATCTGGGCGAGGTATTGTCGCAATACCGTCATGGCAAGCGCGATGACCTGGCCTATCGCCTGGCGCGGCGCAATGCTCATAACGCCGATGCTACCTTTTCCAATCTGCTGGCAACTGCCCGCAAGGAGCCAGGCCACTTCCGGCGCGATGTAGAGCCGGGCTTCGGGTTCCTGCTGCAAGCACACACGCTGCTGGGGTATCTGTCCGCACTGGCGGCACATCGTGGTGAGTTGGAAGCGACGGCGGCCGCCAGTAGCGGGATCAAGACGCTATTGCATCATGGCGATCTTCTCAGCCAGCAGTTGACGGCGCTGGGCGAGCAGCTGGAGGCGGGAGAAGATGTGGTGCTGACGTTGGATAGTGAAGGTGAGGCGGATGCTCTGGATAGCGAGGCCGAGCAGATTGAAGCTGCCAGCGGACGTCAGGCCGCGGCACAGCTGGCCTTCATCCTGCGTCAGCTCAAGCCGTTGGAGGCAGCTGCCGAAGCATTGATCAAGTCCAGTCGCGCCAGCTGACACCAGTGTTGGGCACGCCGGTGGCTGAGCGAAAAAGAGGACTGATGGCGAAGGCCACAGTCCTCTTTTCGTTTAGATATGCACTTAAGCTGCGGCGTACTTAAACCGCACCGTATTGACCCGCCGCTTCGCCCAGCCAGCGGCGAATCAGTGGCTCAGCGGCCTGAGGTGCCTCATTCAGCAATGCATCTGCCAGCGTGGTCGTGATAGCGATCAGATCACTGTCACGTTCGAGGTCAGCGATCTTCATGTTGGCAAGGCCGGTCTGGCGGGTGCCGAGTACCTCGCCAGGCCCGCGCAGCTCGAGGTCTTTCTCGGCAATCTTGAAGCCGTCCGTTGTCTCACGCATCACGGCCAACCGCTGCTTCGAGTTCTGCGACAGCGGTGGATGGTAGAGCAGCACGCAGAAACTTTCGGTGCTGCCGCGCCCGACCCGTCCGCGTAGCTGGTGAAGCTGCGACAGGCCGAGCCGTTCAGGATTGTCGATCACCATCAGACTGGCATTGGGGACATCGACCCCGACCTCGATCACCGTGGTGGCGACGAGCAAATCGAGTACGCCATCCTTGAATTGCGCCATCACCTCGGCTTTCTCGGCGGCTTTCATGCGGCCATGGATCAGCCCGATGGACAGTTCAGAGAGTGCCGTCGTCAGCTCGTCACGCGTGACCTCGGCAGCCTGACAGGTCATCACCTCTGATTCCTCGATCAATGTGCATACCCAATACGCCTGACGACCTTCGGCACAGGCAGCGCGGATGCGCTCGATCACCTGTGGGCGCCTTGGGTCGGCCACCGCGACGGTCTGCACCGGAGTGCGCCCCGGCGGCAGCTCGTCGATCACCGATAGATCGAGGTCTGCATAGGCGCTCATCGCCAGCGTGCGCGGAATCGGCGTCGCGGTCATGATCAGCTGATGCGGTGTCAGGCCACCGGCTTCCCCCTTCTCGCGCAAGGCGAGACGCTGATGCACACCGAAACGGTGCTGCTCATCGACAATCGCCAATCCCAACCGCTGGAAAGTCACATCGGCCTGAAACAGTGCATGCGTGCCGACCACCATACGTGCACGGCCATCGGCAATCGCAGCCTTGGCATCCAGACGCGCTTTGCCCTTGAGCTTGCCCGCCAGCCACGCCACCTCGATGCCCAGTGGTTCAAGCCACTCGCGGAAGTTGCGATAGTGCTGCTCGGCCAGAATCTCGGTGGGTGCCATCAGTGCAGCCTGACAGCCACCGCCAATCGCGATCAGCGCTGCCATCGCGGCGACGACTGTCTTGCCTGAACCGACATCACCCTGTACCAGCCGCAGCATCGGGATCTCGCGCGCCAGATCACGCCGCACCTCATCGAGCACACGCCGCTGGGCGCCGGTCAGTGAGAAGGGTAGCTGGGCGAGAAAGCGTGCACTCAGGCCGCCCGTGGCAGTCAACGGCGGCGCGCCATCCTTCTGAATGCGTGCTCGCACCTGACGCAGGCTCAGCTGATGCGCAAGCAACTCTTCCTGTGCCAGGCGTCGCTGACTGGGATGCACGCCGTCGCTCATCTGATCGATGGGCGCATCCGGTGGCGGTTCATGCAGAAAGCGTAGGCACTCGATTACGCCCGGTAGACGGAAACGAGTGCGTAGCACTTCGGGAATCAGGTCCGGCAGGTCTTGCGGCGCCTCTTCCAGCTGCTTGAGTGCCTGTGCGATCAGTGCCCGCAAGCGTACCTGATTGAGGCCCTCTGTGGTGGGGTAGATGGGAGTGAGATGGTCTTCCACCGGTGCCGCACCCTGTCCGATCAGACGGTACTCCGGATGGTAGATTTCAAGCCCCGTCGCCCCCGCGCGCGCTTCACCGAAACAGCGCAGTGTGAAGCCACGCTGAAATTGCTGCTGTTGAGCGGGCGAGAAATGGAAGAAGCGTAGACTGAGAATGCCGCTGCCATCGCGCAGACGCACCAATAGGCTGCGCCTGCGTCCTGCAACGACATCACAGGCGGTCACCTCGCCCTCGACCACGGCTTCCATACCGCTTTTGAGCGTACCGATGGGTGTGACACGCGTGCGGTCCTGATAGCGCAACGGTAGATGGAACAGCAAGTCCGCAACGCGCTCCAATGCCAGTCGCGACAGCTTCTCGCTCAGTGCTGGGCCCACGCCTGTGAGGCTATCCAGTGGCTGTGCCAGCGCCCCTTTGGCGAATACGCCGGCGCTGGCAGGCCCGGTATGCGTGGCATCCGTGCCTGCCTTACTCATATGGTTTCGATGCTCATACGGTGTCGTTGCTCGGAGCGGGAGATGTCTGCCCGTGCAGGCCATTCTCGTTACTGTGACGCGCGCGATTCTGGCACTCGGCGATTGATTGGCTGATCACGTCGATGGCCTTGGGGCGCGGGAAGCTGGCACGCCAGGCGAGCGCTACGCTGCGGCTGGGCGCGGGGTCCTTGAAGGGACGTGTTTCGAGCACGCCGGCCTCATAGTGGCCGGTACCGGTCGCGGAGTAGGGCAATACGGTAATACCAAGTCCGGAGGCTACCATGTGACGAATGGTCTCGAGTGAGCCGCCTTCGGCGATCAGGGTGTTCTCGGGATTGTTGATCTGGTGGCCGATGGCGGGGCAGGCTTCCAGAATCTGGTCGCGGAAGCAGTGGCCCTCGCCGAGCATCAGCAGGCGTTCGCTGATCAGCTGCTCCTTGGCGATGGACTCCTGTTCCAGCAGCGGATGACCTGACGGCAGCAGCACCTCGAAGGGTTCTTCATACAGCGTCTTGGTCAGTACGTCGGTTTCGGTGAACGGCAACGCGATGATGATCACGTCCAGCTCACCGTTTCTGAGCTTGCGCCGCAGATCACCGGTCATGCCTTCTTCGATGTAGAGCGGCATTTTCGGCGCGCGGCGCGTCAGTTCCGGTACCAGGTGCGGGAACAGGTAAGGTCCAATGGTATAGATGGCGCCGATGCGTAATGGGCTGGAGAGCTGATCTTTACCGGAGTTGGCCAATTCCTTGATCACGCTGGACTGTTCCAGCACGCGCTGGGCTTGCTGAACGATCTTCTCGCCGAGCGGCGTGACCTGTACGGTGGACTTGGAACGCTCGAACAGCGCGACTCCCAGCTCCTCTTCCAGCTTCTTGACGGCCACCGACAGGGTGGGTTGCGAGACAAAGCAGCGCTCTGCGGCGCGTCCGAAATGACGCTCCTGAGCCAAGGTTACGACGTAGCGGAGTTCTGTTAGAGTCATTATTCCTGCCCGGAACTGGCATCCTGGGATGCGGTGGGTACCGATTCGTTTTACCAAGGAGCATGGCAAAGGTGAAGAAGACGAGTCTCATCCTCGGTTGTGGCGATGTTGGCAGCGCGCTCGCACGTGAGCTGCTCAAGGCCGGTCAGCATGTCATCGGTGTCAGACGCGATGTGTCATCACTCGCTGATCTCGGCATTGAATCGCTGGCGCTCGACATCACTGCCGAAGGCGCACTGGCCAGCTTGCCAGATGCCGACACGGTGGTACATGTGTTGAGTGCCGACCGTTTCGACGAAGATGCTTATCGTGCCGCCTATGTCGACGGTATTCGTGCTCTGGTCACGGAGCTCGAGTCACGCGCCAATCCGCCGACACGTGTGCTGTTCGTGTCCTCAACGTCCGTCTATGCCCAGAAAGAGGGTGAAGAGGTCGATGAGCAATCCATTACCGACGCTACCAGTTTCTCTGGTCAGTTGATGCGTGAGGGTGAGCAGGTACTGCTCGACTCCTCGCTCAACGGCACCGTGGTGCGCTTCTCCGGCATCTACGGACCGGGCCGCGACATGCTGATTCGCCAAGCGCGTGATGGGCGTATTGCCGCCAGCAACCCCCCACTGTACTCCAACCGAATCCACCGCGACGACTGCGCCGGTGTACTGGCGCATCTGATTGCGCTGAGCCTGGCAGGCAAGCCGGTACAGCCTATCTATCTAGGCACCGACTGCGATAGCGCGCCGTTGCATGAAGTGATGGCGTGGCTGGCGCGTCAGCTCAAGGTCGAGTCGACTCAGGTCATCCAGTCGCCGCTGCGGCGGCGTTCCAGCAAGCGCTGTGGCAATGCCCAACTGCTTGCCAGTGGCTACACCTTCCGTTACCCGACCTACCGTGAGGGCTATGCCGAAGTGCTCAAGGAACATGGCGTGAATGTGGCCGACAGTGAGCTGTCCGGCGCCTGAGCAACTCTAGACGCCGACACATGACTTATCCACATGCGGTTGCCGCGCTCATGGCACGCACCGGGTGTGGATAAGTGGATGGGCCATTAATAGACAATGCCCGCCTCGGGACTCCGGGGCGGGCATTTCTGCTTCTACTGCATCATTTCTGCTGCATCGTCTCTGAAGTTCTCGTCATCAGTGGTTGATGGCGAGCGTCAGAGGATCAGTCACCGATGACCATCACGCCTTCTGCCTCGAAGGCCACGCCCTTGGGCAGTGCCTTGACGCCCACGGCGGCGCGCGCCGGGAACGGGGCGCTGAAGTACTCTTCCATCACCGCATTGACGCGTGCGAAGTCGTCGAGATCGGTCAGATAGAGGTTGAGCTTGACGATATCGCCCAGCGTGCCAGCCGCTTCTTCGCATACAGCGCGCAAGTTGGTGAACACCTGATGTGCCTGTGCCTCGATACCGCCTTCAACGACTTCCATCGTCTTCGGGTCCAGCGGAATCTGGCCGGACAGGTAGACGGTGTTGCCGGCCTTGATGGCCTGGGAATAGGGTCCGATCGCGGCCGGGGCCTTGTCGGTATTGATGATCGCGCGATTGCTCATGACATGCTCCTTGTGACTGTCCGGAAGCGCAGGGCGACCGGCAGTGAGTTGCGATTGTGTTTGTAAGGTATCGCCATCCTCGGCGATATCGGGTGTGAGCCCGAGATGTCCAGACGCTGCTCTATGGCAGCTTTGGCATGGCGTCATGTTTGTCTCTGCACAACAAGCGCCATGCCTTGAAAACAAAAGCCGCGCCGCCCGCACATGGCGGACGGCGCGGCCAGTCATTCGATCAGCTGATGACGCGGGTGATTCGCTCCACGTGCAACAGGTTACGCATGCGTTTGATGATGCGTGCCAAGTGAATACGATCGCGCACGGCCAGAGTCAGATTGACGATGGCGAGGTGTGCGTCACGCTCTTCGATACCGATACGTTCGATATTGGCTTCGGCATCGGTGACCATCTCGGCCAGCTCGGCAATCAGGCCACGCTGCGTCTGGGCTTCAATGCGCAGTGCCACGGTGAAGTCGCCTTCGACCTGCTCGGCCCACGCCAGCGGGAAGACCCGCTCAGGGTCGCCGGCCAGCTCGGCCAGGTTGCTGCATTCTTGACGATGAACCACCAGTCCCTTGCCAGCCGATAGATGACCCATGATGGGCTCACCGGGCAGTGGGTGGCAGCAGCGTGCATAGCTGGTCACCATGCTATCGCCGCCGCTGACTCGCATCGGGCCTGTACCATCGATCTCCGGATGGACGTTGCCATCCTTGGCCGAGAATTCCTGACGATTGACGTTCTGCGGCGCGCCGTCACTCAGTAGCTGCTGGGCGACGCTGTAGGCAGCACGCGTGCCAAGACCGATGGCCTCCAGCAGGTCGTCGCGTCCGCCCGTTAGCTCCAGCTCTGTTGCCAGTGCGTCAAGACGTTGTGTTGGCAGCTGTTCAAAGTTCAGCTCCAGTCCGGCCAGTGCCTTGATCAGCAGGCGTTGGCCCAGTGCCACGGATTCACTGCGCTGCTGATGCTTGAGGTAATGGCGAACGGCCGAGCGTGCCTTGGCGGTGGTGACGAAGTTGAGCCACGCCAGATTGGGCTTGGCGCCCGGTGCCGTGATCACCTCTACGGTCTGGCCGCTTTCCAGCGGTGACGACAGCGGTGCCAGATGACGGTCGATGCGACAGGCGATGCAGCTGTTACCGACATCGGTGTGCACGGCATAGGCAAAGTCGACGGCAGTCGCGCCACGCGGCAGCTCCATGATGTCGCCCTTGGGGGTGAACACATAGGTGTCGTCGGGGAAGAGGTCGTTCTTGACGTGCTCGATGAACTCCAGCGAGTTGCCCGCATGGCGTTGCATCTCCAGCAGTCCACGCACCCATTCTCGCGCACGGGCATGGCTGCCGGCCCCGATGGGACGATCCGTCTGGCCAGCCTTGTACAGCCAGTGCGCCGCGATGCCATTGTTGGCCATCGCTTCCATCTCACGGGTGCGAATCTGCACCTCAATGGGCATGCCGTTCATGCCGAACAACGTGGTATGCAGGCTCTGATAGCCATTGGCCTTGGGGATCGCGATGTAATCCTTGAAGCGCCCCGGCACCGGCTTGTAGAGGTTGTGCACCACGCCGAGAATGCGATAACAGCTGTCCACGTCATCGGTGATGATGCGGAAGCCGAACACATCCATCAGTTCATTGAAGGGTTTCTGTTGATCGCGCATCTTGCGATAGATGGAGAGCAGATGCTTCTGACGGCCAATGACTGAGCCGGGTAGCTGGTCCCGTTCCAGCGCATTTTGCAGGCTGGCCTGAATCTCGCGCATCAGCGTACGACGATTGCCGCGTGCGGCGGTGACGGCCCGCTTGATACGTTCGGAACGCATCGGATACAGCGCCTGGAAGGAGAGGTCTTCCAGCTCGACCCGAATGGTATTGATACCGAGGCGATTGGCGACCCGTGCGTAGATCTCGAGGGTCTCGCGTGCGATGCGACGTTTCTTCTCCGGACGCAAGGCCCCGAGCGTACGCATGTTATGCAGGCGGTCTGCCAGTTTGACGATGATGACGCGAATGTCCTGAGACATTGCCAACACCATCTTCTGGAAATTCTCGGCCTGTGCGACAGCCTTGTCTTCAAAGGTGATCTGCGTCAGCTTCGAAACACCATCGACAAGCGCAGCCACTGGCTCGCCAAATTGGGTCGCCAGTGCCTCGAAGGTGACACTGGTGTCTTCGATGACATCGTGCAGCATGGCCGCCATCAGGCTCTGATGGTCCATGTGCATATTGGCGAGAATGTTCGCCACCGCCAGCGGGTGGGTCACATAAGGTTCGCCGGAACGCCTGCGCTGGCCATCATGGGCCTGCTCGGCGTAATAGAAGGCGCGCCTAACCTGACGGATCTCTTCCTCGGGAAGATAACCGCCCAGGCGGTCTGCCAGGTCATCGATCGTGAACATTCAGCGCCCTTGGTTCGGGGGAATTCCGGGCCCGCACCTCAGGTCTGGCGTATGGCCACGTGAGAGGTGCGGATCAGCACACATGCAGGCAGCGGAATGAGCCTGGGCTCAGTCCTCGATCTGCGGCAGTACCGGCTTGCGCTGAATCGGCGCTTCAACCGGCTCGTTCAGGATGTCGCGGCTTACCAGACCAGCGGCCACTTCACGCAGGGCCAGGACGGTCGGCTTGTCGTTTTCCCACGGAAGCTGGGCATTGCGGCTGCCACGGGCCAGCTGACGGGCACGACGGGTAGAGACCATTACCAGCTGAAAGCGGTTATCGACGTGTTCGAGGCAATCTTCAACAGTAACGCGAGCCATGGCGGAGTACCTGTAAATAGCGGGAGAATTCGAAAGATGCAGGCGTCGTGCGCAGCTGGATGCCAGCCAATCAGGGAGAGCGCGTAAGCGACGACTCACCCATGTACCTGACAGTATCTTGCACACGACGCAATCACAATGCCGCTGCGCCAGCCCGCCAGGGGCGAGACAGCGCAGCGGCCAGTTGTTCTGAAAGGGAATCGAGTCTACTCGACGGCCTTGTGGCGTGACAAGTACGGCGCTTTATGCGGCGCCACCGCTCACGTTGCGTGCACAATGCGCCTACAGCGATAGTCCATGCACGGGGCTTTCATTCCGCCAGTAGCGACGCGAGCAGTGCTGTCTGCTCGCGTTGAACGCGCGTGAGGCGGGCACGCTCAGCAGTAACCAACCCGCAGAGTTCATCGAGAGCTACGTCGAAGTCGTCGTTGATGATGATCAGACCGTACTCATCATAATGTGACATCTCACTGACAGCATCGCGCATACGGCGATCAATGATGTCGGCGCCATCAGTGCCACGACCGGATAGACGTTCAAGCAGCGCTTCACGTGACGGCGGGAGGATGAAGATGGAAACCGCTTCCGGCACTTGGTTGCGTACCTGCTGAGCACCTTGCCAATCGATTTCCAGAATCACGTCTTCGCCTGCGGATAGACGTGCCTCCACGGCGGAGCGAGAGGTGCCATAGAAGTTGTCGAAGACTGGGCGTGCTCGAAGAAGTCGCCTTGTTCGATCATGGTCTTGAAGTGATCGACGTCTACGAAGTGGTAGTTGACGGTGTTCTGCTCACCCGGACGCTGAGCGCGAGTAGTGTGCGAGACGGATACGCCGATGCCGTCCATGCGCTCCAGCAATGCCTTGACCAGCGTGGTCTTGCCGGCACCGGAGGGCGCGGAAATGATGTAGAGCGTGCCACGCGCGGTGCTGGCCACAGAGGAGAGTGCTGATGATGTCGAAGACATGGAAGAGATCCGCTTGCTGTCGCTGAATCGGCGCATTATCGCATAATCTGTACCGCTTCTGCTGCACACGACAGCGGTGTGAGTCCGTGGTAGAACCCGCGGCAAGAGAGGGTGTTGCACCGTGGGCACCAGAGTTGTCGTTGCATGGTGGCTGTGTCGATGCCACGTTATCTGCAACAATGGTCGTATACTTTAGTGAATACGCAGCGACCCGAGAGCAGGAATCCCAAGAGATTTCACTCCCGAGCATGCCATCGGTTATCCGTGACGCGCGCCATCCTCCTTAGCCATTCGGCTCTGGACGGGTGCGCGCGGCCTTTTGGCTTGTTGTTGGCGAACGTCGCCTCGCTTCCCTACCCTCGGTTTTCAGGAGACCCCGACATGCCTGCTTCTCACGTTGCGCGACACCCGCGCATGGCCGAATTGGCGCTGGCGCTTGGCGCCTTTGCCATCGGGACCACGGAATTCGTGATCATGGGCCTGATGCCCAATATCGCGGATGCCTTCAGTGTCAGCTCGCAGCAGGTGGGCTACGCCATCAGCGCCTATGCGATGGGTGTAGTAGTCGGTGCTCCGCTGATTTCGGCGCTGGGAGCTCGCCTGCCGCGCCGCGGCCTGTTGATTGGCCTGATGCTGCTATTTGCCATCAGTAATGTGGCGAGTCTGTTGGCACCTTCGCTTGCGAGCTTTGCGGCGCTACGCTTCATTGCAGGGTTGCCGCATGGGGTTTATCTCGGTGTGGCAGCATTGGTCGCAGCAGATGCTGCCCCTGTCGGTGAGCGAGGGCGAGCCGTTGGCCGCGTGATGATGGGCCTGACGGTGGCTATTCTGGCTGGGGCACCGGTCGCGACCTGGATCGGCAGTCTGTTTGGCTGGCACGCCGCCTTCATTGTGGTGGGCATATTGGCGCTGATCACGGCTGCGCTGGTACGTAGCTTCGTGCCGTATCAGCCGGGCAATCGGCATGCCACACCGTTGACCGAGCTGGCCGCGCTGATCAAGCCGCGTGTGCTCTATACCCTCGGGATTGCCTGCATCGGTTTTGGTGGCATGTTCAGTGTCTACAGCTATGCCGTGCCGACGCTCAATGCGCAGGCAGACTTAGCTCCCACACTGGTGCCGATGGTATTGGCAGTGTTTGGTGTGGGTACCATCCTGGGCAATCTGGTCGGTAGCCGCGCGGCGGATATCGATCTGATGCGCACCATTCCAGCACTGTTGATCTGGAGTGCATTGGTTCAAGGGGGCTTCTACTTCGCCGCCGATGGTGTCTGGAGTGGTCTGCTGTTTGTTGGGCTGGTCGGCACGGGTGTTGGCCTTGCGCCAGCACTACAGATGCGATTGATGGATGTCGCAGAAGACGCTCAGACGATGGCCGCGACGCTCAATCATGCCGCCTTCAACATCGCCAACGCACTGGGTGCCTGGTGTGGTGGTCTGGCCTTCGCTTATGGGCCGAGTCATTCCACCATCGGTCTGGTCGGTGTCGTGATGGCCTTGGCGGGTCTGGGAGTCTTCCTGATGGGCCAGCGCCATGAGCGCCGTCAGCTGATGACTGCCTCAGCCTGAGAGTTGCCTGCACGGATTGAATGCCGAGCAATAAGGATGCTGGGCAAGAAGAAAGAACGCCGCCCCTTGGGGCGGCGTTTTGCGTTGGGCGCGTGTGGTCGTCAGCTGCGCTGGCGCGCCCGTGACGGTGACATG
Source organism: Cobetia crustatorum (assembly GCF_000591415.1). Taxonomy (GTDB): domain Bacteria; phylum Pseudomonadota; class Gammaproteobacteria; order Pseudomonadales; family Halomonadaceae; genus Cobetia; species Cobetia crustatorum. Next base: position 54,966 of record NZ_JEMF01000074.1, on the reverse strand, counting down.
CCGAAGTAATCGCGGAAGCAATGACTGAAGTGTGTCGTGCTGACAAAGCCACACGCGAGCGTCACCTCGGTAATGCTGGCATTGCCTTGTGTCAGTAGCTGGCGGGCCCGTGTCAGGCGCAGCTCGAGATAATGACGCGAGGGTGTGGTGTCGAGATGCCGGGTGAAGAGGCGCTCGATCTGACGGCGTGACAGTGTCACATAGCGTGACATCTCACTCATGCTCAACGGCTCTTCGAGATTGCTGCTCATCAGCGTGAGAATGGTACGTAGCGCTTCTGGCAAATGGCTGTCAGGGACTGGCAACTGCTGCTCGACGTGCCAGGCACAGGGCTGAGCGGGCCGATCGCAGGCCAGAATCTCCTCGACACTGCGTGCCAGATCATCTCCCAGCCGCTGGCGCATGGCTTCCAGCATCATGTCCAGCGCACTGCCTGCACTGGCGCTGGTGAAGCGTGCGCCTTCAACGACCAATGGCGCGCAGGACAGCTCCAGTTGCGGAAATGTCTCGCTGAATAACGCCACATTCTCCGGATGAATGGTGCAGGTGTGGCCTTCCATCACACCGGCCTCGGCGAGGAAATAGCTACCGTTCCATAGACTGCCTAAGCGACAGTCGTGTTGAGCCGCTCGACGCAGTGCCTCATTGAGAGTGGGCAGCGTTTCCAGCCGTACGCGATAGCCGCCGCAGACCACGACCAGATCAACCTGCGCATGAAGCAGTTCGGCCAGCTCGCCTCCCACCATGATGTCGATACCCAGGTCGCTACGTACGCTGCCGCCCGTCACTCCATATGTCTGCATACGATAGAAGGGCATCTCACGCAGCAGATTCGCCGTGACCAGAGCATCCAGTGCCGTGGTGAAGGCTGGCATCGAGAAATGCTCCAGCAGGATAAAAGCCACATTCAAGGGGCCTGCTCGCGGGCAGTCCACATCCTGCAGCAGACGCTGATTACGGAGTTTCATTGAAGGAGTGAAGTCGCGGCGGCGTGAGTCGGTCATGGTGGGTGGCTAACGTGAGCAGTGGCAAGAAGTGGTGAGCAACACGGCTTCACCGTAGCACCTTGTGGATGGCAAGAGGCGAATGTTTGCATTGATTCGTTGGCCGCGCCATTTGCCACTCAAGTGTTACGTCGTGAGGCTGAATGTAAAACGTACGTGGACTTGCTGAAACATCCGGTTATCTAGGCGTAAAAACATAAGCTTACGTTGAAGTCATGACTGTCATGGCTGGTAGACTGCGCGGCCTTTTGTACGATGGCCGAGGCTGAACATGATGGATACCTCCCGGACTTCTCCGTCCGGAACCGTGACACAAGCAGTACCGGATGCGAGTGCCACTCCTCAGCACGGCGGGCTTGATTGGCCTGTTTTCATCATCAGTGGTGGCGCCATGGCAGTGTTCGTCATTGCCGCACTGATCAATCTCGAGGGTGTTTCGGCACTGATCGAGCACGCATTTGATTTCTCGACGACTTACTTCGGTGCTTATTGGCAGGCGCTGATGATCGTGACCTTCCTCGTCGCCGTCGGCATGACGTTTGGCCGGACGGGTCGGGTGGTGCTGGGAGGGCTGGACAAGCCGGACATTTCCACGCCGCGTTGGATGGCCACTATTCTGTGCACCCTGCTGGCCGGCGGTGGTGTGTTCTGGGCGGCCGCTGAGCCCATTGCCCACTTTACGTCGCCGCCGCCCGTGTTCGGGCCTGATGCCCCAGTCGGCAATATCGATGCCGCCTACAATGCACTGGCGCAGAGCTTCATGCATTGGGGCTTTCTTGGCTGGGCTGTGCTTGGCAGTTTGACCGGTGTGGTCTTCATGCATCTGCATTACGAGAAAGGTTTGCCGCTCAAGCCTCGTACGCTGCTCTATCCGCTGTTCGGTGAACGCGTCATGCATGGCCCCATCGGCACGCTGGTTGATGTCTGCTGCGTACTGGCGGTTATCGCGGGTACCGTGGGACCGGTCGGTTTTCTCGGCATCCAGCTCAGTTACGGGCTCAATGCGTTGTTTGGCATTCCGGATACCTACGCGACCCAGCTGGTGTTGTTGGCCATCCTGACCGTCGTCTATACCTTGTCAGCAGTGAGTGGCGTGACGCGCGGCATTCAATTCCTGAGTAGCGCCAACGTGTTGATCGGTGGCGCGATGCTGCTGTTCATCGTGATCATGGGCCCGACGGAATTCCTGCTCAAAGCCTTCCCGCTGGGCATGGTGGATTACCTGAAGCACATCGTGCCGATGGCCGTCTTTCGTGCTGACAGTGGCTGGTTGGATAGCTGGACACTGTTCTTCTGGGGCTGGTTCATCGGCTTCGGGCCGCTGATGGCGATGCTGGTGGCGCGTATCTCGCGTGGCCGCACGCTGCGTCAGATGGTATTGCTGATCACCATTCTGTCGCCGCTCGCGACCTGTGTGTGGTTCACCATTCTCGGCGGCAGCGGATTGGCCTTCGAGCTGGAGACACCTGGCAGTGTCTCTGGCCCGTTTACTGGCTTCAATCTGTCGGCAGCATTGATCGCCATCACTCAGCAGCTACCGTTCGGCTTCATCATGTCGGTACTGTTCCTGATTCTGTCGGCGCTGTTCGTCGCCACGACAGGTGACTCGATGACCTATGCCATCTCGATGGTGATGAGCGGTCACGACAACCCGCCGCGCGGCGTACGCGTATTCTGGAGCTTGATCATGGGTATCGTGGCCGCACTACTGATTTCGATGGGGAATGGCGGCATCAATGCACTGCAATCCTTCATCGTCGTCACTGCCGTACCAGTATCATTGGTGCTGCTGCCAAGCTTGTGGAATGCACCGCGCATTGCGCGCCAGATGGCACGTGAGCAGGGGCTCTAGAGGCGGATGTGACGCTAGACGTTAGCTTCTGTGAGAGTAACGCCGCCCTTGATGGGCGGCGTTTTCGTTGTGGGGCATACATTCTCATGAGCAAGTCGACATCACGTCATGGATAGCGCGGTAAGCGCTATCAAAGTGTTACGTCACGAGGGTGAATGTAAAACACGCGTGGGATTGCTGATACGCCGCGTTACACGCGTGTAAAAACAATCGGCTGTATCATATTCCATGACTTCAAGGCTGATAGACTGCGCCGTCACTCAGATCATGCCTAGAGGCTGACTAATGACGGATACCTCCCGGACAGCATCGTCCGGTCCTGCAACACCCGAAGAATCTGATGCCGATTCTGGCCCCCTGCGTGGCGGGCTCGACTGGCCAGTCTTCATCATCAGTGGCGGTGTATTGGCATTGTTTGCCATCGCTGCACTCGTTGATCTCAAGGGTGTCTCCGCGCTTATTCAGAGCGCTTTCTCCTTCTCAACTCACTACTTCGGTGCCTACTGGCAAGCGCTGATGCTGGCGACGTTCGTCATCGCCATCGCGCTGACCTTTGGCCGTACTGGCCGTGTGCGTTTGGGGGGATTGGCAGCCCCCGACATTTCCACCCTGCGCTGGATGGCCATCATTCTGTGCACGCTGCTGGCCGGTGGTGGTGTGTTCTGGGCAGCTGCTGAGCCGATAGCTCACTTCACTTCGCCGCCGCCTGTGTTCGGTGCTGATGCACCGACGGGCAATGTAGATGCCGCGTACAACGCACTCGCACAGAGCTTCATGCACTGGGGCTTTCTGGCTTGGGCAATGCTCGGCAGCCTGACCGGCATCATTTTCATGTATCTGCACTACGAAAAGGGTCTGCCGCTCAAGCCGCGCACGCTGCTCTATCCGCTATTCGGTGACCGTGTCATGCGGGGCCCCATCGGCTCACTGGTCGATGCCTGCTGTGTACTGGCAGTCGTCGCCGGTACCGTAGGGCCGATCGGCTTCCTCGGCTTGCAGGTCAGCTATGGTCTCAATGCGCTGTTTGGCATCCCTGATACCTACGCGACCCAGCTGGCGCTGCTGGCAGTGCTGACCGTCATCTACACTCTATCCGCCGTGAGCGGTGTGACGCGCGGTATTCAGCTGTTGAGCAGCGCCAATGTCCTGCTCGGTGGTGCGTTGTTGCTGTTCATCCTCGTCATGGGGCCGACAGGCTTTCTGCTCGACGCCTTCCCGCAGGGTCTGACGCGCTATGTCGGTAACTTCGTCTCGATGGCGGCCTTCCGTGAAGACGGCGGCTGGCTGAATAGCTGGACGTTGTTCTTCTGGGGCTGGTTCATCGGCTATGGCCCGCTGATGGCGATGTTCGTGGCGCGTATCTCGCGTGGCCGTACTCTGCGTCAGATGGTGCTGTTGATCGCGGTCGTTTCACCGCTGATCACCTGCCTGTGGTTCACCATCATCGGCGGCAGCGGGTTGGCGTTTGAATTGAGCAACCCGGGCAGCGTCTCCGGCCCGTTCACCGGCTTCAACCTGCCGGCAGCGCTGATCGCCATCACCCAGCAACTGCCGTTCGGCTTCACCATCTCGGTGCTGTTCCTGGTGCTGACCACGCTGTTCGTCGCCACCACCGGTGACTCGATGACCTACGCGGTCTCGATGGTGATGAGCGGCCACGACAATCCGCCGCGCGGCGTGCGCGTGTTCTGGAGCCTGATGATGGGCGTGGTCGCGGCGCTGCTGATCTCGATGGGCGATGGCGGCATCAATGCGCTGCAATCCTTCATCGTCGTCACCGCCGTGCCGGTGTCACTGATTCTGCTGCCCAGCCTGTGGAACGCTCCGCTGATTGCCCGCCGCATGGCGCGCGAGCAGGGCGTCTGATCGGCTCACACGCTCGCAAGCAATAATGCGCGTCTCGCACCATCAAAAACGCCGCCCCGAGGGGCGGCGTTTTTGTGTCTGGCGATCAGTCGTCAGTCATCAGACGCTGACGTTCAGCGTCACATCGATGTTGCCACGCGTCGCGTTGGAGTAAGGGCACACCTGGTGCGCCTTCTCGACCAGCGCATCCGCCTCGGCCTTGTCCATGCCCGGCAGGCTGATGTCTAGCTCGACTTCGATACCGAAACCAGCCGGAATCTGGCCAATACCCACCTTGCCCGTCACTTCCAGACCTTCCGGCAGCGTCACATCATCGGTGCTGGCAACGTGCTTCATGGCACCGATGAAGCAGGCAGAGTAACCCGCCGCAAACAGCTGCTCCGGATTGGTGCCTTCACCGCCACCGCCGCCCAGTTCTTTCGGGGTGCTCAGCGTAATGTCGAGCGCGCCGTCAGAAGAACGGGACTTACCTTCACGACCACCTGTCGTAGTGGCTTCTGCACGATACAGCACTTGTTCGATGGACATGCCTGACTCCTTGAGCATAAGGCCCTCAGCTGAGGGGTGAAAACAAGATGGTGCCTGTTGGGCAGAGTTTCAATTGCCGTTTAGGGGGGGAGGCTCCGTGCCGCTTGTATCGCCTTGGCGCATGCATGAAATGCCAGTTCTTCATTGAGACTGAATTACTAGGACGATGTCTGACTTGGACTATCAGCGGTCAAGACCTGTTCCTCTCCCACCCTCGTTACATCCGCGTCAGAAGCAATTTCCGTTGTGACTTGAGTGAATGCGGCGTTGATCTCCGCTGTCAGTGCTTCTTCCGGAAGGTAGGCAAGATCAATGACTTGATTGCGTAGCCTGATCAACTTGGTGGCTTGCCGCATGACTTTCTCCATCTTGCCACGACCGATCCGATCAGCCGTTGTCTCCCAAGCCATCGCAATGGCGCGAGACAAACGAGCATCACTGGCAATGGATGCGCGCTCGAAGATTTGTACCATGGCGTCTTCGCTGAGGATGCCCGTCAGGTGCCAGCGTTTGTCGTATTCTGGCCCTAGGTCGAGTGTACGCCCGCGGACCCACAGCCGCTGGAATGTATTACGGATACCACCGGCGAAACGCGCCTTCTGTTCGACTGAATAGCGCCAGATGGTGAACTCCTGCAATAGCACACAGGCCATGAATGCCCATACATCGTCGCGTAGCAATTCTCCACCCTCGAGATCTGGGTGTTGGCCGAAATATGCCGCTAATCGCTTGTCAAAAGAAGATCTCTTGCGGTCAGTTGCTGGAGCGGGGTAGCCACAATGATGTGCGATATCACTGACCTTGCCCATGATCTCTTCCACCAAGGTACGGTCGACCGAGCCGCCGCTGGCCGCATACCAGACGTGTGCCTCATAGGTCTTGAGGCGAAGATCAAGACTGGCTCCCGGTTGAAAGTATCCATCGGTCTGGTCTCTCAGGCTGGAAAGGCACTTGTCCACACCTATCGGAGAAAGCCGAGGTAGCAGTTTCGTTCCAGTCATTCGGTATCTCCCATGTCGGCTGTCGAGAGGAGAGAGGCATGGAAGGCACTCGGTGTCGCGGTCATCAAGCCATGAATGTCTTCGATGGACATGTTCGGGAAGGCAAGCTCCAGCCAACCCGTGATCTGACTCCCTACGGAGCCTTCCTCGCAGTCGTTCAAAGTATCCCGTGCTTCTTCATCCTCGAGTGCTGACCGACACATCTGGATCATCACGTCGCCAAGCATGGTCTGCAATGTTACGGGGTCACCTTTCGAGACACGTTCCGCGAAAATTTCGTGATCGGCATTCACGTAAAGGCGAACACTACCTGTGAAATCGGCTTCGGGTGATCCGGGCCGCATATGCAAGTACCAGGGCGAATCTACCTGCCTCTGACCTTGGAAAGCCTGCTTAAAGGAAAGTACTTCCATGGGGAAGCGGGCGTCACCACCATCCTCCAGATGTACGTTGGAAGTATCAGACCAAAGCCGTGAGCCAGCGATCCGAGGGGTCAATGGGTTGTCAGTCGCAATATCCTCGGCAAGCAAGATCTCTAGGCGGACCAGAAGTCTGCCGCTCAGATTGCAGCTGTCTACAGGCAGACTGATGATCAAAGGCTCTTCTATCGGGGCTTCTATCACTTTCTTGAAGGCAGACTGCATTCGTCGAGCAAAACGACCGCTACCGGTGCCGATATTGACCACGATTGCCAGCTTCAGGTTTTCTCCATCAGGCATACCAAGGGCTTTTACCGCTGCTTCGAAATCTAGGTCGAGCCTGGCATCCAACTGCAGATCTCTTGCATAATCCCAAGCCTCCAGTTGCATCGATATCGGGAAGAGAGGATCTCCCGGATCCCCTATCAACCATTGGTCGAAGCCCACGACATCGTCGGACAGCGTCAAGAAGGGTAGAGCGTAGCTCCTGCTCATGCCTCACCTCCTCTTGCGAAGGTGAACTTGACGCTGACCGCAACGTCTTCTGGCATGGTTACGCGACAGGTTACATTGCCACCCTGACTGCCGATCCTGATGCCACTGGAATGCGCGTCCCCTTCTTCAAGTCTCATATCGAGTAGTGAAATCTCGTAGCCCATCGGGAGATCAGTGGCATCCTCAAGAGAGCCGTCAATGACGAGTTGAGGAGTTGCATGGAGGTGCATTTCCGGGTCGCTACCATCGTTGTTCAGATCCGCTTCGAACACTGCAACAAGCTGGCTCTCGACTTGGTCGAGCTTCACGAAACGTGGTGGTGATATGGAGATCTTCTTGCGTTTTCCGCCCCCCCCCTCCGCTCGCGCGACGACCCGGCCCCTTGCTTGATGTTTGGCCGAGAAGCTTGCCAAGCTTCGTTGCCGTGCCAGCAACCGATGGCCCCTTCTGTTCTGTTCTGACAGCCAGCGACTTTGGCTGAGCATATGTCTGCGCTTCCAATCTGATTTCCCTCAGTGCGACATTGACCAAGGTCTTTTCCCGGCCTTTCGGGAGCATGTCCGGGATCCAGTCGTCGTGCGCTGGCGGCTCTGCATCGGCAAAGGCACATTCGATATCAGGCTCGTCCGAGCAGATGAAGACACCGGCCCACTCTAGACGGTCATCCGGAAAGGCTTCACCAGGCAGGTATCGAACGACCAGTTCAACTGGGCGCATCAAGGCGATATGTGCTGAGCGTCCCGGTAGAAGGCTGCCGTCCCTCTGCGCAATATCGGCACGTGGCGAACGTAGCCCATGGACAATGGCAAGATTTCCCAGCACTGCTTTGTAGCGTGGGCTCTGGATTTCCTTGCCCTCACATGCACGGGCCTTGGCAAGTGCTTGTGCGTAAAGGTCAAGAGGCGGGAAGGTCTCGGGAACCGGGATCGGAACATCAATCCCTTCAATCTCGAGAGTGATACTGATCTTTCGGTCCGGAGAGGTCGTCTCACACATCCTGGGCCAGAAATTCCAGAGTACGGATTCGACGAGCTCAGAGGAAAGGTCGGCATCCTCATCGATATGTGGCGCAATGATTGCGATGGTTGTCCCCATTCGTGCCTCGTCCCTCTTGGGAAAACCGAGTGCATCCGCTAGCTGAGTCGCTTCATCTCCTTCCGCCGGATCGACACCACCTTCGCCGTCCTCACGGCCCCACCAGTGCCGTCCGGTGTAGCGCTTTGGCGTACCATCGTGGTCATCCTGGAATGCATTGCCAAGATGACAGCCCATGACTCGTCGCACCGGTTGCCTGGCACAGGTTGTCTGGCTGTCCACGATGATCGTCGAGCACCCACTCAATGCATATAGGGAGGTTTTTCCGTAGCCGTAAGTGCCGCCACCAAGATTCGTGTCACGGGCCGCGCCGACATTGCGGAAGAAGTTCACAAAGTCGAGGTCTTCGACTTCAGATATCTCATCTGCTCGCGTCGGGCCGGCCAGACCGCTTGTATTGAAGTCGGCAATTTCGAAAATGCCGAGGTGGCTACCCAGAAGACCTCTATGGAGACCCTGTGCTTCATCCTCTTCAGTTACCGAGGCTTGCGGCTCGGACAGGCTTGGCGGGATTTCCGAGAATGCCAGTGCTCTGAATTGCTCCAGTTCACTTCCAGATAGCACTCGATATCGAAGCTTTACCTCAACTGAATTTCCAGCGGGCGCTGCATCGACGGAGTTCTGCAGAGCCTCACGAATGACGGTCTGCAGAAGACCCAGAGCTGGGCGACCGAGTAGGCGCCGAAAGCCTTCACCCGCAATATTGCCGGTCCTTGCAAAGGGCTCACTGAATAGTGTCAACGGCGTCATAGCGCAAATCTCCGGATAATGTCTCGGCTGGCTGTATCATTCAACCGGTACTCGCTGGCATGAGAAAGGTCGATCCCGTATTCCAGACTGACGATTCCGCTCGGAAAAGCAGCACCAGGGAAAGACGAGGATACGATACGGGGAAAGCCTTCCCTGACCGTATAAATGTCCATGCCTTCTAACGAGAAGGCCGTGCCGTTCCAGTCTTCGTCCTGCGGTTCACGACAACCCATGGCAGAAAGACGAATGTCCAAGGTGGTCTCATTGACGCCAAGCTCGATGATACGTTGCCTCAAGCCGGCAACGGTCAGGTCGCCGCGGCCTGTCTGCTCGATTCGCACGTGAGCCAGAAACAGTTCTGCACCTGTTGGCGGAAGAAGCTGATCGGATCCATGTATCTGCACTCGTGATGCGTCGGCTCTTGTAGATGTCTTGACCTCCAAAGCGAAATCGCCGCGGCGGAAGTCGTGCCTTTGGCTCAGTGGGCCCGTCCATGAGGACACCGCGTTTGGATTTTCGGCACTCAACCTTTCGAGGATCATCAGTTCACCGATCAGTCCTGCCAATTCGCTGAGAGGTATTTCAGTGCGAGGTGTGATTGCGAGAAGCTTCCGAAAATCCTCGATTGTACCCTGAACAGCAGTCTCAGGAGCTTCTCCAGCCTCGATGCGCTTCAGGATCTCTTCTGCCAGATCCGCGAATACATTGGCGAGACGCGACTCTTTCAAGATCAGGTCGAGAAAGTGCAGCCCCTGTCCGCCGCTGCGATAAAAAGCGTGGCCTACCGTGAGATTGCAGTTACCTGCCGATATATTCCCTTTCCCCGGGCGCCCTATTGGAATGAGAAGGCGGGGCTCGCCTGCAGGCCCGGTCGCGGCGCGGACCATGCCGAAACCCGTCGAGACCTCCGTTGGTCGGCTGGGAACCTCGAGTATGCCGTCACCTTTGCCACTCTTGCGGATCAAGTCCCATTCACGCGCAAGTTCAAGAGACTCAGGCATTTGCGTCTTCCGGTTCTATCTCTTCCAGCTCGTCGCTACCTTCCTCGGTTTCTTCCACGGATTGGCCATCAATATCCACCGAGAAATAATTGCCGGAACGATCCTTCTGTCCGGGAAAGACCATGCCGAAGCCAACTAGATCAGATACTGCATCCAAGGCCGTTCTGTTTGTCTTTTTCTCATCAGCATTCGGATTTTTACTAGATGCCGGTGACGATAGTGCATCGATGAGATAGATAAGTAGCAAGGGTTTCTCGGGCCGGGAGGCTTTGTAGGTGGCCCAATCATGCTGATCGCCAGTTGGCTTTTTGGCGTCAATCAGAATGTCAGCCTTTGACATCAATGCCTTGATATCTGCGTAGTGCGATGAGGATCCTTTCAGCTTGGAGCGGCGAATGGTCGGTACCTTGCCCATATTGCCCAGCGCGCGACGTGATTCAGTCGGAGAGTTGGTACTGATGATCCCGACGTTCCATCTCTGCAAGTCAGACTTGGCCTCGTCAAGGTATCTGAGGAGGTGGGGCCTCTTCAGGTCCATGTGTTCTTCGGAGATATCGGTTTCACGGATGAAGTTGCGAATGGCTGACAGCGGTACATCTTCGAAAAGAGTGCCACGTGGCTTCTCGCTACCTGGGCCGTGCTTGAATGCATCATTCACCAGCCTGGATGCTGCATCCCAGTTATTGCCGACAATGTCGTTGTCACGGTGATTGAAGCGGATGGTCTGCACATGCTTGCCCGAAAAGCTCATGCTCGTCGCGAAGGCATGCTTCATCTTGGTGGCCGAGGTGATTGCCATTCCCGGGATGGAGCGCACCTTTACCGCGAGTTCTCGAGGCGTCAGGTCATTTTCCCGGTAGAGCGCGATATCTTCGCGAATCTCTTCCTCTATGACGGCAAGAGATCTGAACTTGGAGGCCAAATCATCGGTTGTCCATAGTCGGGGGAGATCGTCGTAACCGTGGCGGTAACCGAACCACCGGCCCATCTGAAGCAGGGTGTCATATTGTTTGGTAGTTCTCAGAAAGAACGAGACACTCAGCCCTTCGATCGTCAGTCCACGCGCTAGGACCGTCCCTCCCACAACGATGCAGGTTACCGGCCCTTTGGTGTAATCAAGGCGCAGGCCGTCTTCCGTTTCGCCGTTCTCTACCGGATATGTCAGTTGATCGAGTACTGCCGGGAGGTGCTCTCGTACTTCCTCAAAGCTCTCGGTGGTAACTTTTCCTGTGCCGATAGCAGAACTCATCTTCTCGTTTTCAAATACTTCGCGAAGCTGATCGAAGACAGCACCGACTCCACTCAGAAAATCGCCTCGATGTGCCTCAACCCATGTTCTGATGAGCTCTGACATGTATTCATGTTGAGCCACGAACTGGGATGAGTGGACGAGCATGGACATGTGCTTGTCATGCTGGCCACGTGCTCTGCGAATCGCACAACTCGCCAAGAACCAGAGAATCGCTCTCTCCAGCGATGGAGTCATCGATGGGCGGAAAGCGCCCTTGTTCTTTGGCGATGTCGGACGAAGCAGCTCAGGTTCATCGTCAGCGAGGATGCGGATCATGTCGCGTTCCTGTGAATCCTCGTCGTCGCTGTCACCGCCGAATACCTCGCGTGCACCGAAATATCCACTCGGGCGTTTCAGAGCTGTGATGAAATCACGGGGATACAGGTCATCGAGATCCTCACCATTGCCATAGGGGTAAGGGTTGATGAAGACATTGGCGAATGGCGTAGCGGTGTAACCGACGTAGCTCACGGCTGGCAGAGTCTGGAGGGCACGGCGGATATGCTCATTGATCGTTGAGATATCAAACTCGCCACGTGCTGAATTGACGGATGCCTGGTCACACTCGTCATCGATTATCAGTACCTTGAGCTTCTTCATGATGGCTGCTGGCGTTCGATCGATCGTGCGTCTCAGCTGCATCAGACGACTGCCTTCCTTCTTCATGACGATCAGTTGCGCATGCCCTGCGGCAGGCATGGTGAAACCACCATTCGCGGGCTGTACAAAGTCCATGTCGCTGGTCGTATAGAGTTGCCAGAGGTTCCGATGACGCAGCACGTCCTGCTCAAAACGATCCTGTGTCTGTTTACGAAGCTTGTTGGTAACGCCACCCAGTACGATGATCAGGTTGTATCCAGCGTCCACGGCCTTTGCCATCACGGCTGTCATGTTTGCGGTCTTGCCCGACTGAACGTAGCCGACCACGAGCCCTCGGCAGGCGAACTTCGTCTCATGCGGGTTACCAAGGAGAGAGACGACTTCTGAAGAAGCATCACTCAGGGAAGCGATCGTATCTTCCCCCCATCCCTTGGTCTTCAGGAACTCATGCAGAGCAGGCCAGTGGCGGTCATCTTTTGATGGGCCTTTGTACCACTCTGGCCGTTTGTCGATGATCGAGAAGGGGCGGAGAATTTCCACGTCCTGCAATTCGCCACGTACAAGCTCCACCGCAGCAGCGAGATCTGTCTTCATCGCATCACTGAAAGGTATCATCAATGACAGCTCTGCCTGGATGGCGTCTGCGGTGGTCTCCAGGGTGGCGTAATTCACGTGTCTTTGTCGCACTTGTGTGGCGAAATTCTGTATCTGCGGGGTAGTCATCTCAAAATTCCATTTAGTATCGTTATTTTTAGGATAGCCTTATATAAAGAGTGATATCAAACGAAAATCCAATGAATTCACCCATTGGGTATAATGGTTTCGTATCTTCAATCAGTAATGTTTTAGCACTATCCAATGAATATGCTTGTTTATGGAGCGTATCTTTTTCCAGATGACCATCAGTTGGAATTGTTAATATTTTCCTTTCTTGAAAGGAATGAATCAATTTTATGTAAGATTGTGATTTAAGATGTTTAATAATATCTGCGACAGTACGACACTATGGATATTAAGATTCTTTTTCATGAGGTAGTTTGATGAAGTCTTGATCAGGTCAAATTCTGAGAGGCCTGCAGTCTCAGGTCGAAAGAATGAAGAATATCGGAGGCTACTGAGGAAATAGGCCCCCGATATTGCATGACTGACTCGATCTCAAGAAGTGGAGGATAACTTCAAGACATCAAGCACTCTTTCGGCAATCTGTTTTGCCAGCAATGGCGGTACGGCATTGCCTACCTGAACATATTGCTGTGTTCGATTTCCTTCAAAGAGATAGTCATCCGGAAAAGTCTGGAGGCGAGCTGCCTCTCTTACCGTCAGACTGCGGCATTGGAATGGATCAGGATGTATATAGTAGTGCCCGTCCTTGGATATGTGACTGGTTATCGTCTTGGACGGTGCATTCTCCACCACTACTCGAAAGCGATCCGAGAAATTGCCAGACTTCCAGTTGGCATGGTTGGGCGCCAGGCAATCCAGATGTATCTCTTCAGAACCCTTGGGTGCTTTTCCAGTGATCTTCGCGTAAGCCGAGCAATAAAGATAACGCGCCAGGTCTTCCTTGATATGCCCGCGTGTCTCATGGTTTACCCAAATGGGCATATCTTTTCTGCTATAGGCACCTTGTAGCCATTTCTCGAGTACGCTATTTGATCCTGTCGATTTATAAGCCCCTTCTTGCAGCATCTGTTTTCTATCAAGACGCAGGCCTTTGGCTGCATGCCTGGATACCAACTTCAGCTCTTCAAGGAGTTCTTTGGCTTGCCTGGAATCAAGCTTGATGGGCGGTTTGTCCCTCAGCTCGGCAATGATTTTCTCAGCAGCCTCATGAAGCGTACTGGACCAATCATCGCGCGAGTCATCTCGACTCAAGCCGCTACGCAATACAGGCATGCCAGAGTGACAAAGTACCTCTGCTGCAGACACTGGCTCGCCTCCACTGTGGAGAGGAACCTGAAGCATGCTGGCTATCTTCTCTATGCCCATGTTTTCGACGAGATCATCCCTGACGCCAGCCAAGATGACGCGATGGCGTGCCTGGGGTATGCCGTACTGCTCAGCTTTTATCAAGAAAGAAGAAAACTCGCCTCTGGCAAGCGGCGTGGCACCGAACAGGCCACTGTTCTCCCGCGGATAGTGCACCTTGCGGTCCACCAGCGAAAAGATGGTATAGCCCTTCTTTTGCTCTTGAGCGACAGAATCGACGATGCTGGTATCGACGGCGGTATCTGGCTGATTGAGGTCCGCCAGAATCTGGTCGAAGATGTACTCTCCATTGACCTTGGATGACAGTATTCCGCGAACGTTTTCCATGATGAAGACTGCTGGCCGGTGGCGAGCGATGACGGATAGATACTCCTTGTAAAGGAAGTGTCTCTTGTCATCTTCTGCCTTGTATTCCTTGTTGCCCTTGTTTCTGGAGCGCCCGGCAAGAGAGTAGGCCTGACAAGGAGGGCCACCTATCAGCACCCAGTTTCTTGAATGGTCCAATCCCTGTTCGAGCCTCTCTTCAAGTGCATGATTGCCGGCTTCGCCCCCCAGCTCCAGAGACAATGCTTCATGCTCTGCATGTGCCCAGAGGTCACGATACTCCTCGAAACTGGAGGGGTGTGGGCCGCCCATCAGATAATCAAAATAGACGCTTCTGTCCTTTCCACTATCGAGCAGTTCCCGGAAGAAGGCACGAAGGGTCAGAGTTTTGTGAGCTGAAGCTTCCTTCTCGACCGAGACGAGTGTCTTGAAGACTCGTTTGTCGGTGTCATCCCGTAGGGAATTGAATCCTTCACCCAGGCCACCTGGGCCTGCAAAAAGGTCGACCACCTGAATTGAATGGTTCATGGTTCTAAGCCTGAATTGATGCCTGAATGAAGCAGGGGGCTGACATGACTGATGTGGTTGATCCTCAAGTGCGTTCCCGGATGATGGGGTCCATCAAGAGCAAGAATACGAAGCCTGAAATCCAGTTGCGTCAGTATCTGCACGCACAGGGGTTCCGCTATCGCCTGCACCGACGCGGTCTTCCCGGCTCTCCCGACCTGGTTCTCAAGCGTCACTCACTCGTCATCTTCGTGCATGGCTGTTTCTGGCATCGACATGAAAAGTGTTTCTACGCCGCCAGCCCGAAGACGAGGCCTGAGTTCTGGCAACAGAAGTTCGAGGCCAACATGGCCCGCGATGCCAGAGTTCAGGATGAGCTGAGACAGCTTGGTTGGAGAGTGCTTGTCGTATGGGAATGCGGTTTGAAGCACCTTGATCTTGAGGATCATCAGATTCCAGAGCTGATCCGATCATTGCGTGTTGACATGCAATGGCCAGAAATTCCGCCTCGCACGAGGTGATCGTATGCTCGCATGGCGCCCAGCGTGACCAGGAGAATACCAGGTTCGCGGGCGCCCACCAAATGCCACCTTCACTCGATATTCTGAATCTGCTCGCGCATCTGTTCGATCAGTACCTTGAGCTCCACGGCGCAGCGAGTGGTTTCGGCGACGACGGACTTGGAGGAGAGGGTGTTGGCTTCGCGGTTGAGTTCTTGCATCAGGAAGTCGAGGCGGCGGCCGATGGGTCCCTTCTGGGTGAGCTGGCGACGCACTTCGTGGGTGTGAGTGGCGAGGCGGTCGAGTTCTTCGTCGACGTCGGCCTTCTGGGCCATCAGCGTCAGTTCGGCTTCCAGACGCTGCGGGTCGAGAGTGGCACGCACTTCTTCGAGGCGGGCGAGCAGTGCTTCACGCTGGCGGGTGAGGATGTCGGGCATCAGACGACGGACTTCGGCGACGTGGATATCCACGCCATCGAGGCGCGCACTGATCAGTTCGGCGAGGCGTTCACCTTCGCGGGCACGGCCTTCGATGTGTTCATCCAATGCACGTTTGAAGAGGCTGAGGGCGTCGGCCTTGATACGTTCGTGATCGGCACCTTCACGCACCAGCACGCCGGGGTAGTCGAGCAGTGCGAGACGTGACGGTTGGGGAGCATCCGGGCAGTGCTGGCCGACTTCGGCGAGTACGCGACTGAGTTCACCCAGGCGGCTGGCATCGACGGCGAGGCTGTCGGCACCGGCTTCGGCATCAAAACGTAGTGAGAGCTCGACCTTGCCACGATTCAAACGCTTGCGCAGGCCGTCACGGAAGGCGCTTTCGAGTTCGCGCAGGCTATCTGGCAGGCGGAAGTGCGGTTCGAGGTAGCGCTGATTCACCGAGCGCAGTTCCAGTGTCAGGGTGCCGTAGTCAGCTTCGTGGGTCTGGCGGCTGAAGGCAGTCATACTGTGGACCATGACATGCTCCTTGTCGGTTGAGAGAAAGAATAGGCAAAGAGGGTGGTGCGGGCAGGCATGCCACAAGAATATGTCAGTATGCCCGCGATGATTGCCTGAATTGTACGCTCGCCATCATGCAGCGCCCAGTCTGTACAGTGCGGGAGGAGGTCGTCGCCTATGGCTGTGGCGTGTAGACTCTGGCCTCCCGAACACTGCAACAAGGAATCCCCATGAGCGAAGCCAACGTGACCCGTCCCAGTGGCCGCACCCCGGAGCAGCCGCGCGAGATCCGTCTGACCCGTGAGTTCACTCGGCACGCCGAGGGCTCGGTATTGGTGGAATTCGGGGAAACTCGTGTGCTGTGTACCGCGTCTGTCGTGCCGGGTGTGCCGCGCTGGCTGCGCGGGTCTGGCAAGGGCTGGCTGACCGCCGAGTACGGCATGTTGCCGCGTGCAACGCATACCCGGAATGATCGCGAAGCGGCGCGTGGCAAGCAGGGTGGCCGTACGGTCGAGATTCAGCGTTTGATTGGTCGTGCACTGCGTGCCGCGATCGATCTCAAGAAGCTGGGCGAGTTCACCATCACCATCGATTGCGATGTGCTGCAGGCCGATGGCGGTACCCGTACTGCAGCGATTACCGGTGGCTGCGTGGCGCTGGTGGATGCGCTGCAGGGGCTGCAACGCGATCGCAAGATCACCACTGATCCGCTGGTGAGCCTGGTCAGCGCGGTATCGGTGGGTATCTACAAGGGCGTGCCTGTCACCGATCTCGACTATCCGGAAGACAGCAAGGCCGATACCGACATGAATGTCGTGATGGCCGAGGGCAAGGGGTTGATCGAGGTGCAGGGCACCGCAGAAGGTGCCGCTTTCGATCGCGCCGAGCTCAACGCGTTGTTGGATCTCGCTGAGCGTACCGGCATTGAGCTGTTTGCTGCACAGCGTGCTGCGCTGGGTATGCCTACCAGCGCCTGATCGCTTGACGGTAGTATGCCGCAACAAGAAAACGCCCCCATCGCTTGCGCGGTGGGGGCGTTTTCGTGAGTACCTGATGGCACTCCATGCGACTGGCAGGGTGGCACAAGGCCGGTAACCTCAAGGCGTGACGGTAGTGATCACAGCTCGAGGTCGTACTCGACAATGACCGGTGCGAACTCGCTAAAGGTCGCCTCGGTGTCGATCCACGCATCCTTGATATGGCGGCGCAGATTCGGGTCGATGACCTGATAATCCAGGCGCCAGCCTTCTTGGCGGGCGCGCGGCTGGTCGCTATCCAGTGCCGGCCACCAGGAGTACTGGTGCGCCTCACGGTTGACTTCGCGGAAGGCGTCAATGAAACCGATCGGGCCGAAGACCTGATCCATCCATGCGCGCTCTTCCGGCTTGAAGCCCGGCGTCATCTGGTTGTCGGACCAGTTGGCTAGGTCGACGGTCTTGTGGGCCACATGCCAGGTGCCGCAGATCATGTAATCACGACGCTTGCGGCGTAGCTTGTTGAGATATTCCTGATACTGCTCCATGAAGGCGCCTTTGGCGACCGGATCACTACCATCAGGCATCAGGAAGGAGCAGATGCTGAAGCGGTCGTAATCGGCCTGCAGGTAGCGGCCTTCGTTGTCGCATTGCTCGAAGCCCAGACCATACATGATGGCCTTGGGAATCTTGCGACAATAGAGCCCGACACCGGAGAAACCCTCTTTCTCGGCGTCAAGGAAGTAGCCTTCATACCCTTCCGGATAGAGGACATTGTCGTCGAGCTCGAAGCTCTTGGCCTTGAGGTTCTGGATGCAGACGACGTCGGCGTCCTGACTGGCAAGCCAGTCGAGGAAGCCGCGGCTGACCGCTTCTCGAATACCATTGACGTTAACTGTAGCGATTTTCATACGTGGTCCCTAGTTCGTCGCGCCTGTATGATACCCGAGCTTTAGACGATTTGGTAAATGGCTAACGAATTCAAAGGTGATATCGGATGCAGGACTACCAGCGGGAGTTCATTGAATTTGCCATCGAGCAGGACGTGCTGCGGTTTGGCGAGTTTACGCTCAAGTCCGGGCGTGTGAGCCCTTACTTCTTCAATGCTGGCCTATTCCGCTCCGGCAAGGCGTTGGCGCGCCTCGGTCGTTTCTACGCGCGCGCCATCGTCGAATCGGATCTAGACGCCGATGTACTGTTCGGCCCGGCCTATAAGGGCATCCCATTGGGGGCCGTGACGGCCGTCGCGCTGGCCGACCATCATGATCGTGATATGCCGTTTACCTTCAATCGCAAGGAAGCCAAGACCCATGGTGAAGGTGGCTCGCTGGTCGGCGCGCCCCTCGAAGGTCGTGTGATGATCATCGATGACGTCATCACTGCCGGTACCGCGATCGGTGAAGTGATGGAGATCATCCATGCTGCCGATGCCAAGGCAGCGGGTGTCGTGATCGCTCTCGACCGTCAGGAGCGAGCTCCCGATGGTCAGGGTGGCCTGAAAGCGAACAGTGCCATCCAGGAAGTGGAGGCACGTTTCTCCATGCCCGTGGTCAGTATCGTGACGCTCGACCAGGTACTGGAGTATCTTGAGACATACGCACAGCAGGAACTGTCTGGGCACGCGGCAGCTATCCGCGACTACCGTGCGCAATATGGTCTCCAGAGCGCCTGAGAGCGCTCACGACCCGCACACATCTACATTCCAGCCCACAGTAGAGAGATACACATGACAGCTCACCGTAACATTCTCGGCCTTTCCGCAGCCATCCTTGCCGCCAGCCTGTCTGCCCCGGCTCTGGCTGGCAATGCTGATCTCAACCTCAACACTGAAGCCGTACAGGGCGAGTTGAATGGCGAGATCAGCAACGCGTCCAGCTCGGCGGCGGTATCCTGTCCAGCGACGACCACGACGATGTCACTGCTGGCCACATCCAGCTGCTGGGCACCGAGCGCACCAGCGAATACGACGTGGGCCTCGGCGCACGTTGGAGCCAGTATGACACCGACCACGGCGACGGTGGCGGTCTGGGTCTCGGCGGCTATGGCTACTACTATCTGCCGGGCGCCCCGCGCGTCTCGCTGGGTGGCTACGGCTACGTGACCCCGGATGTCGCGACCAGCAATGATCTCGAGCACAGCTACGAGTACGGCCTGCGCGCCCGTTATCAGGTCATCGACAATGTCGAAGGCTATGTCGGCTATCGCAAGGTCAAGGCTGACTTCGAGAACCGTGACGAACGCACGCTGGATTCCGGCCCGCTGGTCGGCATGCGTCTGCAGTTCTGATCCTCGTACTGCATCATCGTTCCCTGCGAGATTACGGCGCAGTGCGGTAAGATGGCGGGCCCTTCGGGGCCCGCTTTTTCGTTGTCGCGGCGCATGATTTCTGCCCGCTTACGCCCTGTCTTCGCTTTCCGCTGCGAGTCTGCTCATGCTCGATATCGTGCTCTATCAGCCCGAGATTCCGCCCAATACCGGCAATATCATCCGGCTGTGTGCCAATACCGGCTATCGCCTGCATCTGATTGAGCCGCTGGGCTTCGAGCTGGATGACAAACGTCTGCGACGTGCCGGGCTGGATTATCATGAGTGGGCACGTGTGCAGCGTCATGCCAGTCTTGATGACTTCGTCATGACGGTGAAGCCTGCGCGCATGTTTGCGCTTTCCACGCGTGGGCGCACCGCACCGCATGAAGCCAGTTTCCAGGCCGGTGATGCACTGGTGTTTGGCCCCGAGACACGTGGCCTGCCACAGGCACTGCTCGATAGCCTGCCGCGCGAGCAGGTATTGCGTCTGCCGATGCTGGCTGACAGCCGCAGCATGAATCTGTCGAATGCAGTGGCTGTCGTCGTCTACGAGAGCTGGCGTCAGCTCGACTTCGCCGGTGCCGTCCAGCTCGATTGATGGGCTGCATCATCGTGCGTTTTGCCGTATCGCTGACCGAGCAATGGTCAGTGTGATGTGTTTTCCGCTTATTCCTTCGCCCCGCAGGACACCGTGATGACCGAGATCCGTGATCGCCTCGCCAAGCTTAATCCCCGCCAGCAGGAAGCCGTGCGTGCCATTGATGGCCCCTGTCTGGTGCTGGCCGGTGCTGGGTCAGGCAAGACCAGCGTGATCACGACCAAGATCGCCTATCTGGTCCAGGAATGCGGCATGAAGGCGCGCAACATCGCCGCGGTCACCTTCACCAACAAGGCGGCGCGCGAGATGAAGGAGCGTGTCGGCAAGATGCTCAAGGGCCGTGAGGGGCATGGTCTGATCGTCTCGACCTTCCACACCCTCGGCCTGACCATCATTCGCAGTGAGCTGAAGACGCTGGGCTACAAACCGGGCTTCTCACTGTTTGATACCGATGATGCCAAGGTGTTGATCAAGGAGCTGATGCACAAGGAGGCTGACACTGACGCCGAGCAGATCAACGCGGTGCAGAGCCAGATTTCCACCTGGAAGAATGACCTGATCTTGCCCGGCGCGGCGCTGTCGTATGCCGAGGATGAAGACGCCCAGTACGCCGCCGTGATCTACGAGGCCTACAACCGTCACCTCAAGGCCTACAACGCGGTCGATTTCGATGACCTCATCCTGTTGCCGGTAGTGGTGTTCCGTGATCATCCTGAAGCCTTGGCACGCTGGCAGCGGCGCATCCACTACATGCTGGTCGATGAGTATCAGGACACCAACATCAGTCAGTATCTGCTGGTGAAGATGCTGATGCAGGACCGTCAGACCTTCACCGTCGTGGGCGACGATGATCAGTCGATCTACGCCTGGCGCGGGGCGCGACCAGAGAATCTGGTCACGCTGGGTGAGGATTTTCCGCGTTTGAATCTGATCAAGCTGGAGCAGAACTATCGCTCCACCGGCATCATCCTGCGCGCGGCCAACACCCTGATCGCCAACAATCCGCACGTCTACGAGAAGACGCTGTGGTCGCAGATGGGCGATGGTGACCCGATCCGCATCATCATGAATCGCAACGAAGAGGCGGAGGCCGAGCGCGTCGCGGGCGAGATTCTGACCCGTCGCATCAAGGAAAGCGCCGAATGGCGTGACTTCGCGGTGCTCTATCGCGGCAATTTCCAGGCGCGCCTGTTGGAACTGAAGCTGCAGCACTACCAGATTCCTTACAAGCTCTCCGGCGGCACCTCCTTCTTCGGCCGCAATGAGATCAAGGACGCGATGGCGTATCTGCGCCTGCTGATCAATCCGGCCGATGACAACGCCTTCCTGCGTATCGTCAACGTACCGCGGCGTGAGGTTGGGCCTGGCACACTTGAGAAGCTGGCCAACTACGCTACTGGGCGGGAAGTCTCGCTGTATGCGGCATGTAGCGAGATAGGCCTGCGCGAACAGCTGAGCGAGCGGGCGCTGGATCGCCTTGGCCGCTTCACCCACACGCTGGACCGCGTGCGTCGCGAGATGGACGCTGGTCAGTCGATCAGCGCCATTCGTGAGCTGTTCCGCGAGGTGGACTATGAAGCTGGCTGTATCAGAACGCGAGTGCGCCCAAGATCGCTGAGCGCCGCATGGCCAACGTGTGGATTCTGATCGATCAGCTGGAGAAGTCGATCAGCGGCAATCCACAGGAAGTGGAGGAGGTCGAAGGCGGCGAGGACATGGTCGGTGACACTGAAACCGGTGATGTGGCGGCGGCCATTTCACGGCTGGTACTGCGCGATATCCTCGAGCAACAAGCTGAGGAAGACGACTCGGACCGCGTGCAGCTGCTGACGCTGCATGCCTCCAAGGGCCTCGAGTTTCCGCATGTCTACGTGATGGGGCTGGAAGAAGACCTGCTGCCACACCGTAACTCCATCGAGATGGAGACGGTGGAGGAGGAGCGTCGCCTCGCCTACGTCGGCATCACGCGGGCACGGCGCACGCTGGTGCTGACACTGGCCCGGCAGCGCAAGACCTACGGCGAGATGATGGACTGCGTGCCGAGTCGCTTCCTGGACGAGCTGCCACCCGAGGATCTCGAGTGGGAAGGGCGTGCCGACAAGCCGCAGGATCAGGAAAAGAAGGTGGCCCGCGGACGGGATGCCATCGCGGGCCTGCGCTCCCTGCTCGGTTAGTACCGCTCGAGGGTCAGCGCACGGAGTCGAGCAGATAATCCACGGCGGCCTTCACTTCGTCATCGGACAGCGCCGGGTTGCCGCCCTTGGCCGGCATGGCATTGAAACCGTTGATGGCGTGGCCGTAGAGGGTGTCGGTGCCCTTGCTCAGACGTGCTTCCCAGTCGCTGGCCTCGCCAAGACGGGGTGCACCGGCCGCCCCGGTAGTGTGGCAGGCCATGCAGATACCACCATAGACTTTCTCACCATCGATCGTGGCGTCTGCGCTAGCGGTGCTGTCCTGATCGGAGTCGCTCGGCTCAGCTTGCTGGGCGCCCGCGGCGGACGTATCTCCCGCGCAGGCTTCGCCCTTGAGGCATAGCTCGCCCACGGGCTTGAGGCGTTCGGCAATCGCTTCTCGCGAGTTGTCTGCAGCGAGGCTGGCGGTGCTGTAAGCAGTCCCGAGGAGACTGCCGGCCAAGCATACGCTGAGCATGAGTGAGCGGCGCACCATGAAAAGAGAGCGTGTGCTGACAGAGAGCAATGCAATAGAAGCAGGAAGTGAGCGAACACGCATGGCAGGCACCTTTAGGGCAGTATATCGAGCCAGTATAGCGCTACCCTGCACCTCGGCAACCGTGCGGCTGCCGTGACATCTCGACAACGTAGAATCAAGGCGTTACCATAAGCGCGCCTGACTGGCAGCAGTCATGGCATGCGCGCCCATAGCTCAGCTGGATAGAGTACTGCCCTCCGAAGGCAGTGGTCGCAGGTTCGAATCCTGCTGGGCGCGCCAGACGAATTCCGGGACATGATCTTTCACGATGATGTCCCTTGTAAAAAGCCCTCGCACCCCACGGTGTGAGGGCTTTTTACGTTGCTGATAGTGAAATCATGCCGAGCGGGCAAGTTGCACTTTTTTTGACGAAATCAAACGAGTGTTCTAAAACTGAAGGCTATTAGAACAGCATGCATCGGTGTTTTCATTGCTTGCCGCCATATTGGCCACTCCGCCTGTGCTGATCCTGCCTGTTGTTTCCTACTGCCACTATCGGATACGCCCATGCCGCACGATGCCACTGCCTCGCCTTCTGATGCTTCTGCCATGCCTCCGTTCGCTGCTGATAGCGATACGAACGAAGAGACCACAACGACGACCGCAGAGAGAGAGCAGGTGCGCATGCAGCAGCTGTTGGTCGATCAGCGTGCAGCCTTTGCTATTACTCCCATGCCGAGCGCTGAAGTACGTCGTAGCTGGTTAGCTGCACTGCGTGACGCGCTCAAGCACCATGAAGCCGCACTGATTGCGGCTATCAGCGCTGACTTTGGCCACCGCAGCGCCCATGAGACACGCTTGGCAGAAATGGTGCCCAGCTTCGAAGGCATTCGCCATGCGCGTAGTCATCTCAAGGGGTGGATGAAGCCGTCAAAACGCCATGTCAGCGCAGCCTTCCAGCCAGCCAGTGCTCGAGTGGTGTATCAGCCGCTCGGCGTGGTCGGCATCATCGTGCCGTGGAATTACCCGCTATATCTGGCGCTGGGACCGCTGATTACCGCGCTGAGCGCTGGTAACCGCGTCATGATCAAGATGAGTGAGTTCACACTGGCCACGGCAGCTGCATTGCGCACCATGCTGGCGGACGCCTTTGATGAGATTCAGGTCGCAGTGGTGACCGGTGAGGCCGACGTTGCAGCAGCCTTCTCGGCGCTGCCTTTCGATCACTTGCTGTTCACGGGGAGTACGGCAGTGGGCAAGCATGTGATGCGCGCCGCTGCCGAGAATCTCACGCCGGTGACGCTGGAGTTGGGCGGCAAGTCACCAGTCATCATGTCGCGCGAGCTGATGGCGGATGAAACACAGCGTCGAGAGGCGGCATCACGGCTGCCTTCGGCAAGGGTATGAATGCGGGCCAGACCTGTGTCGCACCGGATTACGTGCTGTGCGCCGACGACCAGGTTGACGATCTGGTGCATGCCCTGGGCGATAGCTTCAAGCGCTTCTATCCGCACTTTGCCGAGACGGCGGATTACTCGTGCATTATCAATCAGCGTCAATACGACCGTCTGTGCGAGGCGCTCAATGATGCGCTCGCGAAAGGTGCGACGGTCATACCACTGGTCGCAGGGCCAGGCTGGGATGATCCTGCGTTGGTCGAAAAGCGCCTGATGCCGCCTATGGCGCTGCTCAATGTTACGGATGATATGCGGGTGATGCAGGACGAGATCTTCGGGCCTCTACTGCCTATCGTCGGCCTGCCCGCGATCGAGAATGCCTCGGCAGAAGCGATGAAGAGCAAGTTGCTCGAGGGGTCAGCAGACGAGTTGGCTGCTGCCATGGCCTACGTGAATGCACGCCCCCGGCCGCTGGCGCTCTATTACTTCGGTTACGACAAGGCCCAGCAGCAGCGCGTCACCGAAGGTACTCATGCGGGGGGCATGTGCCTGAATGACACCTTGCTGCATGTCGCGCAGGATGACATGCCATTTGGTGGCATCGGGCCGTCAGGCATGGGCCATTATCATGGGAAGGAAGGCTTCCTGACACTGAGCAAGGCCAAGGGTGTCTTTGCCAAGGGGCGGCTGAATGGAGCGAAGCTGATGTACCCCCCTTATGCCGATGGTGTGGCGGGGCGCGCCATTCATGGCCTGATTCGTCGCCTGCTGATGCGCTAGACCAGTGCATTGTGTTCGGCGAGAGAGGGGCGCGCCCGTTGAGATATCAGCGATGCAGGTCGCCGGCACTCTCGGGCTGATAGAGCAGGGCATCAATGCGCACTTGACGCTGACTACCATCCGGCAGGGACCATTCGATATGGCTACCTACCTTGAGGCCCAGTAGAGCAGCACCGAGCGGCGCCAACACCGACAGACCATTTTCTTGATCCGCTAGTGCATGCGGGTAAACCAGCGTGCGTACCAGCGTCTGCTGGCGGGTCAGGTCGGTGAATTCCACACGACTGTTCATGCTGACAACATCGGCCGGCACTTCATGTGGTTCGACGATCTCGCCGCGCTCCAGCTCGTCTTCCAGCTGCTCCGCCACATGGCGATCGGCGTCCGTGGCCCGATCAATCAGGCGCTGGAGGCGATCGGCGTCAAGGCGGTTGATGATGATACCGGGAAGTGTAGCCATGAGACCTCCTGTCAGTGATGGCACCCAATGGCTTGTTTCAGCGCAATGATGGATACCAAAAAAATAGTCCTCCACCCGCGAGGGGTGAAGGACTGTGTGCAGAAGCCATCATATAAACTTCAGTCATCGCTGGATAGTGCTGGAGCGTATTATGTTCAGGCACTGGAGCTGACGAATAGCCAGTCGGTAATCTCGTCATGATTGAGCACGATCAGCTGCTGGGCACGCGGCGATTCGTCCAGATAATCTGGATTGATGCCCAGCTCGCGCAGTACGTACTGTACTAGCGCGCCCCGGGTCGGGAGGTGTAACTCGCCATCCACCATGCCGTGATCCTGTTCGATCAGCCCGCGCTCATCCGGTGATAGCCGCGGGTCTGCGCCGAGACGCAAGGTGACGCGTGTTTCCCAGCCATTATCGAACTTGCGCTGGCCGCCATCGAGTGTTTCACCGAATAGCTCCGGCACTGCGCGGAATCGAGACAGCACAAAGTCGCGGAAAGCCCGGTGTTTTTCACAGAAAGCACGCACATGCCAACGGCCTGCTGCATAGACCAGTGTGTGTGGGCACAGAATACGCTCCTCACCTTGCGGCGAGTTGAGCGAGGCATAGGTCACTTCGAGACGTGCGCCCTGGCTGGCAGCCTCGATCAGTGTTCTCACCACCGGCGGGCTTGCACTGCGAGATGGTAATCGAAGTGCTTCAGTATTCGCCTGCCCCAGGCCAAGTCCCGTGAAGTGCGGGTTTAGATTGTCATGGTTCCCCAGCAGCTGAAGATACTCATCAACCTCTCCTCGAGTCAGCTTGGGATGGAAATTCGCCGAGGGACGATAGCCCTTGATAACGGGGTCGTACTCGAGATTATGCTCGGCAATGGTTTCGCGGTAGGTTTTCATGACGCGCGATGCCTGTTGCCGAGCAATGCCAAATGCATTGCCAAGGTGACGTGATGTGACGCGACCTTCCCATAGGGCAATGATCTCGATCAGACGGTAACGGGCAAGCGTATCCCACGGCAGGGTTTCCAAGCGTTCCTTGATGCTCATTGCTGAATCCTTTCATACGGGTCTTCTGGGGCATGCTTATGCCGCATTGCATGAGAATTGCCCTGCAATGTTGATATATGGCTAGCGCCCACGATGATCGGGAAGATGACCCGGCTCCGGGTTTCTTGTAACGGGTGAAGTTCTGCTGACTGCTGGACATTCATGAAAAAGCTCCGGCAGAAGATACCTGTTCAGGTGCGCTGACCCTAGTCGGTGCCAAGTGGTGTCTCATTATTGCGTCGTCAGAACGCGACGCAGAGTCCAGTAGTGAAGATTTTATCGTTCTATCCGATAAAAAAAATGCGCAGATTTATTTTTATGTGAAATTTTGTTGTTGCCGAAGATCCATCGATTTTTTGGCGATCAATAATCACAGTCGCTAAATTCGCAACACCGTAAGACTTATATACGCTCTATTTAAGAGGTTAGAGCGGGGTAGGCCAAGCAAAAGACTGAGATGCTGCTGATTTGCCAGCCTTAATAGCGACGCACCTTGTGACATGACATGCTTGAGTGCCAGAAAAATAGTCCTATAGAAATGCAAAAGACCCGCCCGAAGGCAGGTCTTTTGCATTTCTATAGCCGGCCTCTGTCATGCTGACAGAGGCCGGGAGCGGGCCATTTACTTGGTGGCGCGCTTACGCTCATTTTCTTTGAGGTGCTTCTTGCGGATACGAATGTGTACTGGGGTCACTTCCACCAGCTCATCGGTATCCAGGAACTCGATAGCCTGTTCCAGGGTAAAGCGAATCGGCGGCGTCAGAACGATATTTTCGTCGTTACCGGTGGAGCGCATGTTATCCAGCTTCTTGGCTTTGGTCGGGTTGACGACCAAGTCATTGGCACGGTTGTTGATGCCTACCAGCATGCCTTCATAGACCTCGGTGCCGTGACCGAGAATCAGCTTGCCGCGTTCCTGCAGAGTGAACAGTGCGTAGGACAATGCCTTGCCTGTCACCATGGATACCATCACGCCGTTACGACGCTCGACAGCTGCGCCCAGTTTCAAGTCACCGTAGTGATCGAAGCGGCTGGTCAGGATGCCTGTACCGGAAGTCATGGTCAGGAACTGACCACGGAAGCCGATCAGACCGCGAGACGGAATGATGAAGTCAAGACGCACACGACCCTTGCCATCCGGGTTCATGTTGGTCATCTCACCCTTGCGGTAGCCAAGCTCTTCCATGATGGAGCCTTGATGCTGCTCTTCACAGTCGATGGTGACTTCTTCGTAAGGTTCCTGCTTCTGGCCATCGACTTCCTTGATGATGACTTCCGGACGGCCTACGGCCAGCTCGAAGCCTTCACGACGCATGGACTCGATCAGTACGGAGAGGTGAAGCTCACCACGACCGGATACCACGAACTTCTCGGGAGTCTCGCCTTCTTCAACACGCAGGGCGACGTTGTGAATCAATTCCTGCTCGAGACGCTCACGGATGTTACGGCTAGTGACGTACTTGCCATCCTGACCTGCGAACGGAGAGTCATTGACCTGGAAGGTCATGGAGACGGTCGGTTCGTCAACAGTCAGCGGCGGCAGAGCTTCGACAGTAGCGTTGTCGCAGATGGTGTCGGAGATCGCGAGGTTCTCGATACCAGTGATGCAGACGATATCGCCAGCAGTCGCCTTGTCGGTCTGCACACGATCCAGACCCATGTGCGTCATGACCTGGCCGATCTTGCCCTTGCGGACACCGCCTTCCTTGGTGATGACAGAGACCTGTTGCCCCGGGCTGACTGCGCCACGCTTGATGCGGCCCAGACCGATGACGCCAACATAGCTGTTGTAGTCCAGTGCGGAGATCTGCATCTGGAACGGTCCGTCCAGTTCAACCTTCGGCGGCTCGACGATATCGACGATAGCCTGGAACATCGGGTCCATGCTGTCTTGCAGGTCTTCCGGGTCCATACCCGCAATGCCGTTGAGGGCAGAGCAGTAGATGATCGGGAAGTCGAGCTGCTCGTCAGTTGCGCCGAGGTTGTCGAACAGATCGAAGATCTGGTCAACGACCCAGTCAGGACGTGAGCCCGGACGGTCGACCTTGTTGACGACGACGATCGGCTTCAGGCCCTGGGCAAATGCCTTCTGGGTCACGAAGCGTGTCTGCGGCATCGGGCCATCAACGGCATCGACCAGCAGCAACACGGAGTCAACCATGGACATCACGCGCTCGACTTCGCCACCGAAGTCAGCGTGCCCAGGGGTATCCACGATGTTGATGTGATAGTCGTTCCACTGGATCGCGGTATTCTTCGCCAGGATGGTGATGCCGCGTTCTTTTTCCTGGTCGTTGGAATCCATGATGCGTTCCTGACCCTCGGCCTTGCGGTCCAGGGTGCCAGACTGACTCAGGAGCTTGTCGACCAATGTAGTCTTACCATGGTCAACGTGGGCGATGATGGCTATGTTGCGAAGTTTCTCGATCACGACGGGAACCTGTGCTGAAAATGGGCGCTCGCGTACCGGGCGCTTGTGATTTGGGGCGCATTATAGGGGGCATGGCATGCCTCCTGCCAGCATCCCGCATTCGCGAGCCCTACTTGTAGACGTCATGAAATGGCTTGAAACGGCCAAATGGTTGTCTCTCAAGTCTTTTCCCTTCTTTTATTCAAGATGAAAAAAACTTGTGAAAGAACAGAAAAACGGCAGGAAAGCGAAGAAGTGTCAGTAAAACGTCGCGTTATTGACCAGATCAAAAGGAATGTTCATTTATGGATAACGACGCAATGCACCAAAATGGACCAGAGATCCTTTTTTATGCACTAAAATAGTCAGTGGCGGGCATCAGAAAGGATTTTTTGCACCTTCTAGGGTCAAATCATATCGAGATAAGCGTTTCTTTGCGTTCTCTGTATATGTTTTTCTTCATTATTTTCATTGGCTTATATGGTTGTTGCATTGTTGTTGCGCCATTCTGGCACGCTCGCTGCATTGTTAGGGCATCCTGTCTGATGACTGGCATCAAAACGCTGGTCATGAGAGAAAAGAGATACAAACGACAGACAACGCTGACACCAACTGTAAACCGAGCCGCCGGCTCCATCGGAGAATTACCATGGCTGAGAAGACACTTGCCCTGATTGAAGAACACGAAGTCAAGTGGGTTGATCTGCGCTTCACCGACACCAAA
The DNA here is from genome assembly GCF_000591415.1 of Cobetia crustatorum. Taxonomy (GTDB): domain Bacteria; phylum Pseudomonadota; class Gammaproteobacteria; order Pseudomonadales; family Halomonadaceae; genus Cobetia; species Cobetia crustatorum. The sequence goes on along the minus strand of NZ_JEMF01000074.1, from coordinate 25,461 downwards.
GGCAAGGAGCATCACGTCTCCGTCCCGGCGCGCACAGTTGACGACGAATTCTTTGAAAATGGTCAGATGTTCGATGGTTCTTCCATTGAAGGTTGGAAGGGCATCAACGAATCCGACATGATCTTGATGCCGGACGATGGCACGGCCTTCCTCGACCCGTTCACCGAAGACACCACCCTTGTGCTGCGTTGTGATGTCATCGAGCCGGCCACCATGCAGGGTTATGAGCGTGATCCGCGTTCTGTCGCCAAGCGCGCTGAAGAATTCCTCAAGTCTACCGGCCTGGGCGACACCGCCTTCTTTGGCCCGGAGCCGGAATTCTTCATCTTTGATGAAGTGCACTGGAAGAACGAGATGAACGGTTCCATGTTCAAGATCTCTTCCGATGAAGGTGCATGGGCGACTGATTCCACTCCGGAAGGTGGCAACCTTGGCCACCGTCCGCGTCTGAAAGGCGGTTATTTCCCGGTGCCGCCGGTCGACAGCTTCCACGATATCCGTGCTGCGATGTGCAACACGCTGGAAGCCATCGGCCAGGAAGTTGAAGTTCACCACCACGAAGTGGCGAACGCAGGTCAGAACGAAATCGGCGTCAAGTTCAACACCTTGGTGAAGAAGGCCGACGAAGTTCAGGAATTGAAGTACGTGGTTCACAACGTGGCGCACGCTTACGGCAAGACCGCGACCTTCATGCCCAAGCCGCTGGTCGGTGACAACGGTTCCGGTATGCACGTGCACCAGTCTTTCTGGAAAGGTGGCGAGAACCAGTTCGCCGGTGAAGAATATGCTGGCCTGTCTGAAATGGCGCTCTACTACATCGGCGGCATCATCAAGCACGCCCGTGCACTGAACGCCTTCACCAACGCGTCCACCAACTCCTACAAGCGTCTGGTGCCGGGCTTCGAAGCGCCGGTCATGCTGGCTTATTCTGCTCGTAACCGCTCTGCTTCCATCCGTATCCCGTACACTGCTAGCCCGAAAGGCAAGCGCGTCGAGGCACGCTTCCCTGATCCGACAGCCAACCCGTACCTGGCGTTCTCTGCGATGCTGATGGCTGGTATCGACGGTATCAAGAACAAGATTCACCCGGGCGATGCGATGGACAAGAACCTCTACGATCTGCCGGCTGAAGAAGCCAAGTCCATCCCGACCGTGGCCGAGAGCCTCGAACAGGCGATGGAAGCACTGGATGGCGATCGTGAGTTCCTGACCCAGGGTGGCGTGTTCACCGACGACATGATCGATGCCTATATCGAACTGAAAGGCGAAGACGTTCTGCGCTTGCGCATGGCGACTCACCCGCTCGAGTTCGACATGTACTACAGCGTCTAATCACGCTTCATGTGATGACGCCGTCTTTCTTGTCGTGCCCGCCGTGAATGGCAGGGCGTCGCGTAGAAGACCACAGCAGGGCCATGCCGAGAGGTATGGCCCTGTTTTATTGTGTCTTTGTTTTTATGTCCATGTTGTATGACGTCGTCTGAAGGATTGAGCTCAAGGAGCGTTCAGACGATGGTCCTGCATGGCTGGCGATGTGATGAAAGGGTTTTCTCAGGGAATCCAATGCTGGCGTCAACGCGATAAGCTTTGTAACTTGGCAGCCAGGACAGCTTGTTTACCTAACCAATCCGCAGGAGCCGCTCGCGGCTTCTGGCCTCCCATGACTCTCTCAGGAATCTTCGGATGTGGCCCTTCGTATCCTCTTTGTACGTCGCCAGTACTGCGACTGAACACACAGCACTGTCTGGCGCATCAGCGCGTACCGGATGGGTGGGCGGCCTGTTGCTGGCATTGATGCTGGTGCTGTCGAGCGTATCTCTTGAGCTTCAGGCGGCGCAGATCTACCGTCACGTGGATGCCAATGGCAACGTGGTGTTCAGTGACCAGCCAGCCGGAGGCAGCAAGGTGAAGTTGACACCGTTGAGCGTAGTGCCCTCGACGGAGTCTTCGTCAGTGCCGCGCTCGCCGGTGCGCGTCGCGCCATCCGCTTCTTCCGAGTCGTCTTCGCGCACTCGCTCAGCCCCTGCGGTGGACGTGCGATTCCGAGGCTATACCCGCTTCACCATCCAGAGCCCGGCCAATGAGGAGACATTGCCGACAGGACGAGCCGGTAACCTGGCGGTGCGTCTCGGGATAGAGCCGCAGCTGCGTCCCGAAGACAAGGTGCGTGTAACCGTCGATGGCGCACCGTCGCAATCCGCGATGAACAGCAGCGTTTTCATGGTGCCAGCGCTGGCACGGGGTAAGCATGTCATTCAGGCTGAACTGTTGGATGCGTCAGGTCGCGTGCGTCAGACCAGCGAGCCACGTGTCATCTATGTGCAGCGTGCCAGCGTCAATCTGCCCCGCAATCCTAACAATCCCGCCAATGGTGGTGGGAGCTGATCGCGATGTGCGTGAGCGCTCATGGATATCAACAGGCCGCCTTCGGGCGGCTTCTTTGTTTCTACAATCTCGTATTTCTGGCGCTCTCCACGCTGATGCAGATGCGTCCACCAGCGTGAAGAACATGGCAGCACGCATCACCAATGCACCATAATGATGCAATGAACGGAGTGCGATATGGCCTGCACAGCATCGGATGCCACGCACACGTCACCTGCACCAGACTGGCGCGGTTATTGCAGAACAGGGAGACGTACCGCGAATGGCGAACAAACTCATGCACCAACGATTGCTCGAACACCTCAATACTGCCGTGGTGGTGCTGGATGCACAGCTGCGAGTGGTATGGATGAATCCGGCGGCAGAGACACTGTTGGCGGTTAGTCTGGTGCGTGTAAAAGGCCACACGCCAGAGCATCTGACCGGCATGGATGCCGAGCCCATCAAGGTCTTGCGCAAGGCGCTTGATGAGCAGCACCCCTACACCCAGCGTGAAGCCGAAATCGTCAACGTGGCCAGTGAGGTACTGACGGTCGACTTCACAGCGACCCCGATCAGCCGCGATGAGCTGCTGGTAGAGATAGAGCCGCGAGATCGCCTGATGCAGATTTCGCGCGAAGAGGCACTGATTGCGCGGCAGGAAGCCGTCAAGGTGCTGACGCGCGGGCTGGCCCATGAGGTCAAGAATCCGCTGGGGGGCATTCGTGGCGCTGCTCAGCTGCTGGAGCGCGATCTGCCTGAGCCCCAGATGGTGGAGTTCACGCGGATCATCATCGAGGAGGTCGATCGTCTACGTGACCTCGTTGATCGCATGCTGGGTCCGAATCGTCCTCCCTTGCAGGTGCCCGTCAATATCCATGCTGTCACTGAGCGAGTGCGTTCGCTGCTGCTGGCCGAGGGCGACAGCATCACCATGGTGGCGGATTACGATCCGAGTCTGCCCGAAGTTATCGGTGACGAGGGACAGCTGATTCAAGCTGTGCTCAATATCACACGCAATGCGACCCAGGCACTCAATGAGCAGCCGCAGGGTGAGGATCAGACCGAAGGGGAAGCTCCGCATTACGAGATCACGCTGCGCACCCGCGCGCGACGTCAGTTCACCTTGGGTCATGAGCGCCACCGGCTGGTCTGTGAGCTGGCGATCATCGATAACGGCCCGGGCATCCCCGAGACGCTGCGCGAGACGCTGTTCTATCCGATGGTCTCCGGGCGTGCCGAAGGGTCAGGTCTTGGGTTATCGATAGCCCAAGGCATCCTGCACCAGCACCAGGGGTTGATCGAGTGTGACTCGCGCCCCGGCCATACCGAATTCCGCCTACTTATTCCGCTTGACGGCACTTCTGGAGATCACACATGAGCGAGACTGCCCGCGTCTGTATTGTTGATGACGACCGCGCCATCCGCTGGGTGCTGGAGCGCGCTTTGGCCCACCCCGACCTGGAAGTGGAGTGCTTTGAGCGTGCTGATCTGGCGCAAGCCAGCATCATGCGTCAGTGTCCTGATGTATTGGTGACCGATATCCGCATGCCGGGTATCGATGGCCTTGATCTGATGGCGCGCGTACGTGAGCAGTACCCCGATCTGCCGGTGATCGTGATGACGGCACACTCCGACCTCGATAGTGCCGTGGCGTCCTACCAGGGCGGCGCTTTTGAATACCTGCCCAAACCCTTCGATGTGGATGAGGCGTTGGCATTGGTGCGTCGCGCAGTGGCGCACTCACGTGAATCCAAGGCACCTGTCGCCGTACCGGAAGGCCTCACCAAGGAGATCATTGGTGAAGCGCCAGCCATGCAGGAGGTGTTCCGCGCCATTGGCCGCCTGTCTCAGTCGCATATCACCGTGTTGATCAATGGTGAATCCGGTACCGGTAAAGAACGTGTCGCCCAAGCGCTGCATCAGCACTCACCGCGCGCTGCCAAGCCTTTTATCGCGCTCAATATGGCGGCGATTCCGAAAGACCTGATGGAATCCGAGCTGTTTGGTCACGAAAAGGGGTCTTTCACCGGGGCCACGGCACTCCGGCGTGGGCGCTTCGAGCAGGCTGATGGCGGCACACTGTTTCTCGATGAGATTGGCGACATGCCCGCCGAGACCCAGACACGTCTGCTGCGTGTGCTGGCCGATGGTGAGTTCTATCGTGTGGGCGGTGTCACGCCGGTCAAGGTTGACGTGCGTATCATCGCCGCGACGCACCAGCATCTGGAGCGGCTGGTGGAAGATGGTCGCTTCCGTGAAGATCTCTTTCACCGCCTGAATGTCATTCGCGTGCATCTGCCGCGCTTGTCGGAGCGGCGTGAGGATATTCCACGCCTGATGAGCCACTTTCTCGGTGAAGCCGGACGTGAACTCTCGACGGAGCCCAAGATATTGACTGAGGCGGCCGAGAAGCACCTCACACGCTTCGATTGGCCCGGCAACGTGCGTCAGCTCGAGAACACCTGTCGCTGGCTGACAGTGATGGCCTCTGGGCGTGAGGTGATGGTGGAAGATTTGCCGCCGGAGCTGCGTGACGCCAGCGGCACCGAGGCCGCGTCGGGCGATTGGCGGGGGGCCTTCCGTGAGTGGGCGGACCGTGCCCTGGCGGCTGGCCATACCCATCTGCTGGAAGAGGCCGTGCCGGACTTTGAGCGCATCTTGATCGAGACGGCGCTCAAGCACACCGGCGGACGCAAGGGCGAAGCCGCAGAATTGCTGGGCTGGGGGCGCAACACATTGACGCGCAAGCTCAAGGTGCTGTTGCCTGCACTGGCGGAAGACTGACAGTGTCAGGCGCGCGCCATTGTCGTGCATTGCTCCCGCCTTGGTCATGATTGGCTGAGGCGGGATGAGGGAGAAGCTGGAGAGCGAGAGGACAGGGTGCCACAATCCCCTGTTCTCTTTTTTTGTGCGCGTGTTTGCCCTCTGTCGTCTGCTTTCGCTGTCTTGTATGGACGATCGCCAAGGAGTCTTTTGATGTCATCAATGAGCTGGGAACGCTTGCTGGAGCCGAGCCGTCTACACGATGCGCCAGGTGCTGCGCCACGTGAAATGGGGCGTACACCATTCCACAAGGATCACGATCGTATCGTATTCGCTGGCTCGTTCCGTCGGCTGGGCCGCAAGACCCAGGTACATCCGCTGACCGATAATGATCATATCCATACCCGCCTGACTCACTCGCTGGAAGTCGGCTGTGTCGGGCGCTCGCTGGGCATGATGGTCGGTGAGAAGCTGCGTGATCGGCTACCTGAATGGATCACGCCCGCGGATCTTGGTGTCATCGTGCAGACCGGTTGCCTGGGGCATGACATCGGCAATCCGCCCTTCGGTCATGCGGGCGAATATGCCATTCGTGACTGGTTTGCCGCCGAGGCTGCCAGTGATCATGGTCGCCTCGACGGACTCAGCGAGACCGAGCGCGCTGATTTGCTTACCTATGAAGGCAACGCTCAGGCTTCCGGATCGTCACCCAAATTGAGTACAACCAGTTTCACGGTGGCATGCGCCTGACGGCAGCCACATTGGGTACGCTGCTCAAGTATCCGTGGACGGTGGAACATGCCACTGCTGGCGGCAAGTTCGGTTGCTACCAGAGCGAGCGTAAGTTGCTGGAAGGGGTTGCTGAGCGCTGCGGCCTAATACAGCGTGCCGACGGCCGATGGTGTCGCCACCCGTTGGCATGGCTGGTCGAGGCCGCAGATGATATCTGCTACGCACTGCTGGATCTGGAAGACGGCCTCGAGATGGGCATTCTCCAGTTTGCAGAGGTGTTCGACATCCTCACGGGTATCAGTGGCGGTGAGCCGCGCGAGTATGCCGAGATGGAAGCCAGAGGCACCTCTCAGCGGCGCAAGGTGGCCGCATTACGTGGTGCCGCGATGGAGCGTGCCGTGAAGGATGTCGCTGAGGTCTTTGTACTGCATGAGCATGCACTGCTCGCAGGCACACTCGCTGAAGACCTGCTGGACCTCTGTCATCCTGATCTTGGCTGGGGCGTGCGCGAAGCCAAGAATCTGGCGCGCCAGAAGATTTTCCGCAACGAGCGTAAGGCCAAGCTGGAAATCGGTGCCTATACCACGCTGGGTATTCTGCTCGAGGCCTTTATTGGTGCGGCGCATGAGCTGCATACCACCGGGCGTTCCAGCTTCAAGCATGAGCGGGTACTGGCGCTGATCGGGGAAAATACGCCCACTCGTGACTGGGATCTCTATCGCAGCTATCGGCGCATGCTCGATTTCATCGGTGGCATGACGGATCACTTTGCCGTTGATCTCGCGCAGGAGATGGGAGGACGCCTGCGGAGTGAGTAAAACATACGCTTGGGATTTGGTGGCATCGTGATGTAGCAGCGACGCGATGCCCGTAAAAATTATGCTAACAGTAGCTTGAATTAACTTTACGGAAACTATCAAAGTGTTGTACTAGGATTGTACGGAGGTGGCGCAAGGCTGCTCTCCGACAATCCATGATTAAACGATGGTCATGTCGTACATCCTCGCGGCTGTAGTACAGAAGGAAGTGGATGAGGAACCGATGCGCTGGAATCGTTTGTTCTGGGCCTTTGCGCTGTCCTTCATGCCAATCGTACTGATGTTTGTCGGTGGGCTGGATACCCTGCAGACTGCCTCGATCATCGGTGGTGTTCCGCTGCTACTTGTCGCCGTACTGCTGTGTATCTCCATCGTGCGTGCGGCGCATTATGACCTACGTTATCAGCCGGATTACTCGGTGAAAGAGATCAATATCGAGGAATTCCCAGCAGATGACCCCTGGAGCGAGGATGGTAGCTGGGAGTTGCCGGAAAGCGATATCCCTGCTGCCGGTAAGCCGACTGCAGATGGCCCGAAGGATCATATTGAAGGAGACCCGCATAGCCGCCTTTCACGACTGTGATCTCAGTGACAAGGTATTGAAAGCCACCCCAATGAACTGCACCCCGAAGGTTGGATGGGTATCCAACTTTCGGGGTGCAGTTCATTGGCATCGAGGGCTTTTTTCTATCAAGACGAAGCTGTCTCAGGCGCTGTCCTGGTTGCTAGATGTTTGCGAGACGCTCGGCCTGCACGCGATCGAGAATTGCCTCATTGATGCGTTGCTTGAGCGGCTCATCTAGCTTCGGGCAGCCAGCTTCTGGCGCCATGCAATGAGTGTTCAGCCACTCGGCCAGCCCCTCACCATTGACGACATCAGGGTCGCCCTTGCGCTGTTCACCTTGCGGGATGATCTGCCAACCGGGCAGTGCCAGCACACCATGTACCGGAACCTCGACCCCACACTCGCGCTTTAGCCAAGCGGCTGTCCAATCGCGGGCGATACGGGTCTCGCGTAGCGGCTTGCGCTCGCGGCTACCCGGGAAGTACAGGCGGCCATCCTTCAGCTTGACCTCATTCTTTATCGCACCCAAGGCATCCAGTGGCCGTGAGCGGGCTTTGGTGCGGATAGCGTAAGCGCCGGCCGGTGTCACCACTAGATGATCAATATGGAAGCCATCGGCGGGTACATCGTGATAGACCACACTGGTGAGCTGTTCCGGACGTATCAGCTGGTCCAGTTCCTGTCCGATGGAAAGCTCGCAGGCCAAACCTAGCTTGAGCTTGCGGATACGCTGGAAGTGACGCGTCAGGCGCAGGGCAAAGATCAGCACGAACAGTGCGCAGGCTAGTCCGTAGCCTGACCACTCCAGCCAGTTCTGTTGCTCGCCGAACACCATGCGCCCCATGCCATAGACTAGCGGGCTGAGCGTGATCAGTGGCCCCAGCGCGCCATCGAGGAATAGCGCCTGGAAGGCATCATCCAGGCGGTCGCGCAGGCTCTGGCCTGGTTCACGCAGCTGGCGGCGGGTGAGCGGTGACTGGATACGCCGTTCATGCAGGCCGCGCATGCCCAGCACCACCAGCGCGATGGCGCCCAGTGGTGTCAGGAAGAAGACGGGGAGCAAATATTCCAGCCATTGCATGGTGTTGTCCTATCTAGCAAGAAGAGAGCGGGTAATGCAGGGAGAGGGACGGCTCAATGCCCCAGTGCGCGTGGCAATGGCACGAGGGGAATCTCGACCTCGCGCTCTGACGTGCTGTCGGCACCCAGTACCGGGACTGCCGTGTCGTTGATCCAGTAAAGCTGCCCCTCACTGCGTACATCTGCCTGCAATGCATAGCGGTGCCCTTCCTCGATGGCATTGCGATCGTACTGCAGGCTGACCGGGAAAGGCCCCTGACGCAGGCCACCATAGCGCGTGCTGGCAATCAGGCCGGCGGGTGCGTCTGCTTTGGAGACATCCACCAGTCGCACTTCAAGCTGGGCATCGGCTGGTGCGCTGAAGGTTTTCTGCGGCACCACACGTGCTTCCAGCTGCGTGAAGTCCGGGCCTGTCATGCAGCCACTCAGACCCAATACTCCGACCAGCAGCGCCGTGAGGGTGACCGCACGCGCCGAGATAATGCTGATGGCGCGAGTTGGTGCGGTATTACGGACCGAGCGTGAAAGACGTTGTGTGTCTGAATGCGGCATGTAAATCCCTTTTGAGTCTCGTGAGAAAGATGGCGTGTGCAGCTCAGCCGCCGGCTAACTTGACGGTATAGCCCAGTCGCGTGAGTTCGGTCTTGAGCGTATCGCGATGATCGCCTTGAATCTCCACGATGCCGTCCTTGAGGCTACCGCCGGTACCGCATCGTTGCTTGAGAGTCTTGGCGAGGGACTTGAGTTCCTTCTCTGCGAGCGGAATTCCCGTCACGGTGGTGACACCCTTGCCCTTGCGGCCGCTGGTTTCACGGCGAATACGCACTACACCATCGAGATTCTCCAGCCGTTCACGCTCGGCTAGGTCAGCACACTCGCACTCTGCCTCGGCGCGCCGGCATTCAGGGCAGGTTGCGCCATGTTCGGTGGAATAGACAAGCCCGGATAGCTGGTCCTTGAGCGAGGCCATGATGACTCCTGATGTAACGACAATTAAGAGAGTAGCCCGCGGCGTATATGCCATATGGCGTCAAGACAAGGATACCTGCGCGCGTGCGAGGCAGCGAGTGTCTGACCTCGTGTGATCGTAACCACTCAGACATTCGAGGATAAAAAAAGGCGACCCATTCGGGCCGCCTTTTCAGTGCTTCATGTGTATCAGTGTTGCATCTGCGGGTGCTGGAAGATCAGTTGATCTTCGGGTCCAGCTCGCCACGACCGTAACGCTCGAACATCTGCTCGAGGTTCATCGGCTTGATCTTGCTGCCGTGTCCGGCGGCACCGAAGGCTTCATAGCGTGCGATACAGATATCGCGCATCGCCTTCACTGACGCACTCAGATACTTGCGCGGGTCAAATTCAGACGGGTTCTGCGCCATGAAGCGACGGATGGAACCGGTAGAGGCCAGACGCAGATCGGTATCGACGTTGATCTTGCGCACGCCGTGCTTGATGCCTTCGACAATCTCGTCGACCGGCACGCCGTAGGTTTCCGGAATCTTGCCGCCGTATTCGTTGATGATTTCCAGCCAGTCCTGCGGCACAGAGGAAGAACCGTGCATGACCAGGTGTGTCTCCGGGATGCGGGCGTGAATTTCCTTGATGCGCTGGATGGACAGGGTGTCACCTGTCGGCGGCTTGGTGAACTTGTAGGCGCCGTGAGAAGTCCCGATAGCGATCGCCAGTGCATCGACGTGAGTCTTCTTGACGAAGTCGGCAGCTTCTTCCGGGTCGGTCAGCATCTGGTCGTGATCCAGGACGCCTTCCGCACCAACGCCATCTTCTTCACCGGCCATACCGGTTTCCAGCGAGCCGAGGCAACCCAGTTCGCCTTCGACGGACACGCCACAGGCGTGAGCCATCTCGACGGTACGACGGGTCACTTCGACGTTATATTCGTAGCTGGTCGGGGTCTTGCCATCTTCGCCCAGCGAGCCGTCCATCATCACTGAACTGAAGCCCAGCTGGATGGAGCGCTGACAGATCGCGGGTGAGGTGCCGTGATCCTGGTGCATGACGACCGGGATATGCGGGAATTCCTCGATGGCAGCCAGGATCAGGTGGCGAAGGAACGGCGCGCCAGCGTATTTGCGTGCACCTGCGGAGGCTTGAACGATCACCGGAGAATCGGTGTGATCGGCAGCTTCCATGATGGCGCGCATCTGCTCGAGGTTGTTGACGTTGAACGCCGGAATGCCGTATCCGTACTCGGCTGCGTGGTCCAACATCTGGCGCATGCTGATCAATGCCATGACATCACCTGTCTTCTTGAGGAATTAAGTGGAGGAGCGTCGGGTGCTCCCCGCCGTGGCGGAGAGCGACCTTATTGCTTTATCTCTAATGCCCGCGTCGGTCAGGACACAGGTGGGTTTAGCGTGCAGCGGCTTCCAGAGCCGCCACAGCCGGTAGGGTTTTGCCTTCCACGTACTCAAGGAAGGCACCACCACCGGTAGAAATGTAGGACACACGCGACTCGACGTCGTACTTGTCGATGGCCGCCAGCGTGTCACCGCCGCCCGCAATCGAGAAGGCGTCGCTCTCGGCGATGGCGTAAGCCAGCTTCTCGGTACCGTTGGCGAATTGCTCAATCTCGAAGACGCCGACCGGGCCGTTCCATAAAATGGTGCCAGCATCCTTGAGTAGTGCGCCGAAGCGCGAGGCAGTCTCAGGGCCGATATCGAGAATCATCTCATCGTCACGCACGTCAGAAACGGCACGCACGATCGCTTCTGCCTTGTCGGAGAACTCAGTGGCGACCACGACATCTGTCGGCAGCGGAATTTCCACCTTGTCCATCAGCGCACGCGCGGTGTCGAGCAGGTCAGCTTCATAGAGTGACTTGCCGACGTTGTAACCGGCTGCCGCGATGAAAGTGTTGGCAATGCCGCCACCGACAATCAGCTGCTGGCACTTGTCAGATAGTGCCTTGAGGACTTCAAGCTTGGTCGAGACCTTGGAGCCCCCCACGATGGCGACCATCGGTGAGCGCGGTGCAGCCAAGGCTTTTTCGAGTGCTTCAAGTTCTGCTGCCAACAGCGGGCCAGCGCAGGCGTCCGGCGCGAAGCGTGCCACGCCGTGAGTCGAGGCTTGCGCGCGGTGTGCGGTGCCGAAGGCGTCCATCACGTAGATGTCGCACAGCGCTGCATAGGCGCGCGACAGAGATTCTTCGTCCTTTTTCTCACCAGTATTGAAGCGCACGTTTTCCAGTAGTACGACTTCTCCGTCAGCGACTTCCGGTGCACTGTCGAGATAGTCACTGATCAAACGCACCGGGCTGCCAAGCAGTTCGCCCAGGTGAGTCGCGACAGGTGCCAGTGAGAACTGGTCTTCTGGCTGGCCTTCCGTCGGGCGCCCCAGGTGACTCATCAGCATGACGCACGCACCAGCATCACGAGCAGCCTTGATGGTCGGCAGGCTGGCACGGATACGTGCATCGCTGGTCACCTGGCCATCACGGACCGGCACGTTGAGATCTTCGCGGATCAGGACACGCTTTCCGGACAGGTCGAGGGCAGTCATCGTTTTCACGTTCATGACGGGTTCCTTGGTCGTGAATCAGTGGGGAGAACTCCCGTCGCCGGATCGCCGGAGCACTGGGGCGCCATCTCGCAGGCGTGCCAGTGAGTGGCCACGTCCAGCATGCGATTGGCAAAGCCCCATTCGTTGTCGAACCAGCACAGCAACTTGATCAGGCGATCACCGGCAACGCGGGTCTGGGTTGCGTCCACGATACCCGAGCGCGGATCGTGGTTGAAGTCGATGGACGCCGTTGGCTCTTCACTCAGCCCCATCAGCCCCTGCAGGTGACCCGTACAGGCGGCACGCAGCAGATCATTGACCTCTTCCTTCGTCACATCACGCTTCACTTCAATCGACATGTCCATGCATGAGACGTTGATGGTCGGCACGCGCAGGTGCAGGCACTCGAAGCGGCCTTCCAGATGCGGCATCAAACGATTGATGCCCTTGGCCAGTCCAGTGTCGACCGGCACGATCGAGCCCATCGCGGAGCGTGTCAGACGCAAGTCAGTCTGATGGTAGGCATCGATCACCGGTTGATCATTCATCGCCGAGTGTACGGTCGTCGTCACGCCACGTTCCAGCCCGAAGGCTTGCTCCAATACGGTCAATACCGGGATCAAGCAGTTGGTGGTACAGGATGCGGCAGAAACGATGCGCAATCCTGAGCACAATGCGGACTGGTTGATGCCGCACACGATGGTGGCGTCCACATCGGCGTCGGTATCGCCTGGCTGGGAGAACAGCAGGCGTCCTGCCCCCGCCGCCAGATGGCGCTCAGCGGTGGCGCGGTCCTTGAAGCTACCTGAACACTCCAGTACCAGATCAATCCCGAGTGCCCGCCATGGCAAGCAGTCTGGATCAGCCTCGGACAGGATAGTAATGGCATGGCCGTTGACCACCAGCTGGCCGTCACGCTGTTCCACAGTGCCGGGGAAGCGGCCATGCGTGGTGTCGTAACGAGTCAGATAGGTGATGGTGTCGAGATCCGACAGCTCGTTGATTGCCACGACCTCTAGCGGCAATGACTCGCCGCGAGCATCGCGCTCGATCAACGCCCTGAGCACACACTGACCGATACGGCCATAACCATTGATGGCGACGCGTAAGGGCGATCGGCCATGGTCGGCGTTCTCGAGCAAGTCATCGAGGGCCGTGTGTGTGTGTTGGGGGCTGCTGTTGCTCAAAAGTATCTCGTGACCATCCCGTCAGTGGACAGACATGGTAGCGCATCAAGCGTGTCGGCGGGATGTGCTAGCGGGGCGCAAGCGACTGATTTTGGAGTTTTTTTCGTCTAGAGCCGCGTAGTCAGACTACGCATAAGGGCGAGTTATGTAGTCGATGAGGCGAGTGTCGCAATGCACGCGACGCGACGTTAGATGGCGGGATGTGCATGTCAGCGTAAGTTGACACGTGTCACCTGGGGGCGAGGGTCATCATCAGGCGTCGACTACAGGCGACAGTGAGTGACGCCGTTGGGTGGCGAGCAAGAATGACGCTGCCATGTATAGGAGAAATGCCATGAACACGAAAACGCCGCCATCCCCTTTCGGGAGACGGCGGCGTCGATAGCGCTGTGATGCTGGCACTGATTTTCAAGCACCCATTCTCTAGCGCTGACTTTCTATTGTGGCATCAGCCCAGTAGCTTGCTGGCGCGCTCGACCACGTTCTCGACCGTGAAGCCGAAGTGCTTGAACAGGTCACCGGCCGGTGCGGATTCCCCGAAGGTTTCCATGCCGACGATATCGCCGTTCAGGCCGACATACTTGAACCAGTAATCACGGTGACCGGCTTCGATTGCCACGCGTGCAGTAACCGAAGACGGCAGTACAGATTCGCGGTATTCCAGGTCCTGGGCATCGAACAGATCGGTAGCCGGCATGGAGACGACGCGAACAGCACGACCGGAAGCTTCCAGTTCGGCTGCAGCATCCATCGCCAGGCCGACTTCAGAGCCGGTCGCGATCAGAATCAGTTCCGGCTGGCCATTGGCAGCATCCTTCAGCACATAACCACCGCGGCTGATGTTGGCCAGTTGCGCCTTGTCACGGTTCTGATGCGGCAAATTCTGACGCGACAGGATCAATGCAGTCGGGCCTGCATGACGCTTGATGGCAGCATCCCATGCTGCTGCGGTCTCAACGGCATCCGCCGGACGCCAGGTAGAGAGGTTCGGCGTGGTGCGCAGACTGGTCAGCTGTTCGATCGGCTGGTGTGTCGGGCCGTCTTCGCCCAGACCGATGGAGTCGTGAGTGAAGACGTAGATAGCCTGCTGGCCGATCAAGGCGGCCATGCGTACGGCATTGCGCATGTATTCCATGAAGATCAGGAAGGTGGCGCCGTAGGGAATGAAGCCGCCGTGCAGGCCAGCACCATTCATGATCGCACCCATGCCGAACTCACGCACACCGTAGTGCAGGTAGTTGCCACTGAAATCTTCGTGGGTGATGGCCTTGGCGCCCTTCCAGAAGGTCAGGTTGGACGGAGCAAGGTCAGCGCTGCCGCCGAGCAGTTCCGGCAACTGCGGACCCAGCTGGTTCAGACACTCGAAGGAGGCCTTGCGGGTCGCGGGGCTGTCGCCTGCGGCCTGCGCTTCTTCAATCATCTTCTCGCTGGTCAGGTTGTGCGGCAGCTTGCCAGCCAGGCGACGAGTGAACTCGGCGGCCAATTCCGGATGCGCTTCCTGATAACGGGCGAAGCGGATATCCCACTCGCTCTCGAGCTTGGTGCCGCGCTCGCTGGCATCCCATCCCTTGTAGATGTCTTCCGGAATATGGAACGGCGCGTGATTCCAGCCCAGCTTCTCGCGGGTAGCCGCGACTTCGTCGTCACCCAGCGGAGCACCGTGGCAGGACTCGGTACCTTCCTTGTTCGGCGCGCCAAAGCCGATCACGGTCTTGCAGATGATCAGGCTCGGCTTGTCGTCGTGGCTCTTGGCCAGCGCGATAGCGGCATTGATCTCTTCCGGCTTGTGGCCGTCGACGTTAGCCACGACGTGCCAGCCGTACGCTTCAAAGCGCTTGGCGGTATCGTCGGTGAACCAGCCGTCGACTTCACCATCGATTGAGATGCCGTTGTCGTCATACAGTGCAATCAGCTTACCCAGACCCAGAGTGCCCGCCAACGAGCTGACTTCGTGAGAGATGCCTTCCATCAGGCAGCCGTCGCCCAGGAAGCACCAGGTGGTGTGATCGACGACGTTATGACCCGGACGATTGAACTGTGCCGCCAGTGTCTTCTCGGCGATCGCCATGCCGACAGCATTGGCCAGACCTTGCCCCAACGGACCAGTGGTGGTCTCGATGCCCGGCGCATAGCCGTATTCCGGATGACCAGCGGTCTTGGAGTGCAGCTGACGGAAGTTTTGCAGGTCTTCGAGGCTCAGCTGGTAGCCCGTGAGGTGCAACAGCGAGTAGAGCAGCATGGAGCCGTGGCCATTGGACAGCACGAAGCGGTCACGGTCGGCCCAGTTCGGGTTGGCCGGGTTGTGCTTGAGGTGATCGTTCCAGAGCACTTCAGCGATGTCGGCCATGCCCATGGGGGCGCCGGGGTGGCCAGACTTGGCCTTCTGAACGGCGTCCATGGAAAGTGCACGGATGGCGTTGGCCAGGTCAAAACGGGAAGGCATGCAGTAGCTCCTCGCCTGCGGGGCGTCAAGAGTGGGGGCAATGAATCACGGCGATCTGCTGGTGGCGCATGGCGTCGTGAAGGACTGTGCGCTGATATAGACAGAGGCGTCGCGTGAACCTTGTAACGCGCGGACAAGTGCCGAGCGTGATCTCCGAGCGAGTATTGTCACCGAGATGGCAAGGCGCGGCAAACCCCATTCCGCCAGTGTAGCGGTCCATAAGGATATATAGAGGTATCAGGAGCGATCATGCCACACCAGCGAGCGGACGATGAGACATGCTTTACGACACGGGATTCTGGTATAGCATGGCAATGGCTCTCTATTGAGCGCACTTATTACTCAGAGCAACGCTCTTGTCACAAAAAGGTCTCGATATGACCATTGCCGGTGGCCCATGACGCTAGGCACTCACATAAGTGGCGTGTAAACTCGCCCCCCCGAGGCTTGGCCATCTGAGCCAAGTCTTATCGTGCGCCGCAAGCGTGTTTCTACTCGGTCGTCAACGCAGTCTGCCGTCAGTGGCCGAATCATCCCCGCATCCGAAAAGAGGGTCGAGGACAAATGAGCGAATACTCACTCTTCACATCTGAGTCCGTGTCTGAAGGTCATCCGGACAAGATTGCTGATCAGATTTCCGACGCCGTGCTCGATGCCATCATCGCGCGCGACAAGCACGCACGTGTCGCGTGTGAAACGCTCGTCAAAACCGGTGTCGCTATCGTGGCCGGTGAGATCTCCACCACTGCGTGGGTCGATCTCGAGGAGCTGGTACGTCGTGTCATTACCGATATCGGCTACACCTCTTCCGACGTCGGCTTCGACGGCGAGACCTGTGGTGTTCTGAATTTGATCGGCAAGCAGAGCGTTGACATCGCCCAAGGCGTTGACCGCAGCAAGCCAGAAGATCAGGCGCGGGTGATCAGGGGCTGATGTTTGGCTATGCCACCAACGAAACTGACTCCTTCATGCCGGCGCCGATTCACTACGCCCATCGTCTGGTGGAGCGTCAGGCTGAACTACGCAAGAACGGCATGCTGCCGTGGCTGCGCCCAGATGCGAAGAGTCAGGTCACTTTCCGTTACGACGAAGCCGGCAAGCCGATTTCCGTCGAGGCGGTGGTGCTCTCTACCCAGCACGATCCGGAAGTGTCCCAGGAAGATCTGCGTGCGATGGTCAAGCGCGAGATCATCGAGCAAGTGCTGCCGGCTGAGTGGCTGACTGAGTCGACTCAGTATCACATCAATCCGACGGGCAACTTCGTCATCGGTGGCCCGGTGGGCGATTGTGGCCTGACGGGGCGCAAGATCATCGTCGATACCTATGGCGGCATGGCGCGTCACGGTGGTGGTGCCTTCTCTGGCAAGGACCCGTCCAAGGTCGATCGCAGCGCCGCTTATGCCGGTCGCTACGTGGCCAAGAACATTGTCGCCAGTGGTCTCGCTGAAAAGTGCGAGATTCAGGTCTCCTACGCTATCGGCGTGGCTGAACCGACTTCTGTCGCGATCAATACTTTCGGCACTGGCAAGATCAGTGATACCAAGATTGTCGAGCTGGTGCGTGAGCACTTTGATCTGCGTCCGTATGCCATCACCACCATGCTGGATCTGGCACATCCGATGTATCAATTGACGGCAGCCTACGGTCACTTCGGTCGTGAGCCGTTCGAGCACAGCTACAGCTGGACAGACGTGAATGGCGAGCAGAAGACTGAAACCTTCACCGCCTTCCCGTGGGAAAAGATTGATCGTGCCGATGCACTGAAAGCCGCTGCAGGCATCTAAGTCCTGCCGTCTCCGGTCAACGGGCGCTTCACTGCCCGTGACGTTGAGAGGCCTTTCGCGAGGCAGATGCGTTTCAAGGAAAACCCGCTTCGGCGGGTTTTCCTGTTTCTGGCGTCGTGATGCCCGACAGATACGATGACATGTAAAGGAGTGGTCACAAGGTGCCCGAGCTACGTTATCTCAACGCCTACAGCCCGCAGCTTCAGCAGCAAGCGCAAGATTTGCTGGAGGCAGAAAAGACGGCTGACTTTTTCTTGAAGAAATACCCTGGCATCCATGGCATCCACGGCACTCGCCCGCTGTATGAGTATACGATGGCCTTGAAGAACCAATACATGCGTAGCTCCGCGCCGATCAGCAAGGTGATTTACGATGACAAGATTCATGTCATCAACAATGCGTTGGGGTTGCATACGTTTGTCTCTCGAGTGCAGGGTAATAAACTCAAGGCCAAGAATGAGATTCGCATCTCTTCTTTATTTCGACGTATTCCTGAACCGCTGCTAAAAATGATCGTCGTGCATGAATTAGCGCATTTGCGTGAAAAGGCACATGACAAGGCATTCTATAAATTATGCTGTTATATGGAGCCGGACTATCATCAGCTTGAGTTCGATCTACGTCTTTATTTATGTCATCGAGATCGCTTTGGAGACCTTTGGTAACTTGTCCATCCAAGCTAAGATCACGCGGTCTATTTCTCCGCTCGTGGAATAGTCGATAAGTGAACGATCCCATTTCCCAGTATCATGGAAGAACCATGCTGTGTGTGCTGGCAGCATCACCATAAAGGAATGTATTTAGATGCTTAATCTCGCCGCACTGTTCATTACCATTACTGCCGTGTGCATGTGGTTCAACCAGCGGGTGCTGCGACTGCCGCCGACCATCGGCGTGATGGCTATCGGCTGGTGCTATCACTGGGTGTGATCGGATTGGATCATTTCTCGATGACTACCGCCGTCGCGGATAGCGCTGAAGACTGGCTGTCGCGCATCAACTTCAATAGCTTGCTGATGGATGGCATGTTGTCTTTCCTGCTGTTTGCCGGCGCATTGCATGTCGACCTCTCACGGCTGAAAGCCTATCGTCGCTCCATTGGCTTGCTCGCAACGCTGGGCGTGCTGGTCTCGACTATCGTGATTGGGTCAGCTGCCTGGTGGCTGTTTCAGTGGGCGAGCATCGAAGTTCCCTATCTTTACTGCCTGGTCTTTGGTGCACTCATTTCGCCAACGGATCCCATCGCGGTCCTCGGCATCATGCGCAGTGCGGGGGCGCCGGCGGATATGGAGATTCGTATCGTCGGTGAGTCGCTGTTCAACGATGGCGTGGCGGTGGTGCTCTTTACTGCATTGCTCGGCACGGCCTCTATCGGTAATGGCGAGATTGATCTGGGTCACATGGGCCTGCTATTCGTTGAGGAGGCCGGTGGCGGTATTCTGATGGGACTGGCACTGGGTGGACTGGTATATCAGCTGATGCGAAGCATTGATCAGTATCAGGTGGAGGTGATGCTGAGCCTGGCACTGGTGCTCGGGGGGTACGCGCTCTCTTCGGCACTACACGTTTCTGGCCCCATCGCGATGGTGGTGGCAGGGCTTATCATTGGCAATATGGCCCGCGCTGGGGCGATGTCGGATAACACGCGCCGCTATCTGGATGGCTTCTGGGAGTTGGTCGACGAGATTCTCAATGCCGTGCTGTTCGTATTGATTGGTCTTGAGCTGGTACTGATGCCGATCAGCCTGACTGCCATTGGGGTCGCGCTGACATTGGTGGCTGTCATCCTGCTGTCTCGTCTGGTCATCATTGGTGTGCCACTACGAATTCTGCGCCGCTGGTACACCTTCCGTAAAGGCACCACGCGAGTGCTGACCTGGGGTGGCCTACGCGGTGGTATCTCGGTAGCACTGGCGCTGGCGATCCCCGAAGGCGAATTTCGTGAGCCGCTAGTGGTGACGACTTACATCATCGTGTTGTTCTCGATTCTGGTACAGGGTTTGACCATCGGCAAACTGGTCAAGATGGTGGTCGGAGATCGATGCCACACGGAGTCGCAAGACGATAAGCATTGAGCTGTAGTTGAAACCAAGTCATAGCTGAAAATTGAATCATGGCTGAAAAAACGCAACGCCCCGATGCTTTCCACAAGAGTGTCGGGGCGTTGCGGTGTATAGCGCTGCTAATCCAGATGCACGGAGCCCCCTCGGCATCTTGCTCTGATGTGGCTCCGAGTGAAGGGGGGGGGCCGGGCTGGTGTAGTAGCGCCAGCAGTAGAATGGCTCTATCAATAATAAATCCCCTTGAAGATTATCTTGAAATATCTGATGTGGTTATAACCATGAAATAATGATGAGCGCCATGGGAAAATGTTTATAATTCAATATGGTCAAAAGTCAGGTGGGATATTTTATTTATATCCATAGTGCTGGATTACTCTATTTTCCAGACAACATCATCTATTTCTATCAATTGCGTATCTTGGGGGTCATACTGAATCGTTATGCTTCAGCCTGTAGCGCTAGTGCGTCATCTCGGCATGAGAATGACCAACACTGACTTCAGCTTAGAATTTACCTCAAAAGGAAAATGTCATGAGTAAAGGTCAAGACAGTAAAAAAGCGACTAAAAAGAAGCCCCTTTTAACAGCAAAAGAGAAAAAAGCGGCAAAGACGACTGCCAAGAAGCCCAGCAGCTCTTCTTTGCTTCATTAAGCATGAGATGGCCATCATGTTATGTGATGGCCTTTTGGGCCAGACATTGGCGTAGCTCCGTGCAGCACTCCTCTCGATAGAAGGCTGTTTTTGAGAGCCTCGTCACGAGGAGAGATGTTCTGGGGGCACAGCGCCATCCCTGCCTCTGAATGACACCTCGCTTTCGCATTGAGGCGTTACGATTTTCATCTCTGGCCTTCAGAGCTTCTGGCGTAGCGTTAACAAATCAGCCAACACCGAGATAGGGGCATTCCTGCGTGGGGTGTAGCATTAGAGAACGCTAGTTATTGCCTGAGGGTGTGCCGTGCCTTTTCATGACCATCTCATGCCGCCAGGCAATCCTGGCTCTGATAGCGAGTCTCGCCGGTATTGTGCTCGGCTAAATTACACGTTCGTCATGTTCGCGATTGCCGGACTATCCTGCTTTCTGCTCTTCGATTACTTCGAGGTGCCGAACGCCTGGCAGCTATTATGGGCAGGGCGCTTCCTGCTGATCGGAATCTGTTTGCTGTGTGTTTTCCTGTTGCGCAGGAATCCGCAGAATCCTAATGGCATCGTGCTGTTCGGGGCGATAGCGAGCAATCTCTTCTTCTGTTTTGGTGCTGCGATGATTGATAACGTCATCGCGCTATCGCTGTGGAACCTGAGTTTTGCGACCTGTATGTTGATTGCCATGCCAGCTTGGCTGGTATGGGGCTGGCGCTATCAGCTCGCCAGTAGTCTGCCCTTGATTGTGTTCTATATCCCCATCTTCACCTGGCTAAGCCCCCTGCAGTTGACCGACTTGGTCGGGGCTGGCGGTGCCTATCTGATGACGACGCTGTGTATCGCACCGGCGCTTGCGCATGCACGTTTCTCCACGTTTCAGCGTACGGTCATGCTGCGATTGGCACTGGAAGGACGCAACGCCGAGCTGAATCGCGTCAACCAGCAACTGCTGACGCAACAGCACGAGCTTGAATACCGCGCTAATCACGACCTGCTCACCAGTCTGCCGAATCGACGTTTTGGTCTCGAGTTCTTCGAGCAGGTGCTGTTGGATAGCACGCGTGTGCGCCGCTGCCTGTCAATTCTGTTTGTGGATGTTGATCGGCTCAAGCACGTCAACGACAGCTTTGGACATGCCGAGGGCGACCACTTGATTCAGCTGGTCGCTGAGGGTGTGGCACAGGCGGCGGGGGATCAGGGCATGGCGTGCCGATTGGGTGGTGATGAGTTTCTGGTCGTACTGCCGGGCGCTTGTGACATGGCCAGTCAGCAGGCAGCAACTCAGTTGATGCGCCGCTTGCAGGAGCGCCGTCTGCGAGAGGGAATCGCCTTCCCGGTTGATATCAGCATCGGGCGCGTAACTCATGACCCTGTACTGCAGAGCGATGTGGACGTGGATGATCTGATCCAGATCGCCGATGACCGCATGTATCGCCAGAAGCGCGCGCGTCGCCGTGCCGCGGCGGGCCTGAGTGATCGTCAGGCCTGAGCTACCTCGATATCCTTTGGATGCATGGCAGTTGTCACCGCGTGTTCATCTGCTTGTTACGTTCATGTCACTAGCCCATGTCACGCTATCTCGGTGTGGCCCTTCTGGCCGCATTCATTGGTTCGGAGGTGACAGACATGACCGCGCCGCGCTTTCCCTCTCAAGATGATTCCTGTTCTGGAGCTGCCTCTCTCGGGCAGGTTCGTACTCTGTTTATTTCTGATCTACATCTAGGCACCCCGGATTGTCAGGCAGCGCTGCTTTCCAAGTTGCTGCGTCGCGTGCGCCCTGAGCGACTCTATCTGGTGGGCGATATCGTTGATTTACTGGCGATGCGCAAGCGCGCCGTGCTCGACAAGGATCAGCAGGCACTGGTAGCCCGTGTGCTGCGCTTGGCGCGTAGCGGCTGTGAGGTGATCTATATTCCTGGCAATCACGATGCATCGTTTCGTCGGCTCTGTGGCGTGAAGCTGCATAACGTGAGCATCGAGCGCCGCGCGATTCATGTCACTGCTAGCGGTCGTCGTCTGTTGGTCTCACATGGCGACGAGTTTGATACTCATGTGCGCATCGCACCGTGGTTGCTCACATTGGGTGATGGCATGCACGGCTTCATCTTGTCACTCAACCGCTGGTGCAATCGTGGCCGCTCACTGTTTGGGCTGCCTTACTGGTCGCTCGCCAGCGCACTCAAGCGTCGTAGTGGGACGGCGCAGCGTTATGTCGCGCAGTTCGAGGAAGCGGCCATGCGCCAGGCACGTCTTGAGGGTCTCGATGGCTATATCGGTGGACATATTCATCAGGCAGGGTTTCGGGTTGAGGATGGTGTGCTCTACTGCAACGACGGTGACTGGGTCGAGCATTGCACCGCACTGGCTGAGGATGCGGACGGTGCCTTGCATCTGATTGATTGGCAGGGACAGATCATTGAAAGCGCGCCACGTTTCGTGATGTCACGCCAGGCCGTGATAGACCCGGCCATTCAGCAGCCTGTCATGGCATGCAAGCCCCCGGAGATGACGGGGGCTTGAGCCCATTTCTCCCGTATTTTCTAGCCCAGCCCGCTGATCGCCAGCATCCACGAGAGATATAGTGGGATAACCAGCGGGGCGGCCAGCGTGGTCAGCATCACTGCGATGGCGCCCTTGGCCGGTTGGATATTCAGTTCGATGGCCAGCACCACGACGTTGGCGGCCATGGGTACCACGCCCAGCAGTAGCAGTGCCTGTGCCAGTACAGGGTCGAGCGTCGTCAGGCTACCCAGTAGCATCACGCTGCCCAGACTCAGCAGTGGCCACATCACGAAGCGCAGCGCCGAAGCCGCAAGAATGAAGCGCGGGTCTACCTCGCGCAGGCTGATGCCGCCGAGTGTCATGCCGATGATCATCATGCCCAGTACCGTGTAGCTGTACTTGAAGTAGTTCAGCCCCTCCAGCACGGCCTCCGGAATGCCAATCCCCAGCGTGCTGACCAACAGGGCGACGAGGAAGGCGTAGATCAGCGGTAGACGCACGATCTTGGTCAGACTTTCGCGCATCGAGAATTGTCCACGCGCACTGACGTAGAAACCCAGCGTGAATTCATAGAGCGTGATGCCCAGCAAACAGAAGAGATACTGGGTCACGCCTTCTGGCGGCAGCAGCAGCATGGCGACAGGTAGGCCAAAGTAACCGGTATTGCCGGTGCCGGCAGAGAAGGCCAATAGCGCCGCTTCCTGTGGTGGGAAGAACATCGCCGCCAGCGGTCGGGTCAGTAGGCAGAGCACGCTTGAGATCGTGAACAGGCCGAGTGTCAGACCGAGATCACTGAGCGATGGCTCACCGAGTACGAGTCCACGAAAGAAGGTCAGTGGTGCAATCACGTAGATCAGCAGGGTAGCGATAGGGCGCGGGTCAATCGCGAGTCGGCGTGCGCATAGCCAGCCAATGGCAACAAAGGTAATCAGCATCCAGAGGGGCTGCTGTAGATCGATATGGTCCATCACCTGTCCTTGTGAATGTTGTTGGCTATTCTCATCATGCCGCGCGACATGTGCCGGCGTCATCCAGTGAATGATGACAATCAACACGCAAGCCTCGTGCTAGAGCCTCTGGTGAGAATACTTCGATACGTGAAAGATTATGGTTATAAGAAAGAAGATTCTTATATGAATGATATTGATGTTGAGGCGAAAACCTTTCATTAGCCGAGACTCGCGGCTCAGTTCAGAATGCAATGCATGCTGTAGCACGCACACCTTGAAGTGTGCGGCGAAAAAACATCAATGCTGGACACGATTGACCACAGAGGGTTATCCCATGAGCGCAAGCGAGCATCCATTAGGTATCAGCTTCGAATTTTTCCCACCGAATACCGAGGTGGGGCACGAGAAGTTGATGGATGTCCGCGATCGTCTGGCAGTCATCGACCCGACATTCTTCTCCGTGACCTACGGTGCCGGTGGCTCCACCCGTAAACGTACCTTCAATACCGTCAATGCGGTCAGCAGCAGTGGTGTCTGCACCGCTCCGCACCTGTCTTGCATAGGGAGTGATCGTGGTGAGCTGCGCGAAATTCTGAGCGAATATCGCGAGCGGGGCGTCAAGCGTTTGGTTGCTCTGCGCGGTGACCTGCCGTCTGGTATGGGCGCACGTAGTGAGCTGCGCTATGCCAACGAGCTGGTCGAATTCGTGCGTGAAGAGACCGGCGATCATTTTGAGATAGCCGTGGCTGCCTATCCGGAATGTCATCCACAGGCGGACAACTATCAGCGTGATCTCGAGAACTTCGCTCGCAAGATGAATGCGGGGGCCAACATCGCCATCACTCAGTACTTCTTCACTGCCGATGCCTATTTCCATTTCGTGGAGCGTGCGCGGGCCATTGGCATCGAGCAGCCGATCATTCCAGGCATCATGCCGATCACCAACTACACCAAGCTGGCGCGTTTCTCCGACTCCTGCGGTGCGGATATTCCGCGTTGGGTTCGCAAGCAGCTTGAGAGCTACGGCGATGACAGCGAGAGCATCCAGAAATTTGGCACCGAGGTGATCTCACGCATGAGCGAGCGCCTGCTGGATGGCGGTGCGCCGGGCCTGCATTTCTATACGCTCAATCAGGCTGAGCCGAGCCTCAATGTCCTCAGGAATCTGGGCATCACCAGCGCATGATTATCCGCTGATCATGACGATAACCATGATCTGGCGCGTCGTGCCGAAAAGCCTTTGATAACACGCCCTTGCCAGCTTCTGGTGGGGGGGGGGTGCGTTTCGCAACGGGATTTCTTTTCTCGTAAGCATTGAACATGTTGGCTCAGGCCCCGAGGTTGTGATGAGTAGCACCGACCACTCACCACTTCGACATCCAGTATCGAGCTTTGATCTCACATTCGGGTGTCGGCCTACGTGCTGGAGAGATTGCTTATGAACATCATGACACAGCGTCCCTTGCTGAAAACATGTGCTGCACTTGCTCTGGGTACATGCCTGGCCAGTGGTGCGGCTCAGGCATCTACCGAGATCGAGATGCATCGTGTGAATGCTGAGGGTATCGGCGAGGCCGTGGGGAGCATCATGGCCGAAGATACTCAGAATGGACTGTTACTGACACCGAAGGTCGAGGGTCTGGAGAGCGGTATTCACGGCTTCCACCTGCATGCCAAGGCTAGTTGTGAGCCTGCCGAGAAGGATGGTGAAACCGTTGCTGCAGCCGCAGCCGGCAGCCACTTCGACCCGGAAGGCACAGAGACTCACCAAGGGCCGTATGGCGATGGCCATCTCGGGGATCTCCCGGCGCTGAGCGTCGATGCCGATGGCAAGATTTCACTGCCAGTGTTGGCACCGCGTCTTGAGGAAAGTGACCTCAGCGGCCATGCGCTGATGATTCACTCCGGTGGTGACAACTACACCGATACGCCCAAGCTTGGGGGTGGTGGCTCGCGTGTTGCCTGCGGTGTGATCCAATAGCACTTTGCTTGATTGGCTCGTGCCGAGAAATGATACCTATCGGCACGTGATTGATATGACATGAAAAA
>NZ_JEMF01000073.1 GCF_000591415.1 Cobetia crustatorum | reverse complement strand
CCTTCGTGGCCTTTCTCGGCACTACGCTCTACGGCCAGGCTGGCCAGTGTCTATCAGTATCCGCTCGGCGCACTGGTGGTACTGGGGGGCTCAACCGTGGCGGCGATCATCGTTGGCCTGATCTACGGCAAGGGCACGCGCGTCTGGTGTCGTCAGCTGTGCCCGGTCAATGGCGTGTTCAATCTGTTGGCACGCCTGTCACCAACCCACTTCCGTACTGATCAAGCGCAGTGGGCCGCACACAATCAAGCCGTGAGAAACGGTGATGCAGTACGCATGTCGGCACCGGACTGCGCGCCGCTGATTCCGCTCAAGCAGCTCGACAGTGCCGGTGACTGTCATGCCTGCGGACGTTGCAGCGGCTACAAGGACGCCATGCAACTGGAATGGCGCGCGCCGGGGGCCGAACTGATCGAACCACCGCAGCCGGTTCGCTTCACGCACTACTCCGTTCTGGTGTTTGGCCTGCTGGGGATCGCGATCGGCGCCTTCAGCTGGAGCGCCAGTCCGTGGTTCGTGCAGATCAAGCAGCTGCTGGCCTTCTGGCTGATCGAGCACGACCTGATGTGGCCGCTGACCACCACGCTACCGACCTGGATTCTGACCAACTATCCCGAGCACAACGATGTCTTCAACCTGCTCGACGGCAGCCTGATCACATTGTGGATCGTGGTGGGGGGCGGCTTGTTGGGCGCCGCGACCAGCCTGCCGCTGCTGCTCGGCAACTGGTTGATGGGCGGCAAGGCGACTCTCTCGCGCCTGTGGCACCTGTCGCTCAGCCTGATCCCGCTGGGCGGACTTGGCGTCTTCCTCGGCTTGTCCGCCACCACCATGACGCTGTTGCGCGGTGACGGCATCAACCTGACCTGGGCCAATGATCTACGCGCCACGCTGTTGGTACTGGCCTGCCTGTGGGGCCTGCGACTGGCGTGGCGCATCACCGGCGAGCAGCTCAATAGCGGCCAGCTGGGAGGCGGGAGCACCTCGCGCTTGATCGGCACCACCAGTGTGGCGATGGCTTGCCTGCCGGCAATCGGTGTGTGGTACCTGATGTTCTGGGGCTGGTAAACGCCTGATAGCCTGATACGTATAGACTGCCTGCTGAAACGAAAAGACCCGCCATCATGGCGGGTCTTTTTTGTGGCGACTGAAAACAGTACCGAGAGCAATGTCAGGCACGAAGCCAAGCACAACACTACCTCTGCCTAGTGCGCACCACCGTCCTCAGTAGGCTTCTCACTCTCAGGCTTGCGGAAGGCAAACGCCACGATACTGCCCACCACATAGACGGCCCCCAGCCACAGGAACAGATTATCGAAGGCCAGCACCTCCGCCTGCACACTGATGCGCTGCGAGATCATCTCGACACCCGCACGCCACGGGTCGGCCAGTCCTGCGAAGGCTGACTGATAGCTGGCGAGCTGGTCCACCACTTCCTGACGCCCCAGATTGATGGAACCGATCATCTGATTCCAATGATAGTCCTCGCGCATCTCAAGCAGGGTATCGATCAATGCCAGCCCTACCGCGCCACCCAGATTACGCATCACGTTGAACAGACCGCTGCCATTGCCAATGGCGCTCGGCGATAGCGTACCCAGCGCCAGCCGCGACACTGACAGCAGCACCAGAATCTGTCCCACGCCACGAATCAGCTGCGGCCAGAAGAAGTCGTCATAGCCAGAGGCTGAGGTCAGGTGCACATTCATGCCGGTGCCCACCCCGGTCAGCACCAGCCCGATACACAGCAGCAGGCGCAGATCGAGCACATCGGACAGCTTGCCCGCCACGGGGGCCATCACAAACATCGCGGCACCGGTCACGAACATGATTTCGCCGATCTGCAGGCTCGAGAAGCCGCGAATGGTGCCCAGAAATAACGGCACCAGATAGACCAGTCCGTAGAGCACCACCCCGACCCAGAAACCGATGATCGCCCCGAGCCCGAAATTGCGATTCTTGAACACGCGCAGATCGACGATCGGATTATCTGCCGTCAACACGCGCCAGAAGAATCCTACTCCCGCCAGCGCACATATCGTCGCCCAGAAAAGAATCAGCGAGCTTGCGAACCAGTCATCACCGGGGCCTTCCTCGAGCACATATTCCAGGCTGCCGAGGAAGATGGCCATCAGCGTCAGGCCCAGCGTATCGAGGCGTTTGAGCAGCTCACGATTGCCAACATCGATGTCCAGATTGCGCCACACCAGCCCCGCCACCAGGATGCCCGGCACCAGATTAGCCAGAAACAGCCAGTGCCAGCTCAGGTATTCGGTCAGATAGCCGCCGACGGTCGGCCCGATCGACGGCGCCATGGTCGCCACCAGCCCGATCAACGCCTGAATGCTGCCCATCATGCGCCGCGGGAAGATCGAGAAGCTGACCGCCTGCGTCAGTGGAATCATCGCACCGCCCATGAAGCCCTGCACCGCGCGCAGCACGATCAATGACTCAAGCGAGGTGGACAGCGCACAACCGAGACTGGCCAGCGTGAAGCCCAGCGCCGAGACGGTCAGCACCACACGTGTCGAGAAGATACGCGCCAGCATGCCGGACAGCGGAATCATCACGATCTCGGCGATCAGATAGCTGGTCTGAATCCACGACACCTGCTCGCGACTTGCCGAGAGCCCGGCCTGAATCTCATTCAGGGAGCTTGCGACAATCTGGATATCCAGAATCGCCATGAACATGCCGAATACGGCCGCGATAAAGCCGATCTGATGGGCGCGCGACGGCATATCGTTGGGTGCGCTGGCTGACATGCCGGTTCCTGCGCTTGTCTCAGCCACGCCTACTGCGCTCCGGTCGCGCTAGCAGTGGTGACGGAGGACGCCGTAACAGGAGAATCAACAGGAGCCGCCGCATAGGTGCCACTATCCGGCAGTTCGCGCGTATCGATACTAGGTATCGCCGAAAGCCCTGCCCGCAAGCGCGTCAGTGCCTCTTCAGGCCCAGTCAGGCGAATGCGTACCGGCACCCGCTGCACGATCTTGTTGAAGTTACCGGTCGCGTTGTCGGTTGGCAGCAAACTGAACTCGGTACCCGTCGCTGGCGCGAGGCTATCGAGCACACCTTTGAACTCGATGTCCGGATACGCATCCACCTCAAGGCTCACCGGCTGCCCGACGCGCATGCGCTCGGTCTGGGTCTCCTTGTAGTTGGCCACCACGTAGGCACTATCGACCGGCACCAGCTGCATCAATGTCAGCGAGGCACTGGCCATGGTACCGACCTCAGCACTGCGATTACCGATCACGCCATCCTGCGGCGCGATGATCTTCGTCTTGTTCAGCTGATGGCGGGCATAGGCCAGGTCCGCCGCGGCAGAGACGATCTCGGCGCGCGCCGAATCCAGCTGGGCCTTATAGACCTCAAGCTGTCCGCGGGCAGACGTCAGTGCGGCCTGCTTCTGCGCAACGCTGGCCTCGGTGGTGCGCAGCGTCACCTGATCATCCTCATAGGATTGCTGCGAGGCGTAGCTGCGGCTTTCCAGGCTCTTGGAGCGCTTGAGGTGGAGTGCCGCCTGATCGCGCTCAGCCTTGGCGGAATCCAACGCGGCCTTGGCCTCGTCGATCTTCGCCTGCTGCAACGTCAACTGGCGCTCGGCCTGCACTTCGCCGGTGCGCGAGTTGTCCAGCTGGGCACTGGCCTGATCCAGATTGGCTTTGGCATCACCATCATCAAGTTCCACCAGCAGCTGACCCGCCGTCACCGGCTGATTGTCGTGCACCAGCATGCGCGTAATACGCGCCGTGGTCTCGGCGCGCACAGGCACGCTGTCGGCACGCACGTAGGCGTTGTCAGTTTCCTGCATGAAGCGCCCGACCCGCCACCACTCCAGCCCCATGACTCCACCGGCGATAACACCCGCGACGACGACAAGAGCAACGATGCCCTTTCCAGCCTTGTTCATTGGAAAACCTCTCTAACTGCCGTCTCGCCGTCAGTCTCGCGACCTGAACGGAGCACGCACAGGATCTGTAGAGCGATGCGATCACCGATATACACGCTAAGCTGTCACGGCATGCACTGTTGAATCTTGTACAGCGATGGTCTTGCATCATCATTAAGTGTAATAAATACTACAGTTAACTTGCGCGCTCTGACAGTTGCACCCCACGTCCCCTTGCGTTCAGGTAACTGCAACCCAAAAGCTGCATGCTGTAGCGATGCGCACGCTCCACTCCCCAGCAGGGTATTCGTATGATCGACTTACGCTCTAACGCTCCTGCAGCGACAGCACCTTCTTCAGCAGTATCTTCGGCAACATCAGCCACGCGTGCTTCGCCACGCGGTGAGGCACGCCGCAAGCGCCAGTTGAGCGTGGCGCGCGAGCACTTCCTCGAACAGGGATTCGCGGCCACCAGCATCAACGACATTGCACGTGATGCCGGTGGCTCACTGGCGACGCTTTACCGCAACTTTGGCAGCAAGGAGGGGCTGTTTCTGGCGGTCATGCAGCAGGAGGCCAAATCCGTGTGGGCACTGATGGACCAGCAGGTCAGCGATGGCAGCAGACCCGCCCAGGCACTGGAGCGCTTCGGCATGGCCATCTTGTCGCTGGCACTGCAGCCGCGCTTGATCCGGCTGCTACGCGGGCTGGCCTTCGAAAGCGGACGTACGCCCGAACTGGGCCGCCTGTTTCTGGAGAATGGCCCCGACGTCACGCGCCAACGGCTCGCCGACTATCTGAGCCAGCAGGTGAAAAAGGGCACGCTACCCGCCAGTGGGCTAGGAACGCAGCCGCTGAACGCCGCCAACATGCTGATGGGCATGTTGCTGAGTCCACTGCATATCGATGCACTGCTGGGCCGCCCTGACCGCACTGACAGCATGGAAATCCACCGACCGCATGTACAACGCTGCGTGCGTGTCTTTGTGGCCGGTTTCGGGGCCAATTGAGAGCGGCCAGTGTCGGGGGCAGTTGAGAGCGAACGATGGCGGCGCCTGACAAGGGAGGGCATCAGGAGAGGCAAGCGTCGTTGAGCAGAAAGAATGAAACTGAGGCAGGAGTGAAGCGGGAATCGTGCAGGAGCGCAGCACTACTCACTCAAGCGCAGCACCTGGCCATTGAGTGAGCGCCCTGCTCCTCCTGCCAGAAATCGCGCACATTCCGCGACAGCGGCAGGACCACTGTCCTGTGGGCACAGCAGATTGGCGCGTACCTTGTCCGGTGAGCGAGCGGCCAGCCGCTGAATCAGCTCACCCAGTGCTGCCTGAACCATGGCTGCACTCTGGCCATCACGCTTGTCACCAAAGGGTGGCGCTACCGCCAGCACCCGACCGCCGTGACGCAACATGCGCGCACAAGCCGCCTGCAGCAGTGCTCCTGGGCCTGCCACCTGCTGAACGAGACACTCTTCCAGCGTCTGTCCCGGCCCTGCCGATGGCGGCATGCAGACCAGCACATCGAGCCGCCCGAGGCGCGACACCAGTGCCTCAAAACAGCCCTCGCCCACCACGCGGCCGAAGCGGTCGTCCTGCTCACCACCCAATGCGTCCAGCACGCGGTTCAGGTCCTGACGGCCAGTCCCCATCAGGGCGATGATGGCGCCTTCCTCGAGAAAGGTCCGCGCCATGGCTTCCAGCCATTCATCCTGTCCCGCAATCAGTACCCTGCGTCGTGGCAGCATCACTTTCTCCTTGGTGATAGCCCCAGTGATTGCTCCTGATGCATCAGGCATGGCCACCGCTTCCCTGTCGGCAGCCATGCACTTGCTTTCTGGCACTAGCGCTCAGTCAGGCTCACGGCATCAAACCCGGCAACCACAGCACCAGCGATGGGAATACGATGCACAGCGTCAGCCCCGCCAGCTGCAGGCCCACGAACGGTAGAATCGAGCGGTAGATGGTGCCGATGGAGATCTGACCCGCAGTGATGCCCTTGAGGTAAAACAATGCATAGCCAAACGGTGGCGTCAGGAAGCTCGTCTGCAAATTGATGGCGACCAGAATGGCGAACCATACTAACAAGCCCTGCCCCGACAGCCCGAAACCGAAGTCCAGCGCCTCGACGACCGGTGCGACCAACGGCAGCACCACGAAGCTGATCTCGATCCACTCGAGGAAGAAGCCGAGCACGAAGATCAGCCCCATCAGCAGCAGCAACAGGCCGTAGGGGCCCAGGCCAGTGCCGGTAATGACATCCTCGATCAGGTAATCGCCGCCGAGGCGCTTGAAGACCACCGAGAAACAGGTCGCGCCGATGACGACGAACAGGATCATCGCGCTGGTGCGTGACGTGTCACGTAGCGTATTGCGCAGCGTCGGGAAAGACAGCCCGCCCATCACCAACGCCAACAGCAAGCTTCCGCCCGCGCCGATGGCCGCAGCCTCAGTCGGTGTAGCGATACCGGTCATGATTGAGCCCAGTACGGCGACGATCAACACCATCGGGCCGAATAGATCACGCAGCAGCGCCAGCGGTGTCTTGTCAGTGCCCAGCAACTTCTGGTCTGGCAGTGGCGCCCACTCCGGATGAAGCTTGGCGGTAATCAGTAGATAAGCGACATACAGCGCGCCGAGCAGCAAACCAGGCACCAGTGCTGCCTTGAACAGCGCGCCGACCGAAATCTGCAGGATGGAGCCCATCAGCACCAACATGATCGAGGGTGGAATCAGAATCCCCAGCGTGCCGGACGCGGCAATCACGCCACAGGCCATCTCAGGCTTGTAGCCCTGCCCCAGCATCACGGGCAGCGCCAGCAAGCCCAGCATGACCACGGATGCACCGATGATGCCGGTACTGGCTGCCATCACCACGCCCAGCAGCGCCACTGATACGGCTAGCCCACCATGCACACGACCAAACAGACGTTGCAGCGTCATCAGCAGGTTGCGCGCCACGCCGGAGCTCTCAAGCATCAGCCCCATGAACACGAATAACGGGATCGCGATCAACAGCCAGTTCTCGATCACCCCGCCGAAGATGCGCGACCCGACGGTGCCAAGAAATGCCACGGGTATATCGCCGATGAAGGCAAACACGATGCCTAACCCGCCAAGCAGGAAGGCGACAGGATAGCCGGAGAAGATACCAACAAGCAGCGCCACCACCATCGTGATGGGCAGAGCGTATTCAGCGAGCATTATCATGGCTCCCGTGGGCAGAGTCGTGGGGGGCCGCGGCGTCAGTCGACGCGCCTGCCGCCTGAGGGGCAAGGCCGGTCAGACTGGCAATCTCATGATCTTTCAGACGTTCCGGCACACGGGCCGGGTCAAACAGGCAGGCCAGATTCTCGAAGATCTGCCCTAGCGCGCCGAGGGCGAGGAAGACCAACCCCGTCGGCAGCATCGCCTTGATCAGGTAACGATCCACCAGTCCGCCGTAGTTGGACTTCTCGCCAGACACGTAGGACATGTTGACGAAGTGCTTCGACAGCCAGGCGATCAGCAGACAGAAGGGAATCAGCATGATGAGGTGACCGATAATATCGACCACGGCACGTCCACGCGGCGAGAGCCGCTGATAGAACAGATCGACCCGCACATGCGTATCGCTGTGCAGGGCGTAGGTGCCACCGAAGAGCGTCAGGATACCGAACAGGTGCCATTGCAACTCGGTGACGGAATTGATGGTGATCGCCGTGCCGAACAGCAGCACATCCGGCGACCCCCAGTTGGCGACTTCATTGATGCCCAGGGCGTTGAGCGTGACGGTGGTGAGCACGGCCAGGATGATCGCCAGACCCAGCCAACTGGTCCAGCGACCCACCCACAGCCCCAGGCCGACCAACGGTCGCCCCAGGGCTCCACACACCGCCCCGCCTCTTGCCCGCCAGGGCGCAAGGCGGGGGTCGGTCATTGTGCGCTGCCCCCATCGTCTTTCATGGCCATCGGCTGCGGCATGGCTTGCAGTTCATACCACTCGTCGATCAGCGCCGCGTGCTTCATCAGCGAATCATAGGCCTTGGCGAAGTCAGGGTTGGTTTTCTTCTCTTCTTCCAGCACCTCACCCCACGCCTTCTGCAGCGCCGTCATGACGGGCTCCGGGAAGCGCTTGACCTCGACACCCTTGGCCTCCAGCTCGTGAATCGCCTTGACCTGTGCCGGCGGCGCTTCTGCCATGGCCCACTGCAGTGTCGCGCGGCAGGCGGTCTGGAACTGTGCCTTGCGCTCATCGCTGTAGCTGTCCCACACCTCTTGATTGACCAGCAGCGAGAACCAGCTCGCGCTCTGATGCCAGCCCGGGAAGTAGTAATACTTGGCGACTTCATTGAAGCCCATCGCCTGATCGACCTGCGGCACCGAGAACTCGGTGGCATCGACGCGGCCACGCTCAAGCGCCAGGTAGATCTCGCTGCCCGGCACTAGTTGCGTCGAAGCGCCCAGCTTGTTGAGCACCTTGGCGCCGAGGCCCGAGATGCGCATGGACAGCCCCTTGAAGTCGTCCGGTGTGTTGATCTCCTTGTTGAACCAGCCACCGGTTTCCTGCGGAGAGATGAAGCACGGCAGCACCTTCACGCCGTACGGGTCATAGGCGGCCTGTATCAGCTCGGTGCCTTCACCGGCCCACATCCACGACATGAAGGCTTCCGGACTCGGGCCGAACGGTAGTGCGCCGTAGAGATTGGTGATCGGCACCGTGCCTGCCCAGTAGCCCATCCAGTCCCAACCGGCCTGAATGGCACCGGAAGATACGGAGTTGAAGACTTCAAAGGCCGGTACCAGATCACCCGGTTCATGCACACGCAGGGTGACGGCACCGCCGGTGGCAGTCTTGAGCTCCTCAGACAGGCGCACCGCGCCTGCACCGAGGAAGTTCTTGGTCGAGAAGGTACTGGCCACGTCGAGCTTCTTCGGGCCTTCGGCCTGTGCGGGCATGGCGACCATCAACGTCGTGGTAGCGACGGCTGCCGCGATGGCGACTCCGAGACGCAGACGACGTGGAGTGGCGGACAGATGAGAAACAGCGTGATGAGGCATGGGGCGGCTCCCTGATTATTGTTTTACTGACCCATGGTGCTGGCCAGGCGTACTGATGAAACATGCTGCCACGTGCATAGCTTACGCTTACGTCAACTTGCCCTTGTGTAACGCAAGTCACTGACCACAACACTAGAACATCAATAATTTCAGCCATCTACACCCACATCGTCAGGCATTCTCTTCATGTCACTCGACTTCGTCTGCTAAAAAACATGCGAGGCGTCCGGATAACCGGACGCCTCGCATGTTTTTTAGCGCCAAACCGCCACCAAGGTCGCGGATCGATAACCGCAGCAAATACCTTTTGGTCAGCCATGACTCTTGCAAGAGTCACGGCTGATGGGGGATGCAGCGCGATGACAGAGTGATTTCTCAAAAACGTCCGGAAATCCGGACCATTTCCGGATTTCCGGACGCTCTATGTCATTCTCCTGATCTGACGGCCTACAAACCATGCCGAGCGAGCTTCTCGTACAGTGATGACTTGGCGATACCCAGCTGACGTGCCGCCTGGGTACGGTTGCCGCCACAAGCGCACAATGCTTTCTCGATCAACTGATGCTCAGCGTGTGCCATTGCCTCGCGTAGTGGGCCCGTCGTCACTGGCGTATCAAGGGTAATCGCTGACGTACAGTGCGCGGCGGAATCCAAAGGGGGTGTGGATATCTCACTACGCCGTGTGCCGATAGCGTCCGGCAGGTCTGTCGGCTGGATATGACTGCCGCCGAGATAGAAGGCTGCTTCGAGCACATTTTCCAGCTCGCGCACGTTGCCGGGCCAGTGGTGGGCGCACAGTCGCTCCAGCGCGGCAGGCGACAACACGGGCGGGCGACGGCCACTGCGCCGAGCGAGACGTTCCAGTAGATGCGCTGCCAGACCGGGCAGATCTTCACGGCGTTCGCGCAGCGGTGGTATCACCAGTGGTACCACGTTGATGCGATAGAAGAGGTCTTCACGGAATTCGCCACTCTCGACCAGCGCCTCCAGCGGGCGGTGGGTCGCGGCGATCACGCGCACATCCACCGTCACCAGCCGCGTCGCGCCGACGGCCTCGACTTCACGGTCTTGCAGAACGCGCAGCAGCTTGGCCTGCATCGCCAGCGGCATGTCGCCGACCTCATCGAGAAATAGCGTGCCGCCATCCGCCAATTGGAACTTGCCGGGCTTGCCGCCACGCCGTGCACCCGTGAAAGCGCCCTCCTCGTAGCCGAACAGCTCGGCCTCCAACAGCGCTTCGGGAATCGCGGCGCAGTTGAGCTTGATGAAAGGCCCTTCCGCGCGTGCCGAGGCACGATGCAGCGAGTGGGCGTAGAGCTCCTTGCCGGTACCCGATTCACCGCGAATCAACACCGACGCGCCACCAGGGGCAATCTTGCGCACGCGTGCCGCCAGCTCACGCATCGCAGCGGATTCACCGATGATGTCGCTCAGCTTCCAGCGGGCACCGGTGGTGGTTTCCAGCGCCTGACGGTAGTAATCCACCTCGGCTTCAAGTGCCTGCACCTGGGCATTCACCTGCCGCCATTCCCAGGTATCGTGATAGATCACCGAACCGATGACGCCGATGACCTCGCCATCACGCAGGATGGGGTAGCGATGGGCGATCATGTGATGGCCACGAATCAACTGCAGCTGGGCAAGTTCTGCCCGTCCGCTCTCCAGCACCTCATGCATGCGGGTGTTCTCGATCACCTCGCGGGCATCACGTCCCAATACCGCCTCAGGGTCGACGCCGAGAAACTCAGCGTACGGCGCATTGAGAAACTGGATGCAGCCGCGGGCATCTACCACCACCACCCACTC
Source organism: Cobetia crustatorum (assembly GCF_000591415.1). GTDB lineage: Bacteria > Pseudomonadota > Gammaproteobacteria > Pseudomonadales > Halomonadaceae > Cobetia > Cobetia crustatorum. The sequence continues at coordinate 360 of NZ_JEMF01000073.1, read as the reverse complement.
CTCCACTGCATTCATCGCCGCCTTCAACAACTCGCGACGGCCACGCTCGACATGAATCGACGTCGCAGGTGCATCGTTGCTCACCGGCATCACTCTTCCCGACCCACCCGCCGTATCTGACACTGGCATCTGTTGAGCCATCTTCCGCTCTCCCTTGGCGTCTCCGATCATCGTGGGTAGCCATCCTCCGCCACCATCACCCGCCGGATCTGATTGTTGTGAGCTGCGCCCTCACGCAGCCAGCGTCCGGAAAACCGGACACTGGCTTTCAGCATCGGCCTATCGCCGCCAAGGATCAACGTAGCCAGTGGTCGTAGAGGCTACGGCATAGCAATATTATATTTATAATATTTTGAAACA
>NZ_JEMF01000072.1 GCF_000591415.1 Cobetia crustatorum | reverse complement strand
TTGGAACTTGAGACCGCCGTCCTCCAGCATGTCGTAGTAACGGCTCCGATCGCGCATGATGGCGGCACTCATGCTGTAGAAGCGCACAGCGGTCCCTTCGTCCTGAGCCAAAGCCCGATCAGCAACCGCCCGCGTTACGCGACCATTGCCGTCAGAGAACGGATGTAACGTGACCAGCCACAGATGCGCGATACCAGCGCGCACAAGACCGTCCACTTCTGGCGACCTCTTGTTAAACCAAGTCAGAAAGGTTGCCAGCTCCTCCTCTAGGGCTTCACTGGGCGGGGCAACGAAATGGACAATCTCCCTGTGTTTACTCTGCGAGACGACAGCCATCGGATGCCCGTGCAGGTCTTGGCGAAGCCTCCGATGATAGCTTCGCTGGGCATGAGTATCGGGCGCTCAGGAAAGAGACTGGCCTGCCACACATAAAGCGTTTCCGGTGTTAGGGGCTCTGCAGTGTTGGCAGCTGCGTCGGCCAGCATAGTGACAAGCTGATCCGTGCCTTCGGTCTTGGGAGAGACGCCCGAGGCTTCTAGCCCTAACCGGCGTGCAGCGGATGAACGCACTGATGCATGGTTCAGGGACTCCCCCTCAATAGCGCTGGTTTCGATAGCTTCTTGCACGAGCGTATCAAGCTGCGTGGCAACAGAGGCTTCGTGATCGAGACACTCAGTATGACCAAGCAGGCGGCCTTGTAGCTTGCGGACTTCGCCTATCAGCTGAACTAGGGCTGCCATGTCGTATCGGAATTGGGGCCAGTCATCCTGCTGCCAGATATACATGTCGAGAGTCCCTGTATAGTGCATAGGCTGAGTATATACCTTTATTCGGCTCAAAATAACGATAATATTGCCATATATTGAGCCGAATAGGCTGGCTTATTTGACTCATTTTGTCGATACCGGCCAGTAACTCCACTATGTCCGGCAACTACCGAGCATAACGTGAGCCGATTCGGTCAGCTTATTCGGCTCAAAAATACGATGATACTGCCATATATCGAGCCGAATGCGGCAATGCATTCGGCTTAGACCGCTGATGCCGGTAGTTGCCGGCAAGGCAAGCAGGCCCTGGTGACCCTGTTCAATGGCTGGCGCTACTTGAGTCTTGATGATTCTCAGGCGGCGCGTGATGCGGTGAGTGCAAGCCTGCCTTCGGCGAGGATCGTCTCACTGCCACCGAGTGACAATGCCATTGGTGTGGTGGAAGGCCCCACTCACATGGATCGAGGTGGACTTCTATCTGGTGGCTGATGTGAATGACGAGATGGTCTCCGAGCTCGTCAGGACGCTGTATGCCAACAAGACAGCGCTCACCAATGCCTATGGCGTCTTTACGCGTTTTTATCCTCAGGCGATGGTGGGGGACAGCAAGGTGCCGTATCACCCGGGGGCCATCAAGGCGTACAAGAAACTGGGTCTTTGGCTGTGGACTGAGTCGTGATCATTGTCTGACTTCTCTCGCCAGACTATCGCTGCCGATCTGTCCTTGTCGGAGTTCCTTCTGCGCATATCCACTGACTGAATGAAAACGCCCCTCAGGGCTCACCTGAGGGGCGTTTTCGTCACGACTCACTTCATTCGGCTCATCAATCAGTCGCGTGAATCAGACTCTCCAGCGCCTCAGCGACACGCAGCAATGCAACATCCTGCCCTCGAGGGCGTGACAGCATCAGGCCGATCGGTTCCGCGCCTGCTGGCGCTGGTGCCGGAATCGAGATCGAGCTGGCATCCAGGTAGTTGAATACGCTGGTGTTGCGCAGGGCACGCTTGTTGAGCGCCGCGAAGGCTTCGGCATCCCGCTCCAGCAGATCACGACGCGGAGCGCGCATGGCGACAGTCGGCATCAACACCGCATCGACATCCTGCACTTGCTGAGCGAAGCGTTGCTGAATGGCCGCACGTGGCCACAGACGCGTCAGATACTCACTGGCCGTGATGTCGCGGCCACTGCGCAGCCGGTCAGCGATCAGGGGGTCATAGTCAGCCTCATGCTGCGCCATCAATTCATGATGGACAGCGGCAGCCTCGGGAATTACCAGGCCGCCGCGCTGGTTGATTCCCCAGGCCTCCTCGATGGCCGCCAATGGACGACGGACCAAGGTCACGCCCAGCGCTTCAATACGCGCCAGCAGTGCTGAGAAGTCTCTGATGACATCCTCATCGACGTCGCTCACCAGCTCACTGTCCGGTACCAGCAGGGTCAGTGGGCGGGTAAGACGGGAGGCTTCTGCGGACTGGCCACTCAGCACTTCCCAGAGTCGACGGCAGCACGCCACTGTCGGAGCGATCGGTCCGAGACAATCGAGGCTGGGGGATAACGGAAAGGCACCGTCTCCCGGGACACTGGCTTGTGAGGGCTTGAAGCCGGTCAGGCCACAGAAGGCGGCCGGAATGCGCAGTGATCCACCGGTATCACTGCCCAGCGTGGCGGCTGCCAATCCCAGGGCGACCGAGGCCGCGCCACCTGAGGTCGAGCCACCCGTGATGCGTTCAGCGTCGAAGGGGTTGGGCGGCGTACCGACATGTGGGTTGAGACCCAGTCCCGAGAAGGCGAATTCGCTCATGCTGGTGCGCCCGGCATGCACGATGCCGGCGGCTTTGAGACGCGTCAGAGCAGGGGCATCTCTTTGTGCCGGCGAGGTGCTCGCGAGGGCTTTGGAACCCGCCAACGTGATGGCACCGGCTTCATCGATGAGGTCCTTGATGGTAATCGGCATGCCGGACAGCGGCAGACGAACTCCGCTGGCGAGCAGGTGTTGCTGCGCACTGGCCTGCGCCGCCGCAGCGTCATTGTCGAGATGAATGACGCTGCGGCTGGCGGCATCCTTGAGCGTGTGATGACGCTCTTTGATGATGTCGGCAGTATCTTCTGGCGTGAAGTCGCCCACCTGATAGGCCTGCTCAAGCGCGATTAGCGAACGCTCTCGCGGTGAGCGCTGCCAGAATTCGTGGGCTTTAGCCTGATTCATGCGACTACCTCCAGTTCCTCTACCACGTAACGATGCTCGATGCTGCGGTTCAGTATCGGGTCCATCAAACGCATGGTAAAGCTGGGGCTGGGGCGGATGCCACCAATGGCCGGTACGGTACCGCACAGCAGCACGCTGTTGGGGGCCAGGCTGCCATCCTTGGCGATGGCGGCGGGCAGGCGCTCCATCAAGGTGGCGACCGGCAGCAACTCGGCGAGGGTGCCTTGCTGGTAGCGCACGGTCTTGCCGGCGTCCTCGATTTCGCTCTCGATCTGCAAGCTGTCCCAGTGATCGATGACATCACTGAGCTTCCAGGCATGGCGGGCGATCGGCTTGGCGCACAGCTGCTTGGATTCGGCGACGCCGACGGCCTCGAGCTTGCGGTCGGTGTGATCCGAGGCGATCGTTACCCACAGGGTGCCCTCGGCGTCGCTGACCAGACAAGTCTCGACCTCACCGGAACCTTCGCCGCCAAGCATCGCGACCTGAGAGGCCTGGGTCAGCGTCTCGCGGCTCACGCGGTAGAACAGCGGAGTCTGGGAGGGCGGTGCCACACCCAGCAGCTTGAGCTCGTCGATATGGTGCTGCACGCCCGCCTGGTCGCGTCCGGCCCAGCCGGCAATCGCAACGCGCTGGATATCAAGGGTGAATTCGCCGTTGTCATGGGTAAAGGTCAGCATGGTTTATCGCTCCGTTATCGGGGTTGTCGTTGTTCTTTGAAAAATTCTTGAATGAACGGTGTGGCGCCAATGACACCTGCCGGCTTGCCAGCAGGTGCCAGGCAAGAGCAGGTTTACAGTGCCGAAGGCAGCCACAGCGCGATCTGCGGGAAGGCCACCAGCAGCGCTGCCATCACCAGCATCGCGCCCAGATAGGGCAGGGTGCCGATGATGACGTCGGCGAAGGCTTCGCCACGCCGTGAGGCCTGCACGATGTAGAGATTGAGTCCCACGGGGGGCGTGATCAGCGCCAGCTCGACGAACAGGATCATCACGATGCCGAACCACACCTTGTCGTAACCGGCCGCGACGATCAGCGGGGTGACGATGGGAATGGTGATGACCATCAGCGACAGGGTCTCGATGAAGAAGCCGAGCACGATGAACAGCGCGATCACGGCCATCAGCAGCGCGAACGGACCGAGGTTGTAGGCGTTCAGCAAGCCGGTGACCTGCTGGACCATTCCGGAGGAGGCCAGCACGAAATTGAGGAATGAGGCCGCCATGATGATGAACAGGATCATCGAGGTGGTCTTTATGGTGCCGTCCAGCGCGCGGTTGATCATCGACAGGTTGAGGGTGCGGTTGGTGGCCGCAAGCCCCAGTGAGGCGATGACACCGATGGCCGCCGCTTCCGTCGGTGTGGCCCAGCCCAGGTAGATCGAGCCGACGATGATGATGAACAGCACCAGCAGTGGCAGCAGGAACGACAAGCTCTTGAAGCGGGTGCTCCAGGAGGCGCTCTTGCGCGGACCGCCCAGTGACGGCTTCCAGACACACAGCAGCAGTGAGGCCAGCATGAACAGCGCTGCCAGGCCCAGGCCCGGTACCAGCCCCGCCATGAACAGCTTCGGGATCGAGGTTTCGGTCAAGAAGCCATAGACGATCAGGTTGATCGAGGGCGGAATCAGGATGCCGAGGGTGCCGCCCGCGGCGATGCTGCCGCAGAACAGCTTGGGGTCGTAGCCGAGCTTCTTGCCCTGGGGGAGCGCCACGGTCGAGACCGTCGCCGCTGTTGCCACCGAGGAGCCGGAGGTCGCCGAGAACAGCGCAGAGGTGGTGATGTTGGCGTGCAGCAGGCCGCCGGGCAGCCACGACAGCCAGTGGTCCATGGCGCGATAGGCCTTTTCGGCAATGCCGGCACGTACGATGATCTCGCCCATCAGCACGAACAGCGGAATCGCGATCAGCAGAAAGGAATCCGCGGCGGACCACAGGTTCTGTCCAAGCGCCTTGGTCAGCGGAAAGAAGGAATAGAGCTGATCCACGCCGAAGGCGAGCAGAAACAGCGTGACAGCGACCGGTATGCCGGCCAGTAGCAGCGTGAGGATACCCACGGAGAGAAAACCCAACATCAGCGCGACTCCTTGCCAGCGGTGGTTGTCGTGGAGGCGGCCTGAGCCAATGCTGCTTCACCTTCGCCATGATCGGGGCCGGCTAGCATATTCAACGTGTCGGTATCGCGCAGGAAGGCTGCTGCCAGTACGCGCAGACCCAATACGCTGGTCGTGATGGCGAACCAGGCATAGCCCGCCAACCAGAGAATCTGGGGAATCCACAGTGGGGTGGCCAGTGGTGTATTGGCGGTTGAGCCATTGCTCAGCGACTTGTCCAATACCGGCCAGGCATTGATGAGAATGATCCAGGCCACCAGATTGAGTGCCAGCATCGCGATGATGTCGAGCGTATGGCGTGATAGCGCCGGTAGCTTGCCATGGACCACGTCGATACGGATGTGGGCCCGCTCCATCAGGGTGTGTGACAGTCCCCACGCGGAGAGCATGGCCAGCACGTAGCCGGCGTATTCATGTACGCCGGGCAGGGGATGGTTGAAGACCTGGCGCATCAGGATTTCAGCGCCGATGAAGGCGACGACCGCAAGCAGCAGCAGCCCCATCAGGCGTGCAGCGTGGCGTGAGATGGCGCGTGTCAGCGACACGGCGACATCGAGTGCGTGGATGAAGGTACTCATGAGTCGGGTCCTGCCTGGGCGCAGAGCATCAGAATGTGATGTTCTGCGGCTGAGAGCCGCCTGTCAGCGACGAGTGGAGATCTGCGTATGCCGCAGTGGGACGTCATGAGCTGACAGTGCATTCGCTTCATGAGATGCCGTTTTCGACATGCCATTCCTGAAGCCTGATGTTCGATGCACTGTCAGCTCGACGCATGACAAATACAGAGTGCGGCGCTTACTTCACTTCAGCGGTCAGGCCAACGACCTTGCCGACACTCTCGTTCCAGGCGGTGCGCGTTGCCTCATCGACACGGGCAGCCCAGGCGGGGAGCACGGTGGACTCGAGGGCAGCACGTGCGCGCTTGGCATCACTATCGCTGGATGCCACCAGGGTCATGTCCGCGCTTTCACCCAGCGGGCACTCGCCTTGACCGGTCAGGCAAGCCACGCCACGGGCCGTCTCGCCCTGAGCGTTTTCCCAGACCGGCGCCGTGAACTGAGTATCGATCTGCTCTTGCATCAAGGCCTGGGTGTCTTCACCGAGACTCTGCCATTTGTCCTGGTTGATCGCCGTGATGACGTAATCCCATCCGCCCAGCGGCAGCGGCAGCAGGTGACTGGAGACCTCATGCCAACCAGCGCTGTAACCGGAGAGCGAGCCGGTGACGGCGCAGTCGATCACGCCGCGTTCCAGTGACCCCGGGACCTCGTTGAAGGCGATATTCAAGCTCTGAGCGCCCAGCGCCTCGATGAATTCACCGGTGGAGCGGCCACTGGCACGCACCTTCTTGTCCTTCAGACCATCAAGTCCTTCAATCGGGGTATTGCAGAACAGCACCTGAGCCGGATACGGCACGATGGCCAGCACATGGCTGTTGAAGCGCTTGTTCATGGTGGATTCGGCCAGCGGACGGAAGGCCTCGGCGACTTGCTTGGCCTCTGCGGCACTCGGCGCCATCATCGGCAGATCCAGGCCTTCAAGTTCCGGCGCGTCCGACACGGTGTAGTCAGCCACGGTCATGCCGACATCAAAGACACCATCACCCAGGTAGCGATAGACGTCAGAACCGGGAATGCCCATCTGGTCAAAGGTGGTGACCTGAGTGCTCAGCTCACCTTGGCTTGCGGCTGGCAGTGTCTCGCTCCAGAAGGGCTTCTCGAACTGACGGTTCAGCTCCAGGCTGCTCCAGCTGCCCACCACGTTGAGGGAGTCGGCAGCATGAGCACTGCCGGCGGCGGCTAGCGCGAGACCAAGGGCGGAGAGGGCAAAACGTGTCTTCATGTGAGTCACCATTGTTGTTGTGAATCTGGTGTTGTGCTTTTGATGTCAGGGGGAAAGAGCGGAGCACATCCCTGGCCCCATCAGCTTGTCATCCGTATTTGAGGCGATGATTGGGAATGTCGGTAATCAGCATGTGGCCCGGGCTATGCGCTATTGCCAAGGGTAGCTGGGCATTCTCCAGCGCCAGTTGCGGCGTGACGCCACAGGCCCAGAACACCGGCAGATCGCCTGTCTCAAGCGTAGGCGCATCGCCAAAATCAGGGGTGTTGATATCGGAAATACCGATCAAGGCGGGGTCGCCCAGATGGACGGGCGCGCCGTGAACACGGGGCATGTCGGTGGTGATCTGGATCGCACGAATGGCGTGCGCCGCCGACATCGGACGCAGGGACACCACCAGGTTGCCGTAGAAGCGTCCGGCACTGATCAGCGGAATATTGGTGCGATACATCGGCACATTGCGCTTAAGGCGCGCATGGCGGACCTCGACACCCTCGTTGAGTAGTGCCTCTTCGAACGAGAACGAGCAGCCGATGGAGAACGCCACGAAATCGTCCTGCCACAGGGCGGCGATATCCGCGCGCGTTTCTTCCAGCACACCGTGACGGTAGATGTGATAGGCAGGCAGGTCGTGGCGCAGGTCGATGTTCTCACCGAGCCCTGTCGAGGCGGGAGAACCGACGGCCGTGACATCCAGCAACGGGCAGGCCTTGGGATTGGCCTGACAGAATTGCAGGAACTCACTGGCAGCCTCTGCTGGCAGGATGATCAGGTTGGTCTGGGCAAAGCCGGCAGCGATACCGCTGGTGTGGCTGGCCCATTGTCCGCTACGGATCTGCTCGCGTGCCTCGCGGGGGGACGACGCGGCACTGAGAAGTGTCTGGGGCATCGTGGGGGCTTCTTGTGAAGTTGTTGTTGTCTGTCTTCACCATAAGAAGCACGCCCGGATAAATCCAATCGATTTTTATCGAGTCAAGCCATCGGAAATTCCTTTCATGTGGTGTGTGAAATGGCCCGTCGCAGGCCCGCGAGACGTGAGCGAGACAGGAAACGTGGGAGCAGGAACATGGGGAATGCGAGAGCGTCGTTGGCAGACAGCGATGCTCAGGACAGGCGTGAATGCGCCTCCTGATCCTGGCGGGCGATCTCGATGGCAAGCTCGCAGACCCCTTCGGCGAGGGCGCTTTCCATATGGGTCGGCCAGGAGGCGGTGAAGGTCAGTTCGGGGAGGTCGCAGGGCAGGCTGAGCAGGGTGCCCTGGCGGATTTCCTCGGCGACGATGCGCGGCGGGATGGCGCCGACGCCCAGGCCATCCAGGGTCATGCGCACGATGGTCCACAAGGAGCTTGAGCAATGCAGCTTCACGTCATCGAGTCCCATCTGATGCAGCATGGAGCCAAGTTCATGGTGCGGCCGGCTGTTGCGGGCAAACGAGATCAGCGGCAGATGATTCAGGCGCCGTAACGAGAAGTTGTCTTCGGTGAAGCCAAGAGCTGGACTGATCACGAAGCCCATCGTGTAGTTGCACAGAAAACGATTGAGCACGTTCTCCGCCGTGACTGGCCCCATCAGGAAGGCGAGGTCGATATCGCCGGCGGTGAGCATGGCGGCAAGCCCCGGGGAGCTGTCGACCTCCAGTTCCAGCGTGAGATCCGGGTAGCGGCGCGCCAGTTCGGCCAGAAAGCCGGGCAGCCAGCTATGCGCCACGGTCTCCACGACGCCCAGTCGCAACACTCCCTGGAAGGGCGTGCTCAACGCCATCATGGACAGGGCTTTCTGGCGCGCTTCCAGCAGCGCCTCGGCGTGGCGATAGAATTCGCGCCCCTTGAGAGTGGGCTGTACCGGCCGGCGAGTGCGCTCCAACAGGCGAGTTTCCAAGGTGGTTTCCAGCTTGTTGATACGCTCGGAAATCGACGGCTGGGTCAGATGCAGATGCTGGGCAGCCAGCCGGAACGACCCCAGGCGTGTGATCCACACGAAGGCTTCCACTTCCTTGAAATCGAACATGGTCAGATCCTGTCGTGATTGATGCCGCAATCTTGGGACTCACATTACCACTCGTTGAGAAATTGCGTTCTCGATGGCGTGCATTCCGGTACGATGTGGGGCATCGAGAAATGTGTTTTTTCATGAAAAGGAATGATGATGAAGTCTAGCGTGCGAGTTGTCAGCCTTGTGATGCTGAGTGCCCTTTTCGTGGCAGGGTGCAGTTATACACCGGCGCGGATCGATGCCGAACCCATCATTGAGATCGGTGATGGACACCATGACCACAAGCGTGGAGGCGGCGACTTCTGCCCACCAGGCCAGGCCAAGAAAGGCAACTGCTGATCACGTCGAACCACAAGGAGCCGCTCATGCGGCTCCTTTTTCGTTGTCGCTCGCTTCCTGATATGGGCCTCTGGAGTCGCTTGATCTGCAAGGATATCCTGAGTGATCCGAGTCTTGCCTCTTCCTCCACTGCTGCTGGCGGGTACTGTCTTCATGCTCAATCCCAAGGCGCTGACGGCGCTGAATGAAATCATCCGTCGCGGCTCACTGCGCCGTGCGGCACGGCACCTGAATCTCGACCCTTCCGCGGTCAGCCGCCAGATCAAGCAGCTGGAAGAAGAGGTGGGTGTCGCGCTGTGCGAGCGCAGCGAGACGGGCATGCGTGCGACCCAGGCCGGGGTGTTGCTGCTGGATCACTTTCATCGTCAGCAGGCGGCAGAGGCCGCAGCGCTCTCGCAGCTGAGTGCCCTGCAGGGGCTGCGTAGCGGTGAGGTGCGAATCGCGGTGGGCGAGGGCTTCATCGCCGATCTGATCTCGCTGCCTCTGCAGAGCTTCATGGCGCGTCATCCGGGTATCGAGGTGGTGGTGCGCATGGCGGGGGTGAATGAGGCGACCGAGCTGTTGCGCGACTTCGAGGTGGATATCGCGCTGCTCTACGCCCCGCCCGTAGACCCTATTCTGTGCTGTCATGTCGAAACCTGTCAGCCGCTGGATCTTATCGTGCCGCCCTCGCATCCGTTACTCGAGATTGGCAAGCCGCTGACACTGGCGCAGGTCGCTGACTATCCGTTGGCCTTGATTGATGAATGCACCGGCATGCGTCAGATGGTCAATCAGGCAGCACAACAAGAGCGGGTCGCGCTACGTGCGCAGTTGCGTACCAACTCGGTCTCGGTGCTCAAGAATTTCGTGCGCTCGGGGATTGGTGTGACTTTCATGCCAGAGTTGAGTGTGGTGGAAGAGCTGAAACGTGGCGATATCTGTCTGCTGCCGATGCAACATCCGGCGCTGGCGGCCACCCGAGCACAGATCTGTACGCGTAGCGGACGCGAGATGACCGTGGCGGTTGAGGCATGTCTTGCGCATCTGCAAAAAGGGCTCAGGTTCTTCACTGCTGATGCACCACGCTTGCTCAGTGCCTTTCATTGAGGAGGATGAGATTGCTAGTTGATCAGGCGACCTCTTTTCCAAACCTCGTTTCTGCCCGCATTGAGTGGGCATCCATGTCGATAGCTCTTGCGTATCACGTAGGGACTCTACGTGACGCAGAGTAGTGGGAGATCACAACAACAACTCCAGATGCGAGGATGTTCGCAATGCTGAGCCCTATCAAGAAAGCACTGGCGTGTGCTGTGTTGCCGTTGAGCTTTCAAGCACAAGCCTATGAGATCGACCGCTGGGAGAAGGACTCTATCGATTCGTTGATGATCGACATCGTTCAGTCTTCCTGATTACCGATCAGGGGGCGCTGGTGACGGACCCGATGAATCACGATGCAGCGACCTGGCTGAATGACGAGATCAAGAAGCGCTTCGACACGCCCGTGAAGTATGTGATCTATAGCCATAATCATGGCGATCACATCTACGGAGCAGAAGTGTTTGACACGCCCGGTACCACCTTTATTGCCCATCGCCTGGCGGCTCAGGACATTGCCATGACGCACGCAAAGACCGTGCAGCCCGATCTCGTGTTTGATGATGAAATGAAGGTCCAGCTCGGCGACTCATCCGTCTTGCTCAAGTATCACGGCCCCAATGATGGTCGAGGGTCCATCAGCATGCTGTTTGAAAAGCAGCGCACGCTGTTTGTTGTTGATTGGATCGTCATCGGGCGTATGCCGTGGCAGAAACTCTGGAGCTATGACATCCAGGGGATGATCAACTCGACGCGCGCCGTACTGGAATATGACTTCGACACCTTCGTCGGCGGCCATGCCGATGTTGGCAGCAAGAAAGATGTTCAGCGCTACCTCACGTATCTGGAGTCGTTATACGTGCAGGTGACGGAGGGGGTTCTGGCGGGCAAGTCATTGGAGCAGATCAAGCAGGATACCGACCTCTCGGCCTACAGCGACTTTGCCAACTATGAAGACTGGGTTGAGCTCAACATCGAGGGTGTGCATGAGCGCCTGATGGAAGAGTCCGGCATGGGCTGGCGGAGCGATCTTGTGAAGTGATCTTGTGAAGTGATCTTGTGCAGTGATCTTGTGCAGTGGACTTTTGAAATGCTCTGCCCCGTTTCAGCAATGGCTGACGGGGCAGATGCATGTTGGGGATGCCATATTCCGGGTGTGGACAAAAAAACAACACAGAAGCGATTGATTAGTCCACAGCGTCAACGCTAGTTTCGAGGTGAGCAGTAATCGATAATGATATTTGTGTTACCTACAATAATATTGGATCACAACAATAAAGGGATCACCTTCATGTCCACAGCTTCCTTACTTCGCAAGACACTGACGGGCTCTACCCTCGCACTTAGCCTGTTGGCGGCCAGCGTTCATGCACAGACCATCAATCTCAGCTACAACGGCGCCCCAGATGCCGACAAGAATGCCGTCCACGTCTTCGCGACCAATCTGAAGTCATTGGTTGAGGAGAAGACCGATGGTGAGTTGGAGCTGAAATTATATCCAAACAGCATGCTGGGAGAAGAGCAGGAACGCATGGAGCAGGTCATCAGCGCACCGAGCCTGAACATCGCCTCCTTCGCGGGCATGGCCCCCATCGTGCCGGAAGTCTATGTCAGCGCGACGCCGTTCATGTTCGACGGTTTTGATGAGGCGCGTCGTTTCTTCGATGAAGGTCAGTACTGGCAGCAGGTGCAGCAACTATTCAGTGAGCGCACCAATGGGGCCGAGATTCTGGCCGTCGTGGAGGAGGGGGGCTTTCTGGCCTTCACCAACGACAAGCGTCCGATCACCAGCCCGGATGACTTCGAAGGGCTTCGCTTCCGCGCGATGGACCCGAGTCAGGTAGCGCTCTATGAGGCATTCGGTGCCTCGGGTACGCCGATTCCGTGGACGGAAGTCTACATGGCGCTGCGCACCGGGGTAGCGGATGGTCAGATGAACCCGCCGATGTACATCCTGCTGGGCAGTCTGCAGGAAGTGCAGAAGTACCTGACGCTGGCCAACATCCAGTATTCCGATCAATTCCTGGTCGCCAATGGTCAGCTGCTCGAGAGCCTGTCGGAGGAGGAGCGCACGGCACTGCTCGAATCAGTCAAGGAAGCCAATGCCCAGGCACGTCAGGACAATCAGAGTCAGGTGGAGTCACGCATTACGTCGCTGGAAGAGCAGGGCATGGAAGTGATTCGCCCGAGCAAGGCCGATATCGATGCCTTCCGCACCAAAGGACAGCCCGCTTATCTGGAGTGGTTGAAGACGCAGGACATTGCGCCTGGGCTGATTGATGCTGCGATGAAGGATGCCGGTATTTCCTCGTGATTCTGAGCGTATCGGGTCATTGATCAAGACAATGGCCATTGGTTGATTCCTCCCTCTTCATCGGTATCTGAAGCAGACAGCAGTGAGTCCGTTGCCTGCTTCAGGTCCCGATTGTCGGGAATGTTCTCTACACACTTGTTGGTTACTGCGCATGAACCCTCTTTCTTCACCGCATGTCCCGACATTCAGGGACAGTGCGCTGCTTTGGTGTGGCCGTCTGACGCTCGGGGCTGCCGCCGCGATTCTGGCCTCGACCGTCTTGATCATGCTCTACGGCGTCGTGATGCGGTATGTACTGGGCGGCGCGCCCATCTGGGTGGATGAACTGACGCGTTATCTGATCATTGCCAGCGTTATGCTGGCGCTGGGAGCGGTATGGGTCGAGGGCGCGCACATGCGAGTCGCTCTCCTGGAGCGTCGCCTGCCACCGCGCCTGGCATCCTTGCTTGTCTATTACCAATGGTGGCTGACACTGGTCCTCATGCTTGGGGCAACCTGGATGACCTGGCACTACGCCATGTCAGCGAGCATGTTCCGCACCATGGGGATGGGCATCAGTCGCAGTATCCCGATGCTTTCCATGCCGGTCGGCTTTGCGCTGATGACACTGCAGGTGGTGTTGCATGGCCCGCGTCCGCTTGCCACCCAGGCACTTGATAACGCTGACGATGAAACCCCGGGTGAGAGTGGGCCTTCTTCGACGTCATCGGAGCCGCGCACATGATCTGGGCAATGTTGGCCATCTTTGTCGTGCATGTCCTGCTGGGACTGCCGCTCTTTCTTTCTCTGCTCGTGACTGCCGTGACCGGCTTCTTGTTCATTGATGTCTCGATGCTGGAACGTCTTGGGCCTCAGCAATTCTTTGGCGGCATCAATGCTTTTTCATTGATGGCGATTCCTCTGTTCATACTCGCGGGCAATCTGATGAATGCCAGTGGTCTGACCGAGCGTCTCATGCGTCTCGCGCGCTTGATGGTAGGTCACCTGCGCGGCGGTATGGGGCACGTCAATGTGGTGTCCAGCGTATTCTTTGCCGGCGTCAATGGCTCGGCGGTGGCGGATACCTCAGCATTGGGCTCTTTGCTGGTACCTGCCATGCGCAAGGAGGGCTACTCGACGTCCTTCGCGGCAGGGCTGACGGCGGGCAGTTCGCTGATTGGACCGATCATTCCTCCCAGTATCTTCATGATTCTCTATGCCTCGCTCACCAATACTTCGGTAGGTAGTCTGTTTCTGGCCGGCGTGGTGCCCGGCTTGATTCTCGCCATCGCGTTCATGGCCATGAATGCCTGGTATGCCCGCCGTCATGGACTGGAGGCACGCGGCCAAGCTCCATCACGGAGTGAAGTGCTATCCGCCGTCATTGGTGCGCTCCCGGCACTGGTGGCACCAGTGATCATTGTCTCCGGTATCGTTTTGGGAGTGGTGACTCCGACAGAGTCCGGCTCGTTGATCGTGGCTTATGTCATTCTATGCGGACTCTGGCAGGGGCCACTCAAGCTTGCCGCGATATGGAGTGCGGTCAAGGAAACTGCCCGCCTGACCAGTGCTATCTTCGTGATCATGGCGGTGTCCTCCATCGTCAGCTGGTTGTTGTCTTATGCTCAGATTCCCAATCAGTTTGTGGTGTTGCTGGCACCTTACGTAGATAGCCCGATCCTGATTCTTCTGTTGCTCAGTGCGATCACTTTCGTGACAGGCATGTTCATGGAAGAAGTATCTTCCTTGATGCTGCTGACACCGATTTTCGTGCCAGTGGCGATGGCGGCAGGCATTGATCCGATTCATCTCGGCGTCATCATCACGCTCAACATCACGATTGCCCTCATCACGCCTCCGATGGGTGCCTGTGTCTTCGTGGCAGCAGCGGTAAGCAAGCTTGAGATCACGTCGCTGTTCCGTACTATCTGGCCGTTCGTGCTGGTCGCCATTGCAGTGTTGCTGATGCTGATTGTCTTCCCACCTCTTACTCTGTGGTTGCCGACCCTGTCTGGATAACACTCATGTCTTCACGCCTGTCATCAAGCGCGTCATCCCCTATGTCACCGTCCAATCCTCCTATTCCGAGTCATGACGAGCCGGACTGGGCTCGGGTCAGTCAAATAGCCGTGCAGGGCAGTGATAGCCCGCTGGTACCGACAAGTCTCGCGCCTGCGTGTTTGCGGGTCTATCCAGCCTATGCACGCCTTGACATCCCTGGGGCTGTCAATGAATGTCTGGTGCGTCGTGAAGTGCACCAACGACTGCTGCTTGCTGCTCGAGCATTGCCGGAAGGGCTCTCATTGGTCGTATTGGATGGTTGGCGGCCGTGGCGGGTGCAGCAATATCTGTTCGATACTCTGTATGAGTCGCTGCGCAGTCATGATCCGTCACTTGACGATGCTCAGCTGCTGGCGCGCACTCGCGAGTTCGTCTCGTTGCCCAGTCGTGACCCGCAAGCGCCCAGCCCGCATCTCACCGGTGGCGCCGTGGATGTCACGATCTGCGATGCCGATGGCCTGCTACTGGAGATGGGCACCCAGTTCGATGAAGCCACGCCGGCGTCGCATACTGATCACTTCGAGCGCCATCCGCCTGCCAGTGATACGTCCCAGAGTGAGGCGCGGGACAATCGGCGTCTGCTCTATCGAGTGATGTCAGAGGCAGGCTTTACCAATCTGCCTAGCGAGTGGTGGCACTTCGATTTCGGTGATCAATTGTGGGCCTGGTACCGCGGTGAACCTCGGGCGCTTTATGGTCCTGCCGAGATGGACAGTATCGAGACACTCTGGAAGAGGTCGTTGGGATAAGGTGACCTTGGGGTTGTTCTTCTCGCTGGACATCTGTTGCTGGAAACGCAAAGCCCCGCTCGACATGACTGTCGAGCGGGGCTTTGCGTTGGGTTCATTCATTGTCGATTGAAGGCGAATGTGGTGCTTGGGTTACTGAACCACCTCAGCCTGATCCAGCATCGCGTGCAGCAGAACGTTGCAGCCGGCGTGAAGATCGGTAGGTGCGGCGTTTTCGATCTCGTTGTGGCTGATCCCGCCTTCACAGGGCACGAAGATCATGCCCGCCGGCGCAATGCGTCCCATGAAGATGGCGTCATGGCCCGCGCCACTGACGATATCGCGATGCGAGTAGCCCAGCTGACGGGCAGCATCACGCACTGCCGTGACGCAGTTGTCGGCAAAGTGTTCAGGCACGAAGTCAGCGGTCGGGGTCAGTTCTGCTGTCAGGCGATGGCGCTGACTGACGTCCTGGACGACCTGCTTGAGCTCGTCGGCCATGGCCGTCAAAGAGTCTGGTTCCAGTGAGCGTAGGTCGATAGTCATGTTGACCTGACCCGGAATGACGTTACGTGAGCCGGGATAGACCTGCATCACCCCGACAGTGCCACGCCCATGCGGTTGGTGAGCAATGGCGATGCGATTGACGGCCACGGTGATTTCGGCGGCGCCGAGCATGGCATCCTGACGGAGCATCATGGGCGTCGGTCCGGCATGCGCTTCCTGGCCAGTCAGTGTCAGATCGAACCAGCGCTGACCGAGCGCGCCCATCACCACGCCAATGGTGGTTTCCTCATCCTCGAGAATGGGTCCCTGCTCGATGTGGCTCTCGAAGAAGGCACGCACGTTCTCGCGCGGTATTTCATCACTGCCACGGTAGCCGATCGCATCCAGTGCTTCGCCCGCGGTCACTCCCTCGATATCCTTCTGGGCCAGCATCTCATGCAGCGACAGCTGCCCGGTATGCACACCGGATCCCATCATGCAGGGGGCGAAACGACAGCCTTCCTCGTTGGTCCAGACCACCACTTCCACCGGGCAGCGTGTCTTGATGTCGTACTGGTTGAGGCTACGCACTACCTCAAGGCCTGCCATCACCCCGAAGCAGCCATCGAACTTGCCGCCAGTGGGCTGGGTATCGATGTGACTGCCTGTCATCACGGCAGGTGCATCGGGATCAGTTCCGGCACGCCGCGCAAAGATATTGCCGATGGCATCAATGCGAATGGTGCAGCCTTCGGCCTTGCACCATTTTATGAACAGATCGCGTGCCTGTCGGTCCAGCTCAGTCAGTGCCTGACGGTTGACGCCACCCTTGGGGGTAGCGCCAAGCGTGGCCAGCTCCATCAGCGTTTGCCACAGGCGTTCGCTGTCAGTGCGTAGCTCCGTCAGGGAGGTGAGGTGTGCAGTAGTCATCGATTTTCCTCTTGTTGTTGTCAGGCTGCTGTTGTCATGTCACCGATCTTGTCTACCTGGGATGTCCCAGGCAGAGCTTGCGTGCAAGTCAGTTGTCATCAGCTAGTGGTTAGTCTTGAGGTGCTCGGGAGTGACGAGTAGTTGATCTGCCATTTCCATTTCGAGCGCGGTCATATGATGCTCGGCATCGCGCATGTGCTCGGTCATCAGCTGGCGTACCCGCTCGGTATCCTGCTCACGTAATGCCGTAATAAGCCCATCGTGATAGTGCTGATTGGCCTGATCGAACTGCTTGCGTTCAGGTAGATAGGCTTTCTTGATCACCACGAGGTCATGTAGCAGGTCGTTGAGAAACTGGCACATGAAGCTCAGCAGGGGGTTGGGGCAGGCGCGTGCCAGAACATGATGGAACTCGATTTCGAGAAAGCGCTGACGGCGTTGATCTTCATCATCCAGACGATGGCAGGTGCACTCATTGATGTTGTGCTCAAGCGTCGCGAAGTCTTCCTCGCTGAGAAGACCCACTACCGAGACAGCCATCTCCACTTCCAGTAGTCGTCGTAGCTGATAGACCTGACCGCCGCTGAGCGTCTTGAAGTGCAAGAAGCTGCGCAACATGCGACTGGCGGGCTCCATGCTAGGGGCATTGAGAATGGCGCCACCATTGGGGCCGGTCTTCAGTGTAATCAGCCCCTCGACCTCCAGGATCATCAGCGCTTCACGTACCGTGCCCTTGGCACAGCCGTATAACGCCATCAGCGCTTTTTCGTTGGGTAGTCGATCACCTTCTGCCAAGGTATCCCGGATGATGGTGCGCTTGAGATCGTCACTGATCAGCTCTGCCAGTTTCTGGCGTCGTGGCACTGACGTGGCTGATGGTGATGAGGGCATTGTCGACGGCATGCAGATTCCCTGAGGCGCGAAACAGATCAATGGTATTTATTCGTATAAATAGGATTCGTATAAATAAGCTTTAGTCGCACAAAAAGGCGCTGTCAATGCGGGAATGAAATCTCGCATAGGACAGCGCCTGTTACTCGCCGTGTAGATAGGCGATCAGATGAACGCTAGAGAGGCTCTTGAGGTGAGCATTGTCACTCCGTGCTTCGTGTCGATGAAGCCCACAAACTGGCACTGCCCGCTAACGGATAGGTGCCTTCGCGTAGCACTCGGTGATTCACGTCATGAATGTCGCGCAGACCGCACAATGCCAGTGTGGTATCCAGCTCCCTTTGGATGATCTCCAGGGTCTGGGTCACGCCTTGCTCACCCTTTGCGCCCAGGCCATAGAGGAAAGCGCGTCCGATGTAGACACCCTTGGCGCCTAGTGCCACGGCTTTGAGCACGTCCTGACCGGAGCGGATGCCGCCATCCATATGCACTTCGGTTGAGGAGCCGACGGCTGACACGATATCCGGTAGCGCTGAAATGGAGGATGGTGCGCCATCGAGTTGTCGCCCCCCGTGATTCGAGACAATTACGGCATCAGCCCCGGCACGCACCGCCATCTCGGCATCTTCGGGCTCCATGATGCCTTTGATGATGAGCTTGCCGCCCCACTTGTCCTTGATCCACTTGATATCATCCCAGCTCAGACTGGGATCAAACTGGCTGGCGGTCCATTTCGAGAGCGAGCTGAGATTATCGGCATCCTTCACGTGACCGGCAATATTGCCAAAAGTGCGGCGTTGCGTCCGCATCATGCCGGCACACCAGCGCCACTTGGTGGCTAGATTTAGCGCCGTTGCCACGGTGGGGCGCGGCGGTACACTCAGGCCATTGATCAGGTCCTTGTGGCGCTGACCAATGATTTGCAGGTCGGCCGTCAGCACCAATGCTGAGCATTGCGCGGCCTTGGCACGATCGATCAGGCGGCTGATGTAGTCCTTGTCGCGCATGACATAAAGCTGGAACCAGAATGGCCGTGAACTAACTTCTGCCACATCCTCGATGGAGCAGATGCTCATGGTCGAGAGAGTGAAGGGCACTCCGAAGTTGGCGGCAGCTCGGGCGGCCAGCATTTCACCATCAGCGTGCTGCATGCCGGTCAATCCGGTAGGCGCCAGTGCTACTGGCATTGATACCTCTTCGCCAAGCATCCTGGTTGCCAACGAACGGTTGTCCATGTCGACCATGACTCGCTGACGCAGACCGATACGGGCAAAATCCGACTCATTGGCACGGTAGGTACTCTCGGTCCATGAACCGGAATCGGCGTAGTCATAAAACATCTTGGGGACACGCCGACGCGCAAGGCGCTGCAGATCTTTGATGCAAGTGATGGTCATTCGGGACTCCATCCGAAACAACAGGGCTGATGACAGAAACGCGGGATATGAATATCTGACGGAAATGCCGCGTCAGGGCAGGACGCCATGCATTGCCTTCCTTTACTGTCTATTACTCGAGGCAAGATGGGCTATTGGCGATACGTCTAGCTATCGTTTGAATCAAGGAAAGTACTGGATCAATCTGCCTTGGCCCGTATGCGTCATGTACCAATGTCAAT
The DNA here is from genome assembly GCF_000591415.1 of Cobetia crustatorum. Taxonomy (GTDB): domain Bacteria; phylum Pseudomonadota; class Gammaproteobacteria; order Pseudomonadales; family Halomonadaceae; genus Cobetia; species Cobetia crustatorum. Next base: position 127 of record NZ_JEMF01000072.1, on the reverse strand, counting down.
AGGGACTAAAGTCGCCAAGAATAAAGTGCGCATAAAGCGGTCAAACACCGTGGATAGGCATAATAGGGAGTACCAAGAGTGAATATCACCAGAGATATGACCACACATACCGGTAGTTGTCAAGAAA
>NZ_JEMF01000071.1 GCF_000591415.1 Cobetia crustatorum | reverse complement strand
GGTCCGGCATATTGCGCTGAATTACCTGAAAGGAGAGAAATCTTTCAAAGGCGGAATTCGGCGGAAACAGAAGAAAGCGGCACTGGTTGAGACATATCTTGCTGACATTCTCGCGGTCTGAAAGCTTTCATGCGTTTTCCCTGGTGTAAATCGTCTCGCGACAGACGTAGGCGTCTTCAAGCTTGGGTAAATTCATGTGTCGAAGCTTGCCGGCGATCTGCTCAGGAGACAAGTAGTGGCGAAGAAGGTACTCGACAAGCCTGAACCGCTCACTACCGATGGAAAGCTTTCGCTTGGACCGGAAAAAGCGCCGACGCTTGAGTCGCGACGTTTGCGCGCGTTCAGCTCGGTAGTCGTTGCTCGGCTCACTATTTCGGCGAATTTCGCGGCTTATAGTGGAGGGAGAACCACTCAGGCATCGAGCAATGGCTCGGAGGCTCAGGCCTCGAGAGAGACAAACCTGGATAGTGGCACGATCAGTAATGCTAAGTGCTGAGTATTACATGAGCACAATACCTTACAGGGAAACTCAGGTGTTGCACTCAGAATCTGCAGCCAAGGGATCTAAGATTGAAAGTTCTGTTCTGATTAATTTAAAATATAGATGACCACTCGGAGGCTAAATGTTATTCACAGATAATGAAAGTACCGCGAAGAAAAACATTCCATCAGTTTATTTGTCTAAAACCGCGTGGGATGATTATACATATAAAACAACTTATCTAGCTAGGCTTTATTTGGAGGAAGAAGTTATAGATCTTGGTGAGATTAAGATAATAGATATAAATCTAGATGATGAATCTAGCTTCGGGTGTAAAAAAGAAAACACATCGACCAAAGTTCCAAAAGATTGTTATACGCTTACTGAAGAATTCTATTCTCTTGGACAAGAACTAGATTATTATCGAAAATTATCTGGGCTTGGTAATGGAATTGGCGAAGCAATTTTGAAAGGCTTAAGGGATTGTGCCGTATACTTCCCTCCGAGCGAAAGTATTAAAGAGCACAAAGCCTTCTGGGATTCTTTGATAAGAGAGCCAGAAGCTAAAAAATGTTTTAAAGAGGGAAGAGAATACTACCTAAAAAATAGTAAAGCTGGGAAAATAGAATTTTCGTATAGTGGAGAGATCTTTAAGAGTAGTGATTCATCTGTTGACTTCGAGTTCGATATTTCTTCAGAGCTTCCTAGTACAATTAATGTAGTGATAGGTAAAAATGGAAGTGGTAAGACAAGGCTCTTATCAAAACTGTGTGAAGATATATTAAAAAGTAGGAGAGGAGTAAAAGTCTTCCATCCTGAGCCTCCACTAGTAAGTAGAGTTGTTACTATATCTTATAGTGCTTTTGATGATTTTACTTTACCCGGGGAAGTATACGGGGAATCTGAGAAAAGCTATAAATATATAGGGATAAGAGAGTTTAAAAAAGAACCGGATGGTTCTGTTAGTTATCGAATTAAAACTAGCGAAGAACATTGGGGAGACATTGTAAAAGCTGTCGAAAGTATAAGTAATACAGATCTAGCTAAAGAAGTTGATAGATTCGTTTTTACTTCAGGATTCAAAGAGGTTAAGGATCTTGTTGCGAGTGACTCCTTGCAAGAATTAAAAGAAGTTTTCTCTTCAATGAGCTCTGGCCAGAAAATTTCACTTAGTATTATTTGTCAGCTTGCTGCTTTTTTAGAAGATGATAGCTTGGTACTTTTTGATGAACCTGAAAATCATTTGCATCCTGGACTTCTTTGGAATCTAATGGTTAGTTTTGATAATGTTCTAAAGAAAAAGAAGTCGTTTTCAATAGTTGCTACTCACTCTCCTATAATATTGCAGCAAGTTCCTAGGAAATACGTTAATGTTGTTAGGAAACAGGATGGAGTAATATTCTCGGATAAGCTTTCAAATGAATGTTTTGGTGATAGTCTTCAGTCAATTATGGAAAAGTCTTTTGGATTTGTTGAGCCCGAGCACGATTATCGAGATGTTTTGCGGAATTTAAAAGTAAAAGGTTATGATAAGGTCGAGATCGAAAGTTTATTCTCAGAAGGTCTAAGTCTTCAGGCTAGAGTTTTTCTATCAACCCTTTTTAAGGAGAAATGATATGTTGACTCTTTGTAGAAAGCCGATCTTATCATTCTCTAGTTCCTTGATTAGGATCTTGGATAGTAAAAAAGATCAACGAGTAAAAGATGTAATTAATGATAACCAAGAGGTTTTGAAGTCACAAGTCACTAACTATATATTTAATAGAAGGAGGTTAGAGAAAGTTTCTAGTCATGGTTTCAACGATTATGAAAAATCTAAGTTGTCTGATTGTTATGAAAAAA
>NZ_JEMF01000070.1 GCF_000591415.1 Cobetia crustatorum | reverse complement strand
CGCTTGTCTTTGTGGGCGGGTCTTTTCACACTTGCCTTTACAGGCGGGTCTTTTCACACTTGCCTTTACAGGCGGGTCTTGCAGACTTGTCAGTCATGACCACGATGACTCACTGTCACTGATAAGAGCATATTCATGCAGACACCCGCGACTTCCAGCACCGGCCATGCCTCTCATCACCTAGGCTGGCAAGATAATCGCCTGCAAGAGGAGCGTGAACGTGTGGCAACGCTGGGCTTATCGCTACTGGCGGCTGGCGATGACTGGTGGGCGATCGACAAGCCTGCCGAGCTACCTTCAGTGCCGGGCCGTGACCCGTCTCGCTTCGACAGTGTGTACTCGCGCCTGTGTCAGCTAAGCAGCGACACCCGTGCGGTACATCGTCTCGATGTCGCCACCTCCGGCGTATTGCTGGTCGCGCGCAATGTCGAGGGGCAGCGACGGCTGTCACGACTGTTTCAGTCGCGCACCATCGACAAGCGTTATGTCGCTATCGTCGCCGGATTCCTTACCCCCGCAGAGGGCAGCATTGCGCTGCCACTGCGCTGTGACTGGCCGCGTCGCCCCCTGCAGATCGTCGACATCACGCTGGGCAAATCCGCGCTGACCCACTATCAGGTTGGGCAGCACCTGGCACTTGAGGGAAAGCGACCGGATGGCACACCACAGATGCTGTCCTGTTCACGGGTGCTGCTCACACCGCACACTGGTCGCTCGCATCAGTTGCGGCTGCATATGCTGGCACTGGGCCACCCCATCATCGGCGATGCCTTCTATGCACGCGGCGCAGCACTGAATACCAGCCCCCGCCTACTTCTACATGCCGCACGGCTGGTGATTCCACCAGCCCCCGACAGTGACGAAGCACCTCTGGTACTGGAAGCGCCACTCCCCTTCTGATCACGCCATGTATAGCGCATGGCCACTCAGTCCTTGCCCAGGATATCGGCGAACGCCACGTCGAGTGTCGGGTAATCGAAACGGAAACCAGCCTCTTCCAGACGAGCCGGCACCATGCGCGCACCCTCCAGCAACAGCGTGCTCATCTCACCCAATCCTAATTTGAGCGCTGTCGCCGGCAACGGCAGGATCGCCGGTCGTCCCAGTGCCCGTGCCAATGCATGGGTAAACCCCATATTGGTAACAGGATGCGGTGCGCTGGCATTGAAGGCACCGCTCAGCGTGGTATCCGTCAATAGGCGCTCGATGATGCGAATCAGGTCATGGCGATGAATCCACGGCATATAGTGACGACCATCACCGAGTCGTCCACCGAGACCAAAGCGGAACGGCGTCAGCAATTTGGCCAGCGTGCCACCATCCGCCTCCATCACCAGCCCGATGCGGATGATCGCGAGTCGAACGCCGCTATCCGTCACTGGCATGGCAGCGGCCTCCCAATCACGGCACAGACGATGATTGAAATCATCGTGAGGCGTGGCCTGCTCATCGATCTCGACATCACCCGGCTGACCTGCTTTGGGCTGCGCGCCGTAATAGCCCATCGCTGAGCCGGACACCATCACCTGCGGCGGATGTCCTTCGACTGCTAGCTGCTCGCATAGCATCACGAGATGCTCGGTGATGTTCAGGCGCGACTCCCGTAGCTCGCGCTTGTGCGCATCACTCCAGCGACGTCCGGCGATAGACTCTCCGGCGAGATTGACGATCGCTTCTGGCTGCCAGTCCTTGAAGGCCAGCGGAGTATCGGCTGCCGTGACGGTTATGCCCTGAGCGCCAAGTGCACGTTCGGCACGCTCAGGATTACGTGACACGACGGCCAGTGAATGTTCAGCCTTGGCCAGGAGACGGCATAGGGCCTGCCCCACAAAGCCGGTGCCACCAGTGATCAAGATACGCATGCTGTTTCTCCTTGCCGCTGGGCGACGCTGGCCGTGACTCATCACGAGTCATCAGGCTTTCCGACAATATTTTTCTCTTTTTCATCTGCGAATACTGTACCTCTCAATTCTCCTACCAAAACTATACCTTTATTGTACAATTGAGTGCCAAGAAGTTAACTTCAGCGCAGCACATCTTTATCCGGCACGTATATGCCGCCGTTCACAGAGGTCGCTCGATGTCAGTATCGTCCATCGCCATCATCGGTGCCGGTATCGCCGGCTTGTCTGCTGCCGCTCATCTGGCCGCCGCCGGCCATGCGGTCACTCTCTTTGAGAAGGCACGTGGCCCTGGTGGACGTCTCGCGAGTCGCCGCACACCGGATGGACCCATCGATATCGGAGCCCAATACTTCACGGCACATGATCCACGCTTCATTGCAGCGCTCAACGACTGGCAAGCGGCTGGCATTGTCGCGCCGTGGGGCGAGCGGCTACTAGGGCTTGGTGACGAAGGATGGCAGCCCTTGCAGGACCAGCAGCCACCACGCTTCGTGGCCAGCCCACGCATGAGCGCGCTGACCCGATATCTGAGCGAGCGGCTGCCATCCAGTGTGCAGTTTCACGCCAATGCACGCGTCACGCGGCTGATACCGACCGAAGAGGGTCGTTGGCAGTTGGAGACTGTCGAGGGTGAACTGCATGGTCCCTTTCATCGCGTCATGATCACGGCACCAGCCCCCCAAGCCAGCGCGCTACTCGCCACGGCAGGGACTGACGAAAATGGGGTGGCGCGCTCAGTGGACTCCTTGGCACCTCGCCTCAGCGCAGTACTGGCAAAGGTAGAGATGGCGCCCACCTGGACAGTAATGGCAGCGCTCGATACAACGTTGCCCGCACTGGGGGGCCAGCAGGACTGGCAGGGGTTATTGGTGAGTCGTGGCAATGACGTGCCACTGCGCTGCGTGATGCGTCAGCACTCGCGCCCGGGACGCGCTGCGCTGCGCAATGCCCAAGACGACCAGACTCGCACACCCGCTCAGGAAATCCTGAGTATTCTGGCGACTGCAGGCTGGAGTAAAGCGCATCTTGAAGACAGTCCCGAGCAGGTCACTGCCGCTCTCTGGCAAGCCTTTGAGGCGCTTCCTGAGATCGCCACGCTACCGAAGAACTGGCATGAGGGCAGGATCACATTGACGGCGCATCGCTGGCGCTATGCTCATCCGACCCAATGCGCGCCACAGACTGCATTCGAACACACCGCAAGCCAGCACGGCTTGATACTTGCCGGTGATTGTCTGCGTGGCCCCCGTGTCGAAGATGCCTGGCTATCCGGACGTGAAGCCGCCGAGCAGCTGATGGCTGAGCCAAGAAAGTAGCGGAAAGAGCCGCCAGCGAATGCCGCTGGCCAGCAGCACACCGGTAACTGATACGCTGCATCCGATGCCCTATTCACGAGGAAGCTTGCATGACCACCACTCCCGATAGCAGCGACGCCCTGATCCTGCTGGCCCACGGCTCACGAGACCCACGCTGGCGCGAGCCGTTTGAGGCGCTCGAGACCGCACTGGCAACACGACTGAAGCGTCCGACACGCCTGGCTTACATGGAGCTATGTGATCCGCTGCTGACAGATACTATCGATGCACTGGCAGCCCACGGCGCGACACGTATCGACATCCTGCCATTGTTCTTTGCGGCGGGTCGGCATCTACGTGAAGACGTACCGACAATGCTCGAGGTTTCTCAGCGCGAACACCCGGAATGCCCCATCACGCTGCTGGACCCTGTGGGCGCACACCCTGCCTTTGTCGAGGCCTTGATTCAGATTGTGGAGCAACAGGACCACTAAGATATTGCACGAAAAGTGACGGCGTGACGGCCACCACCAGCGGTGCGGTGCGGTGCGCTACCTGAGCATGCGTGTTGACGATGCGACGCAGTTTGACGGTATATGCCACTTGTCAGGGTCAGGCTGCTGCGCCATCCTGATGCCCACATGTACAGCTAGTGCACAAGATGCATTGCCGGTATCCCGCAGTTCTGTGAGCGCGCCACTTTTTTACTCTGTGTCGCCCTGACCTGTGCTTCATCCGGGATGCCTCGTCACCGCAAGAGGTAACACCATTCATGACTGACAAGGCCACGGAAATTGCCAGCTCTCCGCTCTTTCCGATCCGCGAAGTCTCACGCCTGACCGGCGTCAACTCGGTCACGCTGAGAGCTTGGGAGCGTCGTTACGGGCTGATCGAACCGCGTCGCACTCCCAAGGGGCATCGTCTATATGCCCGTGAGGATATCGAGCGCATTGAGCATATTCTGCAGTGGCTCAACCGCGGTGTGCCAGTCAGTCAGGTGCGCGAACTACTCGACCAGCCACAACCGGAAGCGGCTCCGATGCCTGATGAAGGCAGCTGGAGCGGCCAACAGCAGCTGGCGATGGCTGCGATTGACGCACTGGACGAGACGCGGCTGGCAGAGCTCTATAACCAGAGCCTCGCGCTGTATCCGGTCAGTAGTGTGGTTGAGCGTCTGTGGCGGCCACTGGTCGAGCAGCTGGAAGAACGTGGCAACGCCACCTTTGGTGTACGCCTGTCCCAGTGCTTTTTCGAGAGCTTCTTGCGCTCGCGCGTCGGTGCCCGCTTGGTCTTTGCCAATCAGGAACGCCACGCCCCACATATCACGGTGACACGTCTGCCCGACGAGCCGGGACTGTGCTGGTTGTTACTGTTTGCACTGGTCGCCAGCGACGCCGGCTATCACGTCAGTCTGCTGGATGGTCCGCTGCCGCTGGCCGAGCTGCCACTGGCGGCTGAACGCCTTCAAGCACAGGCCGTGATTCTGGTCGGCACTCAGGCAGAACGTACCGATGTCATGCGCCGCCAGCTACCGCGCGTGGCAGAACAGTTGTCAGTGCCGTTGGCCATCACCGGCCCGGCAGCCCAAATTCGTCAGCAGGAGCTGGTGGGTGGGCCTGTTGAAGGCCTAGGCGCCGACCCCATTCAGGCGGTTGCTCGCTTAAGGTCGCTGATAGCCCGCTGAGCTCAACACTCCTGCGCGAGACTTACGTCATCATCGCCAAGGAGTTTGCATGCCCACTTCCTCTACCTCTCCCGACTCCTCCGCATCTGCGGAGGTATCCCTGCAGCTGGTCTGGCTGCGCAGCGACCTACGCGTACATGACAACACCGCGCTTGCGGCCGCCGCGGAGCGTGGCCCGGTGGTAGTGGTGGTCACGCCCTGTTATCCGCAATGGCGACAGCATGGTCACGGTGCCAACAAGCTCGACTTTCTGCGCCGTGGCTTACACGTGCTGCAGCAGGCGCTCGCTGGCTACCACATACCTCTCAAGGTAATCGACTGCGACACCTTTGCAGAGATTCCCGAGGTACTGGCAGCGCTCTGCGCATCACTGAACGTTGCGGCGCTGCACTTCAATGATGAGTACGCCATCAATGAGCAGATACGCGACGCGGCCGTCCGCCGGCGTCTCGCTGATCTGGATATTCGCCTGCATCACTACACCGACATGATCGCCTTCGCACCGGGCGAATTGCTGACCGGAAAAGGCGACTACTACGGTGTCTTCACGCCGTTTTCCAAACGCTGGCATAAAGACCTCGTGGCGCGTCGACTCAAGCTGGCTCCTGCTCCCGGGGTACAAGCGACTCCGCTCGATCCACACGGCCAGGCCATCCAGGGCGATGCGATTCCTCCCCTGCCACACGATCTTCCCGTGCCAGTGGATGCCAGCCTGTGGCCCGCAGGCGAAGACGCGGCCCAGGAGCGCCTCGAACGCTTCATGACCTTCCGGGCTCGTCGTTACCATGAACAACGCGATCTACCGGCTACGCGCGGCACCAGTGAGCTATCCGCTTATCTGGCGCTAGGCATGATTTCGGCGCGCCAGTGTTACGCAGCGGTACTGGCAGAAAACGGCAGCCTGTCCGATGGCGATGTCGGCCTGACGGCCTGGGTCAATGAATTGATCTGGCGTGAGTTCTATCAGCACATCCTCATCGGCTTCCCGCGCGTCAATCGCCACCGACCCTTCCAGCGCCATACCGAAGCACTTGCCTGGCGTGATGATGATGCAGGCTTCGACGCCTGGTGCGAGGGCCGTACCGGTTATCCACTCGTCGATGCCGCCATGCGCCAACTGACCAGCACAGGCTGGATGCACAATCGCTTGCGCATGGTAACGGCGATGTTCCTGACCAAGCATCTGCTGATCGACTGGCGACGCGGTGAAGCCTTCTTCATGGAACATCTCGTTGATGGTGAGCTCGGCGCCAACAATGGTGGTTGGCAGTGGGCGGCTTCTACCGGCACCGATGCGGCGCCCTATTTCCGAATTTTCAATCCGACGACGCAGGGCGAGCGCTTCGACAAGGACGCTGAGTTCATCGCCAGTCTTGTACCAGAATTATCCAGCCTGCCCGCCAAGCGCCGTCATCAACCCAGTGATGAAGATCGTCACGCGTGCGGCTATCCGCGCCCGATCGTCGATCACAAGGCGGCTCGCCTGCGTGCACTAGATGCCTTCAAAGCACTGTCAAAAGGCAATTGATCTTGCGATTTGCGTGATTATCGGAAGAGCAGAATCACTCGCACTCTCTCACCTCCTACCCAGGATCATTGTCATGCAGGCACTCCCCCAAGACATGAGTCCGGCATTGATACGCGTCTGCCGACTTTACGAAAAGCTGGACAAGACCTCTACAGAACTGCTGAAATCAGTCTATGCCACTGATATAACCTTCCGTGATCCACTACATGAAGTGCAGGGCATTCGTGCCCTCAACGCTTACTTCGCCGAACTTTATGCCAATGTCGACTCGATCGAGTTTGCCTTTCATCAGCCGCTCGGGCCGTTAAACAGTGGGGACGAAGGTCATGAGTCGGGGCTAGCGTGGCTGAGCTGGACCATGACCTACCGCCACCCGCGTCTGAATCGCGGGCTGGACATAACAGTAGAAGGGGCATCACGGCTCGAGTTTCATGAGGGGCACGTCATTCATCATCGCGATTTCTTTGATGCTAGCGAGCTGCTTTACGAGCAACTGCCTGTCCTGCGTAACGTGATTGGCCTACTCAAGCGCCGGCTAGGGTGAGTGCAACAGAAAGTGCAGCCGGCAGTTCAGCAAGCAGTAGATAGTGCAATGGAAGATGGCAGTGGCATCTGAATATGCATAACAGACGTTACTCCCAGCAGGATGTCATCCAAGGAGATTGAATGACCAGTCATGGTACGCCCCCCCAACCAGCCGCACGCAAACGTATCTGGCTGACAGGTGCCAGTTCCGGCATCGGAGAAGGCTTGGCGCGACGACTGCTGGCCGACGGCCATCGAGTCGCCATCAGTGCGCGCTCGACCGACAAGCTGGAAGCGCTCGCCCAGACAGCTGCCAATGGACCGGGCGAGGCACTGGTGGTGACACTAGACCTCACTGATCGCGACGCCATCTGTCAGGCTGCAGTGAAGATAGAGGAAAGTTTCGGCGGCCTGGACATGCTGCTGCTCAATGCCGGCACCTGTGAATATCTCGATGCCCGTGATTTTGAGGCAAACCTCGTGCAGCGGGTATTTGCGACAAACTTTCACGCTGCCATTGATGTCATCGAAAGCGCGCTACCGCTATTGCGCGTAGCAGTCGCCGAGGGCGGTGAACGCCCACAACTGGCAGCCGTTTCCAGTGCATCTGCTTATCTACCGCTGCCACGCGCCGAAGCTTACGGCGCGTCAAAGGCGGCACTCAGCTACTTCCTTGAGTCACTGCGATTGGACCTGGATGCACAAAACATCGATGTGAGCATCATTCATCCGGGATTTGTGAAAACGCCGCTGACGGAACGCAATGACTTTCCGATGCCGATGCAAGTGACCACCGGGCAAGCCGTGGAGGCCATTCTCAAGGGACTTACCAAGCATCGACTCGATATACATTTTCCTAAGCGCTTCACTCTGCTGGTCAAGCTGTTAGGCATTCTGCCGCAGCCATTACGGCGGCGTATTGGGCTACGCATGACGCGTAGTTGACCCAAGGCATTCTCTGCCAATCAAGATATTGCTACCCAGTACTTGTCAGTCGCCTTTGTGGACATACTTTTATTCATATCAGGAGTGGCATGAATACATCCTCTTCGCGTTCATCGGCAGGCTTGCCTCGCCAACGCATTGCCGTAATTGGCAGTGGTATCAGTGGTATGGCGGCGGCCTACTACCTCGCCCGTCATCATGAGGTGCATGTCTTCGAATCTGCGGAGCGGCTGGGGGGCCATACCGCCACCATGGACGTGGAAACTCCTGATGGACGCGAATGGGCAATCGATACCGGCTTCATTGTCTTCAATGATCGTACCTACCCTCATTTCCAGCGCCTGCTAGCGCAGCTCGGAGTAGCGTATCAGCCGACTGAGATGAGCTTCTCGGTGCACTCGACCACTCAGGACTTCGAGTACAACGGCCACACTCTGCTGTCGCTGTTCGCCCAGAAGCGCAATGTGCTGCGCCCCCGCTTCTACCGCCTCTTGCGCGACATCATGCGCTTCAACACTCAAGCCGCCGCTGACCTCGACAATGGCGCACTGACCGAAGGCGCGACGCTGGGTGAGTATCTTGATACCAAGCGCTACTCACAGGTATTCCGCGACTACTATCTACTGCCGATGGGTGCTGCCATCTGGTCCGCCAGCATTGAGGACATCGCAGGCTTCCCGCTGATCTTTTTTGTGCGCTTCTTCCGTAACCATGGCCTGCTGTCAGTCAATGACCGCCCTCAGTGGTTTACGTTGGAAGGAGGATCACGCGCCTACATTCCCCGGCTGACCGAGCCCTATGCCGAACGCATCCATCTCGGCTGCGAACTGCGCCGTATCACTCGGGATACAGACGGCGTGACGCTGGAGCACTCCGATGGTCGCAGCGAACGCTTCGATCAAGTCGTGCTGGCTTGCCATGCACCACAGGCTCTCGCGCTGCTGGGCGATGCCAGCGATGTCGAACGCGAGGTCCTTTCGGCCATCACGACCCAGCGCAATGAAGTGGTCATGCATACTGACACCTCCCTCCTGCCCAAAAGACGAGCTGCCTGGGCGAGCTGGAACTATCGCCTCGATGGCAGAGAAGATGCACAGCGTGTCAGCGTCACCTATGACATGAATATCCTGCAGTGCCTCGACGATGCCGAGCATCCACCACGCGATACCTTCTGCGTGACGCTCAACGATAGCGACGCCATTGATCCAGACAAGGTGCTTGGGCGTTATGCCTATGACCACCCCCGTTTCACGCTACACGCAGAAGCGGCCAAGGCACGTTTTGCCGAGATTTCGGCGGTCGAAGGCTATGTAGGAGGTCCAGTGGGGCGTACGCATTTCTGTGGCGCTTGGTGGCGTAACGGCTTCCATGAAGACGGTGTATGGAGTGCCTGCGGGTCGCAGAAGCTCTAGGCGCCAGCGAGGCAGACGACTGATGACACCCGCCAGCTGCATCGGCTACGGCACGTTGCGTCATCGACGCCACTCGCCCCGTGAGCATGCCTTTCGCTATCGCGTGGCCATGGCTTGGCTAGCACTGGATGAGATGCCAATGCTGATGAATGGCCAACGATTCATTAGCGCCAGTCACGCTGCGCCGCTGGCCTTCCGCGAGCGTGATCATCTGCCGGCAAGTATCCATGGCCTATCTGCCGGCTCTCTCGAGGAGCGAGTCCGCGAAGCTTGCGCTCGTGAACTGACACGCGCGGGCGATGACGCCCTACTGCCCACAGGACGTATCTTTCTGCTCACACAGCTACGACATTTCGGCGTTGGCTTTAATCCGATTCGGCTCTACTACCTCTATACCCAAGAAGGTCAGCTAGGTGCCGTACTCGGCGAAGTCACCAGTATTCCGTGGGGCGAGCGAGTGCTATACGCCTGGCGTACTGATACGCAGCGCCGTGTTCAGGCAGCATGCTTCGACAAGCGCATGCATGTGTCGCCCTTCATGCCGATGGGCATGCGCTATCACTGGCGCTTCAATGATCCTTCCGATGGTCAGTTGTTGCTACACATGGAAAACCACCCACTCACCGATGACACGAGGCGTATTCCCAAACAGGTCGTCTTCGATGCAAGCCTGAGCCTGGCGCTCGAGCCGGCAACCCCTCGCGCCCTGACCCGACTGTTACTGCGCTTCCCCTGGATGACGCTCAAGACCGTAGCAGGCATTCATTTCGAAGCGCTACGTCTGGCGATCAAGCGTGTCCCGATATTCGATCGCCCACGCACCCAGTCATAGTCTCAGTACCTGTCATGAGGAACCCATCATCATGAGTCATTTCGAATCCGTACCGCCCCGTCCTTCGACGACCCGTCTTTCGACGGACCGTCTGACTCGTCTGCTGCGTCCACGCCTGTTACGCATGCTGGATTCGCTGGAGGGTGGCACCTTGACCGTACTGGAAGGCCATGAATGCCACATGCTGGGCAAGGGTGGGCCGCGCAATGTCACGCTGCGCATCAACGACTCGCGCGCCTGGCGGCGCATGGCATTGGGGGGCACCGTTGCTGCCGCAGAAGCCTACATGGACGGCCAATGGGAAGCGGATGATCTCGTCGGTCTTATCCGTCTGTTCGCCTTCAACCTGGAGCAGGTCAATAGCTCCGTGGATAGCGGTACCTCACGCTTCTCCAAGTGGGCACTCAGTGTGGCTTATGCGTTGGCGCGCAATACATTGCAGGGCTCGAAGCGCAACATCTCGGCCCATTACGATCTCGGCAACGACCTGTTCACGCTGTTTCTCGATAATGAACATCGCATGTATTCCTCTGCTGTATTCCCTCACCCAGAGGCCAGCCTGGAGGAGGCGTCGGCTCACAAACTGGAGCGGCTGTTCGACATGCTAGAGCTGGGGCCAGATCATCACCTGCTGGAGATCGGGACAGGCTGGGGCGGACTTGCCCTGCACGCCGCCAAGACGCGTGGCTGTCGTGTCACTACCACCACGATCTCCGATGAACAGCATGCCTACACGGCGAAGAGAATTGCCGAGGAAGGGCTTGGAGATCGCATCACTCTGCTCAAGCAGGATTATCGAGCACTGGAAGGTCGCTTCGACCGCATCGTCTCGGTGGAGATGATCGAAGCCGTGGGCCACCAGTACCTGCCTACCTACCTGAAGACGCTCGAGCGCCTGCTGACACATGATGGCTTGATCGCTCTGCAGGCCATCACGATCCGTGACCAGCGTTTTGCGGCCGCGCGCCGCGAGATGGACTTCATCAAGCGCTACATCTTCCCCGGCGGCTTCTTGCCCTCACATGGTGCCATTCTGACCGCCATGCAGCGCGACACTCAGCTCAACCTGCTGCAGCTCGAAGATATCGGGTTGCACTATGCGGCCACTCTGAAGGCATGGGGGGGAGCGCTTTGAGTCACGATTGGGAGAGGTTTACGCGCAGGGTTATGACGAGCGCTTTGTCCGCATGTGGCGCTACTATCTGGCTTACTGCGAAGGGGGGTTCCGTGAGCGCACCATCGGTACTTGTCAGTTATTGATGGGCGGGCCTGGCGCACGTCCAGCCCAGGTCGGCCTGACAGATTGGAACGCCTGAGCATGCTGGCACCTCAGGCACGCGCACTACTCAATGCCGGGCTGTTTCAGCTCGGTTGGTTCAGTTGTGTCATGGGAGGGCCGCTAATCGCCACACTGGTAGCGCCGTTGATATTGGTACTTCATCTGACAATAGTGGTTCCTGCTCATCAGCGTATGCGGGAATTACGCTGGCTGATCGGCTTTACAGCACTGGGAATGGTGGTTGATGGCAGCCTGTCATTGGCAGGCGGATATACACTGCCAGCACAGGCCTCTGATGGCATTACTACCTGGCTACCGCTGCCCGTCTGGATGTGGTGGTTATGGCCACTGTTCGCTAGCACCATTCATCACGCGCTCTCCTGGCTATGGCAGCGTCCATGGCTGGCAGCAGTAGGCGGAGCCGTCAGTGCTCCACTCTCCTACTACGGTGGCGCGCAGCTCGCGGGCATCGGGCTTGCAGATTGGCTGCTACCGGTGCAGGCACTGATCTGGGCTGGGCTGTGCCTAGGCATTACTCGCCTGCATCCAGGCCGGTCAACGACCTGACTGCCAGACCCTTATCGCTTTACAGAGCTGATGCCTGATGCCTCACAACTCTATCACGCTGCGGCAAGAGACAGCTGACCAGCTTCATAGCCAACAAGGCGCTCAATCCCGGTTGAAAGAGGCTTGCGGCCACATACGAGACTCTCGGTCAAAGGGATAATATCAAGGGAACATCATTGTCATGGGTTGGCGACCTTCGACTCGAGACTTCTCGAACTGTCGACACCTGCATGAGAATGTTATGCCACACTGGTGATACACCTCGTCCTATCGACCGCTGCAGTCCAAGCTGTAGGACATATTTGCACCTTGCCCTCCTGCCCTTTAGTCTGACCCCCACGTGCATTCACGGGGGCCAGCCATTAGACTAGCCCCATTCGGGCGCCGATGCGCCTCGTACGGTATAACCATCCCGCTACTCGGAATGACTCAGTGACCAAGCAACACTCCTTTACTCACGACGAGCTGCTGGCCTGTGGCCAGGGCGAACTCTTCGGCCCAGGCAATGCTCAACTGCCTGCCCCTAACATGCTGATGCTTGATCGCATCACTCACATCAGTGAGGAAGGCGGTAGCCACGGCAAAGGCCAGCTGATTGCTGAGCTGGATATCTCCCCGGACCTGTGGTTCTTTGACTGCCACTTCCCGGGTGATCCGGTGATGCCTGGCTGCCTGGGTCTTGATGCCATGTGGCAACTGGTAGGCTTCCACCTCGGCTGGCTCGGCAATCCGGGACGCGGCCGCGCACTGGGCTGCGGTGAGGTCAAGTTCTCTGGCCAGGTTTTGCCGACGGCCAAGAAAGTGACCTATACCATCAACATCAAGCGAGTCATTACTCGCAAGCTGATCCTCGGCATTGCTGATGGTACAGTGACTGTTGATGGCCGCGACATCTATCAGGCCAACGACCTTCGCGTCGGTCTGTTCACCTCCACTGCGAACTTCTGAACGGGAGGCTCCCATGCGTAGAGTGGTAGTCACCGGGCTGGGCATTGTTTCCTGCCTGGGCAACGATCGCCAGCAGGTCCTGGATTCGCTCCGCGAAGGGCGTTCTGGTATCCGCCGCAAAGAGGAATACGCCGAACTGGGCTTCCGTAGCCAAGTTGCAGGCGTTGTCGACATTAACCTCGAGGACCATATCGATCGCAAGCAACTGCGCTTCATGGGTGATGCGGCAGCTTATGCCTACATCTCCATGGCGCAGGCGATTGCCGATTCTGGCCTCAGTGAAGAGCAGGTTTCAAACGAGCGTACCGGCCTCATCGCTGGCTCGGGCGGCGCCTCCTCCGCGAATCAGGTCGAGGCTGCAGATATCATGCGTGCCAAGGGCCTGCGTCGTGTCGGACCGTACCGTGTGACCCGCACCATGGGTTCCACCGTTTCTGCCTGTCTGGCCACACCGTTCAAGATCAAGGGGCTCAATTATTCGATCTCCTCAGCTTGTGCGACGTCGGCTCACTGTATTGGCAGCGCGGTTGAACAGATTCAGCTGAACAAGCAGGACGTGGTGTTTGCCGGTGGCGGTGAAGAAGAGCACTGGACCCTGTCCTGCCTGTTCGACGCCATGGGAGCCCTCTCCACCAGCTACAACGATGTACCGGAAACAGCCTCACGTCCGTACGACAAGACCCGCGATGGGTTTGTCATTGCAGGCGGTGGCGGCATGTTGGTACTGGAAGAGCTGGAGCATGCCAAGCACGCGGCGCCAAGATCTATGCCGAAGTGACTGGCTATGGCGCGACTTCCGATGGCCACGATATGGTCGCTCCGTCCGGCGAAGGTGCAGCACGCTGCATGCGTCAGGCGATGGCAACCGTAAATGGCAAGATCGACTACATCAATACTCACGGCACCTCGACGCCAGTGGGTGATGTCGCCGAACTCAAAGCCATTCAGGAAGTCTTCGGTGCAGCCAGCCCGGCGATGAGCTCGACCAAATCGCTGACTGGCCACTCGCTGGGTGCGACTGGCGTGCAAGAAGCCATCTATTCACTGCTGATGATGGAGAACGACTTCATTGCCGCCTCCGCCAATGTCAGTGAACTGGATGACCGTGCTGCTGGTCTCGACATCGTCACGACTCGTCGTGACGGCGTGAAGATCGATCGTGTACTGTCTAATAGCTTCGGCTTCGGTGGTACCAATGCCTGCCTGATTCTGGAACGCTTCCAGGATTGATCAGTGCGAAAGGCCGTCATGCAGTAACCGGTACGATGTAAAAAGGCCGCCCTTCGGGGCGGCCTTTTTGTTGGCGCATACTGCGGGGATTACCTTGACGCTGGCATGGCGTCAAAAACTAGGCACCGACACTATCCGCCGGAGCTTCGGCCTCTAGCGGTGGGCGCTGCACCTGAGAGATTTCCGCCAGCGTTGCCTCAACCCACGCCTCAGCTTCAGCGACTACCACGTCCGGCTTACGTCCTGTCGTTTCGATGGCAGGACCAAATACGACATTGAGCGTACCAGGTTGTTTGATCCAACTATCGTTGGGCCAGATTTCACCAGCGTTGTGGGCAACTGGCACGACCGGTACGCCTGCACGACACGCGATGGCAGCACCGGACTTGTTGAACTTCTTACGGTGGCCCGGCGCGATGCGAGTTCCCTCAGGGAAGATCAGTACGGTGAAGCCATCCTTCAGGCGCTGCGTGCCAACGGTCAGCACCTGTTTGAGTGCCTTGGCAGGCTGAGTGCGGTCCAGCGGTATCGGCTCCAGCAGCTTCAAGCCCCATCCAAAGACAGGAATCTTGAGCAATTCCTGCTTGAGCACAGTACACAACGGACGCTTTACGACCTGAAGATAGATGGTTTCCCACTCGCTTTGATGATTGGCCAGCAGCACACAAGCGCCTTCGGGAACCTGTTCACGGCCGCTGACGTTTACAGTGACGCCACAGGTCAAACGAAACCACCACAGCACAATGTGATTGTAACTGTGCAATACACGATAACGTGCCTGAAGCGGCAAACAGGCGGCCAGCGGTACCAGTACTACGGCGCTCAGCAGCAGCGCCATAAAATAACCAAAGTAAAACAACACACTACGCACCGCATTCACAGGCTTGATCTCCGCATGTCAGGTAGGGTCAGAAATAGGGGCGGTCGGTGCGCGCTGCGCAATCCAATCATCCAGCAAACGAGAGAGCTCAAGACGCCATGGCTTCTGATGGACACCAAAAGTCTCTAGTACGCGTCGGCAGTTGAGAACTCGGCGAAGGGGCGTACCTGAATTCAGCGTCAGTGCCTTGAGCGAGCCCGGCGTAACCGCTTCGCCAATACCTTCAAGACGCGTGACTAGCTGAGTGCGCACGATACTCACGAAAGCATAGGTGCTGATAGGCTCGGTACCGGCCAGATGATAGGCACCCCAGGAGTCTGCGCCACAACGTTGCTGCTGCAACATTCCTATCAAGGCCATCGCCACTGCATCGACACTGGTCGGGCACAGTATGACATCTTCGGCAGCACGAATTTCTTTTCCTGCCAGTAAGCGCTCGATCAACGTCGGCAGCCAAGCATCTCGACCATCGGGGCCGAACAGTGGACCAAGGCGTACGATCAGATGATGCGGCAGCTCAGCGCGGATCCGGTCCCCCGTCGCGATGACGCGTCGCAGAGCAGTATCGATAGGCGAAGGAACTTCCTCTTCATCTAGCAGACCCTCTCCACCCTGCTCGAACATCTGATCAGCCACGCACCACACCAGCGGAGTATCCGTCTCGATACAGGCAGCCAGCACCGCTTCTACCGCCTCAGCGTGAGCGGTGACATCTGCTGGTGCAGCATCAGCCGGGCTGACAAATGGCGGCACGATGACGACATCCGCCTGACAAGCACGAATATCCGTTGCGCCAATACGATCAGCATCGACGACATTAAGCTCAAGATCAGTGCGCGAACTGGCCGTACGCGCCAAGCCAAGGCTCAGGCAATGCCCAGCATCAAGCAGCAAGAGTTTCACAGGCACACTCCAGCAAACAGGCGCATCGATGCAAGAGGCATCGATGCAAAGGCCACATTCTATCAACCTTGCAAGCTGGCTGCAGGCCCGTTGTCATGTGGTGTGCCTGGGGAAAGAGGGGAGCCCAGTGGCTTGGGGCGACCTACGCCATAACCCTGCACAAAATCGACGCCAATCTTTTCAAGTGCTGGTAGCAGCTCAATATGCTCGACATATTCTGCCACCGTGATAATACCCACCTGAGCACAGATCTGGCAGATGGCAGAGACAATGGCGGCATCCAGACTGTCACGAGTGAGGTTGCGAACGAAGGCGCCGTCTATCTTGAGCTGATTGACCGGTAGCTCCTTGAGATAGGCAAAGGAAGACATGCCGCTACCAAAATCATCCAGCGAGAAGCTACACCCCAAGCGGCGAAGGCTATAGATGAATTCACGGGCCTGTGCCAAATCTCTGATGGCAGCCGTTTCGGTAATCTCAAAACACAACCGCTGAGGCTCAACCGAACTCTGGCTCACCAGCTCAATCAACTGATCACGTAATTTCAAATCTCCCAGGCTCTGCTCCGAGAGATTGATCGCCAAAATGGCATCCGGCTCAATGCGCCCATCATCTGCCTCCAGCACCTGAAGTGCCTCAGTGACGACCCAGATATCAATAGCAGACATTAAGCCAAAACGTTCCGCAGTGGCCATGAAATGAGCAGGTGCAAGATGCTCCCCCGTATCACTGATATAGCGCAGTAGTACTTCATAGTAAGGCTGTTCGGCCGGCGCACTCAGTGAACGAATCGGCTGGATATAAAGCGTGAAGCGATTATGCTCCAATGCCTCATGCAGCAACGGTAGCCATTGCACTTCGCGCTGCGCTCGCTCAAGACTGGCATCACCGTCCAAATAGCCGTGCACCTGATTACGTCCATTCTGCTTGGCTATATAACAGGCGGCATCGGCTTGACGCAGGACATCAGAGGTTGGTGCTCTCCCCCTTTTGGCGCCACACCGATACTGACTCCCAGCTGGAACGGACGCCCTTCATCGTAATAACGGTACTGACCTACTGCGACACACAATGCGTCGGCCCGCTCCATTGCCTGCTCCCGAGTGCAGCGATACAACAGGATGGCAAACTCATCTCCTCCCAAGCGCGCCAACACATCAGAATCACGTACATGTGAGCGCATCAGAGAGGATATCTCACGCAGCACCGTGTCTCCGGCAGCATGACCACAGGTGTCATTGACGACCTTGAAGAAGTCCAAATCCAGATATAGAAGCTGATGACACTCACCATCATCATTCGATGTATTCAGTGCCTCATCGAAGGCGCTGCGATTATGCAAGCCTGTCAGGCTGTCATGGTGCGCCTGGAAGTTGAGGCGGCGAATCATGGCCTGACGGTAGCTGATATCGCGAAATACCAGCACGGCACCATCAATATCGCCATTACGATGGCGCACAGGTGATGCCTTCAGCTCCACTGCACATTCACTCCCATCGCGTGCGACTAGCAGCGTCTGAGTAGACATATGCACTACCTCGCCATGACTCAATACGCCATCAAGCTGAGCATCCAGCGACTGGAGCGTACCTTCATGGCGTAGCTGCAGAATACGCGCCCAGGGCCGCCTTCTCGCCAGTGATGGATTCCAGCCGCACAGCCCTGCTGCAATCGGGTTGATATGTCGAATCAGCCCGTCGCTATCGAGACTGATCACTCCTTCATCAATCGAGTCCAACATTACCGCGACCTGATCACGCTCATGACGCAGCTCTTGAGTACGATTCACCAGTAAATCGTTAACACGTGAGCGGTAGTGATGACTGCGCCGGATACGCTGCTCAGCTCCAATCGCCAGCAACGTCAGCCCTAGCACCAATAGCGTCGCCATACCGATGGCAAGCGCCAGCCAGAGATGCTGGCCGTCCTCAGGCACAAGCTCCAAGAGAGGGGGGGTCGCAAGAGGCACCATTTGCATTGCTGCCATACCGAGATAATGCATCCCGGAAATACCCAGGCCCATCAGTCCCGCTGCAAGCGCCTGACATGCTCTGCGTGGCCGGCGCTGACGCAGGAAGACGCCCCCGACCCACAATCCTGCAGTCGATGCCCCAATGGCGATTAGAATCGAGAGCGACAACAACAACGCATCATACTGATACGTCATATCCATCTGCATCGCCGCCATACCGGTGTAGTGCATCATCGCGGTGCCACTGCCCATCACGAGCCCACTGCCAGCCAAGAGAGGGAGCGTCAGGCGCGGTAAGGTATTGACCCACAGCGCCAGTCCCGACGACAACACCGCAATTAGCATCGATAATGCTGTTAGCTCTACCCCGTATGAAATCGGCCTACCTGTCTCGTATGCCAACATGCCGATGAAGTGCATAGACCAGATGCCAAGCCCCATCGCAAGCGCCCCTCCCAGCAACCAGCCGAGATTACTGGTACGCGATGTCGCTAACGCAACCTGATGGATGAGTTGCAGCGCGGCATGAGATGCAAGCACAGCCACTACAATCGAAAGCATCACTAGAGGAGGGGAATAACTGCCATGCATGAATAACCTCAATCATCAGTGGCATGCCACAGTAGACAAGCAGTGTGGGCAAATACATCAATGGAAATAGCAGTCTATCCGCAGGCATCGTCGGAACGGACATTTTCCGTGCTCTGCTCTCAACGGCCTTCCGGTATTGATCAATACCAAGTGATAGTCTGCTGGCTACCCCCCTTTACGCTCGTCACGATGATGCAGATGTCATGCGATAAAAGATTCTTTCAACCTGAGAATGAGCTATCCGTTGCAGCATGCTCAACCTCCTCCACGTCTATCGGCTGCCATCCCGTCTTCTGAAATCAAAAAA
>NZ_JEMF01000069.1 GCF_000591415.1 Cobetia crustatorum | reverse complement strand
GGCTCTTCGACGCCAGGTGTGGAATTAGTGCCCTGGAATGGTCCAGGATATGGGCCCCCGAACAGACTGGAGAATTGACATGGATGGTACTCAGGTCCTGACCCTTGGCTTGGGCTTGCAAGCGCCTTGGAAACTCAAGGACCAGCATCTGGATACCACGTCATCTCCGCATCGTCTCGAGCTTTACGTGGAAGCCGACCGGGGGAGCCTTTATGCCTGCCCGGAATGCGGCAAGGCATGCCCGGCGCATGACTTTGCCGACAAGTCCTGGCGACACCTGAACTTCTTCCAGCATCATTGCTATCTCCATGCCCGCGTCCCTCGCACCCGGTGTCCAGAGCACGGCGTCAAGCGAGTCGAGGTGCCCTGGGCTCGCCCTGATAGTGGTTTCACACTGTTGTTTGAACAGGCTGCCATGTCGTTGGTCAGGGAGATGCCTGTGCTCGCCGTCTCTCGGCAATTGGAAGTCACTGACAAGCGTTTGTGGCGCATCGTGCATCATTACGTAGGCCGCATGCTGGGAGACCTGGATCTTTCTCAGGTTGCCAATGTCGGGGTAGACGAAACGGCATCACGTCGAGGGCAACGTTACGTCACCGTATTTCTCGATATGCAACGCCAACAAGAGCCGGTGATCTTTGCTGTCCAAGGACGTGGCAAAGAGACGATCAAGGCGTTCAGCGCCTTTCTAGAGGCACATGGCGGCGCCCCGGGCAATGTGGTTGAAGTCGTGTGTGACATGTCTCCGGCCTTCCTCAATGGCACTGCTGAACATCTTCCTGATGCTCGAGTGACGGTTGACTGGTTCCATATCGTGCAGACGTTCACCAAGGCGTTGGATGAAGTGCGTAAGCGGGAACGTCGAGAAAAAGCCCATCCCAAGGCCCTGCGCTGGGCAGTGCTGAAAAGCATGGATAACCACAACCTGACGGAAAAGCAGATGGTCGCCCTCCGGGAGCTGGTTGCTGACCAAGGGGCTACCGCGAATGCATGGATCATCAAGGAAAAGCTGAGGTGGATTCGTCGCGCACCGACAGCGCGCGGGGCTCGTTGGCGCATCACGAATTACCTCAATGTGATGCGTGAGGCAGTCGCCGGCCACACGCTTCTCAAGCCAATGGCAAAAGCACTCAATACGTTGGAGCGACATGCCGACCAGGTTGTGAGGCGCTGGTATTCAGGCCTGACGAACGCACGTCTGGAAGGCATGAATGGCCTCTTTCAGGCTGCCAGATCTCGCGCTCGCGGCTACCGAAACGAAAGCAATTTCATTGCGATGATCTACCTGATCGGCAGCCCCGTGGGGCGCATGCTGGATGAAGCCAAATCCACATGAAACGTCGAAGAGCC
>NZ_JEMF01000068.1 GCF_000591415.1 Cobetia crustatorum | reverse complement strand
GACACTTGGCAACGAGACAATCGAAATGTTGAGTAGCCGGATTCAGGTCATGAATAGCCCTGTCTACAGAAACGCAACACTAGCCAGGATGGTGCGCTGAGCGACAAGAGAAAATCTTGCAAAATAACGAAGGGATCATCAGAAGCACAGGCAGTATTTCAGAAGCCAAGAATCATGTGGATGATCTTGATGGTGACAAGCATCCACGATCTTTTAAATAGCAATAAATCATTAACTATCAGATAGATACACCTATTAAAAAGAAAGCGCTATCGTCGATTGTTCACGATTAATGGCGAAGGAAGCGCGTTGCGCGCATGCACAGAAGGCTCGTTAGACCACTGAGCGGAGTTAATCGAGTCTTGCGAACAAATATCGTTAGGCCGCTCAATATGCAGCGCTGATGGGCGTATTCTTCTCTGGCTGATTCAATGTGGTGCAACGCCAAAACCTATCCCAAAGTCTAGGTCTGTAAGGGCCTACCGGAGCCTTAACGTATAACGCCTCCCGACAAAGGAGGCGTTATACGTAGAGCGTTTCTTGAATGCTAGATGGCTATACACTCCGCAATGCTAAAGGTGCATTCATTCAGAAATGAGCGGTAGCGGTTCGAGGCGGTCAACGCGGTAAAGGTGCGGCACCTGTGACAGATCGCTGATCGTGCAGTCCAGATTGTTGACTCGACCATCAGACAGTCCATATACCCAGCCATGAACCTGTATTTTCTGGCCACGTTCCCAAGCACGCTGCAGGATCTTGGTGCGTGCGAGATTCTGAACCTGAGAGCGGACATTCAGTTCGCACATACGATCGACGCGCTCGCCCAGTGGCAGCCCCATGATTTCAGCGTAATGCAGGTTGTAGAGTTCTCGCACGCTGTGTAGCCAGTAATCAACGATGCCGTTATCGCCGCCGGTAATGGCGGCGCGTACGCCTCCGCAACCGTAATGGCCGACGATCATGATGTGCTCAACCTTAAGGACATCGACGGCGTACTGAATCACTGACAGCGCATTCATGTCATTGTAGTGAATCAGGTTGGCGACATTGCGATGAACAAAGACCTCGCCCGGCGGAAGGTCGATGATCTGGTTAGCGGGTACACGGGAGTCCGAGCAGCCAATCCATAAATAGTCCGGATTCTGCTGATTAGAGAGGCGCTTGAAGAACTCGGGGTCACGCTCGGTCATGGACTCAGCCCAGACCTTGTTTTGCTCCAGCAGTTTTTCGATATTGCTCATGGCAGAGAGACCACTTTTTTCAGGATGACGGGGCAGGGGAACAGTCTTGTACAGAGGCTCTTTGTTCGTAGCGCCGATTGAAGCTGCGCAGAGCGAGGCAAACAGCCACTTTTAATGGCATGTTGTAACTTTTGTCTAACATGCTCCTCTAGTGTTTTTACCGTGCGATGACCCATAGGGTCAACCTGCGGCGTCAAGGGCGAGTAACAGTTACCCCGGCCACGGGACTCCCGAGGGCGCTGGAGTCCTGATACCATGTCGGCAATTTACCAAGGAGATTCCCGTGTCCGATAAGACTACTCAGCCAGCTACAGGCAGCTTTGACTTCGATTTATTCGTCATTGGCGCCGGTTCCGGTGGCGTTCGCGCTGCGCGTACCGCTGCTGCCACCGGCGCGCGCGTCGCTGTCGCAGAAGACCGTTATCTTGGCGGCACCTGCGTCAACGTGGGTTGTGTACCGAAGAAGCTCTATTCCTACGCTGCGCACTATCATGACAGCTTCAAGGACAGTGCTGGTTTTGGCTGGAATCTCGACGAAGCACCGCGCTTTGATTGGGCGACGTTGCGGGATCGCAAGACTGCCGAAATTTCACGCCTCAACGGCATTTACCGCAACATGCTCAACAATTCCGGCACCACGCTGATTGAAGGACGTGCCACCATTGCGGATGCCCACACTGTAGTCGTCAATGGCGAGCAGCACACCGCCGCCAAGATTCTGATCGCGACGGGTGGCTGGCCGTTTCTGCCGGACTTCCCTGGCCGCGAACATGCACTAGACTCTAATCGCATCTTCGATCTGGAAAGCTTCCCCAAGCGTTTCTTCGTCATTGGCGGAGGCTATATCTCTGTTGAGTTCGCCAGCATCTTCAATGGCCTGGGCTCCGAGACTCATCTCAGCTATCGCGGCGACCTGTTCCTGCGTGGCTTTGACAACGAAGTGCGTGAATTCACGCGTGACGAGATGGCCAAGAAGGGCGTCAACCTGCACTTCAATACCACGGTCACGTCCATCGACAAGCAAGGTGATGTCTATCACGTGCTACTCAATGACGGTACTCAGCTTGAAGTGGACTGCATTCTGGCCGCGACCGGTCGCAAACCGAATATCGATGGTCTTGGCCTTGAAAATGTCGATGTGGCCCTGAATGTCGATGGCACCGTGCGCGTCAACGAACGCTTCGAAACGACAACGCCGTCCATCCTGGCGCTGGGCGACATCATCGGTGGGCCAGAATTGACACCGGTCGCCTTGGAAGAAGCCATGCATCTGGTGCGCGCGCACTTTGGTGATGGTGTTGTCGGTGGTCTGGATTACACCACTATCGCTACCGCGGTGTTCTGCCACCCCAACATCGGTACCGTTGGATTGAGCGAGGAAGAGGCACGCACCACCTTCGACAGCATTCGCGTCTATACCGCTGACTTCCGTCCGCTCAAGCACACCCTGTCAGGCAGCGACGAGCGTAGCCTGATGAAGCTGATCGTAGACGATGCAACCGACAAGGTTGTTGGCGTTCATATGGTCGGAGACGAGGCTGGTGAAATAATGCAGGGCATCGGTATCGCGGTGCGCGCAGGGCTGACCAAGACTCAGTTTGACCTGACGGTCGGCATTCATCCGACAGCAGCGGAAGAGTTCGTCACCATGCGTAGCGTCACACGCACCTGATGACGACGCGACGCATGGTTTAAATGACCGTCTTGAGACGGAGCTAACGCTCGAGACAGCCTCACATGAAGTTACAAAAAGCGCCTCACGACGATGTCGGGAGGCGCTTTTTTGTGCCTCTATTCAGTGGGACTTGTAAGTAACGTGACTCCCTCTTGCAAGCAAGCTTAAATCACGAATCACCACATGACGTACGAATGAATAAGGCAAATAAAGCGAAGTTTTCTATTACGCCGATACACTGTGGAAGTAGCCTTCTCACATGTTTCTGCCAGCACATACATCTTTCGTAGCATAAAGCATTTCAGGCCCGTACCAGAGAGATCAGCTATGCTAGTCTGCACCTAGCGTCATGCACCTCAAGTTACTGAAATATCAACCTTGTCCTAGGTAAGTGACCGCTTCTCAGCCATTTTTACCGCTGCATGAGCAAGCAGGTACGGATTTCGTGCCAGGTGCAAGACAGTAAGACCAATAACAAGCCAGCAAAGGGAGTTACAACATGACCATGATCAAGAAGTCGTTGACAGTAGCGGTCGCGGCCGCAGGTCTTGGCCTGATGGGGATCGCTGGAGGCGCAAATGCCGCTGAACAGACCTTCGTCACCATTGGCACCGGCGGTGTAACAGGCGTTTACTATCCGGCCGGTGGCGCGATCTGCCGTCTGGTCAATCGTGGCAAAGCGGAACACGGCATTCGTTGTAGCGTCGAGTCTACCGGTGGCTCCGGCTACAACTTGAACAGCATCCGTACCGGCGAACTGGACATGGGCGTTGCCCAGTCTGACGCGCATTACAATGCCTACGAAGGCGAGGGTGACTTTGCTGATTTCGGTCCTAACAAAGATCTGCGCTCTCTGTTCTCGCTACACCCGGAACCGTTCACTGTCGTAGCTCGCAAGGACAGCGGTGTGACCGAGTTCGATCAGCTGGAAGGCAAGCGCATGAACATCGGCAACCCGGGTTCAGGCCAGCGTTCCACCATCGACACCTTGCTGTCTTCTCAGGACAAGGACACCAGCATCTATTCAGTGGCGTCTGAACTGAAGGCATCCGAGATGTCTTCTGCTCTGTGCGACAACAAGATAGATGGCTATGTCTATGTCGTCGGCCATCCGTCCGGTTCTATCAAGGAAGCGACAACGACCTGTGACGCGAACATCGTCAATGTCACCGGTGCTGCGGTCGACAAGCTGGTAGCAGAGAAGCCCTACTTCTCCGTCGCCACCATCCCGGGCGGCATGTACCGCGGTAACGATGATGACGTCACCACCTTCGGTGTGCGCGCTACCATTGTCTCCAGCGCTGCTGTCGAAGATCGCGTGGCTTACGAAGTCGTCAAGGCAGTGTTCGACAACTTTGATCAGTTCCAGCGTCTACACCCGGCCTTCCAGGTTCTGAAGAAAGAAGAGATGGTCAGCGCATCTCTGACTGCTCCGCTGCACGATGGCGCCAAGCAATACTATAAGGAAGCTGGGCTGCTGAGCGAGTGATGCACTTGCTAATCTCAGCACTCAACACGCCTGATTGAGCTTCATCACAGGGACCGCACTCGTTGCGGTCCCTGTGCATGCGGACGACAGAGTTTGTCGCCGTGCATGATCGGGCCATGCCCGAGGCTTGAGCAGGGGAAAGAAGCCTGATTTCAGCCAATTAATGGAAACATCTGTCAAGCCGGACATACTGAAGATGTAACCAGCTTGATAAGCATGTGGTTAGGCAATGTCACTCCTGTATTGAACCGTGTCGCGCGGCTTGTACGCATGACCTCCAGATGACATTGCCGACCATCGCCTGACTCGCGTAGATCGGATCACATAAAATGACCAAAACTCAAACTGCAGCAACGTCTGAGGCGCCTGGCGCCAAGACGGACCATGATGCTGAAGTGCTGGAAATGCTGGAGTCGGAAACCGGTGGGCGTCATCCCATTGGTTTCGGACGCCACTTCATGTGGCTTGTGCCCCTGGCATGGTCATTGTTCCAGCTGTATCACGCATCGCCATTGTCCTTGCTGAACTCCGACACCGCGCGTGCCGTGCACCTTTGCTTTGCCATCTCATTGGCGTTCGTTGCCTATCCTGCTTACAAGGGTGCACCGGCCAACCGTATCCCGCTATATGATTGGGCGCTGGCGATCTTCGCAGTGGCTGGCGTTGCCTATGTCCTGATATTCAGTGATGAGCTGGCACGGCGTGCTGGCGCTTATACCACGGTAGATCTGGTGTTCTCGGGCATCGGTCTGACGTTGCTGCTGGAAGCAACACGACGTGCGCTCGGGCCACCACTGGCAGTCGTTGCCAGCGTCTTCCTGCTGTACAGCCTGTTCGGCGCTTACATGCCGGATGTCATTGCGCATGCCGGCGCTAGCCTTAACAAGCTGCTAGGGCATCAGTGGTTAACGACGGAAGGGGTCTTTGGGGTTGCGCTAGGCGTATCCACAGATTTTGTTTTCCTGTTTGTTCTATTTGGCGCCTTGCTTGAGCGTGCTGGTGCCGGTAACTACTTCATCCGCATGGCCTTCTCGATGCTGGGCCATATGCGTGGCGGGCCAGCCAAGGCAGCCGTGGTTGCTTCTGGACTTTCCGGCATCATCTCCGGGTCATCAATTGCCAACGTGGTGACAACGGGTACCTTTACCATCCCGCTGATGAAGAAAGTGGGCTTCCCTGCAAGCAAAGCCGCTGCCGTGGAAGTGGCAGCGTCGACCAACGGGCAGCTGACTCCCCCTATCATGGGTGCTGCCGCTTTCTTGATGGTCGAATATGTCGGCATTCCGTATCTTGACGTCATTCGTCATGCACTACTGCCAGCGCTGATTTCCTATATTGCCCTGATCTACATCGTTCATCTCGAAGCCTGCAAGGCGGGTATGGAAGGGCTGAAGCGGACTCACAAGGCCAGCCTGATCGCGACACTGTTTACCTTCCTGACCGTCTTTATCGGCATGAGCATCCTGACACTGGTGGTGTACTACGGTATTGGCTGGATCAAGACGATGGCCGGTGATAGCGCTGTCTATATCGTGTTGCCACTGCTGCTGGCTGCCTACGTAGGATTGATTGCTTACTCTGCTCGTTTCCCTGAGCTGGATCATGGCGACATCGATGAGCTGCCGCCTGTCGGCCCGACCGTCAAGGTAGGTCTCTACTTCCTGCTGCCTGTTGTCGTGCTGGTCTGGTGCCTGACTGTCGAACGCATGTCTCCAGGACTATCTGCCTTCTGGGCCGTCCTGTTCATGATCTTCATCACCGTCACACAGCGTCCGCTGGTCGCCATTTTCCGCAAGGAAGGTAATGTCCCAGCTGCGGTACAATTGGGCGGGGAAGATCTCTTTCATGGCTTGGTGATTGGCGCCAAGAACATGATCGGTATCGGCGTTGCCACTGCTGCGGCGGGTATTGTCGTAGGAACCGTGACATTGACGGGCCTTGGCCTGAAGATGACCGCCTTCGTCGAGTTCATCTCGGCAGGCAACCTGATCCTGATCCTGATTTTTACCGCCGTTATCAGCCTGATATTGGGTATGGGACTGCCGACCACGGCTAACTACATCGTGGTCTCGACGCTGATGGCGCCGGTTATCGTCAATTTAGGCGCAGAAAATGGCCTGATCGTGCCGTTGATCGCGGTCCATCTGTTCGTGTTCTACTTCGGGATATTGGCGGATGATACGCCACCGGTGGGGTTAGCGGCCTTTGCGGCCGCCGCAATTGCCAAGTCGGACCCTATCAAGACCGGTATCCAGGGCTTTACCTACGACATTCGTACCGCAATTCTGCCGTTCATGTTCATCTTTAACACCAATCTGTTGTTGATGAATATTGATAGCTACTGGCATCTTGCGATCACCGTGGCTTCGGCAGTGGGAGCGATGCTGGTCTTCGCGGCCGCGACGCAAGGCTACTGGCTGACCCGTACCCGCTGGTATGAAACGGTGGCCATGTTGTTGATCACCTTCACGCTGTTCCGCCCGGGGTATTGGTGGGACATGATTTACTCGCCAGTCACGCTGATTCCACCGCAGCAGATCGAAACGATGATGGCTGAGGCACCCGCCAATTCTGATCTTCGCATCCATGTCTCCGGAACCAACCTGGATGGTGACAGTGTCTCCAGAACCATGCTGTTGCCGGTGACTGATGCCGAAGGAGGCGAGGCACGTCTGAGTGATGTGGGTCTGACGCTGGATATCAGTGACGAGAAGGTCGTGGTGAGCATGGTTGAATACGGTAGTGTGGCCCAGCAGGCCGGTATCGATTTCGACTTCACCATTGATGATATTGAACAGACGGCTGAACGTCCGCCAAAAGAAATTGCCATGCTGCCTGCCATCGCACTGTTGTGGTTGATTGGTTGGCTACAGGTAAGGCGCCGTCGCCGCGAGGCGATTGCCGCCTGATAGGGTATTTGACCCTGTGGTATAAACCGTCAAGCAGTTCATGACAAAAAGCCGCCCCGGCATGC
>NZ_JEMF01000067.1 GCF_000591415.1 Cobetia crustatorum | reverse complement strand
AAGGATGGGGTCCACTTCAATACACTACCGTCGGACGATATCGACGCCACAGTCGCATCAAGCGGCGCGGTGCGGGAACACCGATCTGAACGCTGTCGTAACCGGGAAGGCGGAAGCCACTGACCTGCAGTTCTTGCTGTGCGCGGGGCTCGTGACTGCCATCACGTGTGGCAGGACGGATGAGCTGGAGTTCACAGCCGCGTGCGGCGAGTTGCCCGCACAGATGACTCAAGGTATGAGCCACACCATTGATCTCCGGGTGCCAGGTTTCACTGACGAAGGCAATACGCTCCATGACGTCTCCCTAGGTGGCCATTGAGGAAAGTATTGGCCAGTGGGGTGACGACGAGATAACAGGCAGGTGACGAAGTGATGACACCCGAGCCTGTGAAGGCCGGGTGTCATGGGGGGTATGCCGATCGGCTGGCGTAAAGTGCCGTCGAGACAGGTGTTGCTTACATCGATATCACTAAGCGCAATGTCTTCATGATCAACAGCTTCAGCGCTTCTCGAGGATGTCGCGTGGATTGATGGGCTTGCCACCATGCCGCACATCGAAGAGCAGCTCATGCTGGCCATTATGGCTTTGCGCGACACGGCATAGCGGTGTGCCCGGTGTGACCTGCTGTCCAACCTTGGCGAGAATCTCACCACACTGCGCCAATACGCTTTGCAGATTGCCAGAGTGGTGAATGATGACCACGTTACCCAGTTGCCGCATGGTATCGGCGAAACGCACCTGCCCCTTGGCTGGTGCGCTAGCGACACCATTGGTGCCAGTGCGAATCTGCATCGGCGCAAGCTGTCCGTTGCCGTTGGTGCCGAATTCACGCGTGACCTGACCGCTCGCGGGCCAGCGCCACAATTGCCTCGGTTTCTTCAGAGGCCCCGGGTCTGGGCGCGCGACAAGACTGCCGGCGCTGGCGCGTCCCACAGGGGCACTGCTACGACTGGGTCCGCCATTGAGTGGTACCGAAATAAGCGTCCCTACCTTCAGGTCATTCGGATTCAGCCCCGTGTTGGCCGCCTGAATCCGTTGAGGACTGGCAGCAAAGTAACGTCCGACCTTGGAGTAGGTGTCACCGGGGCGCATCTGGTACCGATAAGGACCGCCAGAGGGCGCTCGCTCGCTGGCGGTAGGCACCAGGATGCGTTGGCCAACCTTGAGGTCACGAATCTTGACGCCGGGGTTGAAGCGCGTCAGACGCAACAAGGGAATATCGGCATCACGCGCGATCTTGCCCAGCGTATCACCTTGCTGAATGGTGACCCATTGGCCAGCCGGCGAGCCCGAATAGCTACCTGTTGCACAACCGCCAAGCCACAGTGACAGGCACGCGAGCCCCAGCCAGCGAAGAGCAGCGCTGAGAGAGGGGAGTGTAAAAGCACGGCCACCATTGTGGACGATTTCAGTATTCATCAATGTCATTTCCTGCGCGTGACAGTCGGGCATCCTTGTCCTTCCAGACCTGGTTGAGCCATTGCTGGAAGCGCTCGCGATAGGCGGCATCCGCATGATAATTCCCGCTCAGCATCCAAGGTTCCAGAGGGCGCTGCACGATATCGACGCTGATATCGCCACCGTGCCCGCACAGGAATCCCCAGAAGCTGGCGCTGGCATGGCGATAATCGAGGGTCGCATCGAGAATGCCCGAAAGTCGGTCGCCAAGAATATTGATCACCTGAGCACTGCCCCCGGCACGCGGCCTGAGTAGCTGAGTGAACGGGCTTTGCTGCTCATCATGCTTGGTCGGTGTGAAGCGTGTGCCTTCGACAAAGTTGAAGATTGCCATTGGTGCCTGACGCGCTCGCTCGCAGATACGCCGTGTCGCCTCGCGGTCACGTGCCGCCAGACGAGGATTGTCTGCCAGCTGTTCACGGCTATAACGACGCATGAAGGGAAATTCCAACGCCCACCAGGCCAAGCCGATTACCGGCACCCAGATCAACTCCTGCTTGAGGAAGAACTTGGGCATAGGGGTGCGACGATGCAATGCGTATTGCAACACGAAAATATCGGTCCAACTACGGTGATTGGCAATCACCAGCCACCAGCGACGATGAGCGGACCCGTCCTTCAGCGCAGCTGGCACGCTGATATGCCAGCGTGGACGTATCCATGCATGAATCCACACATTATTGGTACCAATCCAGCCCATGGCGAGATAGTTCAATCCTTCCAACAGGTGAAGTTGCAAGCGTCGTGAAGGGGTAATCAGCTTGAGTAGTGCCAATAGGTAGAGCGGTATTGCCCAGAACAAGGTGTTGATGATCAGAAATAGCAGGCTGATGACGCCTCTGATACTCGACATGCATGACTCCTTCATCAGATCGCGCCATCGTAATTCACCGGCGAGTGGAAGCCCACCCCGAAACCACAGATCCAAGCAACTTGTCGTTGCGTCTATTGAACGCATCGCAGGTCGAATGGTGGCGCTTTGCGCCGTGTGGTGTCATGCACATGTCGGCTATTTTGCCAGTCGACCCCAAGGCGATGAAGTCTGCTCATGATGAGCTGGCCAGTGTATGCGCTACTAACTGCTGTCGCACCGGGTGACAATTCAGGGCGGCAACTCAGGGAGAAAGAGTGACATGTGGTTGCAGATATTGTTGGTGGGGCTGGCGTTGGCCGCCTTTGTTCTGATTGCGATCGAGGACGTGATTCACCTCAACAAGGCCAAGACGACCCTATTGTTGGGGACGTTTAGCTGGTTGCTGCTATTTATCTTCGGTCCGATGGCGCTGAAAGTGGATGACGTAGCAGAGGCGCTGAATGAGAATCTGCTGGAAATCGCCACATTATGGCTTTTTTTGATGGCCGCCATGACCTTTGTCGCCTACCTGAATGCCAAGGGATTGATCGCCAACCTGATTTATCGTCTGCTGCCCAAGCGGATCGGTGAGCGAGGGCTGCTCTATCTGACTGGCACCTTTGCTTTCGCTTTCTCATCGCTGGCGGACAACATCACCGCCACGCTGGTCTCGTTGACGTTGGTGCTGTCGTTAGGATTGCCCCCCAAGAAGACCCTGCGCTTTGCAGTACTGGCAGTGTTTGCGGTCAATTCTGGTGGTGTGGCACTGATAACGGGCGATGTCACCACCCTGATGATATTCCTCGCCGGCAAGGTGCGTATCAGCGAATTGATGTTATTGGCCATCCCATCCTTCGTGAGTGTGATGCTGTTGGCGACGCTACTGTTACCCGGCTTGGGTGGAGAAGTGACGCTGTCGCGAGAACGCCGTGAGACTCGCCGACTAGACCGTATTGTGGCCTGGTTATTTCTGGCGACCATCCTTTCAACACTTGGCTTCAATGTGCTGTTTGGCATTCCGCCGTTGCTGACCTTCCTGTTCGGGATGTCAATCATGTTCCTGCTGGGACATTTCGCCGAGCGACGGAGTGATAATGAAGAGAGGCGTATCCTTGATTACATTCGTATAATCGAATTTGATACGTTGCTGTTCTTCCTCGGCATCCTGCTCATGGTGGGTGCGCTGAAGGAAGCTCGCCTGCTGGAAGGGTTGGCTCATCTGTATGAGCTGATGCCAGCCATGCAGGCCAATTACCTGGTCGGTCTGTTGTCGGCAGTGGTCGATAACGTGCCGCTGACGGCAGCAGTGCTCAAGGCAGATGTCAGCATGAATGACGCGGAGTGGTTGGCAATGACCTACGCCGCGGGGGTGGGGGGATCGCTGCTGGTCATTGGCTCTGCGGCAGGGGTGATAGCGCTATCCAAGGTGCGAGAAGTCAGCTTCATGAGTTATCTGCGCTTTTTCCCCGCCTTACTGCTGGCCTATAGCGTTGGCTATATGGGCGCGTATTGGCTGGGCAGTCAGGTCACTGATACACCGATGTCCATGCCGCTGACACTGATATCTCTCCAGCAGCTGGTTAGTTGATCAGCAGCTGCGCTGTCAGAAGACGCGGTAACAGAGCAGGTAGCAAGGCCAGCAGTAGAGTGGATATTGGCAATGAGGTCTCTGACTGCTGAAAGCTGTTGATGGTTTTTTGATCAATCTGTTGTCAGTAGCTTGATACCGATGACAACGAGTAGATGTACAGAGATTCTTCACAGCTTTTTCCACAGCTTCTGTTGATAACCTTTTTACGACGTTCAGATGAGATGGTGAATCGTATGTTTCGTGTCGATTAGCCGTGCACATGAGCGGATAGCAGCAGTGGTTTACCTGGATCGGGATACATGAAAGCCCTCGTCGTTTCCGGCGAAGGCTTGGATTATTACGTCAGGCGCTAGAGCTATGCGCTTAGCTGGCAGAGCGTATACTCCGGCAGCAATTGTTCTGCCGCCCGCTGATTCTGGTCGCTTTTCATCGTTGCCAATAGTGCAATACCGCCCAATACCACCATATGCTCATCACCATCAGCAAAGACCATGCGCTGCGCGTGTGCCGGGTAGTAGTGATATTCCAGCTTGGGGTTGATCGGCAATATCGCATGATGGCGACCTGACTGTGTAGCCATGCCCTGCATCAGCATGCCTTCACAGACGGCTTCCAGGGTTTCGCCGAGCTCATTGGCATTGAAGCCGACATGATGCAGACGGGGCCCCATGACTGACAGCCAGGCGGCCAGCGGATTGGCTTCCAGCAAACGTTCGAAGGTTGGCCAGTTCGGCATGTTCCAGGGGCGGCAGGGCGCAAGAAGATTCTGCCCTTTGCAGTCGTCGCGATGGCTCTGGCTAATCAGGCATTTTAGCAAGTCACGATGTAGAGGAGGCAGGCTATTGGCCTGTAGCTCGGCCAGCATTACTGCTGCTCCACCATCGGGGGGGAGCAGCAGATCCACCAATAAGCCTCGGTCGGCCATCGCATACTGTTTGATGCGGCGATAGCCTTGGTGATAAAGGCTTGGAAGTAGCTTTTCGCTCCGAAACGGTCCTTGATCGAGCGTCAGGAACATCAGATATTCGGGCTTGATGCTATCTGGCCAGATGTCCAGTGCTCCGATATCCGGATGCTGGTGAACAAAGTCCAGCCATAGCTGTTGTTGGAATTCCTCGCGTTGCATGCTGCCTCCTTGAACGGGTTATATGAACCCTGTGCTGGAAGCGATTATAGGTAGTTGCCCAGAAGGCATTTCAACGCCTTTATCCGATTTTTTCAGCCCTTTGTCCGGAGAGTGAAAATGCCAGTGCTGGTGGCGTATTGCGTGGTTCTCATGGTGTGGTCGACGACACCGCTGGCGATTTCATGGAGTGCCTCCGGGTGGCTGCCTGCATGGTCGGCCATGGGTAGGATGTTAATTGCCGCATGTATTGGTTACCCATTGTTACGCGTGATGGGGCTGAAAATGGACTTCTCGGTAGCGGCCATGCGCAGTTATATCGCGGCAGCGTTAGGAATATGGGGTGGCATGTACTTTGCTTATATCGCAGCAGGCTGGTTACCAAGCGGTATCATGTCGTTACTCTTTGGACTCGCACCGCTGCTGTCGGGGCTCTATGCCCGCTGGTGGTTGAAAAGTGCGCCACTTGACAAGCTGCAATGGTTAGGGTTCGTATTGGCATTGGGTGGGTTGGCCGTTGCTGTTTCGGATTCTCTGGCATTGCCGCCGGGTAGCTGGAAGGGAGTGCTGACCATGTTGCTGGCGGTTAACTGCTTCGCTGCATCGGGTGTGCTGGTGCAGCGCGAGCGGGCAGGGCTGCATCCTCTTGTACAGACAGAGGGAGCGTTACTGGTCTCGCTACCTCTTTATTTCATCTGTGCGCTGGTCGTGGATGGTGTGCCAGCTGCCTTGCCCGTGGGTCGGCCGCTAGGAGCCATTCTCTATCTCGGGGTGTTCGGGTCTCTGATTGGTTATCTATGCTATTACTTTGTGCTGTCGCGGTTATCGGCCAGCACGGTGGCACTGGCGACCTTGATTACGCCGATATTTGCGATGAGTCTCGGCGCTACACTCAATGGTGAGCTGATCTCCAGCCGTGTCTTGTCAGGTGCGCTGCTGATTGTCGTTGGGCTATGCGCGTACCTGTTTGGTCCTCAGTGGCGCTCGCGGCTGCAGGGTGGGCGCATCACGCGTTCGTGATGGCAGACGCCTGGCTGGGCGTAACAAACAAGAAGGCCGACTCCACAAGGGGTCGGCCTTCTTGTTTGTTGCCAGTAGATATCACCCCTACAACCTGCACATATCATCTGCAGAAGCACTGGCGAGAGTAGCCGTGGTGATATCAGGTGTTGTTCTGGAAGAGACGTTTGAGTTCGGCCATGGCGGCCTGCTCGCTGGATACCAGTGCTTTCTGGTCATGGCGATTGTCAAAGTCCTTCTTGAGCATATCGTCATCCATCTCGCGGAAGGCGCGTACGACCTCATTGGCGCGAGCACTCGGGTACCCCAGTGCTCCCAGCAACCCTCCACCCATCTCGAGGCTGCTGGCGTAGGTTTCACGAATGACGTGCTCGACGCCCAGCTCCATCAGTTGCCAGGCATGGTGACGGTTTCGGGCCCGTACGAATAGCTTAAGATGTGGGAACTGATGACGCACCATACGCACGATATGCGTAGTGGTATCAGCGTCATCCACGGCCACCAGCATGATGCGTGCGTGTTCGGCACCTGCCGCGCGTAACAACTCTGCACGGCTGGCATCCGCGTAGAAGATGCGCGAACCAAACTGACGTACGAATTCGACCTGCGCCATGTTGGGATCGAGGGCGGTGAAGTTGATGCCCTGGGTTTTCAGCAGACGTGCACTGATCTGTCCGAAGCGACCAAAACCTGCGATGAGCACTTGCGGTGACTCTTCGCCGAAGTCTTCGTCGTAAGGACGCTTGGCCTCGCTCGCTGCTCCCAGCTTGTGAGCAAAGCGATAGAGGAAGGGGGTGGCAGCCATCGAGAGTGTCACTGCGCTGATCACTAGACTGGTCAGTGTCTGATCAAAGATGCCCGCGGCCATACCGGCGGTCAACAGGACGAAGTCGAACTCGCCACCCTGTGCCAGCACCGCTGCCAGTGGCAGCGCCTCGGCCAGTTTGAGGCGTGCAGCCCGTCCGATTAGCGCGATTACCAGCACCTTGCCAAACATCAGGGCCAACGTTAGCCCGAGGACGGTGAGAGGACGCTCCATCACCAGTGATACGTCGACTGACATGCCCACTGCCATGAAGAACAGCCCCAGCAGCAGTCCCTTGAAGGGGTTGATGTTGGCTTCCAGTTCGTGACGATAAACCGTATCGGCCAACAGTACCCCAGCGAGGAAGGCACCGAGTGCCATCGATAGGCCGACCCACTCCATCAGCAGGGCAGTGCCGATCACGACGAATAATGCGGCGGCGGTAAAGATCTCGTGAATTTCGCTGCGCGCCACCATCTTGAGCAAGCGCGGTACGACAAAGCGTCCGACGATAATTACGGCCGCCACCATACCAATACCCTTGATCACGCCTAACCAGCCGCTGCCGGTGCTCGAATCAAAGTTATCCGAGAATAATGGCAGTAGCGCCAGTAGAGGAATGACGGCGAGATCCTGGAAGAGCAGGATGGCAAAGGTTGATTGGCCGTGCGGAGTGGCGAGCTGGTGATTCTCACCAAGGACTTGCAGGGCAAAGGCGGTGGAGGACAGCGCCAGAATGAACCCGAGGAGTATCGATGACGTAAGAGACAGGTCTAGCCATAGTCCGACAGGGGTTAGCAGTGCGCCACACAACAGCATCTGTGCGCTACCGAGTCCGATCAGCTTGAGGCGCATGTCCCACAGTCGCTTGGGTTCAAGCTCTAACCCGATCATGAACAACAGCATGACGACGCCGAATTCAGCGAAATGCAGTACCTCACCGGGGTCAGAGATAAAGCCGATCAGCGATGGCCCTAGTAGTACCCCGATGGCCAGATACCCAAGGATAGATCCCAAACCAAGTCGCTGAAATAGCGGCACGGCAACCACCGCACAGCCCAGCAGCACGGCACCTTCCAACAACATACTCATTTTCGCTTCCTTGTCCATCTGTAGGCCAGAAGTCGCAAATTGTCGCTGGCCTCCGTCGGGGTCGCAAGCGATATACCTGCTTGTTGGGCAACGAGGCTGAACAGGATGTCTTGATTACCCTATCACCAGACACAAAAAGGCCCTCGCATTATGCGAGGCCTTGGTGCAAATCTCGAGCGCTGGTACTGACATTTCAGAGCAGAGGTGCCAGAGCTGAGGTATCAGGCCTGCGGCATTAGCGCTTCGTCTTGCACATACTGATTGAACTCGGTGAAACCACCGATGTGATTCTGATCGACAAAGATCTGCGGCACGGTATCCACCGGCTTACCGATGGTCTTTTCCATGTCGGCCTTGCTGATGCCTTCGGCATGGATATCGATATAGCGATAGTCGAAATCATCGCGCTTGGCGGTGAGTTCTGCGGCGAGGTCCTTGGCGCGGACACAGAAAGGGCAACCCGGACGACCAAAAATGACTGCAAGCATGATGTTCTCCTGAATATCTCAGCACAGGTTAACGTGACTGGAAATGAGTTTCCGGCAAGGCCGGTGAATGATTCGTTGGTCGCTATTGTGCTTCAGCATCGCTGGGTTTGCCAATTGAGCGGTGCTACTGCAGCGATTGCGGGAATCAATCACCTGACTCATTCGTTGCTTGGGGCGTCTATTGATCAGCTGTCCAGCTGGGTGACTCCAATGCCTGGATCAGGCTTAACCCATCAGCAGAAGGTTGGCACCAAAGCCGCCGACCATTAGCAGGGCGAACAAAATCAAGGCCAGCAGGAAAGGCTTCATGCCGAGTGAACGCAGGCGATCGATGCGTGTTTCGACACCCAACCCAGCCATGGCCATGGTCAGCGCTACACTCCCCAGCGTCGACATGCTGGTATGCAGCGTGGCGGGAATTTCACCGGTGCTGTTGATGCCGGCCATGGCGATGAAGCCAAGCGCGAACCACGGGATGGTCATGCTACCGCCGGATTCGCGCTCGTCACCGTCGGTGCGGGCACGCATGGCCCACAATTTCGGAAGTAGCAGCAGGAAGGGCACCAGCATCATGACGCGCATCAGCTTGACGATCAGCGCGTTGGCGAGGGCATCCGGACCGACCGCTTCACCGGCGGCGACGACCTGTGCCACCTCGTGGATGGTGGAGCCGATATAGATCCCGAACAACCCTTCATGCATGCCCGTCATCGGATAGAGAAGCGGATAGACCAGCATGGCCAGTGAGCCGAACAGCACGACTGTGGCAACGGCCATCGCGGTAGCCGCTGGGCGCGCCTTGATCATGGACTCCGTCGCCAGGACTGCCGCAGCGCCACAGATGGCAGAGCCTGCGCTGGTCAGCAGGGCGGTATCGCGATCAAGTCCCAGCCAGCGAGTACCGATGAAGTAGCCGCTGCTCATGACGGCAGTAATGACCAGGATATCGAGAAAGACCACGCTCCAGCCAAGACCGAGAATCTGCTGCAGAGTAATGGACAGGCCGAACAGGATGATGCCGAGTCTCAGGAGCTTCTTGGTCGCGATATGCAGGCCAGGCGACAGCGTCTTGGCATGACGGCTGACGATGGGAAGGTTGCCGACCACAATGCCGCACAACAATGCGAAGACCAGCGGGCTGACACCGGTGGAGGCCAATGCCGGGATAGCATGCAGCGCCAGTCCGGCAAGTGTCAGACCGCCACACAGCGCAAGTCCAGGCACCATACGGCGCAGCTGTTCAGAGATAGAGGGGGCAGTCAGGGTCTGTGCGTCCATGGACATTCTCCTTACAGGTATCAGCAGAAATGCTGCGTATTGTTATCGTGTTGGCACGAGGCAGTGCGTGAGGCAGATGATGTGTGCTTAGTGCCTCTGGTTTGATGATTAGTCTATCCAGGAATATCATTGGCTGGTTAGTCGATTGTTCTTTTACTGCTTACCGGAAAAATCGATATGCAAATCCATATCACCCTACGTCAATTGCAGGTGTTCGTTGCCGTGACACGTCACGGGTCGGTAAGCGCTGCGGCGCGTGAGATCGGACTGTCACAATCGGCGGCGAGTCAGGCGCTTTCTGAGCTGGAGCGCCACCTGGATGTGCAGCTGTTTGAGCGTCTCGGCAGGCGCTTGGCATTGAATGCCAATGGGCGTCGTTTGCTGGCGCGTGCCGAGCAATTGCTTGAGCAGACACATGCGCTGGAGCTGGAAGCTCGTGAACCGGATCTTGAGGGGGGGCACTTGCGCGGTGAGCTGGAGATTGCGGCCAGTGCCACCATTGGCACCTGGCTTCTGCCGGGTCTGGCAGGCAATTTCATGCGTGAGCATCCGGGGACTGAACTCAACCTGCGTCTGCGCAATACGCATCAGGTGGTTGAGGCCGTGCTCAATTACGATGCCGAGCTGGGACTGATCGAGGGTGACTGTCATGCGCCGCGCCTGATGAGTCAGACCTGGCGCGAAGATGAGCTGGTGGTGGTCGCGCCACCGACGCATCCGCTGGCGCTGCGGGGTGAGCCTCTCGGTGATCAAGACCTGGCGACCGCTGACTGGATTCTGCGTGAGGCAGGGTCAGGGACGCGGGCCGTATTTGAGCGGGCGCTGCACGGGCGTATTGAGCGACTCAAGGTGCGTATGGAGCTAGGGCAGCATGAAGCGATCAAACAGGCCGTCTTCGCCGGGCTCGGAATCGGCTGTCTGTCGCGCTTGTCGGTGGCCGCCGAGTTGGCCCGCGGCGAACTGGTCGTATTGCCGACACCGCAGCTCAATCTCAAGCGTCATTTTTCGATGTTGTGGCATCCGGAGCGTTATCGCAGTCCGCTATGGCAGGCCGTCAAAGTCTATCTGGAGGCTAGCCCTGGCTGAGTCTGTCTGCTGGTTAAGCTTATTCTGCTAGCCGAGCGCATCTCCTAGATAGTCTGCTAACATGAGTGCTTCCTAAAACTTGGTGTCCATAGAGGTGGTGATGAGCACAACGGTCGAGCTTTTTTATAATGAGAGTGACGCTCGTGCAGCCGCTCAAGTAGAAAGTAATGTTCTGCAGGAAGCCCCCCCTCTGGTCGTCCTGCATGGTCTGTTTGGCAGCGCAGATAACTGGCGTTCGCATATCAAGTCGTGGGCTGAGACACGGCGTGTGATCGCGGTAGACCTGCGTAACCATGGCCGCAGCCACATGTTTCGGGCATGAGTTATTCGGAGCAGGCAGCTGATGTCATCGCCTTGCTTGATCGCCTCGAGATCGAGCAGTGCGATCTGCTGGGTCACTCGATGGGCGGCAAGGTCGCGATGCAAGTGGCACTTGACGCTCCTGAGCGCCTGCGTCGTCTTGTCGTCGCCGATATCGCACCAGTGGCCTATGGCCACGGTCATGATGAGATATTTGCAGCCTTTGAGGCTGTGCGCGACGCGCATCCTGCATCACGCAAGGAGGCTGATGGCGTGATGGCACAGCATGTCGACACACCGGCCATTCGCCAATTCCTCGCGACCAATCTGGTGCGCCTCGAGGATGACAGTATGGGCTGGCGGGTCGGTCTGGATCAGATCGCGGCGGGTTACATGCAGATTGTCGAAGCACCGCAGGGAGCAGGGCCGGTCGAGCTACCGACATTGCTGCTGTGGGGCGCACGTTCCAACTACGTACAGCAGAATGGTATGGCAGTGATGCGTGAGCGTTTTCCGGCGCTGGAAGATGCTTCATTGGATGCTGGTCACTGGCTGCATGCTGAGCGTGCAGCGGAGTTTCAGCAGGCAGTGCTGGTGTTTCTTGATCGCGACTCACGCACTTGAGCAAGCCGTCATCACGACACCCGCGCCAGGTATCACATGGTGCTCCATCTCCCGTGACCACTCATGAGCGATTAGTGGTGGCGCTGGTCACTCTGTTGCAATTTGCCGTCATCATGGGCTTTACCATGGTGATGGCACTGGGGCCTGACTTCGCACAGTCATTGGGCATTCCGCTGGACCGGCTCGGCTACATCGTCGGTAGCTACCCGCTTGCGGCGGCTGTCGGGACGCTATTGTGGACACGGCATGCCGACCGTTTCGACCGCCGCTGGGCGGTGCTCGGTTTTCTGTTTGGCGCTGCGCTATGTCATCTGATTGCCAGTTTCGCGACCGGCTACGAGACGTTACTGGCGGCGCGTATGCTAGGAGGGCTGTTTGGCGGACCTGCCGCGGCGACGGCATTGGCTATCGTAATCGATGTCGTGCCTGGTATCCGGCGGGGACGTGCGATGGGCATGGTGATGGGCGCTTTCTCGGTCGCGTCAGTGCTTGGGCTGCCTTTTGCGCTGTGGCTATCGGAAGGCTTCGGCTGGCAGGCACCGTTTCGTGCGGTAGCGCTATTGGCGCTGCTGATATGTGGGTTGCT
Organism: Cobetia crustatorum; assembly: GCF_000591415.1. Lineage (GTDB taxonomy): Bacteria > Pseudomonadota > Gammaproteobacteria > Pseudomonadales > Halomonadaceae > Cobetia > Cobetia crustatorum. The sequence continues at coordinate 9,601 of NZ_JEMF01000067.1, read as the reverse complement.
GGCCTGGATTCTGCCCCCGATTCGAGGTCATCTTGATAACCCGGAGACGCGCAATCGCAGTCGCAAGGGCACCACGATCATGGCGATTCTGGCCCAGCCAAATCATCGGCTCGGCCTGGCACTGATTGCCACGGCCATGTTCAGCAACTTCCTGGTCATTCCCAATCTGGCCAGTTATCTGTTGTTCAACCTGGACTTGCCGCGTGAAGACCTCGGTGGGCTCTACATGATTGGCGGCGGGCTTTCACTGGTTGGCATGCAGCTGACTGGCCGTCTGTGTGATCGCTACGGCAGTGTCTGGCCCGGCACCATTACCTGCCTGCTGACAGCGCTTGTCGGGTGGGCCTTCCTGCTGCATTCGCCCGGTCCGTCGTTGATCTGGATAGGTTTTGGGGCTTACATGCTGTTCTCCTCGGCGCGTCGAGTCGCTCAGAACACGCTCAATAGCTTCATTCCGGCCGACCATGAGCGCGCCGCCTTCACCAGCACTCAGAGTGCGGTACAGCATCTGAGTTCTGCTGCCGGTAGCTATCTCGGGGCGGGGTTATTGGTCAGTACGCCGAGTGGTGCGTTGGAAGGCATGCCCTTGCTGGTAGCCGTGCTGGTGGTGGCACTGATGATCCAGCCGCTGCAGATGGCCTGGTTGTCATGGCGTCTGGCGAAGAGCCCCAGCCAGGATGTGTAGCGTACGCTAGAACCAGTGATGCGACACACACGAGAAGCTCCACCCAAAAGCGCCCTGTCGGCATGCCGACAGGGCGCTTTTACATTGGAATATCAATCTGGGCCTGAACCAGAGTATCAGACGCTCAGAGCATCAGGGCGCATTGACGTCGACGGCCAGGTGGCTGAGTGATTGACGTTGCTTGATCATGCCACGCTCAAACAGGAAGTTCTCGAAATCACGATAGCGTCCGGCATCCAGTGCCGCAGGACGCAGCGCAAAGCGCGGTAACGTGGCATACCAGGCCTTCTTGTTGAGCGGGGTGTCGAGCGCGGGGTCGGAGTCGCGGAACATCTCCCATGCCTTGTCAGGATGATTGATCATCCAGGCCGTCGCCTCGCCCACGGCTGCGAGGAAGGCGGCATATTGAGCGTGCTTGCGCGAGTAGCTGTCGCTATTGGCGACAAAGATCAGCTCGTCATAGGTCGGTACGCCTTCCTCTTCGATATAAAAGGCACGTCCCTTGACGCCTTCCTGTGCCATCTGGGCCAGCTCGAAATTACGGAAGGCGCCAGTGACAGCATCGACCTTACGGGTCAGCAATGATGGTGTCAGCGAGAAGTTGACGTTGGTCAGCGTGATGTCATCAAGGCTCAGCCCACTATGCTGAAGCATGGTGGAGAGCAGTACTTCTTCGACACCGCCGACGGAATAGCCGACCCGTTTGCCCTTGAGATCGGCAATCGACTTGATATCGCTATCGGCGCGCACGACCACTACGTTGAGCGGCGTGGCCACGAGAGTGCCGATGCGCACCAAGGGCAGGCCTTGATCCACCTGCAGGTGCAGTTGTGGCTGATAGCTGATGGCAATGTCGACACGCTCCGCGGCGGCAAGCTTGGGCGGCACGCTAGGGTCCGCCGGCGCGATCAGCTCTACCTCCAGGCCATGTTGCTTGAACAGCCCCAGCTCCTGCGCCAGCACCAGCGGGCCATGCCCCGGGTTGGTGTACCAATCCAGCATGACCTTGAGTGGTATCAGCGGCTTTTCCTGTGTGGGCGAGGCTTCATCAGTTGGTGTCTTGTCACCAGTCGCCTTATCGCCCGCTGTGCTGCCCATTGCGGCTGCTTCTTTTGTCGCTGCTTTTTCGGTTGCTGAATTTTCTGCGCTCGTCTCTATTTTGGCGTCTTCGGAAGCCGCCTTGGACTCAGTGAGCGTCGTGGTGGTCTTGGCGGTATCTTCGACAGCATCTGCGGCAAATGCCACACCGGACAACGTGCCCAAGCAGAGCGAGGCAAACACTGCCGCAAGCGGTAATCGCAGCTGGCGTGCCAGTGCGCTGAGTCGGCGAGGCACCGATGACACATGAGACATGGCGGAGTTCCTTGTAATCACGAGGTATTGGGTCTGCCTTTCAATAGCGGGCAGAAGGACGTTATTGAGAACATCAGTAAAGCGCCGCTTCAGTTGAGGCGCGTCAGGCTGTCGCGATGCCAAGGCATCAGCTTGCGTAATAGGGCATCAATCGAGAAGTACAGTAGAAGCGAAAATGCGACCAGCACCAGCAGGGCGGCAAACATCAGGTCGATTTCCATGCGTGCGTTGGCATTGAGCATCAGATAGCCCAGCCCTTGGCTGGCGCCGGCCCATTCACCGATGATGGCGCCAATGGGGGCTGCAGTTGCTGCCATGCGCATGCCAGAGGCGAGCGATGGCAAAGCGGCCGGTAGCTGAATATGGATCAACAGCCGCCACGGACTCGCGCCTAGCGTCTGCGCAAGGTCCAACCAGCCTTGTCGTGTCTGACGCAGACCGTCGTAGCCGGTAGAAGCGACGGGGAAGTAGATGATCAACGTTGCCATCACGACTTTGGACAGCATGTCGTAGCCTAGCCACAGCACTAATAGCGGTGCGATGGCGAATAGCGGGATGACCTGGCTGATCAATAGCATCGGCAATAGAGTGCGGCGCAAGCGTGGAATGAAGGCGAGTGCCAACGCCGTGCCCAGGCCGAGCAGGATGCCCAATACCAGGCCGGCCAGAATCTCGGTAAAGGTAATGCCAGCATGATGGGCAAGCGAGGGTGCCTGGTGGATCAGTGCCTCCGCCACTGCACGAGGAGCCGGCAGAATATAGGGCGGGACTTCAGTGATGACGATGACCAACTGCCAGAGGCCTAGTAATACGCAAGTGCTGATCAGTAGATGGCGCAGTGCATGCAGGCGCTTCATGCATTCACCTCCGCTGCGGCCGGAATGAAGGCCTCATTCGGGTCCCGCAGTCGCGCTATCAACTCGGCCTGTGCTTGTTGCAAGGCGGGTGTATCGAGAGGCACTGGCCGCGGTGGTGATAGTCCGGGCAGGCGATCGAGCACAGCGCCGTAGCCTTCGCGTGCGTCTGGGCGTAGCACTAGTAATTGGTCTGCCAGACGCAGCGCTTCCAGCGGGTCATGCGTGACCATCAATACGGTACGCCCGTCGAGCAGACGGCTGGCAAGATCGTGCAGCTCCAGGCGTGTGATGGCATCCACCGCAGAAAAGGGCTCGTCCATCATGACGACCGGTGCTTCCTGATAAAGGGTGCGTGCTAGCGCGACTCGCTGGCGCTGGCCGCCGGAAAGGGCATCCGGCCAAGAGTGCTCACGTCCCTCTAATCCCACTGCGGACAGCAGCTCCCGTGCACGGGCGACGTTGCGTGGCCGCCGATGAAGGTCATCGCCCAGACATAGATTGTCCAGTACACGCCGCCAGGGAAGCAGCAGGTCTTGCTGAGCCATCCAGGCGATACGCCCTACCAGAGGGCGACCATCATCAGTGTGCAGCTCAAGCTGATGATGGTCCGGCATCTCGAGCCCTGCCAACAGCCGCAGCAGTGAACTCTTGCCACAACCGGAGCGTCCGAGCAGCGCTGTCCAGCTGCCAGCGTCCAGACGAGCTGTCAGGTCGCGGAATAGCGTATGGCCGGCGTAGTCAATGCGAGCATTATTGAGGGTGAGTCCCAGCGACACGATATTGTCCGAGGTCAGGCGGCGTGCCAGCAGGAGGGAGCGCACGGGAGACCTGTCTCGCAATATCAGGTATCCGGGATTCCCTCCGCCGGTATCAACCGGATCAGGTTCCAGGGGTTGCCGTGTTGCGTCTTGACCGCAGTGGCTCTCAGCCCGTTATCGGGCACCCCCATCCAGCACACAGTGTAACGCCACCGCCTTGTCGGTTGCATCCCTGCCATCGTCGGGAGGGTAGGTCGTTCAAGTCACTGTCCTGTCAGAAAGTATTGTCGTGCCACGCCCGTGCTATGCCGAATGGCATTCAGTTGGGTATGCTGTTGGATATGTTGCTTGCGCCCCTCTGTGATTGGAGATCGCCATGCCTGACACTTCGGATCTCTCGAGTTGTTCTCATTACCCTGTGCCCCCGCAACGACCTGCCGCACCGCCAGAGTCTCTCCCTCGTGGTTGGCCCGACGAAGCATTGACGCGCAGGCTGTCAATTTATCTCGGTCAATCGCTTGAGCCCCTGGCGTTGGCATGGCCCGACAGTGCCAACTGGCTGTGGCGTCAACGCGGCGGCACGCCCGGCATTATCAAACTGGCGCGTACCGGGCCCGATAACGATCCCTTCTGGCGTGCCATGCGTGGCGTATTTGGCGCTGATCGCTGGCGTGAGCCCGAAGCGCTGACGCGTCTCGCCAGTGCGTTACCGGCACGTTTGCCGCTGCCACCATTGCCACTGACCTATCTCGGGCGTCTCGATGGCGCACCGATCTGGCATCTGCCATGGTCCAGTGGGCAGCCCAGCGATCTCAGCGCTACCTTTTGTGAGCTGCTTGGTGATCAACTGGGACGCTTGCACCAAGATACGGTCTCGGGCTTTGGTCAACCGCTGGCACAGCCAATGCCGTTGTTGTACTGGAATACACGTGTCACTCGCTTCCTCGAGCAGCATCCACGCCGTGCAGAGCTCGGCGATGTGTTGGCACGTACCTTTAGCCAACCGAGTCGAGCAGTCTGGAGTCTGCCAGACATGCGCGCTGATCAATATCTGTGTTCCGCCACCGGTTGGGTGTGGAGCGACTGGGAGGCACTCGTGTGGGCGCCGATCGAATTCGACTGGGCTTTGATCGAAGTGCTATTGGAGACATCCGCTCAGCGTCAGGCGTTCATGGCCGGCTACTCTCGGCATGGCCGCATGGTCGACATTGATGGGCAGCGTGGGCTGTGTCGTGCGCTGTTGTGGGCGATGGAGGCATTTGGCCCGATTCCGTTTACAACGTTGGCGGCAGCACCGGCCTGGGTCTCTCCACGCAGCCTACCTTGAGCTCAGTGCGAGGGGCGATAGCCGCAAGTACATGAATGGCAGAGAAATTTCTCTGCAACCCCGCTCTCGACATGGAATACTGTCTGTGAGTCGTCGCGGACGTCACTCGAGATCTGGTGTAGGGCATGGCGGGGGAGAAAACGTGGTAGAGAACCTTAATTATTACTTTTTATTAGCAGGGATGCTGATTGCGCTGAGCGTATTGGCCAGTCGCGTGTCAGCGCGTCTTGGTACGCCGTTGCTGTTGCTGTTTCTCGGTCTTGGCATGCTGGCTGGTGAGGATGGTGTACTGGGCATCCAGTTTGACGATGCCTCGACAGCCTACCTGATCGGCAACCTTGCTCTGGCATTGATTTTGCTCGATGGCGGCTTGCGTACTCGCCTCTCTACCTTCCGTGCTGGCTTGAGGCCTGCGCTCTGCCTTGCCACCTTTGGTGTCTTCATTACCAGCGGCCTGGTGGGCCTGCTGGCCATGTGGCTGTTTGATCTCACGTTGATCGAGGGCTTGCTGGTCGGTGCGATTGTCGGTTCGACTGATGCCGCCGCCGTTTTCTCGCTGCTCGGCGGACAAAGCGTTCACCTCAATGAGCGTGTCGGTGCCACGCTTGAAATCGAGTCTGGTACTAACGACCCGATGGCCATCTTCCTGACTATTACTCTGGCGGAAATTCTCACCGGACAACTGACAGGGGTGGCAGCTGGCGTAGTGAGCTTCCTGCTGCAGTTTGGTGTCGGGGCTGGCATGGGGCTGGCTGGAGGCTGGTTGATTTCCCGCTTGATGCGTTACCTGGATCTGGCCCCCGGACTCTATTCGCTATTGGCTCTGGCACTGGGGCTGAGCCTGTTCGCGACCACCAATGAGATGGGCGGCAGCGGTTTTCTGGCCATCTATCTGTGTGGCTTGATGATTGGTAATCATCCTGGGCGTCATCTCGAACATATCCTGCCGGTACATGATGGTCTGGCGCATCTGTCGCAAATTGTCCTGTTCCTCATGTTGGGACTGTTGGTCTCACCATCGACCATGCTGCACTTTGCTTTGCCTGCAGCAGCCTTGAGCTTCGCGCTGATTCTGGTGGTGCGCCCGCTGGCGGTGATTATCTGTCTCAAGCCATTTTTCCGCTTCCGGTGGCGAGAGCTGTGGTTCATCAGTTGGGTAGGATTGAGAGGAGCGGTACCTATCGTGCTGGCCATTTTCCCGGTGATCACTGGCGTCGAGAATGCGGCTGTCTATTTCAATGTCGCGTTCTTCGTCGTGATTATCTCGCTTCTGGTACAGGGTTCATCGCTGGCACCAATGGCGCGTCGGCTCAAGGTGATTGTACCGCCCGGCGCTCAACCTAGTCGGCGTAATCTACTGGGTATCATGCCGGTCAATGATTACGAGATGCTGGTCTACCGTGTCGATAACACGGCACTCGAAGGTGTCGCATTACGCATGCTGCGTTTTCCCTCCGGTGCCAAGGTGGGGGCGCTATTTCGTTCCAAGGTGCTGATACATCCCAAGGGAAGCACCTGCCTGCATCAGCAGGATGTGCTGTGCGTCGTCGGACGTTCCTGCGATGTGCCGAGCCTCAATCGCATGTTCAATGGCGAGAGCCTACAGCATGAGCAGCGTGCTTTTTTCGGCACATTCACGCTTGAAGGGGGGGCCAGCATGCAAGATATCGCTGATGTTTACGGCCTGACCCTCTCTCAGGGTGAGCAGCAGCTGACGATTGGCGAATTCATCACGCGTCGTGTTGGTGGTGTGCCGGTCGTCGGTGATGATGTCGATTGGCATGGTATTCACTGGGTGGTGAATGAGGTTGCAGGTAACCGCATCACCAAAGTGGGGCTGCGCCTGCACTGATGAGTACTGCAAGGGGCCGTTAGAAAAAGGGGAGTGCGTGTAATGCACTGGTCACCTTTCGACTGAGGAATATCGTACTCTGGTTGTGTCAGGCTAATGTGTGCATGACAGAGATTGGCCACCGATTGTGGTCAGTGGCTCAGGAGTCGATCTCATGGCCAGTCCACATCCGCACCTCGCGCGTTTTTTGATGCGCTTTGAACACTTCCCGACCGGCCTGACGCCGGACGAGAAAACCTTTCATGCCACGTTCAATGTGGTGTATACGCTGGCGGTCGCCTGCCATCTTTTCTATGCCATCATGATGCTATGGCTGGGGGAGATGGGTATTTTGGCGCTGAATCTTGCGATGCTCGTTGTCGATCTTGTGTGCCTGCAGTTGCATCGTGCGCGTCGTGAAGTCTTGGCAGCCAATCTTCTTGCCTTGGGTACCTGTGCCCAGATCAGCTTTTCTCTGCGCTATTTCGGTCCTGAAGCGGGTTTTGATTATTTCTACTTCGGTGCGCTGCTGTGCATCTACTGCATCCGCACATCCTTCATGCGCCGTGTGATGCTGTGTGCGGCTTGCCTGTGCATGCCACTGGCAGCCTACGTTGTATTGATGTTGGAAGGGGCGATCAATCCGCTGTCGGCAGGCTGGGCGCTCACTTTCCGTGTCATCAACCTCTGCGTGCTGACTATCTTCTTTACGCTAGTGCTGGTGCAGATGGGGTGGTCATCTGATCGTCTGCGGCAGCGTTTCGAATCAGGCGTGCGTTTTGATGAGTTAACCGGCGCGCTGAGCCGTAGTGAGCTGATCGAGAAGGGACGTGGCATGTTGGCCGATATTGGCCCGATGAGCGTGATGATGGTCGATGTGGATCATCTGAGTCTCATCAACGAGACCTGGGGGCGGCAAGCGGGAGATCAGGTACTGAAAGAGTTGGTCAGGCGGATGCGTAGCATCTTGCGCAATGAAGACCTCGTGGGGCGCTACGGAGGGGAGGAGTTCGTGCTGCTATGCCCTAACTTGCATGGTAAACGAGCTGACCAGGTCGCGGAGCGGCTGTGCAAGGGAGTCTCGGCACTGCCTTTCGTGATCAATGATGGCATTAGTAGCCTGGACGTCAGTCTGTCGATTGGCGTGGCATTGCGTCAGTCTGGCGATAAGGACCTTGAGGCGCTGATTGCCAAGGCGGACGTCAACTTGTTCCGCGCCAAACATGAGGGTTGCAATCAGTTTGTCAGCGACAATCAGCTAGGGCCGGTGTTAGGGCCCGGTGTGGCGGGGGTTATATGAGCTCAGTGAATACTGAGCTCATGATTTTCACTTAGCGCTTGTTCGATTGATGTCGACGACCCTTATGAGCTTTTGAAGGAGCATACGCGGCATTTGAATCAGGCACGGATAAGGTCGGCTCAAAGCCTTCAATCACTTTGCGTGTAACGAAATAGCCTAAATGCTGCTCGATGGCGCAGAGGTTTCGGAAATCATCACGCGAGACAAGTGATATGGCTTCACCTACCGCGCCAGCGCGCCCGGTACGGCCAATACGGTGTACGTAATCTTCCGCTTCGTCGGGCAAGTCGTAGTTGATCACTCGCTCCAGGTCATCAATGTCAATGCCGCGTGCAGCAATGCCTGTCGCTACCAGAAACTGAATCTTTCCGTCCTTGAAGTCTGTCAGCAGTTGTTCACGAACGGCCTGGCTACGGCCACTATGAAAAGACTCAGCGGCAATGTCGCGCTTTTCCAGCTGGCTGACCAGCTTGGCCGCACCCCGTTTGGTTTCGATGAAGATCAGCGCTTGTTGCCAGTTGTTCTCGTGAATCAAGTGGCTGAGCAGCGAAGACTTGAATTCCTTGTCGACGGTAATCAGGTGCTGCTCAATTTCTGGGACCGTGACATTTTCAGGTGTGATTGAAATCTCGACGGCGTCCGTGACGGCCGTTCTTGCCAGGAAGCGTACTTGCTCAGACAAGGTTGCCGAGAATAACAAGTTCTGACGTTCTGACGGCAGCTTCTCGACAATCTTGTTGATGTCGCTGATGAAGCCCATGTCCAGCATGCGGTCAGCTTCATCAATGACGAGAATGCGTGTTTCATCAAAGTGAATGGCGCGACGGGTTTGCATATCCAATAAGCGCCCTGGCGTTGCTACCAGAATATCAACACCTTCAATCAAGCGTTGTTTCTGAGGCTCAATGTCGACACCGCCGTACATCGCCATGGAGCTGATATCGAGGTGTCTGGCATAGTGCTGGACGTTCTCTTCAACTTGGATCGCTAGCTCACGTGTTGGCGTCAAGATGATTGCATGCACGCGTTTTGCACGCACCGCTGGGGCATCAATCAGCTTTTGCAAGATAGGTAGTACAAAACTGGCTGTCTTGCCGGTGCCTGTCTGCGCTGCTGCAATGACATTCTTGCCTGCCAATACCACTGGAATCGCTTTCTCCTGGATAGGCGTCGGCGTTAGGTAACCTTGCTCAGTGACAGATCGTACAATCGGATCGCTTAATCCAAGGGTTGCAAAGGACATTTTTTCTCTACTTGTAAAGTGTGAAGTGGTTTGGAGAAGTTGATTTTAATATTAGAGGATATAGAAGGCTGATGTGCATGTGTCGGAAGGCAATCACTATAGCGCATGGTGCATGACAGGCATCATGAGGTGCTGTGGGGAGGGCGCAAGCTGAGACATTGCGTCAGCGTGCAACCTGAGTCTTTAAAGCGGGGGCCTTTTAAGCAAGACTCTATAAAGCTAGAGCTAGAGCCAGAGCCAGAGCCAG
>NZ_JEMF01000066.1 GCF_000591415.1 Cobetia crustatorum | reverse complement strand
AACTACGCTGGCAGATAGGGCTTTCAAGCCGCAGTAACCGCCCGGATTCTTGGCCAGATACTGCTGGTGGTATTCCTCGGCGTAGTAGAACTCAGTCAGCGGCGCGACCTCAGTAGTGATGCGCCCCAGACCCGACTGATCAAGCGCCTGCTGATAGTCGGCCAGGCCTTTCTCGATGATTTCGCACTGCGCCTCATCAACATGGAAGATCGCGCTACGATATTGGTTACCAATGTCATTGCCCTGACGCATGCCTTGAGTTGGGTCATGCGCTTCAAAGCTGGCGCGTAGAATCTCCGGCAGACCAATCACCGTCGGGTCAAAGATCACGCGCACGACTTCAGTATGACCCGTCTTGCCGGTGCAAGTCTCTTCGTAGGTCGGATTCGGGGTATGCCCCCCCGCATAACCTACCGCTGTCGCCATCACGCCCGGCAGCTGCCAGAACAGTCGTTCTGCGCCCCAGAAGCACCCTAGTCCGAGCACGATCTCCTCACATCCTGCTGGAAAAGGGGCTACAATCGAGCGGCCATTGACGTGATGAATACCGCTGATCTTCACGGCTTCACTGCGTCCCGGCAAGCTGTCCTGTGCTGTGGGAATGGTCTGCTTGTCTTCCGTTATCCACATGGCTGCCTCTCTCCTGTGTTGCATCGTGCAATTGTCTATAGGTTCAATGATGTCATCTGTGCCCCCCAAGATCTGCCCCTGTCAGCCTGCCATCTCAAGTGCCTGGCGTTATGACGACTGCTGCCAGCCGATACATGCTGACATTTGCTGTGCAGATAGCCCTGAAAGACTGATGCGTGCACGCTTCAGTGCCTTCTGCCTGGGGTTGACCGACTTCCTGATAGATAGCTGGGACACTACCAGCTGTCCATCACGTGCAAGCCTTGAGGCACTGGGGCCAAGATGGCTTGCGCTGGAGGTCATCGAGAGTGAGCAGTGTGGCAATGATGGCATGGTACGCTTTCAGGCGACCTTCTTCGAGCAAGGAAACTTCCAACAATTGCAGGAACTTAGTCGTTTCCGGCATGACGGCCATCACTGGCGTTATATCGATGGGGATGCCACGTGGTTGACACTCAATGTAGGTCGTAATGACGCCTGCCCATGCCAAAGCGGCAAGAAGATGAAGCGCTGTTGCATGACTAAATAGCCACGGGTAAATAGCCACGGCTAGCTGAAGTTGCCAAGCGCTTGCATCCAGCAACGACAAGGCCTCCGTCAGTCATACTGCGGAGGCCTTGTCGTCATCAATGTACCCTCATTGGCGCAGCCGTGGTGCCAGTTCGCTGCGTCCAAAGCTGAAGCTATAAAGCAGATCAACCGCCTGTGCAGCGCCTGATACCGCTTGTACATAGAAATCGCGGAACAGCTTATAGCGTAGCGTCAGTTCAGCAATCGGCGAGAATAGCCCAACGCCATAACTCAATTTCAAGTCCGGTGCGATGTAACCACTGACAACGACCTGGCTATCATCCCCACTGCCAGAGCTATCAAGGCTGAGATCACGGATACCGAAGGTCTGCCCCAACTGACCTACCACTTTACCACTCTGGGCCAGTGACATGCCGATCAGGGCGGATGTCACGGCACTGTCACTACTGCTGCTACCATCCAGGCCTTCACCGCGCAGTAGATAGCTGAGTGCAGAGGATTCATCCATCGCCGGATCAGAGAAGATCTCGACGCTGGGTTGTTCCGCCAGTCCTGTTACACGTACCCCTGCAGTAACATCATCCTCGGTATTGTCCGGATCTCGAATCGCTTCGATGTTCAAACGTGGGCTGGAGGGCGGCCCTGACAGCAGTATCTGCCCTTTTCGGATCTGTAAATCTTGCCCGAAGCTCTTGTAGGTACCATCGACCAAGTTGACCTCACCAAAGACCTGAACACCATTCTTGCCCTGGCGCACGTCCATATCGCCCTTCAGCTTGGTCTCAAGCCCCATTGCCTTGAGCTGCACGTCAGGCCCGATATGCACACCAACGCGTACATCCAGTGACATGCCAGCGTCATTGAGTGCTTTTGCAGTATCACTGCCATCGGCAATGTCAGCCGGATTAGAGGGTGATGGCTCGGTGCGACGCTCGATGATGATCGTATCACTCGAGGGTGATACGGCAGATGGTGGTACCTGATCGACCTCAATACGCGCCCACGGCACCTTCACGTCACCGCGTAGCTTGAGCAGTGAAGGATTGGCATTGATCTCCAGATCCGGCGCTACCCGCAGGCGACCGATGCCTGCAATGTTGAGCTCAAGCGGATTTTTGGAACCGTCGAGATTAAGCGAGGCGGTCCACTTGTCCAATGTCGGCCAGGCAGCGTTACCGTCCAGATTCCAACGTGAGCCATTGCCTACGAGGTAGCCATCGATATCGGCACTATCACCAGCAAAGGCCAGCCGGAACTCGGCATCATCCAATGCCAGTGGAAGTCCTTCTCCCTGCACCTTGATAGCCGTCAATGCCAACGGCCCTGTCAGGGTTGGCAGACTGAGGTCACCACCGATATTGACGTCTCCAGCAAGCGTACCTTCAAGCTGTGTCATGCCAGCCACCAACGGACGATAGGGAGAGAGATCAATGTCGCGAATGGCCAGCGTGCCGTCCAACAACCCTTTGCCCGCAGGATCAGTAATCCCTAGCGTCAGGCCGATTCCGCCAGCGCTATCGAGGCGAATCTGAGTATCGAGATCAGCTTTCTCAGGTGTCGCATCCAGTGCCAGTTGCAGGGTGGTTTCCGGTAATGACCAAGCATTGCCATCGGCATCTTCTCCCTCGAGCGTTAACTTTCCGGCGAGTTCAGCGTCAGCGTTCCAGCGCTTGCCGCCTTGCTTCCAGCTTGCCGTGACCTTGCCGCCCGTCGCGCCACCAATCGTCCATTGCTCCGGCATGGCACTCTGCGCCAGATCCAGCGGCACACCTTCAAGCGTCACCACCGCACGCCCTTCATTGCCGGCAGTCAACGGCTCGGCAACACAGAGCTTGCCACCCTGTTCACGACTCAGGCAGAACGGTTGCACCGCGACGCTGCCCTTGGCTAGATTGGCATCAAAGGTTGCCGGCGAATCAAAGGACAAGTCACCGTAATCGGTATTGACGGTCAGCGGCGATAATGCGCCACGATAGTGGTCGCGCGCCTTGTTGAGCCCGCCCTTGAGCGTCATGCCAATACGTGAGAGCGGCAGTTCACCGGCCATCTCACTATCCAGCCGCAAGGTATGCTCGCTAAGGAAGCCTTCAAGTACCAGCGCAACCGTCGCAATCTGCTGTCCGCCAGCACGCAATTGGTCTGCATTGAGTGCGAGATTCAGACTCGGATCGTCAATACCGCGCTTTCGCGCATCCAGCCCAGCCGACAACGCCAAGTCACCAATGCGATTATCTCCGACATTCAAGCGTTGGGCAGTAAAGTTGCTGATCACCACTGGCTTCTTCAGTGTACCGCTGGCATCAATCTGCCCCTTGAGTTCACCGGCAAGGTTAGGCGCCAGCGTCGAGAGCGCAGGAAAGTCCAGTCGTGCCGCCAGCTTGATGGTATCGCTGATACGACCATTGGCACTCAGTCGGTTATCGCCTTGGCGTAGCTCCAGGGTATTGATGTCCCAATGCATGTTGGCATCACCGTAGAGCGTGCCTGTCAGTGACAACGGACGTTCCAGAAGGCTGCCATGAATATCGAGCTTGCTGACATTGAGCGCCCACGGACCACTGGCCGGCTGCTTGAATGTCGCGTTAAGTCCACCGCTCAACTCGCCCCTGACCGCCTTTTGCCCACCGTCTGCTGGCGCGGGCAACAGGTCTTCCGGGTGCAGTTTATCCAGCATCAACTGAGCGGCGACTTGGATACCTTCCTTCCAGTGAACTTCGCCCTTGGTGGTTGCCGAGCCACGCTTGAGCGCAATCTTGAGTGGCTGCCAGCGGTAATGCTCCAAGTCACCATCACCGACCAACGAGAGTGTGGCTCGCGGAATATCACGCCCTTCAATGATGGCATCCAGCGTCGTGCTATAGCCGTCTAGCGATCCCTTCGCGACGAGTTCCAGATTCTCGATCAGATAATCCGGACTCGTGGCGGCGGGCGTTTTTTTCACCTCTGACGTCTGCGCTGCCAACGTCGCCGTTTCTGCTGCCGAGGTAGTGAAGGGCCAGGTGATACGACGTGACGTCAGGCGTGCAGTGAACGGAAGCTCTGATGCCAGAACATCAGCGTTGGCTTCCAGCTGTGCTTCAAGTGGGCCCGACGCCTTCAGATTGGCCTCCAGATCCGCCAGCGAGCCCGCCAGTGTCAATGTCAGCTTCTCATGACGCACTGGCTCAATGAGTGCTTCAGCATTGAGTGTCATCGACAATGGGTAATCACCGCTCAACGTGACCTCAGCGACCAGATCAGCATTCACGTCCCTCGATGCAACCTTCAGCTTCGAGAGCGTGACGTCGTGGCCTTCTGCATGTGCCGCCAGTGACAACTGACTGACGTCATACGGACTTTCACCTTCCAGGCGAAAATCCTCGATGGCCAGGTCAGGTACATCAATGGTCAGCGGTAGGTAGACTTCAGGCAAGGCAATGCGTGATGACGAGTCTTTAGTCTCAGCGACCTGTGCATCGATAGGGGCTGTTGGCGTGGTCGTCGGTTTTTCGGTCACCGTAGAGTCGGTCTGCGGAGTAGCTGAACCCGCAATGGTGTGTGCCGCCAACTGCGCCTGAGGTGTGATGCTGACACCTTCAAGCGTCAGCCTGCCAGCAGTGAGTGCATCTTCTGTAGCTGCTGACGCCGGGATGAAGCGGCTGGTGACCAGGCGCGTCTCACCCAGCGTGAGTGTGCTGACAGCCAACTCGGCAGACGTATGGAAGTGATCGAAGGTCATGCGGCTGCCATCGGCCAGCGTCAAAGCGAAGTCATCGACGGCAACCTGTCCGACCGTGATCGGGAATGGCACGACGAGAGGAACCTGCAGCCCTGCACTTTCCTCTTCAGGTTCACTGACGGTACCACTATCACTCAATGCGACATCCAGACCTTCGGCAGTGAGCGTCTCAAGGCATAACGATCCCTTGAGCAAACAGTCATCACCCCAAGCAAGAGACAAGGCATCCGCCTTCAGTGCCAGGCCTGGCAGGCTCAGCGAGACATCTTTCAGTGCCAACGCTTCAAGCGGTGAGCCTTGAGCGCTGGAGTAGTCAATGAATCCGCGCGAGCGCGCCTGATCAAGCACCACTCCCGTGCCCCAGGGCGACAGCACGCCCCCGACCAGCAACATCACCAGCCCCGTCAAGAAGACGAGCAGCCATACCAGCAACCGAATCAAAAGGCCGCCCCGACGTAAATAGGGATTAGACAAATCAAGCATCTCCGTATCTTTATCAGCCCATGAGCCAGGCTGACGGTCCTGTACTCGTCTTCAACCGCCTAGAACTCAGGGCCGATCGAGAAGTGAATACGGTAGTCGTTATCATCGTCATCGAAGGGATGCGCGATATCCAGGCGGATAGGCCCGACGGGTGAGATCCAGCGTACCCCCATGCCAGCTGCCGTATTGAGATCCTCCGGCGGCCAGCCATTGAAGGCGTCACCGGCGTCATAGAAGGCAGCCCCCCACCAATCTCCTGTGAGACGGTAGTCATACTCAAGGCTACCAGTCAGCAAGGAACTCCCCCCTTCCAGATCGCCATCGTCATCTTCCGGCGACAGGCTTTCGTAGGAATACCCCCTCACGCTGTTATCGCCCCCCGTAAAGAAGCGCATCGACGGCGGCATATCATCGAAATTATCCGTCGAGACATTACCGAGGCCCATGCGAGCGACGAAGCGATGGTTATCACCAAGAGAGCGGATGATGCTGGTATCAAACTGCGTACGCAGGAAGGTCACGTCGGAGGCCCAGGCTTCGTTGCCGTATTCGATCGTCAGTTGCTGACGGTCTCCCCACATCGGAAACGTCTTGGGCCGCGTACGAGCACGACTCCAGCTGACACCCGGGTAAAGCAACAGGACCGTGCCAGAATCATCGGCCTGAACATAATCTTCATAGGTCGAGCCGAAGAATACACGCTGCGTCCAACCGTTATCGAACTTCCACTCTCGGGTGAAACGAACGGTCGTTTCGAGGCTTTCCGTATCATCGTCGTCGGTATTCGACATTCCGTACTCAAGTACGTAGCTGTCCTTGAGCGGGTCCGCGAGCGGCATGCGGTACTCCCCCTCGAAGGTCTGCTCTGGAGACGACAGGAAAAGCTTGTTATTGAGACTGTGGCCGTAGCGATTGACCCACGGCATTGACCATCCAAACTGCAAGCGTGGTCCGACATCAGTGGAAAAGCCGATGCCGGTCTCAAACTTGTGGCGATCAGCCGGCACCAGTTCGATATCGATCGGTACCTGCCCTCCCTCAGCCACCTTGACGGCAGCCTCAAGGGCTTCGGTCGTCAGTACTGGCTTGTTCACATCATCATTGCCAGCACCAAGTATTGCGATGCTCTCGGCTCCCGCCTTCTCGTCCCTGGCATCAGCGTCGACAGCACTGCTATCCAAGGTATCTGACTCGGTAGCATTGCCGGAGTAAAAGTCCGAATCGGCGTCATCGCTGGCCAGCGTCGTATCTGAAAGCCAGCTTTCGCTATACCCGGGCGCCTGTGTATAGGGAATTGCGGCATCAGGGCTGGTGGTCTGTAGTACATCATCCTGATTCAACTTGGGCTTGATGGCGACAGAACGGAACCAACCCGCTTCACTAAGGCGCTGGCTGAATTGAGACAGCTTGCCTGCCTCATAGTAATCCCCCGTCTTGAACGACTGCATCATCTTGACGCGATCAAGCTCAATCTGACTATTGAGGTAATGGATATCGCCAAAGCGATAGCGTTGCCCACTGGCAAACACAAGATAGATGGACGCCGAGGACTCCCATGGACGGACTTCGATTCGATGTTGAGTGAAGTTTGAATCGAAGTATCCGCGCTCAAGGCTCAAGGTGGTGAGTTTGTTCTTCAGGCTGTCGTAGCGCTGATGACGCAACGCATCGCCTTCATTGAGGTCGGCATCTGCCACGGCCTTTTTCATCACCTTGTCATTGGCGGCATCGCCTTCCAGACGTATCACCAACGTCTTGATCAAGACCGGATTACCCGGATCAATCGTGACGACGACATCATCCCCACCCAGCAAGCCCTGGGCGGGGTAGCTGAGAGTGATTTTGGCGTCATAGTAACCGTAGGCCTGTAATGCCTCTTGGCTACGCCTGATGATCTCGTCTTCGTAGCGTTCAGCAGGGGCTTCATTTTCAAGTGTTAGGCCTGCGAGGAAGTTGGCGACGTTGGTAGCCGCTGGCCCCTTGAGCCCTTTGACTTCAGCGTCTAACGCCAATACATGGGGGGCTAGCCAAAGTCCGCCGCACAAGACCAGCGGCTGGCACCAGCGAAGATAGCGGCGCTCGTTGCCGCATTGCCCGTGCAGCGTCGGCAGATGTTTGTCGCCACTCATTGAACGTCCTTTGTTGAGTGCTTTATTACGTGAGCACTGTCCATCGTTGCCATTTATCATATTTCTACAGCGCTCAATTAATCGCAGGGCATTTACGGCACATTATTCATGACAAGGGTTACGACAAGGTATGCACACAACATGGTATGCGCGGTTCGTCATACCGCTCAGCTCAGCGCTCCAGACGTGTCACTCGTTGCTGCAACTCCGACATCTGGCCCAGCAATGAGGCAACACGGCCACTCAATTGGCGCCTGCTAGCGTCCAGAGAGCGAAGTTGGTCACTACTACCATCACTCTGTCCTTGTGCTTCCAGGCCAGCGCTCAACGCGGTCTGCTGACGCCGAAGGTCTCCCACCTGAGACTCAAGAGAGGTCTGTGCCTTGGCCAATGGCGATACACGTGCTTCGATGAGACGATTGACCGCCGTGCTGTCCACTCCTGCAACCGCGTTTGACTGCGTGTCCAACGTCTTATCAAAGCGGTCAAGCAACTGTTGTTGCGACGCAAGGCGTGCCCTGAGCGCTGTCAGCTCTCGTGTCAGTTCACGCTTCAATGCCACCACTCCTTCGCCCGACTCGCCATGTTCTGAGGCAAGGCTGTCAAGACGATCAGCGTATTGCTCCACCTTACCTGCCAGTGCCTCAAGCTGCTCAGCGATACGCGAGAGCTGCTGGTCAGTCTGTACATTGACCTCTTCGAGATGTGTCAGCGCATCCGCCTGACTATCGAGCCGTGTCTTCAATACTGCCCTGCCATCACGACCCAATGACTCAATAGCACTGACTGAGCCTTGTAGTGCGGTCAGCAAGGTCTGGCGATTTTCACCCGATTGACGGGCTTCTGCTGCTGAGGCCTTGAGAGTATCGAGCGTAGCGGACAGATCAGCCATGTCAGCACCTCGCTCAGAGAGCCGCTGGTCAAATACGGCCAGCTGTTGCTGTACCTGGGCATGCCGATCTGCAGCCTCATCCACCAGGGCAGCGTTTGCCTGACGAATCTTGGCAAGTGCGGGCAGAACAGCTGTCTCCCATTGCTGACTGAGGCTGTCTATTCGTGAAGATGTCTCCACCTGTGCCTTGGCATTGTCTTGAGCACTATTGTCGAATGCACGCTCTATCTCCGTCACACGCGACGTCAGCCGATCACGCTGGTTTCCACCTGTATCCTCCAACCCTTGGAGCTGCCATTGCTGCCAGCCCACGATGCTGCCCAACAGCAGGATACAAAGCCATAGTGGCCAGCGTCGCGCCTTGGGAGGTGACTGATAATGCGCTATCAATGCATCGTCAGGGCGTGCAATCAAAGCATCACCCGCATTGTCATTGAGAGAAGGTTCAGAGCTTTCAGGCCGCATTCTGGCTCCATGGATGGCGCACGATAATCTGAGAAACACAGTAAGAGACTCGCCACCATTGTCGATGAGGTGAGCTTTTTTACGCCACTGTATAAAAATCCAGTACCCACTAAAACATCGTGCTGCATGCGTCTGGCAATGATTTGAGTCTAACAGGTGACCTCGGCCATCTCATCAGGTTCCCCTGATGTGCTCAATACGCCCACATCCCGTCCTGCACGTATTATTGCAACTCTGCTAATGCTGCCATTCAGCAGTCACAACCTTATCCGCACTGTCGTTGGCCTGTCGGTGTGTGGGTGCTATAGTGCCAGCACTGCGATACGCGCAGCCTCTGCCTTCGTAGCTATCTGGATTCACAAGGTTTTTCACGCTTATTGCACATTTTATGCGTTGTTTGATGGCGCTTGCATGGCGTGTGGTGGGTCACAAGATTCCTTTTCTTCGCAAGTCGCCTGACACGAGGAAAAGGAATGGCGCTGGTCTTGAAAGAACTGACCCCCGCCCCCACGAAGTCAGAGAAAGATCATATTGGTGAGGAAAAGGAGCTGACCCCCATGGCATTTGAACTTCCGGCACTGCCGTACGAAAAGAACGCACTCGAGCCGACTATCTCCGCCGAGACGCTTGAGTACCATTACGGCAAGCACCACCAGGCCTACATCACCAAGCTCAACAGCCTGGTTGAAGGTACTGCAGACGCAGAGAAGTCCCTGGAAGAAATCATCCAGAGCGCCAAAGGCGGTCTGTTCAACCAGGCAGCTCAGGTGTGGAACCACACCTTCTACTGGCATTGCCTGTCCCCTAATGGCGGTGGCGAGCCGACTGGACCGCTGGCAGATGCCATCGTTGCAAAGTGGGGCTCAGTGGCCGACTTCAAGGAAGCCTTCAATGCTTCTGCAACCGGCAACTTCGGTTCTGGTTGGACCTGGCTGGTCAAGAACGCTCAGGGCGAGCTCGACATCGTCAACACTGACGACGCCGATACCCCGATCGCGACTGCTGGCCTGACGCCGCTGCTGACCGTCGATGTGTGGGAACACGCCTACTATGTCGATTACCGCAATGCGCGTCCGAAGTACCTGGAAAGCATTTGGAACATCATCAACTGGGACTTCGCTGCCCAGAACTTCGCGGCCTGATACCTCGTATCGTATTCGGCTCGCCCTTTGTGAGTCTGATGATGCCGCAATAAAAAACCCCGCCAATTGGCGGGGTTTTTTATTGCGTAACTGATGGGCCAATCATGTATGGCGCTGACAACAGTGCCATACAGTCAGTCTCAGTCAGGTGTCGCACGACGGCCGATGCCACGATAGATCAATCCCTGATTCGCGACATAGCGCGGGTCATAGATATTGCGACCATCGAGTATCAGACCAGTACCCAATTCACGCTTGAGACGTTGCCAATCCGGATTCCAGTAGCACTTCCATTCTGTCACCAGCATCAATGCATCCGCCCTTCCAGCTCGCGCCATA
>NZ_JEMF01000065.1 GCF_000591415.1 Cobetia crustatorum | reverse complement strand
CCGGAGCGATGGTCAGGTGACATCCGAAAATTCGACCTGCCGGAGATAGTGCATTTGAATCCGGAGCGGGATCCGATACCGCAGGCAATAGGGTTTTAAAAAGCCAGAACCACTTCATGTGCCAACTATGTTGACAGATTCCGACTCGCCGGAGCTGAATCTGATTGAGATTCTGTGGCGACAGATGAAGTATGCATGGCTGCCACTGAGTGCATATCTGTCATTTGAGCACCTGTGCGATGAGGTGCACCGGCTGCTCGACGGTTATGGCGCTGAGCGCACGATTAATTTTGAATAGGCACTTATCCCGTACCTGTGAACCCATACGAAAACGCGCATCACGAGGATGCGGCGTTTTCGTTTCAATGAAGAAGCTGAGCTTTGGATCAATTGTTACCGAACAATTCGCAGGAGTGGACATTCATAATAGTGTAATGCCACATGTAAATATCAAGGACATATATTAAAGTTATAGCTTTTCATTAATGGGTTTGATCGTTGAGCAATGGCATCAGTTTTGATTCTAACGAAGCAGTAAGATATTTAACATAAGGTAAATGTATATGATTTGCATCTCTATACATTAACATACCATCGTTTACTGTAGGGCAATGAGTAGTACTGCATAGCCAATCAGACATATCAATACTTGCTATAAGCTCAGAATAAGCAATGGATGGGTCTTTATCAAGTAAAGAAGCAGCTCGAGATTTAACACACGGGCCATCACTAACAGGATCCTTATTCTTATAGACGCAATCAGGAACATCATATGAGAACCTTGGGTTATCCCTGATGCCAATCACTTTAATATTGCTAGAAAACAAAGATTTCCATATATTTAAGTAACCATCAGGAATATATTCAGTTGCAGAGGTTGTACGGGTTGAATTGGTAATAACTGCGACAGGTGAAATTTCTTCTATTAATTTAACAGCATTCTTGTTCCAAGAAACACACGAATCATTCGCATCCTTTATCACACCTAATGGGCAACTGCTTTTAGTAACGCTAATCAATTCAAACTCATTTACTACAGCAATGTTTTTTAATGCAGGTAACCATTGCGCTGCATGAGATCCACCAACAAGCATGACCTTTTTTTCTGAACCCAGACTACCGAAGCGACATTCTCTCGCCTCAACCCCGTCTATACTCTGATGACAGTCTATGCGATAAGTTACAGGCACCACTTTCCTAGCACCTATAAATTCGTTTCGTGGTATGCTTGAAGGATCATTATTGATTTCCAACGGTTCTAAAACTTGATGTGGAGCTGCATATGAATGCCACTTAGAATACATTGATTGACTAATGGAAGTCAATTCGAGTCGAAGCAGGTAAGCTCCAAAGGCAACTGGAAGGAAAAAAATTGTACCGAGTAAGAAATTGATATAAATATTATTTTTGGGGAGCAGGGAAACTGGAAACTCAATCAAATATTTAGTAAAAATAGCTAAACAAATGGATGAAGAAATAATTATGACGCCATGAACTACACTGATATAATCCAGATTAAAAATATTTTTGTAAAAATATAGTACAGGCCAATGCCACAAATAAATAGAAAAAGATATTCCTCCGAGATAGACCAACCACTTAGCAGATAAAAGACTATTGAAGCCTGATTGAGATTTCACACCGGAGATAATGATAAGAGAGGCACCTAGGACAGGCACCAATGCTATATACCCAGGATATGCAAAAGACTTAGGTATAAAGAAAGCTCCACCGAAAATCAACACTACCCCAACAATACAATAAAAACTGTTGAATCTATTGAAACTTAAATTAACAATAATCAGATAGACTCCAACACCCCAAAAGAACTCCCATAACCTAGTCATGGGATGAAAGTAACTAGCGCTAGCATCTGCATAAGACATATATACAGATATCAAAAAAGAAATCAAAAGAATACTAACGACGCCATAATAGAGAGGTCTAGATGATTTAAGTTTATGAGATAATACAGCAAGAGGTATAATTACAACAGGAAGCAATAAATAAAATTGCATTTGAAGGGACAATGCCCAAAACTGTTGCACAGGACTGGGGGAAGTCCCAGAAGCCAAATAGTCAATAGAATTTCTAATCAACTGTAAATTTTCAGCATGAAGAATAGCTGCGATAGCCTCATTAATAATTGACAACAACAATGAAGGCGAAGCATAGAAGTAACTAAATATCAATGTGGTGCCAATAACTACATACGCCACAGGGAAAACTTTTCGTGTTATATTACTCCAAAAGGAAAGAGGGCTATAAATACCATACTTAAAATAATTCCTCAGTAGGATTGATGACATCAGAAAACCGGAAATGACAAAAAAACGTCTACGCTACCGGATACCTTATTCATCCATATATGAAAAGACATGATCGTCAAAGAGCATAGCGCCCTTAATCCTTGTATATCTTTTCTATAACCAAGAGTAACATAGTTATTAAATTTGCCGCAAGAACTATTCATGTTAAAATCCATAATAGAGATAAAAACAGACCCCTAAGGAAACACTGCACAAATCCTGCCGTTGGTGCCTGATCGCCACCGACGGGGTAGAATCTAGCAATATCGCTACCGCCTGATAGAGCCATCCGATGAACCCGGCTTATTCATGAGG
>NZ_JEMF01000064.1 GCF_000591415.1 Cobetia crustatorum | reverse complement strand
CCTGAAGAGCCGATGATCCGCTACTACATTAGTTCAGCCGAGTTGACCGCCAAGAAGCTCGCCGAAGCAGCTCGGCAGCACTGGCATATTGAGGCCAAGCTCCACTGGTCTTTGGATGTGGCGCTTCGTGAAGATGCCTGCAAAATCCACCGCGGACAGGCGGCGGAAAACCTCGCCAGGGTCCGGCATATTGCGCTGAATTACCTGAAAGGAGAGAAATCTTTCAAAGGCGGAATTCGGCGGAAACAGAAGAAAGCGGCACTGGTTGAGACATATCTTGCTGACATTCTCGCGGTCTGAAAGCTTTCATGCGTTTTCCCTGGCAGTACAGCCTTGCGTATCATGAATCGTCTTCCTTGTTGGTATGTCCTGACGGCGCTTGGCGCCTTATGAAGAGGCTCCGGTAGCGAAAGTGACATCGCCCCGTGCACCACATGAGGTCGATTATGCCAGTACGTGGCTTGCGGGTGAAATCAGGGCCCTTTGAGGTTCGGGGCTGGGCGCAAGCAGTTGCCCATAGTGGAGTATCCGATCGCTGGTGCAAGCAACTACTTGAATTCCCGACTCACGTTCAATAAGGGCCGCTATTGTCTCTTGAGTCATGCCATGCGATTGAAGCCCGCCTGGAAGGGGATGAGGTGCTCTTCAATGGCCTCCTCATCCAGTGCCTCCGGCGAGAAGTCTTCCCCCAGCATCTGAAGTAGCTCGTAACCATGAGGATCCTGCTCGCCGGCACTGGCGGCTTTCAGGGCAGCATATCCCTGCACACCGCCGATATCCTCTGGCGGGCACGCCATGGCACCATCCAGCCATCTTGGACAGGGGGATACTGCCTCTACCTCTGTTGCTTCGATGACAATGCGATGTTTCCAGTCATCGCCAAAATCATAGAGATAATGGAAGTCATTCCCCTTGGCCCGATTCACCAGGGTCTTCAGCTTGGCATTTCGCGACATGGTAATGGGGCGTTCGCTGAAGTCGTCGGGTTCAGCGTAGTAGCGTCCGTCACACTCAAACTCGTAGAGGTGTTGCTCCTCCCACCCCATCACGTCCTGGATAAGCTCGTGTAGTCGGTGCAGATTGATCGTTTCTGGCACGACGACTCGACGCCAGACCAGGGGATCCGTGTCCATCAATTCAATACGTAGTTGAATGTCCGCCATTCGGCCTCCTCGAGTGAAGTCGCTGCGCATGAGCGTGTTAATATCCGGGCGATTGACCGGATTGTCCGTTTACGCCGCAAGTCGACTCGCTATCACGATGATCCAGTGATGGTGACTCACGTATCAACCGATGCGTTGTCCTCACTCTCCTTCAGCAATCCCTCTATCACCAGAATAGAGCGTTCATGCGGTGCTTGTGGGGTAGAACGATTGCCTTGTTCCACTTCAAAAGGGAGTAGTGCAGAGACCAGTACCGCGGCGATCAACGAGAATAATGCATCAAAGTATTTCATCGATATCCCCCTCCAGACAATGAATGTGTCTACAGAGACTATGCCGCGTGCTACAGAATTGCCTTTCGGTAATATCGATATGAACTAGCGGAACAACCGATGTCAGCGGCTGGCGCGTCGTCAGCGAGCGTCGGGAGCTCGTTCGGTGTCATTCCAGTCGATCACATGGCTGATGATCTTCCAGCCGGCCTTGCGCGCCGCTTTCTCTGCCTGAATTTTGGCTTGAACCTTGGAGATGCTGTCAGTCTGCACCGTGAAGGGCTCTTCCCATGCCAGCCGCTTGTTCTTGACGCCCAGTGTCACTCTGAGCCCCTTGAGAGGCGTGGTGGTTTCTCTGGCGCGGGGTGCTTCAGGACGCGCGCGAGGAGCGGTCTCTCGGGAGGTTGAGCTGGCGGTTCTGTTGGTACTACGCACGAACTTGTCGAGTTCGCGTTTCATGCTTTCTTCGAATTGGTCGACTGACATGTCACTCATCTGGGTAACCCCGTTTGATCAAAGGAATTCACATCTGAAGCAGCAGGGAGTCAACACACATAGGTGGTGATGACTTGCGAGATTTCGGTAAGGCGTGTCTTGCCGGTAAATTCAAATCTCACCGTACCGAGTGCCGAGAAATAGATCGTGAGCTCTGAATCAAGATCAAAGGTGCCGGAAGTTTCGATGGAATAGGTTTCAATCTTCTTGTAGGGGAGCGAGGTGAAATCTTTCTTGCTGCCGGTCAAGCCTTGAACATTGACAGCGATAATACGCTTGTTGGTAAACACGACCCCGTCACGCATTGATTTATAGGCTGAAATGATTTCTTCGCCCTCGATCAGCAGGTCATTGACGCGTTCGGCATATTCATCGTTCTGTTTGAGTTTAAAAAAGCCTTTATTATTGAAATCTATCATTGTATTACCTTGTGATTCGACAGTGCTGCCATCTGGGGATACTTCGCTAGCGCATGAGTAGGAGCCTTCCCTCGGCCTCTGGCGGGACATGCGGATTTTTTCAGTATCAGGACTAGCATAATCCATCCCGCGCCAACGGAGTAGCCCCGCGCCCTGACACCAGAGCTCCGAGGCGATCAAGTGTGCTGCATGGCAGTGCAAGAAGGGAGAACGCGGAATGCACGCCGGCCTCTCTGGTCAGCATGACGCTTGCTGTCCGATCTCGGGAGGCCACCTTCCTTCACTCGGACGGCCAGACCTCTTCGAGACTTTGCAGAGCGGCTTCTACACAGGGCTCGTGTTGCTTGTCGTGACGCCACACCACACTCAAGGCACAGGGCAGGCGGGTATCCGGCACGATATTGAGGCCTCGTTCCTGGCGCTCGGCCAGCGCCAGTACATCGCGAGCCAGTGTCAGCCCGACGCCGGCGCGCACCAGGTCCAGCATGCAGACTTCCTGATCCACCTGCGCGACGCGGTGGGGTGTGCACTGACTGTCACGCATGGCATGCGCCAGCAGGCGTGAGTGAACGGAGTTTTCCGGCGTCACGATCCACGGCAGGGCGGCCAGGGAAGGCCAGTCAGTGTCCGTCAGGCGCGCTGACCAGCCGCTGGGGGCGAGAATGAAATAGTCGAAGAATGCCAGCTCGCGATAACAGAGGGAGTCATCGCGTGGGCCTTCTCCGGGGGGAGCGAGGTAGAAGCCGATTTCCAGTTCATTCTGGCGCAGCGCCTTGAGGACGCAGCCGCTCATGCCGTGATGGAGTTCCGTTTCCAGATTGGGTGCGCGTTCCAGAAGATGGCGCAGCAAGCTGCCCAGACGAATGAATTCCGGGTCGACGATGGTGCCGATGCGCAGCTTGCCGCGCACTGTGCTGTGCAGTGCCGCGGCGGCCTGCTCGAAGCCACGTGCGCTGGCCAAGGTCTTCTCGGCACTGGGCAGCAAGGCTTGGCCGTCGGCCGTCAACAACAGGCCATGGGGGTGACGCTCGAACAGGCTCAATCCCAGGCCTTCCTGCAATTGCTTGAGCTTGAGGCTGATCGCGGGCTGGGTGAGGTGCAACGCCTGCGCCGCTCGCGACACGCTGCCGGTGCGCGCCACGGTGACAAAGGCGTTGAGTCGGGACAGATCCTGCATCAGTGACATCCCTGTGTTTGGCATTTTCTGGCCGGCGAGACACGTGCTGCTGGCCCTGCATCACGCATTGTGGCCTGAATGCGTTCTCTGCCACCTATTGGCCATTAGTCGCGGTAAGCCGTGTTCACCCGGGACAGGCCTCGTGATCGAAGCGCCTGTCGCTGTCGAAACCTCTTCCTTTTTATTCATTGTAACTGATTGATTATAAGCGCTTAACTGTTGCTCTGGTTCTCGAGGGAAGTGGAGAAATGTCTGAGCGAAATCGGATATCAGCAATCGTTATATCTCACCCAAGAATTACTCAATTGCACCCTGCGCGTGGCGGCGTAATTTCATGAACACTTGCTGATGGCATGTCCTCGTTCGTCATAGACCAGGCGAAGGACCTTCAGCGCCAGACATGTGCATGACACAGGCTTATTCCTATAAAACACCGCCAGCGGAGATCAGCACCATGACGACAGCAGCCAACGCTATCCAGCATTTCATCAACGGCCAGGTGACTCGAGGCGACTCCAGCGTCACTCAGGATGTCTTCAATCCGGCCACCGGCAAGGTGACCGGTCAGGTCGCGCTGGCCCGTAACAGTGATGTCGATGCCGCCGTGGCTGCTGCCAACGCCGCTTTCCCGGCCTGGGCCGACACGCCGCCGATTCGCCGTGCCCGAGTGATGTTCAAGTTCCTCGCATTGCTCAACGAGCACAAGGACGAGCTGGCGGAGGCGATCACCCGCGAGCACGGCAAGGTATTCACCGACGCCCAGGGCGAAGTGGCACGCGGCATCGATATCGTCGAATTCGCCTGCGGTATCCCGCAGCTGCTCAAGGGGGATTTCACCGACCAGGTCAGTACCGGCATCGACAACTGGACGATGCGCCAGCCGCTGGGCGTCGTCGCTGGCATCACGCCGTTCAACTTCCCGGTGATGGTGCCGATGTGGATGTTCCCGGTTGCATCGCGGCAGGCAACAGCTTCGTGCTCAAGCCGAGCCCGCTGGACCCCAGTGCCTCGCTGATGATGGCGGACCTGCTCAAGCAGGCGGGTCTGCCGGATGGCGTCTTCAACGTGGTGCAGGGCGACAAGGATTCCGTCGAGGCGCTGATCGATCATCCCAAGGTGCGCGCCCTGTCCTTCGTGGGCTCGACCCCGATCGCCAACCTGATCTATGAGCGCGGAGCACGTCACGGCAAGCGCATCCAAGCACTGGGTGGCGCCAAGAACCACATGGTGGTGATGCCGGACGCCAATCTCGACAAGGCGGTGGATGCCCTGATCGGCGCGGCCTACGGCTCCGCCGGCGAGCGCTGCATGGCCATCAGTGTCGCGGTAATGGTGGGCGATGTGGCGGACACCCTGGTGCCGCGTCTGGCCGAGCGTGCCCGCGAGCTCAAGATCAAGGACGGCATGAATCTGGACGCCGAGATGGGCCCGATCGTCACCCGTCAGGCGCATGAGCGTATCTGCGGTTACATCGAAAAGGGTGTCGCGGAAGGCGCCGAGATGATCGTCGACGGGCGTGAGTTCACCGGCAACGACATCGGCGGCGACAGCACTGAAGGCTTCTGGATGGGCGGCACGCTGTTCGATCACGTCACGCCGGACATGACCATCTACAAGGAAGAGATCTTCGGCCCGGTCCTGGCCTGTGTCCGTGTGCCGGACGTCGCGACCGCCATCCAGCTGATCAACGAGCACGAATTCGGCAACGGCGTGAGTTGCTTCACCGAGAGCGGCAGTGTCGCGCGGGAATTCGGGCGCCGCATTCAGGTGGGTATGGTCGGCATCAACGTGCCGATTCCGGTCCCGATGGCCTGGCACGGTTTCGGTGGCTGGAAGAGCTCCCTATTCGGGGATACCCACGCCTACGGAGAAGAAGGGGTGCGTTTCTACACCAAGCAGAAGTCCATCATGCAGCGCTGGTCGGATTCCATCGATGCCGGTGCCGAGTTCGCCATGCCGACGGCCAAGTAAGTCGCTCGCGACTGCGGTCATCTGCATTCTGGTTACCTACCAGCATACGCCAGCTGTCTGGAGAGGGACGCGTCATGTCAGACAACAAGAACAACCCGCATCGATCCCCGGAGGCGAGCAGGACGCTCGCCCCGCCAAACCGGGCGACGATCTCTCTGAATTCGATTACATCATCGTGGGCGCCGGTTCCGCCGGCTGCCTGATGGCCAATCGTCTCAGCGCCAACCCTGACCACCGCGTGTTGCTGGTCGAGGCGGGCGGACGTGACAACTATCACTGGATTCACATTCCGGTGGGCTATCTGTACTGCATCAACAACCCGCGCACCGACTGGATGTTCCGCACCGAGCCGGACAAGGGACTCAACGGCCGTTCGCTGATCTATCCGCGCGGCAAGACGCTGGGCGGCTGTTCCAGCATCAACGGCATGATCTACATGCGCGGCCAGGCGCGGGATTACGATCACTGGGCCGAGGTGTCCGGCGACGACGAGTGGCGTTGGGAGCAGTGTCTGGCTGACTTCATGCGTCACGAGGATCACGCGCTACTGGATGACGGCGCCAGCAGTGATCCTGGGCAGCATGATTTCCACGGTCACGGCGGGGAATGGCGCGTCGAGCGTCAACGACTCAATTGGGAAGTACTGGATGACTTCGCCATTGCGGCCGAGCAGGCCGGCATTCCGCGCACCAAGGACTTCAACCGTGGCAGCATGAAGGGGTGGCCTATTTCGAGGTCAACCAGCGGGCGGGTTGGCGCTGGAACACGGCCAAGGCCTTCCTGCGCCCGGCGCTCAAGCGCAGCAACCTGACCCTGTGGCATTCCACCCAGGTCAATCGTCTGCTATTTGCGGGCGGCGAGCAGGGCATGGGGGCTGAAACACGGGCTGGCACAGGGGCGACGGACGCAGCGAAGCAAGCCTCCGATCTGCGCTGCACGGGGATACAGGTCGTGCGTGATGGCAAGGTCATCAACCTCTCGGCGAAGCGTGAGGTCGTGCTGTGTGCCGGCGCCATCGGCTCGCCACATCTGTTGCAGGTTTCGGGCGTCGGGCCCAGGGCATTGCTGGAGGAACATGGCGTTGAGGTAGTGAAGGACCTGCCCGGCGTCGGCGAGAACCTGCAGGACCACCTGCAGATCCGTTCAGTCTACAAGGTCACCAATGCCAAGACCCTGAACGCCATGGCCAGCACCTTGCTGGGCAAGATGGGCATCGGCATGCAGTACCTGTTCAAGCGTTCCGGGCCGATGAGCATGGCGCCGTCGCAGCTGGGGGCCTTCACGCGCAGCAGCGATGACTACGCCCACCCCAATATCCAGTATCACGTCCAGCCGCTGAGCCTCGAGGCCTTCGGGCAGCCGTTGCATCCCTTCCCGGCGATCACCGCGAGTGTCTGCAATCTCAACCCCACTAGCCGTGGCACGGTGCGTCTGCAGAGCGCCGACCCGCGTCAGGCCCCAGCGATCGCGCCCAACTATCTGAGCACCGATGAAGACCGCAAGGTCGCGGCCGATTCCCTGCGGGTCACGCGGCGTATCGCCTCCCAGCCAGCCTTTGCGCGCTACAAGCCCGAGGAGATCAAGCCGGGGGTCGAGTACCAGACTGATGAAGAGCTCGCCAGGCTCGCCGGCGATATCGGCACCACCATCTTCCATCCGGTGGGCACCACGCGGATGGGGCGCGCTGATGACCCGATGGCGGTGGTCGACAGCCGTCTGCGTGTGCGCGGCATCCAGGGGTTGCGGGTGGCAGATGCCGGCATCATGCCGACCATCGTCAGCGGCAATACCAACTCGCCGACCCTGATGATCGCGGAGAAAGCCGCTGGATGGATTCTGGAGTCAGCTGTCGGAGGAGACTGATACGAGGCCCTGCATGTCCCCAATGCGTCAGCCAGTGCTGATCGCTCAAGGCCGGCTTGTCTGACCCTGAGCCTGCAGGGGGTAGCTTCCAGAGCATGAGAAGTGCTCAAGCGCTGAGCGTCTTATGACACGAGGTGAACGTCGAGGCTTCTGCGTGTGACGTTGGCGCATCGGCTGGCGAGACCCTCGCGAAGCAAGGAGCGGAAAGACTGCCGCGTCAGGTGCTGGCTTCTGCGTGACAGTCGCCGCTCATGAGCGCTTGAGACCCACAGCCGCCGACATTGACGTGTCGGCGGCCTGTTCGCGTCTGGCGGAAACTTGGTCGAGGAAGGCGTTAAGAAGGTACGAGGGGGCGCGAGGATGTGAAGTGCGCAGTGCGAGATTAATGAATGAAATTCATGTTTGCATGAGAAAATACCGTGTCGCGATTCATGCTTTTCGCGGTTGCCGGGAAAGTATAATGCGCGTGGAATAAAAAATGTATAATGCCGCGCTCTTTTCATTACGAAAAATTATTGAATACAGCGAACTGCCCGAGCAAGAGCGACGTCTCGCCCCTCTTGCTCGGGCTTTCTCACTAAGGTGGTAGTCGTGCAAGAAGCAGTTCCCCCCGCCAGTGATGGCGATCATCTGGACCCGCGTGTCTTCATCCCCGCCGTATTGGTCATCCTGGCCTTCATCGGCCCGGTCATCCTGTTCCCGGATGCCAGCACCGCGCTGATCAATGCCGCTTTCTCCTTCGCCACCGGCAAGTTCGGCTGGCTGTATCTGGTGGCCGGCCTGAGCGTCGTCGGATTCCTCATCTGGCTGGCCTTCAGCCGCTACGGCAACGTCCGCCTGGGCGGGGCAGAGGACACGCCCGATTTCTCCTACTTCAGCTGGGTGGCGATGATCTTCACCTGCGGGATGGGGATCGCGATCGTCAACTGGGCGTGGGTCGAGCCGATCTACTACTACACCTCGCCGGCCTATCACGTGGCGGCCAAGAGTCGTGAGGCCGCGGAGTGGGCGCTGGCCTTCGGTCAGTTCCACTGGGGGCTGACGCCATGGGCCTTCTATTGCCTGCCGGGCCTGCCGATCGCCTACTCCATGTACGTCAAGAAGCGTGATGGCGTGCGTCTGTCCGTCGCCTCGCGCGGCGTACTGGGCCGTCATGCGGATGGCGCCTGGGGCGTGTTGCTGGATTCCATCGTCGTGTTCGGGATCGTCGGCGGCGTCGGCACCTCGCTGGGGCTGGCGGTACCGCTGGTATCTCAGCTGGTCAGTGGCATCCTCGGCATGGAAGCTAACTTCGGGCTGGAAGTCGCGGTGCTGTGCATCTGGACGGCGATGTTCTCCGCCAGTGTCTGGTTCGGCCTGGCCAAGGGCATCAAGATTCTCTCCGACGTCAACGTGATCCTGGCGATCTTCCTGCTGGCCTTCACCTTCATCGTCGGTGACTCGCAGTTCATGGTCGAAGGCTTCGTCAACAGCCTCGGCAAGACCCTGGGCAACTTCATCCCGATGAGCCTGTGGACCGACCCGGCGGGGGATTCCACCTTCTGGAAGGACTGGACCGTCTTCTACTGGGCCTGGTGGATCGCCTACGCGCCGATGGTGGGTCTGTTCGTGGCGCGTATCTCGCGCGGCCGTACCATTCGTGAGCTGATCATCGCGGAGCTGGTGTTCGGCTCGCTGGGAACCTGGGTATTCTTCGCGGTGTGGGGCGGTTACGCGCTGGATCTGCAGATCAGCGGCGCGCTGGACATCAAGGCGCTGCTGGACAGCGGCGGTATCCCGCTGGCGGCGGAAGGCATTCTGCAGACCCTGCCGTATGCCAAGCTGGTCACGGTGGCCTTCATCCTGCTGTGCTTCATCTTCCTGGCGACCACGCTGGACAGCTCGGCCTACGTGTTGGCCTCGGTGGCCTCACGCAAGCTGTCCGGGTATCAGGAGCCCAAGCGCTCGTTCCGCTTGATCTGGGCCTTCCTGATTGCGGCCGTCGGGGTCGCGCTGATCCAGTTGGGTGGCCTGCAGACGGTGCAGACCTCGACCATCGTGGTGGCGCTGCCGATGATTCCGGTGATGCTGATTCTGGCGCTCTCGATGCTGCGCTGGCTCAAGAATGACTTCCCCAAGGAAGAGCTGAATCCGGTACTGGTCATCGATGACATGCCGGCCTTCCATCGCAAGCCGAAGAAGACGAATCGCCAGGCGTAACCGCGCTATGCGCTGAAAGAGACGGCGCAAAACCTAACGACAAGGGCCCCTCAACATGAGGGGCTCTTGTCGTTTCTGGCGTATGGAAACGCCTGACAAGGCGCAGGTTTGGCCAGGCTCAGGCCTACCATGCCCAGCCCTTCGCTCGGCCACGTCTCTCGTTCATTTCTCTCGGTTATTCCAGCCAGGGACGATCAAGTCCTATAGCGCTTGGCAAGAGGTGCTCAACAGTAGGCTCTCAAGCAGGCGGACGGCAGCGGACGACAAGGCAAAAAAGGGGAGTGGGCGGATGGTGGGGCTTCATCCGTGTGTATTCGTGGTGGGCGACGGCCAGCATCGAGTATCCAGAGCCGCTCGGATTGGATGACAGGACGCAACAATCCTGGCCTGAACGTCTGGCCCTCAGGCCTTGGGTTGGCGGTCTCTTGCTGGGCGATTTATGAGGTAGGAGTTCGCATCTGACCTGAAAACCGCAGCAGCTCGACACCTGTATGCATGAACATGCAGTAAGTTGTGCACGTCGTGCCGGACGCACCTCGGGTTCCTCGTTGGCGGGATGAATCAACTGGTGCTTATATTGCAACACGTTGGGTTTTCGCTATTCCCTGGTTAGCTATTATTTATTTTTGCTATGGGAGCTTCTCGCCAATACTCCTCGCCCCGTTACTCCCTGATTTAACGAGGAATTTGCGAGGTGCTGAACGTACGTTTTCCCATGAAGACCCTGACGGCCGTGATGGCGCTGGGCCTTTCTGCCAGCAGTCTGGCGCAGCAGGAAGTGATGACTCGTTCCAATGGTGCGCCGGTCGGCAACAACCAGAACTCCCTGACCGCCGGCCCGAACGGCCCGACACTCCTGCAGGACCACCACCTGCTGGAGAAGCTGGCGCACTTCGAGCGCGAGCGCATTCCGGAGCGTGTCGTCCACGCTCGCGGTACCGGTGCCTACGGTGAGTTCCGTGCCACCGCGGACCTCACCGACCTAACCGTCGCGGCACCTTTCCAGGACAAGGGCCAGGTGACGCCGGTCTTCGTGCGCTTCTCCAGCGTGATCAACAGCAAGGGCTCGCCGGAAACCCTGCGTGACCCGCGTGGCTTCGCCGTCAAGTTCTACACCGAGCAGGGCAACTGGGACATCGTGGGCATCAACTTCCCGGTGTTCTTCATCCGCGATGCGATGAAGTTCCCGGACATGATCCATGCGCTGAAGCCGGACCCGCGTACCAACCTGCAGGACCCGAATCGCTACTTCGATTTCTTCAGCCATATCCCCGAAAGCACCAACATGCTGACCTACCTCTACTCGCCGCTGGGGATTCCGACCAGCCTGCGTGAGATGGATGGTTCTGGCGTGCATGCCTTCAAGTTCGTCAATGCCGAAGGCGACTGGAAGTACGTGAAGTTCACCTGGAAGTCGCGTCAGGGCAACCACGGCATGACGCCGCAAGAAGCCGCCAAGGTGCAGTCCACTGACTTCAACCATCTGACCGATGACCTCTACACCCATCTGGATGCCGGCGATGACCCGGTCTGGGATCTCTATATCCAGACCCTGGATCCCAGCCAGCTGAACAGCTTCGATTTCAATCCGCTCGATACCACCAAGTTGTGGCCGGAAGACCTGATCCCGGCACGCAAGGTCGGTGAGCTGACGCTGAATCGCGTCCCGGACAACTTCTTCCAGGAAACCGAGCAGGCGGCCATGTCGCCGGCCAACCTGGTACCGGGCATCGAGCCGTCGGAAGACCGCATGCTGCAGGGGCGTCTGTTCGCCTACGCCGATGCCCAGCGTTATCGCCTGGGGGCCAACTACTCTCAGCTGCCGGTCAACGCCCCCAAGGTGGCGGTCCACAACAACCATCAGGATGGCGCGGGCTACTCCGCTCCGCGTTCCGGCTCCATCAACTACCAGCCGAGCCGCAACGCCGACTCGCTGGTGGACGACAGCCAGTACGAATACAAGCGTTACACCCTCAATGGCACTACCCAGCAGCAGCCCATCGGCAAGGAGCAGAATTTCGCTCAGGCCGGGGAGCTGTACCGCTCCTTCTCCGAGGAAGATCAGGATGACCTGATCGAGGTGCTGGGTGGGGATCTGGGCAAGGTCAAGAACGACGAGATCCGCAACATCATGGTCAGCCACTTCTATCAGGCCGACCACGAATACGGCGAGCGTCTGGCCAAGGTCGCTCACGTGGACATGGACGATGTCGAGGAACTGATCGACGCGCAGCAGAAGTGATCTGACGCGTCGCGTGACAGGGCAGGGGGGCAATGCCTCCCTGCCATCTTCCCGACCGATTTCTGGACCAACCTCGAGGAGAGAGTCCCATGACCTTGACCGTGAATGCCCCCATCAGGCAATCCATCACGAACCTTGTCACCTTGATGCTCGCGCTCAGCGTCGCCGTCATGAGTCTGCTCGCCCTCCCGGCGCAGGCGGACGAGGGCATGGACATCATGGATGCCGCGCGTGAGGGCGACAACGCCGCCATCGAACGCTACCACGACCAGGGCGGAGACCTGTCGATCACGGAATCCCACGCTATACGCCGTTCATCATGACTGCCTACTACGGGCATACCAGCACTCTGGCCCTGCTCAAGGGGTATGGGGTGGACGCCTGTGCCGTGGATGAAAGAGGCAGCAATGCCTTCATGGGCGTGGCCTTCCGTGGGCATGTCGAGACGGCAGACTGGCTGTTGGCCAATACCGACTGTGATGTGAATCATCGCAATGCCAGTGGCCAGACGGCGCTGATGATGGCCTCGCTGTTCGGGCGGGAAACCATCATCAGGCATCTGCTCGATGCCGGGGCCGACCCCGGAATTGCGGATCAGCAAGGCAATACCGCCGAGTCTCTGGCCGCCGCTCAGGGCCTGTCACGCATCGTCACCCTGGTGAAGTTCAATCTCTAAGCTGCATGTCCCACACCTGCCCAAGGCGTATCAGCCTTGGGCTGAAATGTGTTGGGAAATCTGAGCCACTAGCCCCGGTAATTCGCGTGCATGGCGCATGCGCAGTGCCCCGGGCGGCGTCCCGAGGCCATCTTCGTGATGTGCGAAGTGGATCACATGCATGCCCGCGTCGAGCCCTGCCTGCACGCCCACCATGGCGTCATCGATCACGACACAGCGAGAGGGCGCAAAGCCCATCTGTTCAGCGGCAAGGCGATAGATGCGCGGGTCAGGCTTCCACACACCGAGCGTATACGCACTGAAGATGTGGCCATCAAAGAAACGTGCCAACCGAGTACTGTCCAATGCGAGTCGCACCTTGCGCTCCGGCCCGTTAGAGACCACGCCACACGGATAGCCCGACAGTGCTGACAGCGCTTCCGGCATGCCGGGCATCGAGGTCAACCGCACCTTCATGTGCTCTTCGAGCAAGGCGCGCATCTCGCTCTCCATCTGGCGCAGCGGCCCGGCTTCCATCTCGCCATGCACCGCTTCGAGAACACGCACAATGCTGAGGAAGCGCATGCCGCGAAATTCGTTCAGATATCGCTCGGTAGTGAAGGGCAAGCCATAGCGAGGCAGAGTGGAGACCATGGCATCAGCGAGCAAAACCTCGCTATCCACCAGAGTGCCATCAGAATCAAACAGCAGGCAGAGTTCGGCCATCACGCTCTCGTATTCATGTCAGGACGGGGTGAGACCCTGACAGTATCAGTTTCTGCATGTCCTCGGCCATGCATTACTTCGCGGTAAATCACCTTGTCTGACAGGGTATTACGCTCTCTTGTCGATACTACTTCTCGAGTGAGGAATAGTATATTGGTTGACATTATCAACCATCTGGATATAGTTGACTTATACCAACTATCTATCGAGTGCATCATGGCGACCCAGTCCCTCAACGAAGCGCTGCATCAGCTGCTACATGTCTACAAGAGGCAGTTGCGCGCAGGCGTCATCAGGCATCAGATTCCGCTGTCCATCACGCACATACGCATGCTGAAAGGAATCTGCCGGATTCCTGACAGTACGGCAGGTACTTTCGTGCAGCGCATGGGGCAGGATAAGGCACGGGTGACACGCATTATCAATGAGCTGATGAATGATGCGCTGGTTGAAAAGAGAGACAACCCGCATGACCGGCGCAGCCAGTTTTTGGTGCCCACTGATGCGGGGCTGAAGATGCTGGGTAGGATTGAGGCGCTAGAAGAAGAGGCTGCTGTGCAGATGACAGGGCAGCTCAGTGCCGAGGATATCGAGGCATTCATGCGCATCACCGCCACCATGACTCAGAACGCTGCTGATACCGCTGACAAGGAGAAAGATGACCATGAGTAAGCCTGCCCCACGTGAGCTTGAAGTGATTCGTACCGAGAAGGTCACGCAGCATATGCTTCGCATCACGCTTGGCGGTGATGGGCTTGTCGACTTCCCTCAGGAACAAGAGAGTGCCTATATCAAGCTGCTTTTCCCTCGTGGCGAAGGGGAGCGTCCACTGATGAGAACCTACACGATTCGCCATCAGCGTCCGACTGAAATTGATGTCGATTTCGCGCTGCATGAGCACATGGGGCCGGCTTCTCTCTGGGCCACTAACGCTCAGCCCGGTGATCGCATCTTGATTGGTGGCCCTGGCCCGAAGAAGTTGATCAACCACGCTGCAGACTGGTTCTTGCTGGCCGGTGACATGACGGCGCTGCCCGCGATCAGTGTCAACCTTGCCGAGTTGCCGCAAGGCGCGCAGGGGCACGCGGTACTTGAGGTGACGGATGACGCCGATATTCAGCTACTGGCGCATCCAGAGGGCGTTCAGTTGCACTGGGTGGTCAATCCGCATCCTGATCCGGACGGTACTCCATTACTTGAAAAGGTGAAATCACTGCCTTGGCAGGAGGGGGAGCTTGCTGTCTGGGCGGCATGTGAGTTTGGCAGCATGCGCGCACTACGCCGCTTCTTGAAAGAGGAGCACGAGATTCCCAAGTCGCACTTCTATGTCTCCAGTTACTGGAAGATCGGCCAGACCGAAGACGGCCACAAACTGGCCAAGCAACAGGACAATGAATCAGCAGAGGCTTGAGCGTTCTGTGCCGACTGACATGAAAAAGCCTGACACAGTGATGTGTCAGGCTTTTTCATGGATGAGTTTTTATTGGTGCGATGCTGTATGGGGTGAGCCTAGCCGGTAGAACTGGCTTTCTCGGCAGATGTCTTCTTGAGCTGCACCGGCTTGCGAATCCCGAGGAAGTAGACAAACACCACGGTCAGTACCACGAAGAACAAGCTGTCCGGCGTGGTGATGAAGGTTATCGGGTTGCCGTTGGACAGCGTCAGCGCGCGACGCAGGAACTCTTCCAGGTTCGGGCCAAGGATGAAGCCCAGCAGCAGCGTGATCACCGGGTAATCATGCTTGCGCATCAGGTAGGCGACGATGCCCAGCACCAGCGTCATCATCATCTGGAACACGGAGTAGGTGGCCACGAAGCTGCCGACCACGGCCAGCAACGCGATGGCGCCGTAAAGCACGTCCTTGCGGATGGTGACGATGCGCAGGAAGTATGGGCCCATCAGATAAAGCGTCAGGGGAATCAGGATCAGGGCGCTGAACAGCAGCGAGGCCAGCATCGGCGCGATTAGCCCGGATTGTGACGCCATCAGCTGCGGCCCCGGCTGGATGCCATTGATCACCAGTACACCAAGTACGATAGCCGTGACCGGATCACCCGGAATGCCGAAGGTCAGCATCGGCACCAGTGCACCACCGCAGACCGCATTGTTGGCGCTTTCAGCCGCCGCGATACCTTGCGGATTCCCCTTGCCGAAGCTTTCCGGCTTCTTGGAGGTTCGCACGGTCTCGACATAGGCGAGGAAGCCGCCCATCGAGCCGCCGGCACCCGGTAACGTCCCGACCAGATACCCGATCACCGTCGATTTCAGATAGCAGGCCACGCCAATTTCACGAATCGCGCTTAGCGGTGGAATGAAGTCACGACGCTTCAGTTGAGTGCTGGACTTTAGCTGACGTCGAATATCGGCATCTTTCTTGCGATTACCTACTTGAATCAGCAGCTCGCTGATAGCGAAGGTGCCAATGATGACCGGCATCAGATCAATTCCTGCCGTTAGCTCGCCGACACCGAAGGTGAAGCGGGCCAGCGGCTGCATGGCGTCCAGTCCTACTGTCGCGAGCATCAGACCCAGGCAGGCGGTAATCCCTGCTTTGCGGATATTGCCACGCTGAGCCACCACGATCACGATCAGTGCAAAGGCAATCAGCGAGAACTTGCCGGTGGTCTTGACCAGTAATGAGGCCTCGGCAATGAAGGGGGCAAGCACGATAAGTAATAGTGCGCCGAGCTACCGCCGATCATCGAGGCAAAAGAGGCATGACCCAGTGCAAGCGCTCCCTGACCACGCTGCTGCATCGGATAGCCTTCCAGTGCTGTCATCATCGAGGACGGTGCACCGGGAATATTGATGGTGGTCGCGGTAATGCTACCGCCGCACATGCCGGCCATATAAATACTGGCGCATGCCATCAATGCAGTGGTGACATCGAGGCTATAGGTCAGTGGCAAGAGCAGGGCGAGCGCCAGGGTGGCGGTCAGGCCTGGAATTGCCGAGAAGATGGTGCCGATCACGAAGCCTGCCACGACATAGAACAGGATGATCGGGTCGAGCAGTAGCGCAAAGCTTGAGAATACCTGAACGATGAAATCCATGACTTAGCTCCCGCTACCAAGCCCAAGGGCAGGCAGTTCAAGGGTGGGCAGGTGAACATTGAAGAGCTGCTCGAAGAGTACATAGCCCAGTCCGGCAACCACGCAGGCGATCAACGCCTTGCTCATCCACTTCTGGCGCCCTGAGAACAGCAGCATGATGGCGTAGACATAGAGTGCAGACGACAGCAGATAACCGAGATGCGAGAAGGCCAGAATATAGAGTGCAGTTACTGTCATCAGACGCAGAGCAGGTGTGAACCAACTCAGTACGCCCGTGGCTGGCATTTCCTCTTCCGCAGTCCCTGCTTCGGACTCATCTGTTGAGTCGGGCGCTGCATGGTGTTCTTCAGCAGTTGTTGCGGGAGAGTGCAGGAGGCTTTGGCGTGCAGCACGATAATTGGCGATCAATTGTGCCAGGCACAGGGCGCAGGCAATCAGACCGATTAGCAAGGGGAAGAATGATGGCGAGAGGCGGCCATTCTCCATCGGCGATGCCAGTTGCAGTGCGCTGATGAGATAGAGCCCACTCAGTGCTGTCAGTGCTAGCGTCAGAGGTGTCGAGCCGCTGATCAGCCAATGGCGCGGCGGCGGCTGCGGGGCGGTGTGGTGCATGTCAGTAGTCCTTACCGGTGCCCGACAGGTGTCGGACACCGGATAGCGATGGAGAGCGGAGAAGGTGCTGTAGCATTTCGGTATTCACGTCGGGCCGAAGCATCCGTCATGTCACCGTGATTACAGCCCCAGTTCGTCCATTGCACTGAAGGTCTGCTGCTGATATTCCGCAATCCAGTCATTCACTTCATCGGACCCCAACCAGCTAGGCGTCACGCCAACGCCCGTAATCCATTTCTGAAATTCCGGTGTTTCGTAAGCGCTATGGTAGGCGTTCTCCAGGGTACTGATCACGTCATCAGGCGTGCCCTTGGGCACTGCCAACACGATGAAGCTCCCGGTTTCGAGGTCGCCACCCAGCTTGCTCAACGGCGGGACATCCGGGTAGGCGGGGTTCTGCTCGGAGGAGAGTTCAACGACGCCGAGTGCATCGCCAGAGTCCAGAATGCCCGAGAAGTCGCCGAGACTGGAGATGGCGCCGTCAATCTCACCGGAGAGCAGTGCTTCGGCTTCCGCCGTTGAGGAGCCCGGATAGGTGATGACATTGAAGGTGACGCCAGTCGCGGCTTCCAGGCGACGTACGGCCAGGAACGGGCCAGAGCCTTGTGGCGCAACGCCAATCCGCACTGTGCCCGGGTTTTTACGGGCCGCCTCGATGAGCTGCTCATAGCTCTCATAGCCTGACCGTTTCGAGACTACGATGGCATCGGCTTCCTTGGTGATACGTGCGAAGGGAATCATGCGGTCCAGAGAATATCCCGGCACCAGATTGCCGCGTGGCAAGGTGATGATGCTGTCGTAGGTCATGACGCCGACAGTATGCCCATCAGGGCGCGCCTTGCTTAGCTGCATCAGACCGGATGCCGTGATCGCCCCGCCAATATTCTCGACGTAGATCGATTTCGGAAGGTCCTGCTCCGCCAGATTACTGATCTTGCGGCTGATGGCGTCTGCCCCGCCGCCGGCCGGCCACGGCACAATCAGACGAATATCACGAACCGGGTAGTCAGCCTGCACCGTGGTGCTGACGAAGGGTGTCGCGAACATCAATCCTGATAGTGCCAGCGGGGCAAGCAGGGCGATGAGTGGACGAGATGCTGCCGCTTTGGCGACGCGATTCTTGCGGGCGATATGGGTCATGGCGTGACTCCGGACATTGTTATGGTTGTAGTCGAGTGGCGTTTCTGACGAGGCCTTCGTTATCAAGGAGCGGTCATTGAGAGAAGCGTGCGGACGACACACTAGCGATGTCTGTCGTCCGCAGTGGCAATTCTCGAGATGCTTACTGTTGTTTGGCTGCCATATGGCGTTCGAACTCGGCGCGCGCTTCATCTGTCGGCGGATATAGGCCGATGACGGGAGTGCCAGTACGCACTTTTTCCAGCACGTAATCTTCAAAGTCTTCCATCTGACTGGCTTCTTCAGCGATCTCGTCAGCCAGTTCCAGCGGCACGACCATGACGCCATCAGCATCGCCTACCAGTACATCGCCCGGGAAGACTGGCACGCCACCGCAGCCGATGGGCACTTGCAGTTCGACGGCATGATGTTTGGTCAGATTGGTCGGGGCGCTGGGCTTGGCGCAGAAGATCGGTAGATTCATTGCGGCGGCAGCGGCGGAGTCACGGATACCGGCATCAGACACGAAGCCAGCACACTGACGGTACTCAAGACGCGTCAACAGAATGCTGCCTGCACTGGCGGCAGAAGCATCCTGACGGCAATCGGACACCATGACATGGCCAGCGGGTACGGTTTCAACCGCGAGACGCTGCGGATGCTTCGGGTCACGGAAGGCGGCAACGGTATCGATGTCTTCACGCGCCGGGATATAACGCAGCGTGAAGGCCTGACCGACCATGTGTGTTTCCTTGCTGTTCATCTGCACAGCATTTTGAATAAAGGTATTACGCAGCCCGCGCTTGAACAGCAGGGTGTGCAGTGATGCGGTGGATGCACGCATCAGGCGTTCACGCGTCAGAGAGGAGAGCTCGGCGTAGCTGGCGTGATCTGTTGAGGTAATCGCGGTCATATGGCGTCCGTCATGTTCTGGGTGAGGGTGATGCTGATGAGCAACAGGTGATGGCATCAGTGCTTTCCAGACTCACTATAGGACTGAATGACAGACCAATCAAACAAATATTTACAACTTTTACTCCACAAAATGTCTCTACGACCAAGGTCTCTGTCATGGGAGGTGTCTGTCCGATAAGTCGCCTTATCATCTTGTCTATATAAGGATTATGCGCATTTTTGTGCCAACGATACTGACAGGAAGTCCATTGCTCGGGCTACCAAACCACGTCAGCGACATAGGTCGCATGGCAAGAATTGCGATAAGTTGTCATCTTTTGTTGTGGCGCAATGGGAAGTGTCTATACCACCAATGCGCCCTCACGAACGACTCAGGCTATTTACCTGGCTGCAGGAGATGACATGGAAGCGACATGGCGCTGGTTTGGTCCCAAGGACCCCATCAGTCTTGAAGAGATTCGACAGACCGGTGCGACCGGTATCGTCACCGCGTTGCACGAGATTCCCAATGGGGATGTGTGGCCCATTGAGGCCATTCGCGAGCGCAAGGCGCAGATCGAAGCGGCAGGTCTGCGCTGGTCGGTGGTCGAAAGCATTCCCGTGCATGAAAGCATCAAGCAGGCCGCTCCCGGGCATGAGCGTCATGTCGAGAACTACCAGCAGTCGCTTCGTCATCTAGCGGAATGTGGTATCGATACGGTGTGCTACAACTTCATGCCGGTGCTGGACTGGACACGGACTGACCTTGCCTGGCAGTTGCCGGAAGGGGGGACCGCACTGCGCTTTGATCAGGTGGCCTTTGCCGCGTTTGATCTCTACCTGCTGGAGCGCCCCCATGCTGAGCAGGATTACAGCGACGAGGAACAGCGCGCCGCGCAAGCGCATCTTGAGGCATTGGATGAAGCGGGGCGTGAGACGCTGGTTCGCACCATCATCGCGGGTCTACCCGGGGCTGAAGAGGGTTATAGCCTGGCGGAATTTCGTGCTGCGCTGGCGGCTTACGACGGTATCGATGCCGCGCGTCTGCGCCAGCATCTGGCCCGTTTTCTCAAGGCTATCGTTCCGGTGGCTGAGGAGGTGGGCGTACGGCTTGCCATTCATCCGGATGATCCGCCGCGGCCGATGCTTGGCCTCCCTCGCGTGGTATCGAGCATGGTGGATGCCGATTGGCTGCTGGGTGTGGCGCCCAGTCCCGCCAATGGCTTGACCTTCTGCACGGGGTCCTACGGCGCCAATCCCGACATTGATCTGTGCGTGATGGCGCGCCGCTTCGCACCGCACATCCACTTTGCGCATCTGCGGGCCACAGGGCGTGATAGTGAGGATAAGCGCTCCTTCCATGAGGCCGAGCACCTTGAAGGCGATCTGGACATGGTCGGTATCATCAGCGTATTGGTCGCCGAGGAGCGTCGCCGTACCGCCGCGGGCGGTGCTTCACTCCCGATGCGCCCGGATCACGGCCATCATATCCTCGATGACGCTCACCGTGAGACGCGGCCGGGGTATCCGCTCTATGGGCGCATGAAAGGGCTGGCTGAGTTACGGGGCCTTGAGATGGCGATCCAAAGGCTGGCCTGACGGGGGGGCGCAACTCAAGCATGAACGCAAACAAGCACGGTCACCCGCGGTCTTGAGACCGGGTTGGCCGTGCTTGTTTCCTGCAGGTCAGAATGTCTGCTGATTCAGAGCTAAGAGCTAAGAGTTCAGGCGACCTCAGTCCTCAGTCCTCGACGATGTCGAAAGCACCATTGTTACGCACGTAGAGCAGGGTCTCGCCATCGGCGCCGGTGGTGATGTCATGGGTGATTTCGCCTTGTGAGCCGAAGTAGCTGCCGGTCGCCAGGCGCTGACTGTCGTCCTTGCCTTCGGTCTCGTGGCTCAGGTCGCCCTTGATGACCACGGCGCGGAATTCGTCGGCGTGGCTTGTGATCTCACCGGAGAAGTCGGCCGGCAGTTTCACCAGGCGGCAGCTCAACTGGCGACGTCCGGGTTGCCCCACAGGAAGGCGGTCTTCGGGCCTTGCTTGGCGTCGTCGCTGCCTGGCAGGTTTGATCCAGCGGATGTCATTGGCATCCAGCCACACCATGTTGTTTTCGGCGACATTCAGCGGTTCTTCATCGTTGTGGAAAGCCTCGAATTCCGGCTGTACCAGATAGGGCCCTTCATTGATCTCGATGTAGGCCATGTTGACCTTGTCTCTGGCCGCGGTGATGTGGGATTCCCCTGCCGGCTGGATCCAGAGCGAACCCGCGGGCAGCCACTGCTCATCGGCGTTCTTGTCATCATTGTGGATCGCCCTGGATGACCACGCCACGGTAGGTGATGTTGTGGATGTGGGGCGGTGAGGAGAATCCTTCGTTGAACTTCACCAGGAAACCCGAAGCGCCATCTTTCGTGCGGTCGCCCCACAGGTCGCCTGCGGCCGGGCTCTGGTCACCGCGCAGCGGGTTCAGGTAGCCCCAGTCGATGTCGGAATGTTGGACGACTTCATTTGTCAGCGTAAGCGTGGAGTGGTCATCGGCTTGGGTGGTCATGATGGTGAAGGCGACCGAGAGGCCGAGAAGGGCGAGGGAGAAGGAGAAGGGACGATTCATGGTGGCTGCATGTCTGTCTGGTCATGGAAAGGAGGGTACATTGCCGATGCTCTGGCAATTGACGCGGTGAATCATAGAGCGGGCAGGCGGCGGGATATAGCGGCAGATGGCGTAAAGACTTTCAATCAAAACATGATAATCGGCAGTCCATCTTGGGTATGTTATCAGCGCCAGACCCCAAGGTGATGCCATGACACATGGAGTGTTTCGTACCTTAGGTTGAGGAGAGTTTCTCGATAATTAGAGATTTTGGGGGATGTTTGAAACATTTTTTGCGCAGGCCACTCAGCCCGCCACGGTAGAGCGAAATGGGCGGGAATGAGACACGAGGGCGAGGTAGAGAATATGCGAGGCAAGAAATTAGCACCTCCGGACATTCCTTAAAGAATCTTCGGAATGTCCGGATTATGACTGGTCGCAATATCAAAAGATATTGTTGGAATGCAGTCTGTTAGACGAAGTCAGGTGTAATCAGGCGTGGCATGGCAAGTATGAGGTCAGGGAAGAAGATTAGTAGCACGATAACGGCCAACATCATGGCAAGATAAACCATGGTCATCCCCAGCGCCTTCAATAATGGGATACCTCCTATCTTGGCTGAAATCATGAGACACAGGCCATAGGGGGGAGTCACCAGCCCCATCCCAAGTG
Organism: Cobetia crustatorum; assembly: GCF_000591415.1. Classification (GTDB taxonomy): domain Bacteria; phylum Pseudomonadota; class Gammaproteobacteria; order Pseudomonadales; family Halomonadaceae; genus Cobetia; species Cobetia crustatorum. The sequence continues at coordinate 1,179 of NZ_JEMF01000064.1, read as the reverse complement.
CCATCACCCCAATTACACCAAATTGTATCGGATTAACTCCAGCCGCCATCGCCAATGGATAGAAGATGGGGGCCATAATAGCCATGGCGGGTAGCGAGTCCATAAAGGTACCGATTAGCAGCATTACGGCTGTCATTACTAGTAGTAGCACGATGGGATCGCTGATGCTGACGCCTTCCATCAATTTTGGTGGGATCTGATAGAAACTGATCAAGTAGCCGAAGATGGAGGCTCCAACCAAGCTGAACAACGAAAGAGAACATAGTTTGACGGTATCGGTCGAGGCAGCGAACACTTGCCGAACACTGAGTTCACGGTAGACCACAAACCCGAGTGCCAGTGCATAGAGCACTGCAATTACTGCAGCTTCTGTCGGTGTAACGATACCACTGATGATGCCGCCGATGATAACAATGGGGATCCCCGCGGCCAGTAAGCCGTCCTTACCTGAGCTCATCAGTTCGGCCATTGAGGCGCGCTTGCGCACGGGCACATCGTACTTGCGCACGAATACCATATTCAGGCCGAGTTGAGCCATTCCGATCATCAATCCTGGGATGATACCGCCCAGGAATAGCCCAGCAATCGAGGTGTTGGTCAACGCACCCCAGATAATCATGTTGATCGAGGGCGGAATGATGATGCCCATGACGGAAGATGCCGCCGTGACAGCAACCGAGAAGTTGACTGGGTAACCTTCACGTTTCATGGCGGGGATAAGTACGGTCCCGATACCTGCACTGTCAGCAGTTGAGGAGCCGGAGACGCCGGCGAAAAGCATGCTGACAAGAACGTTGACGTGTGCCAATGCTCCTCTGACGTGCCCTACCAAACGCATGCACAGAGTGATTAGGCGGTCCGTTATTTGAGCGGCATTCATCAAGTTGCCTGCTAGCAGAAATAGCGGGACTGCCAACAGCACGAAGGAGTCCATTCCGTTGTACATGCGCTGGAACATGATCCAAAAGGTAAGTCGTGGATCCAGAAAGATAATGCTGGTCGCGGTTAGAACCAAGGCCATGGCAATCGGTACACCAAGGACGATAAGAATGCCTAGTAGCACAAACAAAGCCCAAGGCAAGATGAAAATTATATCCATAGACAGCATCAGGTATTACCTCCCTGTTTTAGTGTGCCATTAGTAGGAGATAAAGGGTTTATCCCGCCTTATTCACGAGT
>NZ_JEMF01000063.1 GCF_000591415.1 Cobetia crustatorum | reverse complement strand
GTCCAGATTCGTCAGACCGATGTCGCCGGCAACGTCAGCGATGAGGTCAGCCTCGGGCCGGTGACCGTCGATGTAACCATTGCGAACCCGACCCTGGAACTCACCACGGATACCGCGATCAACGATGACGGCATCACCAGCAATGGTGAGGTCACCGTATCGGGCCTCGAAACCGATGCGACATGGGAATACACCGTCGATGGCGAGATCTGGCTCGACGGCACCGGCACCACCTTCTCTCTTGATGAGGGCATCTACGCCGAAGGTGATGTCCAGATTCGTCAGACCGATGTCGCCGGCAACGTCAGCAATGAAATCAGCCTCGGGCCGGTGACAGTGGATATGACCGCACCGGCCGCGCCAGTCATCGTCAGCATTATTGATGATGTCGAGACATCGACTGGCCCTCTTACCGATGGTGATAGCACCAATGACACAATTCCTCTCATTGGGGGTACAGCGGAAGCCAACAGCACTCTGACTCTCTACAATGGGTCAGATGTGGTGGATATTATAAGTGTCGATGACCGTGGTAACTGGACATTCATGCCAGATGAGGCACTCGCCGATGGTGACTATACCTTCAGCGCTGTTACAACCGATATGGCTGGTAACGTCAGCAATTCCTCAAATACGTTCTCAATTACAGTGAGTACAATACCCTTCGTGGAGTCTGGGAGTTCAGCGGTAACAGAAGATGGTATTGGAGCAGCCCCTGCTGCAGGAAGGATGTTCAGAAGCTTTGCTATCGCACCTGCATCTGATAGCGATTCAGATATTACTTCTGCTACTGATAGTGGTGTATTGTCTTTCGGCAATGTATCGACCGGTGCTACTTTCACACTAGTGAAGCCTACAACAGTTGATATTGAGGCAAAAAGCCAGCTACTTATCTGGAGCCTGTCTGCGGATAGCAAGACTCTGCAGGCGATTTATACCGATGAAGATACCGGTATTGAATCTGCTTTCATCACAATCACTATCGATGATAACGGCAACTACACAACGACTATCCAGCAAGGAATTGATCATCAACTCGAAGGTGCTGATAGCCTTACCTTTGACGTTGGCGTCCAACTGGACGATGGGGCCACTAGTCTCTCCAGCAATATCAACATCAAGGTTGTGGATGATATCCCAACGGTTAAAGCGAACCAGTTCGTTGTCGTATCTGCTCTCAGTACTGACTATGACGGCTCAGCCCTCGGTGATGATGGTGGATTCGGTGCGGATGGTGGTTATGTTCAGCAGACCACTATTCATGGTGTCACCTTCACTGTATCCGATGACCTATCAAGCGCCACTGTGAGTGGTAGCTCTGAGCTCATAGATATCGATGTCAGTAATACGATTGCTATCACCGATGGTATTCTGACGATAGAAACGGTGCTTGGTGAGACTCTCACGATCAACGTCGAGACAGGTGCCTACACCTATAACAATAGTGGTAGCTCCACTATTGCCGATAGTCCGAATAGCGCACCAGAAGCTACGATAAGTGGCCAAGGCGGCTTGCTGGGCATCGTCGATATTGAAGCGCTAGGCTTATTGACCTGGCAGGCACTCAAGACTTGAGTGTCAGTGACGCCAACAATAACATCACTGAAGTCGTGATCGAGAAATCCGCACTTCTTGGACTCAACGTATTGTCACCCAATGTGACACTCGGCTATTCACAGGAGCTTGCCGACGAACTTGGACTCATGGTCACGCTTGATACCACAGGTATCGAACTTGATCTTGGGATCGGTTCTATTACTTTAATTGGAGCCTCTACCCTAACGATAAATAAAGTGGGTGGCGGGATAATTGATCAGCAGGTGCTCAATGAATTCTTGGCTACTGTTGTCATAACGTCAGATGGTACCATAGACGTTGATGCACTTGGCGAAACAACTCTCACAGTCAAGGATAGTGGTGGGCTCAGTGACACTGCCGATGTCAGTGGTTTGCTTGGCTTGAGTGTTTTAGGCGGTAGCAACAGCACCACTGCTACTGTCATTGAAGATACTGAGAGTACAGGAGAACTGACTGCAGCCTCAGAAACCGGCAGTGCCCGTCTCTATGGCTTCGCTGGCGACGATGAGATCACCGGCAGCGCACAGGCAGATATTCTCCGCGGTGGAGAAGGAAATGACATACTCAATGGCGGTGGTGGTAGTGATCTGATCATCGGTGGAACAGGTGACGATACACTTACCGGCGGCGCTGGGGTTGACGTCTTCCGCTGGGAAGCAGGCGATGAAATCACCAGCGATGGCAGCATCGAGACCGACACCATCACCGATTTTGATACCAGCCTGCCCCTGAGTGGAGCCGGCGGCGATATCATCGACCTTTCCGGCATGTTGCAAGGAGAGTGGCGTCTCGGCAATGCTGCCAATAACCTCACCAGCTTCTTGCACATCACTTACGATGCTGGCCTGGATAAGACCATTATCGCCATCAGTACCGGCGGTGGATTCTCTTCTGGGTACGATGCAAGCCAAGTCAATCATTACATTGACTTGGCAGGAGTGGACCTTGTTGCCGACAGCACCACTGATGAAGAAATCATTGCTGGTTTGCTTGAGCAAGGCAAGCTAATCGTTGATGAGGCCAACTCCTCTACGGTCTTTGGTGATATCAGCTCCGATGTAAACTTCACGGTCACTGATGGCGACGGTGATACCGCTAGCAGCAAGGTCACCTTCAATGGCCAAGGTGGTACAGAGCCGGACACAACGACAAACTCTGCACCTGAAGTCACCGCCAGTAGCAGCAAGTTACTTGGACTTGTTGGGCTCGAAGCGCTTGGGCTCATCGATTTCTCACAGAACGATGTATTCGTCACGGATGCTGACGGAAATCTGGCATCTGTCACGATCACCTTCGAGCCATTGTTGAGTGTCGAGGTGGGGAGCACATTACTTACCGGCCCAGAATTTACGGCTAACAGCGAACTCGCTGCAGAATTGGGACTGCAGTTCACAACCACGAGTCGTGCGGGACTACTGGGGCTGGTGGCTCCCGAAGCCAGCATCACCATCACAGCCGTGGACGGTGGCGATATCGACAATCTCGCCATCAATGAACTGCTATCGACAATAGCGCTAAACGATGGCATCGCTAATGTGGAGGTGCTCAACTCCATCACCATCACTGCCACTGATTCCGATGGCGCCAGCACAACACAAAGCCTGGCATCTCTGGCTGACATTGGAGTGCTGGACGGTAATGATGACTCAGTCTTTGATGGCGATACGACCGGCAATACCATCGATCAAAGCTCTGCCTTGATTGATGTGCAGCTCTACGGCTATGCCGGCGATGACACTCTCACAGGTGGGAGCGGCAATGACCTTCTCCGAGGTGGGGACGGTGACGATACCTTGATCGGCAATCAAGGTAATGACCTGCTGTTCGGTGGCGATGGTCGCAATATCTTCACCGGTGGCGAGGGAGACGATGTCATCGTGACCTCCACTCTCGAGTTTGAAATTGATGGAGGAGTAGGTACAGACGCCGTGCGCTTCGATAATACCGGTGAGAGTATCGACCTGACGACACTGCTGGTCGCCGGTGTCGATGCCAACCTGATGACCAACATCGAAGTACTGGATATCAGTGCTAGCAGTGATACCGGTACCACCTTGACTATCGATGAAGCAACGGTGCTCAACCTCACCGATGTTGACGATATCCTGCGTATCGAAGGTGATGATGACGATACCGTAGCGGCTGACGGTGCGACATCAACAGGGGCGGAAGTCGTCAACGGCACGACCTATGATACTTATGAACTAGGAAGCGCCACCTTGTATATCGACCAAGACATTACCGTTAACACCAGTAACGGTTAAGCCCTGTAATGCGCCTCTTCGGAGGCGCATTCTATTGGTCGGGTCATATGAAACACGAACCACATAATGAAGCGTCAGGACGACGCATCTTCAGGGCTTGATCCCTGGGGCCAAGGAGCTACATGATGCCCACCCTTTTCAGTCATCGACCTTCAGCGAGGTCGGGGCCTCCTCGCTATCCGCGGCTTTCTGCACTCACGCTCTCCATCTCCGTTACTGTCATGGTGGCAGGTTTTACAACACCTCTATCAGCTAACGAACAAGCCTCACGTTCTTTGGCACAAGTACTTGAGAACGTTATCGAGCAAGACCCTCGTCTGGCCTCGGCACGCGCTAACATCCGCACTGCGAATACTGAAATTGATATTGCTGAAGATGGATATCTCCCGCGTCTCGAGGCCAATGCCGGTACCGAAGACAACTTCAGTGGTAGTGGTTATCAAATCACTCTCAGTCAGATGCTCTATGACTGGGGACAGGTGGAGGCTGAAGTCAATCAGCGCGAAGCCGAGCGAGACCTCGAACATGAACGGCTGGATCAAACGCGTATGGAAGTCGCGCAAAAAGCCATCGCCGCCTATATCAACCTCGGTGCCAGTCGCGCCATGATTCGTCGCGTACGTGATTACATCACCTCACTGGAAGATTTGGAGCGATTAGCCAATGACCGTACTTTCTCTGGCTACGGTGATCGGGTTGAGCTTGATCGTGCCGCTGTTGATCTCGCTAGCGCTCGCGAATGGCTAGCGCGTATCAGAGGAGACGCTGATACCGCCAAGCAAGAGCTCGAGATACTCAGTGGTCGCTCCTTCGATGACGTGCCGCTTAAAGCCCCTGATGCACTACCTATCGTGGCTGACTTGGAACGCGATCCCACCATTACGGATACTGCCATCACCAATGCACCGGCCTATCGAAGCAACGCCAGTCAGCAGACAGCAGCAAGACATGCCTTGTCGCTGTCTGAAGCCGAACGTTGGCCCGAGTTGCGGCTAGAAGCCTCAACGGCCCGCCGTGAAGTCGACGATGAGATCGTGACGGATAACAGTATCGGGCTACGCATCGAGGCTCCGATTTTCCAAGGCCTCACCCCCCTGCGTCAGCCTGATGCCGCCCGTGCACGCCTGCTGGCTGCAGAGTTTGAAACTGCTGCCACTGGCCGAGAGCTTCGCCGCCAGATCAAGCGCCTATCTGCCAGCCAACCTGCCGTAGAGGCCCGCATCAAGGCGCTTGATCAACAGGCCCGCAGCGGTGGTCAGCTACGCAGTAGCTATCGCGATCAGTTCATCACCGGCACGCGCAATATCGAGGACTTGCTGACCATCGAGAAGGAAATCTTCACCGCACGCCGCCAGATGATTGAGCTCAATACACAGCTGCTGATTGATCAATACGACCTTGCCAGCCAACTCGGTGCATTGCCGTTGGTCAATGGTTCAACTGCACGACACGACGCCAACGTGAAGATCAATGCAGGAGTCAGTCCATGACAGTCACTGCGCAGACATCATCAACAGCACGGGTCACCGATGCGCCAGACTCTCTTCTCGAAAGCGTCAGGCAGCTGCTGCGCATGCAGGGTCACGGCATCGATATCGAACGGCTCTGCCACGGCATGCCGCTCACTGGTGGACGGCTAGCGCCACAGAACCTCGAACAAGCGCTCTCACGTCAGGGAATTGCTGCCCGCCTGAGCACCGCGCCACTCGAAGAGATTCCCGGCAGCCTGCTGCCGTGTGTCATCTTGATGGAAGACGGCAGCAGTCGCGTACTGCTCGCCCACGACGAAAAGCATCAATTCGACAAGCCCGAAACGCCACAGGATCCCGATGATGCACATTCGCCTCGAGTAGACGACGGCGAGACTCCAACGCCTGCATCGAGCACTGGCCCTGCCCTCAAGCTATTGGACCCATTCTCGGGAGGCGAGTATTGGGAGCCCTTGAGCAAGCTGACCTCACATTACGCTGGCATGGCACTCTTTGCCCATGGCGAGATCTCGTTGGATCGTGCCGAAGGCTATAGCCAAGCAACTCAGGGCCACTGGCTGACCTCACGCCTCAAAAGGCACTGGCGCGTATTTGTCGAGGTGGCGCTGTCATCGTCGCTCGCCGCGCTACTCGCCGTCGCGACCGCCCTGTTCGCCATGCAGGTCTATGATCGTGTCGTACCAACAGGCGCTGTCGATACCCTGTGGGCACTGGCCATCGGCGTCATGCTGGCCATTGGACTGGAGGCGTTGCTGCGTGCGCTACGCGCCCAATTGATCGAGAACTCCGGCAAACAGATCGATCTCGAGCTCAACGATCATATCTTCCGTCATACCGTGCAGATGCGGCTGGCCTCCAAGCCACGCTCTACCGGTGCAATGACCAGCCAGATTCGCGACTTCGATGCGATTCGTGAATTCTTCACCGCCTCGACTCTCGGGGCCTGTGGTGACCTCCCCTTTGCCCTGCTGTTTCTTGGGCTGATCGCCCTGCTGGGCGGGCCGGTGGTTTGGGTGCCGATCGTCGCCATTGTACTGATGCTGATCCCGGTCTTGCTGGCCCAGCCGTGGCTAGCGCGCCTGTCGCGGGAAGGCATGCGTGAATCGGCGGTCAAGAATGGCGTGCTGCTGGAGACGTTGGACAATCTCGAGAATCTGAAGGCTTGCCGAGCAGAGGGTCATGCCACCCGTCAGTGGCAACGCCTCACTTCAGAGCAGACACATCGCGGCGTCACCTTCCGCCATGCCGTGGCCTGGCTGACCAGTTGGGGCACCGGCATGCAGCAGCTAGCTTACGTGGGTGTGATCATTGGCGGTGTCTATCTGATCATGGCCGGCGAGTTGAGTGTCGGTGCCTTGATCGCCTGCTCCATCCTTTCGTCCCGTGCTATCGGCCCGACTCTTCAGATCAGCGCACTCCTGAGTCGCTGGCAGCACGTCAAGGTAGCCAAGGAGGGACTCGACAACTTGATAGACACGGATATCGAGCGTCCGGCTGACCGACGTTTTGCGCGTCTGGCCAATGCCCATGGCCGTTATCAGGCCGAGAACGTGCATTGGCGTTATGACGAGGAAGCGCCTGAAGCATTGGCGCTGGATCGTCTGAACATCGCGGCCGGCGAACACATCGCGCTGCTGGGCGGCAACGGTGCTGGCAAGAGTACCTTGCTGAGGTTACTGGCGGGTTACTTCACCCCGACCGCTGGTGAGCTGACGCTGGACAATCTGTCTCTGACGCAGATTGATCCGGTCGACCGCCAGCGCGCCATCGGTTATCTCCCACAGGACATCAGCCTGTTCAGTGGCACCCTGCGCGACAATCTGTGCATCGATGGTCGAGATATCAGTGATAGTCGCCTGCTTGAAGTCATCGAGATGACCGGCCTGGGCGACCACGTCCGCCGCCATCCGTTGGGCCTCGACATGATGCTGCACGATCGCTACAGCCTCTCCGGCGGCCAGCGTCAGAGCCTTGGCCTCGCACGGCTGGTGCTGCAAGACCCGAGCGTGGTGCTGATGGACGAACCCACCGCCTCGCTTGATCAAGCCACTGAACTGCACGTCATCAAGACTCTCGCACCGTGGCTTGAAGGACGCACGCTGGTGCTTGCCACACATCGCAAGGCATTGCTGAGTTGGGTCGGCCGCGCCGTCGTATTACGTCACGGTAAACGCATCATGGATGGCCCGCTGGATCAAATCATGGCCAAGCAGCAATCTGCTGACGCCAAGCCCTCCGCTTCTCGTCAGGAGGCCTCATGAGCCAGCGCTTCGATCCTGAACAACTCAAACGTGAACTGGGCACACCTGATCAGCGTCTCGAGAGTCACTGGTCACGCCCACTGCTATGGGCCAGCTTACTGGTCATCGCACTCTTTGTCGGCTGGGCCAGCTGGGCCGAGGTCAACGAGGTTGCACGCGGTGAGGCCAAGGTCATCCCCTCCTCCCGCCAGCAGACCATCCAGAGCCTCGAAGGCGGCATTCTCGATGAGATACGCGTCAATGAAGGCGAAATCGTCGAGGCAGGCCAGATGCTGGCACTCATCGATGAGACGCGCTTCCGCTCGGCTTATATGGAATCACTCAGCCAGGCACAGGCCCTGCGAGCGACCATCGGCCGACTGGAAGCCGAGGTGCTGGACAAATCGAATATCGAGTTTTCTGAGCAGGTCAGAGAAAATACTGCACTAACAACTACTGAGCGTGAACTGTTCACCGCCCGCCGCAAACGTCGCGATAGCGCTCTGGATGCTGTCAGCAAGGAAATCAATGCTGCCCAGCGTCAGCTCGCCGTGATTCGTCCCCTCGTGAAACGTCGCGCCGTCGGCGAGATGGAAATGCTCAAGCTGGATCGTGAGATCGCCGAGCTCAAGGGACGCCAGGCCGAGATCCGCAATACCTACCTGCAGGACGCCTACGCTGAGCTTGCCGACAAGAAGTCAGAGTTGGCAGCGCTGGAGGAAACCACCGTGCAGCGACGCGACCAGCTGGACCGTACACGTCTGCTGTCGCCGGTGCGCGGTATCGTCAACAACATCTCGATCACCACCCGTGGCGGTGTCATCCCACCGGGTGAAGAGATCATGCAGATCACGCCGCTGGAAGACACCCTGGTCTTCGAGACGCGCATTCGTCCGCAGGATGTTGCCTTCATCGCGCCTGACATGCCGGCCACCATTCGCATCAGCGCCTATGACTATGCCGTCTACGGGACATTGAAAGGCAAGGTGGAGCGCATCAGCTCGGATACGCTGGAAGAAGAGACGCCACGCGGCGAGGAGAGCTACTACCGCGTACTGGTCAGCAGCAATACCAGCACGCTTGAGCACAATGGTGAAACACTGCCGATCAAGCCCGGCATGATCGCCACGGTAGATATCGAGACAGGTGAACGCAGTGTACTTTCCTACCTGCTGCGTCCGTTCACGCGTCTTGAACTACGTTGATCACGCGCGCCGCAAACCATTGTGAGACATCATGGAAGGGACGGCTGGCGCAATGCCAGCATGTCCGGCCACAACCGCGCGAAGCTGTCCTCCAGCAATACGCGGTTGTCTGCCAGCCATGGCGTCAGAGCCTCCAACGGATTGTCGAAACGTTCCGCAAAACCACCAATCTCTACCCTGTCATCACCGCGTTTTCGAGGATTGCGCGATAATCGTTTCCCCATGGTGGCGATGGTCGCTAGCGTAAACTCCAGCTCGCCATAACGCCTGAGCGCATCACGCACCTCAATCCACTCAATCAACTGCGCCAGGCGTGATGGCACATCCTCGCGGGCCAGCAATCGATAGAGTCGTGCAATCTCAGCGTCCTGCATGTCACCTGCCAGTAGGTGGTCCCACATCATGTCCAGCGCGATACCTGCCACACGGCGCGACGCAGAGGGCACCTGCGTCAGCAGCCAACGCGTCTCGGGATGCGCATCAATGACCGCATCACAGCGTCGATGAAATCGAATGCCCGCTTCTATCTCGGCTGGCCAGTCACTGAGATCACTACCACGCACGCCATCGGCAATCAGGTTGCCAAACAGGAAGTTATCGCTGCCCGTCAGACTCAAGCGAGCATGACCAAGAAAGTTCAAGTTGCTAGACTCCTGCCTCTGATACCGATTGCCATGCCTTTCCCCTGCTATCGAGACTTATGATGCCGTCTGCGTCCATGCCTGCTCAAGCACCCGTTGTGCGAGATATTGTCCTGATCGGCGGTGGTCATAGCCACGTCGGTGTGCTGATGCGCTTCGCCATGCAGCCAGAACCTGGCGTCCGCCTTACCGTCATCTGCCGTGATACTGACACGCCCTATTCTGGCATGCTGCCGGGCTATGTCGCGGGGCATTATTCGTTTGATGATGTGCATATTGACCTACGACGCTGTGCCAGTTCGCAGGCGCGCGTTTCTACCGCACGCATGTCACGGCCATTGATCGCGAGGAACAGCGCGTCATCTGTCACGCTCGCCCAGCGGTCGGCTACGACCTGCTATCAATCAACATCGGTTCTACCCCACGTCTTGATCATATCCAAGGAATCGGTGATCCCGAAGCCCTTGATGCCCCCGTCGTCGCAGTCAAGCCGATCAGTACCTTTCAGCAGCGCTGGCTGAATCTGCTTGAACGAGCGCGAGCAGCACAACATCCGCTGGAGATTGTGCTGGTCGGCGGTGGTGCCGGTGGGGTCGAGCTACTGCTGGCCATCCAGCAACGCCTGGCGCATGAGATGCCAGCCGGACTATTGCCTCGCCTGACGCTGATCACACGTGGCAAGCGCCTGCTACCGACGCACGCCACCGAGGTTGGTGACATGCTGGCTGCCACACTGCGTGAGCGCGGTATCACGGTGCACTTCGGTGAAGAGATCAATGCGGTCGAGTCCGCGACGGAGGCCTTGGCAGTCTCAACGCTTGGCTCCACGACACCCAGCTCTACGACACCCAGCTCTACGACACCCAGCGCCAGATCACAGCGCCTGTTGATCAGTACCTCCGGCAAGCACTATCCCGCGGACGAGGCCATCTGGGTGACGCGAGCCGGCGGAGCACGCTGGCTGGAGCAGACCGGATTGAGTCTGGATGATGATGGCTTTCTCAAGGTACGCGATACGCTACAGACACTGGATGACGCTGCCATCTTCGCGGCCGGCGACATCGCGCATCAGGTCAATCATCCACGCGAGAAAGCCGGTGTGTTCGCCGTACGTCAGTCACGCCCGCTGGCCGATAATCTACGCCGGGCAATACGGGGTGAGCCACTCAAGGACTACGTGCCACAAACCCGTTGGCTGGCCTTGATCAGCACGGGAGATCGAGCCGCGATTGCCTCACGCGGCAGACTCGGCGTGATTTCACCGCAATTGCGCCCATGGCTATGGCGCTGGAAAGACCATATTGATCACAAGTTCATGACACGCTTCAATGACCTGCCCAGCATGCAGAACGCTTCCGCCAATCGCGGCGGCCTGCTCGCACTGGCCGAGCGTTGCAGGAATGCCTGGCAGGCGCTGGCCGGTGCCAGCGGGCGACTGCACCCTCATCTGACCGCTGAGCTTGATGAGCAGGAAGCGCGCCAAGCGCTATCTGCATTGGCCATGCGGTGTGGCGGCTGTGGAGCCAAGGTTGGTGCCAATGTACTGTCACGCGCGTTGGCAAGCCTGAGCCCCTTGGAGAATGCTGATGTACTGGTAGGCCTACATGCCCCGGATGACGCAGCCATCGTGCGAGTACCGGACGGCCAGGCGTTGGTGCATAGCGTTGATTTCTTCCGGGCATTCATCGACGACCCCTATCTCTTCGGGCGCATTGCGGCTAACCATGCACTCGGCGACCTCTATGCCATGGGGGCTCGTCCTCATACCGCCACCGCCATTGCCACCGTGCCACAAGGTGTCGAGCGCAAGATAGAACCGCTGGTACGTGAGCTGATGCAGGGTGCCACTGACGTTCTCAATGCAGCGGGATGCAGTCTAGTCGGTGGGCATACCGGTGAGGGCCAGGAACTGGCACTAGGCTTTGCGCTGAACGGACTGGTCGATGAGAGCATGACGGATGTCACCTGCAAGGGCGGCATGCAACCCGGTGAGGTGCTGTTACTGACCAAGGCGCTGGGTACCGGTACGCTGTTGGCAGCTCATGCGCGATTGGAGGCACGCGGCCGCTGGATTGATGGCGCACTCGACAGCATGCAGCAGTCCAGTCAGCAGGCGGCCGATATCTTGCGTGCACACCATGCAAGTGCCTCCACCGATGTCACCGGTTTCGGCCTGTTAGGGCATCTGGTCGAGATGACACGCGCCAGCGGTGTCGATGCCGAACTCGATATCACTGCGCTCCCGATTCTGGACGGTGCCGAGGACTGTGTGGCACGTGGCGTGGTCAGCTCATTGCAACCCGCTAACCTGCGGCTGAAGCGCGCCCTGAAAGACCCGCAAACGCTGTTGGATCACCCGCGCTACCCATTGCTGTTTGACCCGCAGACGGCGGGTGGCCTGCTGGCCAGCGTACCGTTGGCTCATGCTGAGCCCTGTCTGGCTGCGCTCAAGGCAGCGGGGTACAGCGCCAGCGCCATCATTGGCCGCGTACGGGAGCAAGGTGATGCACTCGCGCCGATTAGTGTGACACGCTAATTCACGGACGGATCAAGCGCCGCGCCCAAATCACCAGAAACGCAAAACGCCCCACCTGAGAGTACTTCTCTCGGTGAGGCGTTTTTATCAGTCACGTTCCACTTTCAAGCATGCACCATGGGCTGAAGTTCACTCAGCAGCCTTCAAGCCTCAGCATTGCGCTTGAGCGCCTCGAATGACTCGACGAAAGCATCCATGGTCTCGGCACAATAATCACGCAGCCCACTGACAACCAACTTCTTGGAGCCACTGCCGATACACTCGGTGCCATCGTGAATCCCGAATTCCAGCAAGGTATCACCACGCTTGCCGTTTACCTCAAGCGAAGAGGCGACGAAATCGAGGTGCAAGTCGGCGATATCCAGACGCTCAAAACAAAAGCCCATACTGTCGTAGATCACCAGCGGGCGAGCAGGATTGAACATCACCCCCTTCTCCAGCATCAGCGGCTGCAGAAAATGCGGGAAGTTACGCCCGGAGAAGGCGATGTACTGACGAGTGAAGTTGGCCACGACGGCCTCGTCATGTGTCGTTTCACCGCTGCGTTCGACCGTCAGATAGACCTTGCCTGCCTCATCACGCACGCGCAACGACACGCCATTCTCATCGGGCACATCGAGCGCCTCGAACATCAGCGGAACATCATTTCCCACCATGCCGCAAAAGCGGATGGTCATGCACTGTGACAAACCGAATTTCGACAATAACAGGGCAAACAACAAGTCGCCGGGAACACAGAAACGTCGTGCATCCGGATCATGAATGGGGTTGTAGTCCCCTGCCATCTGCTTGGCGAATCGACTTGCCTGTTCTGCGGTAATCCGCACACGGCCGTCTTCGACCCGGTGAAACTGATCAAGAAACATGGACTGCCTTCCTGCCCTGCTTGAATGATGATCGATGGCCCGTCCTGAACCATCGCGGAAATGCCTCCATCGGGAGGAATCAACGGCCAGACATATATCAGTACACCGGCACATGACTGCTATTTTATCACTTGCAGACCAGCAGATGGTGACCTGAAGCACGCTTTACAAGGCATTGCAGCCGATTGAATGCCGACATACTGTCTATAACCTCATAGTAACGAGCCATTCTGCGCCATGTGGCACTGCTCACGTGGCGCGCTCCCCACGCTGACGAGCTGCCACGCTAATGGATGACGCCACACTGAGGCGTCTATCAAGTGATATGCGCTGCCATGGCACAATGCCTGCACGCCAATGCCTGATGACAACATCGATACCGCATTGCCAGGAGGTCATACCATGCCAGACAAGGACACTGCCCTGTGGGGTGAGGACTATCCGCGCGATCTGATCGGCTACGGGGGGACTCCGCCACACGCCAACTGGCCTGGCGGTGCGCAAATCGCCGTGCAATTCGTCCTGAATTACGAAGAAGGCAGTGAGAACTGTCTGCTGCACGGCGACAACGAGAGTGAGAAATTCCTCTCCGAAATCATCGGTGCCGAAGCCTTCCCAACACGTCACATGAGCATGGAATCGATGTACGAATATGGCTCACGCAGTGGCGTATGGCGCATTCTCGATGAATTCAAACGCCGTGATCTACCACTGACGGTGTTTGGCGTGGGTATGGCGATGGAACGCCACCCGGCATTGGTGCAACGCTTTCTGGAAGACGGTCATGAGATCGCCAGTCATGGTTGGCGCTGGGTGCATTATCAGCATATGGATGAGGCGCATGAGCGCGCCCACCTGGAACGCGCGGTGGAAAGCTATCGCGAATTGGTCGGCCATGCCCCGCAAGGCTGGTATACCGGTCGTGACAGCCCGAATACGCGGCGCCTGGTCGTCGAGCACGGTGGCTTTCGCTATGACAGCGACGACTACAGCGACGATCTACCGCTGTGGAAGATAGTCACCACCACTGATGGCGAGCAGGTTCCACACCTCGTGGTGCCCTATACGCTGGACACCAATGACATGCGCTTTGTCAGTGCCCAGGGTTTCAATACTGGCGAGGACTTCTTCACTTATCTACGCGATGCCTTTGACGTGCTCTACGCCGAAGGTGAGTCCGCGCCCAAGATGCTATCCATCGGATTGCACTGCCGTATCGCCGGACGCCCGGGACGCTTCGCTGCACTGAAGCGCTTTCTCGATTACGTGCAATCGCATGACAAGGTATGGATCACCCGGCGCATCGACATCGCCGAACATTGGCACCGCGAGCATCCTTACACCCTCTCCACGTCAGGTTGACCTGCCGACCCGCCAGCGTACAAGAATCAAGACTCGTGCGATCAAGCCTCCAGCAAACGCGCCAAGGCCAGCAGACTTTCATCACGCCCCGGCAGGCCGAGCAATGACACTCCCCATGGAGGAGGCATCAGTTCACCTGATACACGCGCTGCAGAATCATGCAGCCATGGCAAGCTGATCTGTGGCGCACCATTCAGCCCCGCCAACGCTGTCAGTCCCATCAGGTGATGCCGATAGACTTCCATTGCCTGATGGCTTTCTTTGCATAACGGAGACGCCCCCGGTGTCGTCGGCAGCAGGAACATCGCTTCGCTCTCTTTAGCTTCGCCCTCCTTGCCTGCCAGTTGCTGGCGATACCAACGTCGCACACTGCCAGCCCGTGCCTCTGCCGCCTGCTCATCCGCGTCGCTCAATGTCATGCACCATGTGAGACGCGCCGCGATATCGGCATTCAGGGTTGGCCATCGTGATTCAGGACCGTGTTCTGGCGTGCTCAACCACGTCTGATGCGTGCGGCGGATCTCACAGCCCTGCAGAATTCGAAAAGCCTCGCTGGCACGTCGCATGAAAGACTGCGTCAGCAGGCGTCGCTCACATGCAAATCCCAGTGCCTCAAGGCGCCGTGACAGCAGACCCAGCAGACGCTGATATGGCCCTGCCATCAGGCCTTCAGGAATCAACATGATCACGCGTGCCGGCATGCGGGTAGCAGTGCTGTCCGTCAGCAGTACCTGGCTTGCCTCAGTGAGCGTGGCGAGATCACGTGTCAGCCAACCCACGGTGTCAAAGCGCGGCGCCAGTGGCTTGAGCCCTGTCATTGCCACACGTCCATGCGTCGGTCGCAGCCCGTAGAGTCCGCAGTAGCTGGCCGGCACACGGATTGAACCACCGGTATCGGTACCCAGGCCAATCTCGGCCTCACCACGTGCCACTGCAACGGCAGAGCCGACACTCGACCCGCCGGGCAACCTCAGTGGCGCCCGTGGATTTTCGGGGGTGCCGTAATGACCATTGGTGCCATTGAGACTGTAAGCCAGCTCATCGGTGGTGGTACGAGCACGATAGTTCGCCCCTGCCTGTTGCAGAGCGAGCACTACAGTCGCCGTTGTCGTTTCTCTCGGAGCCTGCGCCAGAAGGTCAGGATTGCCCTGCCCGGTGCGCTCACCACGCACTGCAAACAGATCCTTGACCACCAGACGTTTGCCATTGAGTACACCGTCACCGCGAGGGCCTGAGTAACGGGCCGGTGCTACATAGATGCGCTTGTCCACGGCGTCCAACTCCCTTGGCGGAATGAGAGGGAGAGATGCTCTGCATGATATTGGTCAACGACATGCCTCTCCCTTTTCATTCACTGCAACCCATGTGCCAAGCACACGAGTTGCAATATCACCCTCGCACATTGGACAGGAGGGTGAGCACGGCGACACATCCATGAGCAGATGAGATCGCCAACAAGGCATTACTGGTGCAAACAAGCCCACGGGTGCGCCATCACGAGGCAATGCCGCCTGTCACGACTCTGTGCGGTAGAGGCGAGTGTAATATCAGCCATTGACCATCTGAACGTGAAACAGGCGACTGCCCGGATCTTTGCCCGTGATGAGCTGCAGGCCCTCCTTTAGCTCTATCTGACTGCCGATCGGCAGGTCTTCGCCAGTCTGGGCGTTACGCAGTGCTGGCATGCGCTCATTGACCAGAAACCAGCGCCCTTGATGCTGGACGAAGTAACCAACGCGTGAGCGCTGATCGACCGCCAGGCGTTCATTGGGCGTGATCGTACGATCGACATGCCACGCGAACAGGCTCTGATTGGAGTACACCATCAGGCGATGGTTATCCGGCCGAAAGCTGTCCCCGCGTTGGGAATACAGATTGAGAATCGGTAGCTCACCCGTATAGGGCGTCGCGCAGAAGGGGCACTGTGGCGCGGTAGTATTGGCAAACACATACCAGCCTTGAGCACAGTCATTGTTCTGACATGGCTGGATGAGATCGACGGTCTTGATCAATGCCGCTTCCCATTCATCGGCACTCGGACGCTTGCGTGGCGCTTGCAGCCCTTCCATGAAGGCACGATCAAACAACTCTTTCAGATAAGGGCCGGTAATCGTGTAGGGCAATGCTTCGGGATCTTTCCACGGCAGCTCAGTGGGCTTGGCTTCAGCAGGACTGAGGCGATTGCTGGCATCAGCAGGATGCTCAATGAAGAGCGCCTCGCGTCCCATGGTCAACCGCTCGTCCTCCCCGGGGTCTTCGGCATGCACCTTCCTGCCCCGAAGCGGATGACGTAGCAACAATAGCGTGTAAATCATCACCGCCAGCGCATGTCGGTCCGTCGTGATACTGGGGAGCGCGCGATTCGGATCCGTCTTCTCAAGGTGACTGGAGGCCACCACTTCCGGCGCAATGAAGTCCGGGGTGCCGACGACCTCTGGTGGAAAGCGTTCAGGCACCACCAGCCCATCCACATCGATGATGCACACCTGACCGGTCGTCGGCGAGAGCAGCACATTCTTGTAACTGAGATCACTATGCGCCAGGCCGGCCGCATGCAGTCTGCGCACGGCGCGCGACAATCTCAGGCATAGCTGGAGATAGGACAGCCAATTGCCTCGCTCGCGCTCATCCAGAAACTTGAACTGATTGTTCGGAGCGGCAAACCACTTGCCTTCCTTGTCCTTGCCGCGAATCTTGAGCATGTCGTTGTTGAACGAACCGTGCTCAAAGAAAAAATGGTCTTGATAAAATGGCGCCACCACACCGACACGGCCTCATGTTCGACCGTCGCCGTTGGCCAGCAAAACATCTGGTGCCAATAATCACCGCTGGCTTCACTGAAGATACGTTCACGGTACGGGCCAGTGATCATCTGCAGGCGCTGGCGGGAAGCATCATCCAGCTCGGCTCGGTAGAAGGCCACTACGTAGGTCTTGTCCGGCGAGGCGTAAACATCCTTCATTCCGCCTTGCGCGATGATCTTGTCGCGAAACTGGACTTGCTCACCATTGGAGGCCGTCAAGGTGATGATGGATTCACTCATGATTGGCCCCCTCTTCCTGCGTCGTTTCGCTCCCGGTATGCGGTCGGAGCAATACTGCCAGCGTACGATCGTCGTGGTGTCCGGGCGTGAAGAAGTCGAGGTAGCGCACCAATGGGTCATCTACTGGCCCACTGACAGCGTCGGCTGCCGAGTCCTCTGCCAGTGCGCCCGTGGCTTGCGGGCCATTCAGTGACGGTGCAAGGTCATCGAACATGCGCCACCAGCTCTCGCCCATCTGCAGATCATTGTCCGACTCAAACATCGGATCGGTAATACCGTCGGTAGCCAATACCAACGCCTCCAGTGCCGTGAAGCGCTGGATACGAATACGCGGATAGAAATCCTGCTCGGCATTACTGAACACGGCGCCATCCAGGAAACGGGTCTGTCCGGCATGAGCTCCCGCATCGACGTGGTTCATCAGTGTGGCAACGCGGCCTGTCTCCAATACTGCAATGCCACCATCGCCAATTCCGAAGGTGATCACCAGATCTCCCTGTGGCGAGGGTTTGTGCAGTGCCAGCAACAACGTGGTGGAAAACGCTTTCACCGGCTGATTCGACGCTTGGGCCTCTTCACAGATAGCCTTGTAGCCCTGATGCAGTGAGGTGAACACGCTGTGATAGAGCGCATCGATCCATGCCTTGGGCGGCGTCTTGAGGGTGGACTGCTGTTCGAAATACTCGAGAACGACGCCCTCAAGAGTGCCTTCATCTGCTTCAAGATAGGCCGCCAAGCCTTCAACAGTACGGGTGCTGGCCAGTAGGCTTCCTTGACGAGACAGCACGCAGGAGCCTGCCCCGTCCGCCACTGCCAGAATATTCCAGCCGGCACTGGTCGTTTGGATCACCCCGTGGTCATCACGCTGACCACCACGATGAGCATGTGAACGCCCTCGCTGCGACGCCATGAACATCTGCCAGCCAGCCGGGCTAGTCTCACGCGCAACGTCGCAATCTGCCTTGGCATACAGGGCTTGTGCATCCGAGGGCAACGTCTTCCAGAGATCGCGCGGGTTGGCGATGATAGCGAGCCGGAGCGTCCAGCGTGCGAGGCAAGTGCCATCATCAGCGCACCCCGTTACCACCAGCTGGAAATTACCGGCGGCCGCAAGCTCACCGATCAGCTGATGGCCTTCAATCACCAACCCCGTACCGCCATCATCCACCAGAGTGATATCAGTCACCGCGGATGACGCTGCCGATAGCAGCGCGCCAAGGTCATGCTGATAATACTGACCTGATCTGCCATTGGGGATATTGCGGGTCACTTCACTCACGGACGGCTCCTTGGGGGCTGCCGAGGGGGCAGGAACGTCACCAGGCGACAGCGTTGTCTCCTGCACGTCGATTGGCTCGCGTATCTCATGCGGCGACACTGACGACTCAAGAGATGCTTCATGTCGCTCAGAGGATTCAGAGGGCTGAGTGGATTCAGAGGGCTGGGAGGATTCAGGAACCAAAACCGTCTTCTCGACAGGTTCAGCATCATCTCTCCCAGGAGCGACTGCTTGCGGAGTGGCCGACGGTGCCTCCTCGAGTGCCGTTAGCGTGATGGGCTCTGGCGTGATCATGTCAGGTGTTGGCATCTCAGGCATCGTCGTTGCCGGCAGCGGCATTTGCACGGGAACTGATGCGCAGTCTTCTCTCGTCGTATCCGCCGTATCACCAGGCGAGGACTCGGTCACGTGCGCCTGGAATAGCTCGGTGAAATCATCGACCAGCGCCACAGCCTCGGTGTTAGCCATCAGCGCGTCCACCACTTCAGGACGGTAATAGCCACGCTTACCCGTCATCAACAGCATGAAGATCTGCGCGTAGTAGTCGTGGGTATGCTTCATCCGAGTCCTCGTCCGACATCAAAGGCATCATTGCTGCCCGGGCCAAAGTTCACCGCCGCGTCACACCACGGGCAGGTCTGCTCACCCGGACCATCGCAGCACATGAGGTGATCGCAGCCGCCCAGCGCAAAGGTGGTTGCCGCGCCACAATGCGGGCATGGCGCAACACCTTCCAGCTGATCGGTGCTGACAGGGGTCGCTGGCGCCGTTCGCTGAGCCGTCCAGTCGAAGTAATCTTCCTCCAACCCGTAACAGCCCTCCAGCCCATAGATTCCTGTCGGCGAGGTACCGCCGAAATTACCGAGCACATCCGGCATCGCGAGCGCCTGATACTTGAGCAAGTAAGGCTTGCGATTGCGCGAGCAGCGACCCGTCAGTACCACGACCTGGTCGTCCTGAGGTGTCGATTCATCGCCCGGCTTGACCAGCGTGATGCCTGCGTCGCCGGCCTTGGCGAGCGAAATACCCGGCGCGGCACGCCCGGCATCCAACGCCTGACTCTGAGCGGCAACAGACGCCGTCACCCACTGGGCGAAGCGTGCAAGCTCCTCACCACCTTCTTCTTCCAACATCAGCACATCATCGGTGAGCTGCTTGAGAATCCGTGTGTCCGCGCCCTTACCCAACGTGACGGCAATCAGATGCGCGCGGCTGGAAAATGTCTTGCGCCACCGCCGAATGGCATCCGCGGTCCGATCAGTCGGACGGCCATCGGTGAGTAGATAGACGATGGGTTCCCAATCACCACGCTGATTTGGTGTTGTCTTCTTCACGTCGACTTCAATACGCACCATCAATTCATCGAGCGCTTCACCCAACGCCGTGCCTCCGCCCAGCGGCAAGCGTGGAGGATAGAAGGACATCAGCTCCACCAGTGGCACGACCATCCCGGCCCGCCCGGCGAAGGCGATCACCGAGATATACACGGTTTCCAGTGCATTGGGGTCTTGGCGTAGTTGTTCGACGATGCTCTCCATCGCCTTATGCAGCCGCATCAGTGGCTCGCCAGCCATGGATTCAGACACATCGAGTACAAAGAAAATCGGTAGGCGTCTCATGACGGCTCCTTCAGAACGGCCTGCATTTCTTGCTAATTAGGTTACAGAACGACCTGTACTTCAGCCGGCGGCGGCGGCAGTGTGATGTCTTCCGGCGCGCCCCCTGCTTGCTGGCCACTGGCAGTCGCGGCAATCGAGGCGGACACCCATTGGAAGTAAGTGGCAAAACTTGAGCTATCCATGGTTTCAAGACTTACCGTCTGAGAGGCAAATTTCTGCAGATGCTCCGTCTTGGCCTTGGGGCCCGCCGCACACGCGATGATCTCGGAGAACTTCATGCCCTTGATACGCTTCACGGCACTCTCGAATTCCATGAGATCCGAGGGGGAGCCATCGGTCATCACGAACAGCATCGGGCGGAAGTCACCCTTCTGGTCCGCCGTCGAGGTCATGACGTCGCGCTCCACGCAGTCACAGACGTGATTGAGCGCCTCGCCCATATGAGTGGCCCCCGAGCGTGGCAGCTCGATGTCCTCGACCTGCGCCGTCTCGAGCGGCTGCAGCGGGACAAGGTCGGTAATCTTGTGATCAAAGGTGATGATCGACAGATGTACCGTTTCCAGTGCGTAAGGGTCCTGACGCAGCGCTGTCAGCATGGCTGAAAGGCCTACGTTCACGGACTGTATCGGTTCACCACGCATGGAGCCGGAGGAATCGATCAGCAAATAGATAGGGAGACGACGTTGCATGGTGCCCTCGCTCAGTCTTTGGATAGGTTGATGACCTGGATTTCCTTCGGCGGTGGCGGTAATTCACCACCCGCATCACCGCCGCCACCTTCAATATTCTGACTGGTCATGGACACGCTCGCCGAGACCCAGGCGAAGAAAGCACGAATGGACTCGGCGCTATTGCTATCCAGTTGCACCACATCAGTGGCAAACGACTTCAGGTCTTCGACGTCCGCGTCCTTACCCGCGGCACAACCAATCAGTTTGGCCAGGCTGACACCTTTGATGGCAGCGATGCCCTTGGACATGTCGTCGGTCGCGGCACCGTCAGTGAAGACAAAGACCAGCGGACGCCAATCGCCCTTGGTATCCGCCGTCGTCTGCTTGACTTCAGCCTTGATACGCTCGGCGGTGAGCATCAGCGCCGCGCCTAGTCCCGTCATGCCGTCCGGCTTGATGGCAGGTGTCTGGAACGTCATCAGATCGGTCAAAGGAATGGTCTGGATCGGCTCCGAGCTGAACTCAATCACCGACAGATAGACGGTTTCCAGCGCATGAGGATCCTGACGCAGCATGTCAACGAGGCTCTGCAGTCCTTGATTGACGGCGTTAATGGGCTCCCCTGACATGGAGTAGGACTTGTCGAGCACGAGATAAACGGGAAGACGACGCATGATGAACCTCTATATGGGCGGAGACGGCCACCCGTAGGGAGCCGTCTGGCAGGGAGGGAGTTCAGCAATGAAAACACCACGACCATTCACTCTAAAGAATGTCCGTGGGTCGGCGCAAAACTGACCATGGGAACCCGTCGAGAAAATAACGGGGATTACTTGCTCCCACGGCCCCAGCTGAAGCCGAACCCATAATGGGTATCCGCTTGCTTATGACCCGCAAAGTAATTCACTTCCTTGGAGACCTTCAGCGCGCCATTGTCATTCTCAAGCATCGCCACCACGCAGAACTTCTTGCCGCTATCCGTGGCATCCAGACGAACTTCAACCTCAGGTTGATCGGGCGTCTTGAACAGAATCCGACCGTTAGCCTGTCCCCAGTTGGCAGCACCTTCATAGATGAAGGCAAAGATCATGACACGCTTGATATCAGTCCAGTGATGGCCATTGAGATAAAGGTTCTCACCATTGCTGGCGGCGCCGGAACGGTCATCTCCGTCCAGGAAGATGTACGGCGCCTGCTCCATGGAACCAAACTGCTTGCCCAGCGCCTGAATCACGCCCGCCTTGCCATCGCGCAATTCGTACATGCAACCCAGATCAAGATCGATCTTGCCATCCCCGCCGCCTCCCATCAGCCCGCTCAGGAAGCCGCCGCTCTTGCTCTTCCCCGTCCCCTGCTCCCAGTTCAGATTGACGTGAATCTTGCCAAAGGAGTTGGACTTCTTCTCAAGTGAAATGGTCTGGCCTTTCTTCTCGAGCGTGATCTTGCTCAAATTGATTGGCTTTGTTTCAGGCGTTGGGGCTGGCGCCGGCTTGGAGGCAGGTACAGCAGTCGGCGGTGTCGGAGTAGGGGCAGACTGAGTGGTTGACGCTGGCTTGCCGCCCACGGCAACGCCAAAGTGCTCTGCCAAGGGGGCCATGCCACCCACAAACCCCTGGTCTACCGCCTTCGCCTTCCACTCGCCGTTACGACGATAGAGATCCATCAAGATCAATGACTTCTCAGCACGCCCAGTACCACTTCCTGAGAAGTTTATTTCCTGACCTTCACCTCCCAACGTAAATCCGTAGCCACTGGTGAGAGCCGATAACCCCTGCTCTACCGTAAATACAAAAGCCACGCGCTCAACGTGATCAGGCAAGCGGCTGAGGTCTACGTCAAAACGCCCACCAGACACTTGGTTCACCGCACCACTGGGGTGCTTAGGCTGGTTATAGAAGACGAAATCCACATCTCCCTGCACTCGCCCCGTGCTGCCCAGCAACAAAGCACTGGCATCCAGGGTGACGTGTTCTGCCTCCGGCACCTGCAAGTCAAGTGTGTAGCGAGTTCCACTGAGACGCGTATTCTGGCCCGCGACGAGTAATGTTCCCATATGAACACTCCATGAAAAATACGTTAATGATGGATTTATAACTACTCATAACCATTATATTCAGCAACTAGTGCCTTACCATACAGCCTTATAAAAACGACTTGTATCGAAAAAAATGTTCGAAAATCAGTATACGCTTTCCAACATATTCGGTCGGATCTTACAGACTCGTTAATGTTGCATTCATTATTAAAAGTAGTTCATGCGCCATACAGGTAAAAGTTTGCACGATAACAGATCGATTTACCCGTCCTGAAGGTGCCTTTCTTATTGCCTCACCTGTTTTTTAAGGTACGCTGTAGCTGTCACCGTGAGTCACACGCTAACCGCGAGGAAATATCATGCTCAACTCAATCGTGTCGAAAGCAAGAGAATCTTTTAACTCACTCAAGACCGAAGCGAAAAAGTACAAATCCGAAAGCTTCCTGAATGCCGCGATGGCCGCCAGTGCCATGATCGCTGTAGCAGATGGGGAAATTTCTCGCGATGAAAAGCAAAAGACCATCGCGTTTGTCCGTAACCACGAGGCACTCAGCGTATTCGATCCTTCCGAGGTCGCTCGCAAGTTCAAGAGTTATCTGGACTCTCTCGATCCGCAGAACCCGGATACTGATGCCGACCTCGCTGAGATCACGGCACTGAACGACATCGGCAAGGTCAAGAAGAACGACGACCAGGCACGCATGGTGGTGCGTCTTGCCATTGCCATTGGTGGGGCTGATGGTGATTTCGACGAAGCAGAAAAAGCCAAAGCATCAGTCATCGCCCGTGAACTGGGGCTCGACCCTGCAGACTTCGGTCTATAAAGGAGCAGGACTACATGGACTTTGGATTCCCGATAGAAGCAGTCACCGTGCTAGTGGTGGTGGTCATTGCTTCTGTATGGCTTGACCTGTTTGCGCATCGCAACGCGGAAGAAGTGACGTTCAAGAATGCGCTTGGTTGGTCAGTTTTCTGGGTTGCGTTGGCGATGGCATTTTATGGCTACCTGCATATTCGCTACTCAGAAGAGTCCGCCAGTCTGTTTCTGTCGGGATATGTTCTTGAGAAGGCGTTGTCAATCGACAACATGATGGTGTTTGTCGCCATCTTTGCCAGCTTCAACATCAAGGGTATTCTGCAGCACCGCATTCTTTACTACGGCATTGCAGGGGCACTCATCTTCCGCGCCATCTTTGTGGCTGCAGGAACGGCCCTGTTTGGTATGTCGCAGTGGGTCGAACTGCTGTTCGCGGCGATCGTGCTATGGACAGGTATCAAGATGTTTGGCGGTAGCGGTGATGAAGAGACTTCTGAAGACTATTCCGAGCATTGGTCGGTACGTCTGACTCAGAAATTCATGCCGGTATTCCCACGCATGGCAGGAAAGCGCTTTGTCTTGAGTGGCAAGGAAGCTGAAGCCATCGCTGAACGTGAAGGCTTCACGCTGCCTCAGCGTGCACGCTTCTACGCCACGCCTGTGCTGTTGTGCCTGATCTGCATCGAGATCTCGGACATTATCTTCAGTTTCGACAGCGTTCCGGCCATCGTGGCAATCACTCAGGAGCCCTTCCTGGTGTACGCCTCAGTGATATTTGCCATCCTCGGCCTACGTAACCTGTACTTCATGCTCGCGGCAGCAGCCAAGCTTTTGGTACATCTCGAAAAGGCCGTCGCACTGGTACTGGTCTTCATTGCGATTAAACTCGGAACGTCGGCGCTTGATATCTACCATATCGACCACCAAGTCAGTCTATTCGTCGTCCTTGGACTCATCCTCGGTGGAGTCCTGGCAAGCCTGGTCTTCCCGGGCAAGGAGACACCGCACACCGACAATCAATCCTGATCGTCCCGGTATCCCCGCGAGGGGGTACTGGCAAGCGCCCAAGGGGGTGTTTGCCAGTGCCTCACCACCGGCACTGACCCCAATCACAGGAGTTTATTCATGATCGACCTTAGCAAAGGCAGTCGTATCAATCTCGCCAAGGAAGCACAGGGCGCGACCAAGTTCACTCTGGGTATGGGCTGGGATGCACGCATCACCGATGGCGCCGACTTTGACCTCGATGCCTCCGCCCTCATGCTGGATGACGCTGGCAAGCCGGTGGGCGCCGACAAGTCATTGGTCTTCTACGGAAACCTGAAATCCCCGTGTGGCGGCGTCTCCTCTACCGGTGACAATCTGACCGGCGAAGGCGAAGGCGATGACGAAAGCATCATCGTCGACACTACCAAAATCGATGCGTCCGTCGCGAAGATCGTGGTCGTGGTCACCATTCATGAAGCCGAGTCTCGTGGCCAGAACTTCGGTATGGTCGACAACGCTTACATCCGTATCCTTCAGGATGGCAAGGAAGAAGCCGTCGCACGCTACGATCTGACGGAAGACTATTCTGCTGAAACCGCCGTCATCTTTGGCGAGCTGTACAAGAAAGACGGCGATTGGCGCTTCGTCGCCAAGGGCGATGGCTTTGCCGGCGGCCTCGCTGCCTTCCTGAAAGGCTATGGCCTGCAGTAAGCCCTGCGACAAGGCTTAAGACAGGCTCGGCTTTCGGGTCTGCTTACTCGATATAATCTGAACATTCACCAGCGACAGGACGTTCACAGCGATGGCTATTTCTCTTTCCAAAGGCAGCAATATCTCCCTGAGCAAGGAATCGCCGGGGATTCGCAAAATTCATATCGGTCTGGGCTGGGACAATCGCGTCACTACCGGCGCCGAATTCGACCTGGATGCCAGTGTTTTCCTGCTCAACAGCGAAGGCAAGTGCCGCCAGGACAAGGACTTCATCTTTTACGGCAATCTGAAGTCCACCGATGGTTCTGTTGAGCATACCGGTGACAACCTCACCGGCGAAGGTGATGGCGACGACGAAGTCATCATCGTCGATCTGGAGAAAGTGCCGGCCGATGTCGAAAAACTGGCAGTGACCGTGACCATCCACGAAGCCGAGTCACGCGGCCAGAACTTCGGTGGTATCGAAAACGCGTTCGCGCGCATCGTCAATCTCGAGTCCAGCCAGGAAGTCGTTCGTTACGATCTGTCTGAAGACTACTCCGTCGAGAACTCGATGATCTTCTGTGAAGTGTATCGTCACAACGGTGAATGGAAATTCAAAGCCATTGGTCAAGGCTTCTCCAATGGCCTGGCCGGACTGGCAGGCAAGTATGGTCTGAGCGCAAGTTAAGCGCTGGCTGTACTGATGGCGGGGGCTACGGCCCCCGCCCCTATCTCGGAGTCTCAATGTCTACACGTTCAAAACTGCGTGCCGATTTCATCGGTGCAGTAGAAGGCGCTTTCTGGCTTGTCATTACCTGGAGCAGCTTTTGGCTTGGATTCCAGCAGCAGCCGTTGTGGTGCCTGGTCCCCATTACGCTGGGATCTATCACCATCGCAGTGACTTTTCTCTATCGCCCATGGGCTCTCGCACTTAGTCGATATCGTGTACGCCTCAGTCGCGTAGAAATGCTCTGGCATGTACTCGTTATCCCCTCACTGCTGGCAATGCCCCTCTGGATGATTCTGGAAAGATTGTTTGGTCCGATAACGCCTGAATATCAACTCAGTCTGGTGGCTGTACTGAGCCTCTCTGGCTGGTGCGTCTACGTACTGACTCAGTTGATCAAGCGGTCTTTCCAGAGTCTCCGCCTCAACAGGAAGCCTGCCGCATGACAGCTCAGACCCTCACACAGCACATTACCGCCGGTCGACTGGATCTTACACTGACCGAGGGTACTGAACGGCTCGATGAGCTGCTCACCTTTGCTTCTCGCCTCAATCCCCGCCGCGGCTATCTATTCGTCTCGCGCGTTCTTGGCAAACATGTTCCTGTCGATCCGCGCAAGATGGACCAAGTCCATGCCGAGTTAGCCCAGAAGATAACGCTGGCCGGTGACAGCGCCTATGTCGTCGGCATGGCAGAAACAGCCGTAGGACTCGGCGCTGGCGTGGCACGCCATCTTGGTCGCCTCCACTGTGACTGTATCTACCAGCACACCACCCGTTTTCTCGTACCCAAGCCCTGGTTGCGCATCCGCGAGGCCCACTCGCATGCCGACACCATGCACATGGCCCACCTGAGCCAAGAAGCAGCAGCCAATGTCGCAAAGGCGACTGATCTGGTGTTGGTCGACGATGAAATCTCGACCGGCCTCACGCTGGCACAGTTGGCGAGTGAGCTGGTCGGTCAGGAAGTGTTGGCAAACATCACTCGCCTGCACATCGTCTCGCTGGTCAGCTGGCTGACAGACGACGCACGCGCGCGCCTGTTGGAAGCACTGCCGGGGCATCTCGAGGTTCACTTTGTTCAACTGATGGCAGGTACCTTCACCTTCACGCCAGACCCCGGATACCACGCTGTACTGCCGGCCGATGTCGATACCGATTTCTGTGATGTGCTGATACGCGAGCATCGATCAACCTCGACCATGCCGCTTGAGCAAGATGGCCTGTTCGGCAAGCGCATGAATCACGACGCCGACCCACTCCCTGAGGCACTGCAGACACGACTGGCACAATGTGGCGACCCCGCCACCACGGGCCCTGTCGTGATCTATGGCATGGGCGAATTCCTGGATGCGCCCTTTCGTCTGGCACTCGCCATGTCCCACGCTGGGCATGACGTGCGCTTCCAAAGTTCGACCCGCTCCCCCATTGCCATCGGTGATGGCATCGCAAGCCACCTTGAGATACCTGCACTGGGGCAGCCAGAGAAACGCCACTTTCTCTACAATGCCGATGCGACGCGCCATCCGATGGCGTTCGAGGGCGTCGAGGCGCCTCGCTATTCGGTTGCACTGGAAGATGCTCATCTCGCGCAGCCTCAGCAGGCTGATACCGCCCACCTCCCTACGGAGACGGTGTGGTGACAGGGCGACTGATTCTGCTGACCGATCTCGATGACACCCTGTTCGCCAGTGAGCGCTCTCTCCCGGACGGCGCAACGCGCGCGCACATGGCAGCCGTGGATGGCGATGGACAGCCACTGTCGTACCAGACGCCACAGCAACAGCGTATATGGTCGTTATTCAGCGAGCAGGCTGACATTATCGTGCCAGTGACAGGCCGTACCAGTTATGCCCTTGATCGCGTGAATCTCACTTTCAAGGCCGACTATGCAGTGGTCAGTCACGGCGCACTTCTCCTGCACAATGGGCAGTTGCTACCGGCATGGCAGGAACATTTGGCTCCGCAACAAGCTGCCGCTCAGGCCAACATTACTCAAGCGCGCCGCGCACTGACAGAAATCCTCGAATATCAATTCCCGGGCGTGGTCCTGTCACTGCGTGAGCTGAGTGATCTCGAAGTCCCCGTCTATCTGTCAATCAAGGCACCGGAATCCCTGCCTCACGGACTCCATCAGGCGTTACATGACGTCGCGGCTGCACATGACCTCACGCTTCATATGAATCGCCGCAATGCTGCACTGCGTCCGGCATATACCTGCAAGGCTGCCACCTGTGACTATCTGCTGAAACAGGTGATCAACCGTCAGCCCGAGGACACCGTGATCGCACTGGGTGACAGTCTCTCCGACCTGAAATTCATGGCCGCCAGTGACATGACCGTCATCCCGACACGCAGCCAGATCTGGCACCAACTCAAGGGACATGCCCAATGACCACGATGGTCGCGACGGCGACGCTTCATGGCTCTTATCAGCCAGACGATTGCCGCTTCCTGTTGACCCCGATTGAGGGTCAGTTTCTCAGTATCGAGGAGAAGGAACGCCGTATTCAGTCGGGTGAAGCACACTACAGCGAAATGATTCACCGTGAGCCCGCGCCAAGCGCTGAGTATCTGACGCTCTTCGATACTCTATGTACGCGCTACGCACCGCGACTGGCGAGAGAAGTTCGCCAGCTGGCACGCCAGTTACTGCTGGAATACGGTCGCAGTGAAGCGCCACTGGTATTGATAAGCCTGGTACGTGCCGGTACACCGGTCGGCGCACTCCTGCGCCGGGCACTGGTCGATCATGAAGAGCAGACTGCTGCACATTACAGCGTGTCTATCATTCGGGATCGCGGTATCGACCGTGCGGCACTGGACTATCTGCTCGATGACGTCGGTGTTTCACCGAGCCGCA
This sequence comes from Cobetia crustatorum, assembly GCF_000591415.1. Classification (GTDB taxonomy): domain Bacteria; phylum Pseudomonadota; class Gammaproteobacteria; order Pseudomonadales; family Halomonadaceae; genus Cobetia; species Cobetia crustatorum. Next base: position 24,073 of record NZ_JEMF01000063.1, on the reverse strand, counting down.
TCGTATTCGTGGATGCCTGGACCGCCAAAGGCGTCATTACCGGCGAACTGAAGCGCGACCTCAATCACTACAACGCAGCGCGCCGTAGTCGCCAGCAATCCGAAGTCCCCGTGCGCCTGGCCGTCATCTCCGATATCGGCGGCACTGCAGATTACGCCGCTACCTATGAAGATTACGCCATTCCTTCCGGCATATTGAATGCTACCGTGTCGGGACTGGTGTCACGCTCGGTCTTGAATGATCAGGTGCCACAAGGCGCCTTCCATGGTTGTGTCATCTATGACGAGCTGGCCGAGCACGATCAGTCGCAGGCTTTCATCGAGCGCGTCGCGGCTCACCTGGGCGATAGCGCGGCTATCCGTGATGTCGTCACCCGGGATGACGACCGCCTGCGTCAACAGGCATTGATGCGCGAAATGCTGAGTCAGATTCGCAAGGACTATGCGGTTGAGGACATCAATCACATCAAGCCGGGGATCGCCGAGGCGACTCGCGTCATGCTCCGCCGCGTACCTGCGCTGCTCATGGTGCGCGACCGTGAACATCCCGATGTTGAGCACCTGCTGCTGCTGGCTGAAGAGAAAGAGGTTCCGGTGATCGTGAACGACGACATGCCGTTTCATGCCTGTGCACTGATCAAGGCACTGGAGCGTGATGGACGACGCGACGAGGCCACCCAATGAATGAACTTTATGGGCATCTGGGCGCCTCGCTGTACGTGCCAGCCACGCATAAATCACTGGACAGCATCCTGAGTGAAGGCTGCCACACGGCACGGTCACTGATCATCTGCACTGAAGATGCCGTCATCGACAGTGAAGTGACGTGGGCCGTTCGGCGACTGATCAAGGCACTCAAGACCGCACCGCTGGACGTGCCCTTCCTGCGCTTCGTGCGCCCGCGCTCTCCCCTTGTGCTGCAACAGATAATTGCATCGCCCGAGGCAATGGCACGCATCGATGGCGTGGTCGTACCGAAATTCGATGCTGAGACGGCACCGGCGTGGCAGGTCGTGCTTGAAATGGCACCAACGCTTGCCATCATGCCAACGCTTGAGACGCTCGCTCTGTTTAGAGACTCCACCACAGATGCGCTGCTGGAGGCCATTCAAGCACTGTCCAATCCCGTGATTGCCTTGCGTATCGGGGCAAATGATCTGCTGGGGACTATCGGTCTCAAACGTCAATCCGGGCAGACCATCTATGACACGCCATTGCGCGGCACGCTGGAACGCATCATCACCACCTTCCGGCCTGCAGGCTATGAGCTAGCGGCACCTGTTTGTGACTTGATCGATGAAACGGACACGCTATCTCGTGAGATCACACAGGACATCGCGTGGGGCTTCTATGCCAAGACCTGTATTCATCCGAGCCAGATTGATGTCGTCGAAGCGCATTTCGCTCATGCGCTGTCACGCCAGAAGGCGCAGGCAGACGCTTTGCTCCACTCAGATACTGCCGTATTCCGGCACGATGGACAGATGATGGAACAAACCTGTCATGCCACCTGGGCACGCCGCATCTCCAGCTTGAACGTCAACGCGACCTCGTGAATCAAGGAGAGAACCACATGATCAACCTCAACAAGCCGGACCAGACCGCCACTATCGACCTGACCAAAGGCAGCAGTGATTTATTGGTTCGCGCGCAGTGGGTCGACAACGGCGATGACAAGGATAATGACGATCTGGATCTACGCTGTTCGATTCTGATGCCAGACGAGCAGATGTACCTGATCGATGGCGCCTACCCTTGCAGTCTTGATGATGTGCCGTACGCGCGTCATCACGGTGACGTTCAAGGTGCCAGTACCGAAATGCCTGGTGAAGAGCAGATTACGGTTGCCCGTGACATCGCCAAGCGCATGGGCGGTCCGGTGGCACTGTGCTTCAGCGTCTACTCCGCTGTCGCCAATGGTGCGGTCGCTGTCGCCACGCTGAAGCCGCGCATGAAAATGAGCTTTGGCAGCCAGGAGGTGGTCTGCGATTACGACTTCACCCAGAACGCCGATGCCAATGTCGATGGCGTGTACACCTACATCATCGGCTATGCCATCGTGACTGAGGATGAAGTCATCCTTGCGCCGTCAGGCAAGACATCACGTCCCGGCCAGGAAGAAACCGCCTGGCTGGCATGGCACGGTACCTCCATCGACGTCGATATCTCCGGCCCTGCCGTGTTCAAGGGCGCTCAGGCTAATTACGCTGCCAAGTACAACGCCAAGAAACGCATTGAGCGCCACTTTGCCAATGTTCCGCAGCAGGCCACCAAGAAAGGCCTCTTCGGCAAACTGTTCAGCTGACGTATTCGGGCCATCCAACAATGGCCCACTCCCACTCTCTGCCGGGGCTCCGGCGCGCAACAAGGAAGCACATAACAATGGCTATCAATCTGTCCAAAGGTCAGCGCATCAGTCTCGCCAAGGATGATGGTTCCAAGCTGGATTACATCGAAATCGGTGTAAACTGGGGCGCCATCGAGAAAAAGAAACTGTTTGGCGGTGTGAAACATCAAGCCGTCGATCTGGATGCTTCCATCGGCATGTTCGATGACAGCGGCAAGATCATCGACATCATTTATTTTGGCCAGCTCACGTCCAAGTGTTCTTCCATCAAGCACAGCGGTGATGACCGTGTCGGTGATACCGGTGGCGATGACGGGCAGGATAACGAGGTCATTCAGATCAATCTCAACAAGGTGCCCAGCAACGTCACTCAACTAGCACTGGTCTTGAATTCCTTTAGCCAGCAGAACTTTGGCGAGATTCCTTTCGCTAGTGCGCGCATCCACAACGGCCGTGCCGGTCAGGGTGAAGTCTTTGCAACATTCGACGTGGCCAATGACGCGTCCTTCTCTGGCCGCGTCAGCATGATTCTGGGCAGTGTCTATCGTCACGGTGCCGAGTGGAAATTCCGCTCCATCGGTGTCGCCGTCGAAGCTCGCGACCTGAAAACAACGCTGGCTTCGTTTGCTCAGGACTACATCAGCGCGTAATCATCATGCCTCGGGAGGATGGGTCGGCCGCTAACGCCGGCCCTCTCGCTTATGAACAAGACTGCGCCCCCTCAGGATGAGGTCGTGTTATATGTTCGGTATTTTCTGGGGCAGGCTGCTTGTGAGAGCAAGATTCAACCCCGGGCCGAACTGATCAAGATCCGTGATGCCCAGAGCCTGATTGCATGGGCAGATACATGGGCCAGCGATGATGAGTGGCGACGTGCACGTGACAATGTAAGGTCACATCGCTACAAGTCACGACACCATCTGGCACGAACCAATATCGATCAGGCTACCAAGGAAGCGTTAGAACAGCGCGCCAGGGTGCGCGGACTTCCTCTGTGGCGATATGTGCAACAACTCGGGCTGACCGAGGAGAAACTGGAGCACCTGGAGCAGCTCTACAGCACCAGTAGCGCCCGAGCCAGCCTCGGTGAGCCATGAAGAGTAACGTCCTGGGGCCAGCTGTCCCAGGTCTACGTACGCCACGAGACATGCCCTCGACACACACCATCTTTATATCTGTATAGAAACAAGCGACACTGAAACGAGGCATATGCAATATTGACAGTGATTGTGCTTAGTAATTCTCATCACATTTATATATCAATCAACACTACTATTAAAACTCCCCGCTATATATTTAATCTCTACACAGTCTCTTCCATGACATTATATTAAATTATTTATATCACCATTATTACATTGCTAGTCATGATATACGACGTACCCTTCGCCCATGTCGATATGCCATTATTCTGCTTCATATCATGATGATGACACCCTATTCCTCGCTCCCCTAACGCATCCAGCACACCCACGATATCGGCGACAGGCCGTATCTCGCTACGCCCCTCAATCAGGCAGTACTGCAATAGGTATCTCTTGCCTCTATTGATGACAAAAGTGTGATGACAATGTCTTTGGCTCCGACATGCCTCATGACAGTGCAATCGCTAGGCCGGCTGTCCGCCGACAGTGCATCGAAGACCGATGTTCGCGCACATCAACCGTCAACATATCCGTCATTTTGTGTCCTGCCGGAGGGAACATCGCCCTCAAGCCGCTGTTTTACTTACATGGCTATCTCTCTCGGCATGCTATGCGCTTTACCTATCCCGGGCAGTCACTCACATCCTGGCTGCAATATTCCCGATAAAGCGCTCGCGATGAGCAAGGAGCTTTCTCATGGCCACCACTCCGATGACAACTCTTTTCGATACCTGCCGGGCCATGACTGCCAAGGTCACCACGCAGAAATTCACGCGGTTATCTCAGCAAGCGAACATGACAGTCGAGGCGCCACAGACATCGTCTCATCAACTGCTCGACATGATGGCCATGGGCTACCAGGCTCCACCGCATCGCACGCGAACATTGCCTGAACTTCCAGTGCACGATACACGCAATTCCAGTGAGACCAGCGCATCTCTTGTCGCCCAGCAACAGGCAGTATTCCATCCCGAAATCAATCATAGAGTGCAGGCTGACTGGGAAACATTACATCGCCATCAAGCAATCACGCGCCGCGGTATGCTGGCATGAGCATCTATACCATTGGCATGGAATGCGGCATGCACATCCCACTGGAAAATAGCCTGACAGTGGGTACTCCAGACGTGCGCGTACAGCTCAAGCTGATCAGCGGGCAGTACACTGGAGAGAACCTGAGTCTTGCAAATGGGGCGATCCAACCGCTGACCGATAGCGATAATGTGTTGCTGACAAGCCTTGAGCGACAACTCCCTCGCCGCAGCCTGATCTGGACAACACGCGGCATCATGGAGATCGGTCGCGGTTGGCGCTGGCAAGCCTCCCCCGCGCATCCTCAGGCCCCGTGGCTAGATGCCGTTCATCATAGCTGGCCAAGTCATGCGCCACGTTGGCTACTCAAGGCACCAGTAGTGGTAATCACCGCGGATGCCCTGCCGCTTGCCAATCGCGCCCGTCATCAACGGGACCTGACCCGTCTATGGCTGAGGGCAGATACCGCCCTGATTTATCTCGCGACAGAGGCACGTGATTGCTGGCAGATGCATCAACATTGCGAGCCCCTTCAACTCGCCGGCGCTCAGCTGAGCGGGCCCCCTCTCGCGGCGCTGGAATTGGCCAGCTGACATTTGCATCATGCAGCGACGTTCAGCAACGACAATGCCCGCCTCGATTTTCGGGGCGGGCATTGTCGTTAGTCGCAGGAGCATTCAGAAAGTCATGCCTGACGCGGACATAACCCATCACACAAGGTACTGGAGACGAAGTCTGCCAATCGCTCCCAGTCTTCATCGGTCTGCGGGGCTCCGCCGAGATAATCGATCTGTGCTGCAAAATCAGCGTAGTGCTGCGTAGTAGACCAGATCAGATAGATCACCCACATCGGCTCAGCCTCGCGCAGCTTGCCCGCGACCATCCAAGCCTTCATCACGTCACAGCGCACCTGCACCCAGTCACGCAGCGCGCCGCTGAGATATTCGCGCAGAAAAGGCGCGCCACTGATGACCTCTGCCGCAAATAACCGTGACGCCTGCGGGGCCTGACGCGCCAATTTCAACTTGGTACGTACCAGCGCCTCCAACACATCTCGCGGCTCATCCTCGGGCGAAATATCTTCAAGCGATGCATTCCAACGTGTCAGCGTCTGCTCAAGCAAATGCACATAGAGTTTTTCCTTGGAACCAAAGTAATACAGCAAATTCGCCTTGGGCAGCTCTGCGACATCCGCAATCTGCTTCAAGGTGCTGCCACGATAGCCATGGCAGGCGAACACACACTCGGCAGCTTCAAGAATACGACTCTCCGCCTGCTCACGGGGAGAGCTGGCAGGAGCCGCGCTAAATTCCGCACTACGAGAACGTCGGACTTCAGCATACAGAGAAGAAGGGGGATCCGCGGGCATCGGCATCACTCATCAGGTCGGAAATAATCTTACGAACACACTCGCAACAGCACTCTCGGCAATCAGAATTGAGAGACACTCTTGGAAAAATACTCGCGTGACGGCGAGCTGGGTTCCCCCATACGCCTTGTCGGAGACAAAAATAACACATCAAGGGCTGACCAGTTGGTCAGATTGTAGCTGGAAATACAGAATGGCAGGGGTAAACTGATGATTAGACGCCGTAAATGCTCAATGCTGGCCATCGTCGCCGCATGCGCGCGTCCTTGAGTACAAGGCACCACAATGACAATACGACCTGACAGGATGCCCGCATGATCGACTTCACCTTGAATGGCCGCGCGTGTCGTCTGCCCTCGCCCCCCCCAGGCACCACCGTGCTGGAGGTACTGCGCGATTCACTGGGGCATGATGGCACCAAGGAGGGCTGCGCTTCTGGCGATTGCGGTGCTTGCACGATAGCGTTGCAGACACCGGGCCAATCTCTCACTACCGCCAATGCCTGCTTGATGCCAGCGCACCAACTGGAGGGCTGCGAGCTGATCACCGTAGAGGGATTAGCATCGCCTGATAGCAAGACACCTGCACTGTCTCCCGTACAGCAGGCGCTGGTCGCCACGCATGCCAGCCAGTGCGGGTTTTGCACGCCAGGTATCGCCATCAGTCTGGCCGTACTGCATGCCAGTCACCAGCAGCATGTGAGCCAGGGCAACGTCTTTGATGACCGCCAGCGTGATACGTTGATAGACCACGCACTCGGCGGAAATCTCTGCCGCTGTACCGGCTATCGTCCCATTCGCGAGGCTGCCCACCGACTACTGGCAGGTGAGTTTGGCACTGCCAACCTATCTGCCCACTCATCGTTACTGCTGGCGTCAGTGCCAGAGACCATCGTTACACCAACCATCGACAGCCACTATCATCGTCCCCGTACATTGGCCGCACTACTGGCATTACGCACCGCACAGCCTGATATGCCACTGATTGCCGGAGGGACGGACCTGATGCTGGAGCACACCCAGCGCCTGCGCGACTTTCCCGCACTCCTCGACGTGACTCAGGTAACAGAGCTGTGCCGTATCGATGAGGGTGAGCATGCTGGCCAATCCGGCTGGTGGCTGGGAGCGGCGGTCACCTATCGCCAACTGATGCCATTATTGCGTGAACACTATCCGGAGGCAGCGGACCTCCTCAATCGCTTGGGCAGTGAGCAAATCCGTAATCGCGGCACACTCGGCGGCAACATCGGCAATGCCTCACCCATTGGTGACATGCCACCGCTACTGATCGCCCTTGAAGCCTATGTTCAGCTGATGAATCAGCGCGGTGAACGCATTCTCAAGCTCGAAGACTTCTTCCTCGACTACAAGCGCACTCAGCTGATGCCCGACGAGATCATCCACTCGGTTTTCCTGCCGCGTCCAGTCAAGAGTCAACGACTGGCTGCCTATAAGCTATCCAAACGTCGCGACGATGATATCTCTACCTTGCTGGGGGTCTTCGCCTGGCGCCGTGATGCTGATGGAGGGGCACAACATTGGCGAATCGCCTTCGGCGGCATGGCTAGTATTCCCGCGCGCGCTTTCCACCTGGAAGCGCTGCTCGATGAGATACCTCTCGAATCTCTCACGCCGGCCACACTCAACCGCCAGACACTAGGCATGATAGAGCAGGCTACTGGTGCCGATTTCTCACCATTGTCAGATGTACGCGGCTCACGTGAATATCGCCTCAAGGCCGCCAGTCATTTGATTCCCCGCGTGGCTCAGCGGATTCTCAATGAGCAAGCAGCACACTCGGCCGCCCATCATACTGCCAACACCTCTTCATCTCAGCCGCCGGAGAGCCTCGATGCGTACCTTGCACAGTCTTGATTCCGATCACGCCCACGCTCTCGAGCGCACGGCGAAGGACAGCCCCACGGGCCAGCGACATGCTCAGAAACACGAAAGTGCCGAGCGTCATGTCAGCGGTACAGCGCGTTACGTCGATGACCTGCCGCTGCCCAAAGGCGCGCTGCATCTGGCGATCGGCATGAGTGAGGTGGCTCACGGCACGCTCGACACGCTCGATCTGAATGCCGTGCGGGCCGCGCCCGGCGTGGTCTGTGTGCTCAGCGCTACCGATATTCCAGGCCATCAAGATGTCGGCCCCGTCTTCCCCGGCGACCCGCTATTGGTCAGCAATGTCATCAGTCACTACGGACAGGCGCTCTTCGTGGTCGCCGCTGACAGTGAGCGCGCCGCGCGACAGGCTACCCGTCTGGCCAAGATGAGTGTCACGCCATTACCCATCACACTGGATCCACGCGTTGCCGCCCAGCAAGGGGATCTGGTACGTCCCACCCATACCCAGGCGCGCTTGAGCAATGGCCGTCCGGCTGATCTGGAGAGCGTAACGAAAGCACTCGGAAGATCCGCCTGGCAGGTGGAAGGCGAGCTTGAGAGTGGCGGGCAGGAGCATTTCTATCTGGAAAGTCAGGCTGCACTTGCACTGCCTGGCGAAGACGATGAAATACTGGTGCACAGCTCAAGCCAGCACCCTAGTGAAGTTCAAAAACTGATTGCCGAAGTGCTGGGCGTCCCTTTCCATGCGGTGACGGTCGAGACACGTCGCATGGGCGGCGGCTTCGGTGGCAAGGAAACCCAGGCCGCGCCGGTCGCGTGTCTGGCCGCGATGATTGCTCGCCATACCGGCCGCGCCGCTCGGCTGCGCTTGCCGCGTGGCGATGACATGCATCTGACCGGCAAGCGCCACCCCTTCCACCATCGCTACCAATTCGGCGTTGATGACAGTGGGCGCGTCGAAACGGCCATCATCACGCTCACTGGTGACTGTGGGCACTCGCCGGACCTGTCAGATGCCATTGTCGATCGCGCCATGTTCCATGCCGACAATGCCTATTTCCTGGGCAACGCCTATGTGCGTGGTATTCGCGCCCGTACCAACGTGGCATCGAATACTGCCTTTCGTGGCTTTGGTGGCCCACAAGGGATGCTGGCAGTAGAGGCAGCGATGGAGAATATCGCACGCCAGCTAGGACGTGACCCGCTCGAGATTCGCAAACGAAACCTCTACTGCGAAGGCCGTGACACCACACACTATGGCCAGCACGTCAATCAGCATCCACTGCTGGCAACGTTGATCGAGCAGCTCGAGGAAGAGGGGCATTACTGGCAGCGACGCGCCGAGATTCGCGCTTTCAATGCAAAAAGCCCAGTGGTCAAGAAAGGACTCGCACTGACACCGGTCAAGTTCGGCATCTCGTTTACCGCCAAGCATCTCAACCAGGCCGGCGCGCTGGTGCATATCTATACTGACGGCAGCGTACAGGTGAACCACGGCGGTACCGAGATGGGCCAAGGACTACACACCAAGATGATCCAGGTCGCGGCGCGCGAACTGGGCCTCTCGGTGGACAAGGTCCGCATCACGGCGACCCGTACCGACAAGGTCCCCAATACCTCACCCACCGCAGCAAGTTCCGGCGCGGACCTCAACGGCATGGCGACGCGCGATGCCTGCCTGCGTCTCAAGGCACGACTGTTGGACTTCGCCGCCGAGCACCTTGCGCAACCTCGTACAAGCCTGACACTAGAGGCGGGGGAACTCCTGAGCGCCGGCAGCGTACTGATGACATGGGGTGAGCTGGTACAGGCAGCCTATATCGAGCGCATCTCGCTATCCGAGAAAGGCTTCTACGCCACGCCCGATATTCATTACGACCGTGAGCGCGGTACTGGCCATCCTTTCTACTACTACGCCTTCGGTGCAGCACTCTGCGAAGTCGTCGTGGACACTCTGAGCGGTGAATACCGTCTCGAAGGCGCTGACATCCTGCATGATGTCGGTGACTCGCTGAACCCGGCCATCGATATTGGTCAGATCGAAGGTGGCTTCGTGCAAGGCATGGGCTGGCTGACCAGCGAGGAACTCAAGTGGAACGAAGATGGCCGCCTGCTCACTGATGGCCCTGCCACTTACAAGATCCCCGCAATCAGTGACGTACCAGCAGGGGCGCTCAGAGTACAGTTACTGGAAGGCCATCCCAACTCAGCGGCCAGCATCTACCGCTCCAAGGCCGTCGGTGAGCCTCCTCTCATGCTAGCAATGAGTGTCTGGGCAGCACTACGTGATGCACTCGCTTCGATCAGCGATTACCGCCACGCAGTACGCCTCGATACGCCTGCCACACCAGAACGCGTAATGCTGGCCGCCAGCGTGCAGCGTGAATGGCTGAATGAATGGCTGAGTGAGCAATCCTTGCATGATCAGACCTCACAGAGTCAGCCACCACACGTGCAACCGCATCAGGTGACACCATGACGCACAGCCCTCCATCAACCGCTCTGCGTTGGTATCAGGCGTTGGAGCAAGCGCAGGCCGCATTGGCACCGCATGCATTGGCCACGGTCGTCACCGTGGCAGGCTCTGCACCGCGCGGCGCCGGCACCAAAATGTTGATTACACCAGCGGCACTACACGATAGCCTCGGCGGCGGGCGTCTCGAACAGCTGGTGGCGATACGTGCGCGCGCGCTGCTCAGCGCAGGTCATAGCGGCTGTCACCTTGAAGAGGTCGCGCTCGGTGCACATGCTCAACAGTGCTGTGGCGGCCATGTACAGGTGCTGATCGAAGTCTTCCCAGCCGTGGCACCACGGCTGGCACTTTTTGGTGCGGGCCATGTGGGACAAGCCATCGTCGCCCTGCTCGCGCCGCTGGGCTGGCAAATTGACTGGCTGGATTCGCGTGAACAGCAGCTAGCCTCAGCGCACAGACCCCGTGGCTGCGAGCCTCATTTGCACTGTTCCACCTTCAATATTCTAATGCGTGACGATGCCGTGCATCCGCTACCGGTAGCAGCTGACAGCCATGTGCTGGTGCTGACGCACGATCACGTTGAAGATCAAGCGCTGGTGGCCGCGCTAGCGGTACGTAGCGACCTCGCTTCGCTGGGGCTGATCGGTTCCAGCAGCAAGTGGGCACGCTTTCATCAGCGCCTGCGCGCACACCTTGCCGCCAATGAGCTGGCACGCATTCGCTGCCCGATCGGTGTGCCCGGCATTCCTGGCAAGCGCCCCGAGGAAATTGCGATTGGTGTGGTCGCCGAACTATTGCAGCTGGAGGCCCTCCGTCACGCCAGCATCAGCGAAAGCTCACGGGCTGACCCCACAGCAGCGTCGACACTTGATCAGTGCGGCCTATCACGTAAAGAGGCCCGCCAGCTGCGAACGCACTTTACCGCACCGGATTATCGGCAGTCCTCATCCGCTGTCACATCAGACTCGACGACCGACAGGACTGCCTCATGAATGACCGCCCCTCCCATGAACACCCCCGTCACGAGCAAGCCGCCTATCATCTCGACGCTGGCCGGCTGACTCAGGCGCTAAGGGATGCCGCAACAGGTGCTGAGAATGTCAGCCTACTGCGGGGTGCCTTGCTGCACTTCGTGAATGACCCTGGTGAGTGCATGGAAAGTGACATGTCGGCCAACGAGCGCGCCGCCATCGAGTACTATCCGGACGCACTGCTGGTGATGCATGCCGGACACGTCGTGGCCGTCGGCAACTATCAGGCGTTAGCCTCTGACAGGACAGTCACACCGACCCCCTGTGCCGAGCTGGTGTGTCTGAGTCCGCCGCGCAAGGTCAGCGGCCTGATGATGCCGGGATTCATCGACACCCATGTCCACTTTCCGCAGTTGGATATCATCGCAAGCTACGGTCACTGCCTGATCGACTGGCTGAACACTTACACTTTCCCCGCTGAGCAACGCTTCGTGGACTCCGCATATGCCGCAGAGGTTGCTGACGTGTTCCTCGATGAGTTGCTGCGTCACGGCTCCACCAGCGCACAGGTATTTGCCACATCGCACGCTGGCAGTGCTGATGCCCTGTTCTCGGCAGCGCGTACACGCGGCATGCGCCTGCACGCCGGACGCGTGATGATGGACCGCAATGCACCCGCCTCACTGCTCGATAAAGGCCCGGCGGCCCTCAAGGATGATGAACGCCTGATCGCCGATTGGCATGGCCGTGATCGTCTCGGCTATGTGCTGACACCGCGCTTTGCCCCCACCTCAACACCAGCGCAATTGAAGGCCGCCGGTGAGCTGCTCAAGAGCCAGCCGGACCTTCACCTGCAGACGCACCTGGCCGAGAATCTCGATGAGCTCAAATGGGTCGCGGAGCTGTTTCCCGATAGCCGTGACTATCTGGCGGTGTATGAAGAGGTCGGGCTCAGTCATGAGCGCACCACCTTTGCCCACGGCATTCATCTTGATGACGCCATGCGTGCGCGGATTGCCGAACGTGGTGCCAGCATCGCCTTCTGCCCGACGTCCAATCTATTTTTGGGCAGCGGTCTGTTTGATCGTGACAGTGCACGCAGGCTCGGTATGAACATCAGCATTGCCACCGATGTGGGCGGCGGCTCAAGCCTATGCCAGCTGGAGAGCCTCAAGGCAGCCTATCAGGTCGGCCAGCTGCACGGTGCCGTCGCACATGATGCCGACGGACTGGCGGCGCGTGCCAATCAGCCACTGACTCCATGGCAGGGCTTCTATCAGCTGACGCTGGGCAATGCGCGCGCCATGCGTCTCGAGGATAGTATCGGCAATCTGCGTCCGGGCATGGAGGCGGATGTCATTGTGCTCGAACCTACGGCTACGCCGCTGTTGGCACGCCGTACTCGCTGGGGACAAGCGGATCAGGTCGCACTGGAAGAGATACTGTTTGCGCTGATGATGCTGGGCGATGACCGAGCCATTCGCGAGGTGCATGTGGCGGGGCGTTGTCGGAAATACAGCGGCATATTGATGGCAGAGCACGAGACAACAGGAGTTACGTCGACACCTCCTTCATCTGAATCTCCTGTCACAGCATTAATGCCATAAGCGCATCACGATAATGACAACTCACTGACAAAAGACGATAAACCTCGCCATTGATGCCGAAAATTCACCATAAAGGTGCGCGAGGCGAGGATATTCAACGCAAAGTATACCCATTATGATGGCGCCATCCTCTACCAAGGTCGCAGGCAGTCCAGCATTACTACGCAAGGCACCTGCCCCTGAGAATTCAAGGAGCGTCATCATGACTCCCACCGCTATCATGCAGCAGCGTTACTCCACCAAGAACTTCGATCCGGCCCGCAAGATCAGCGCCGAAGACTGGAATGAGCTTGAGCAGGTATTGCGCTTCAGCGCGTCCAGCGTCAACTCCCAGCCGTGGCATTTCCTGGTACTGGAATCTGAAGAGGCCAAGGAGCGTTTCGCTCGTGCTGGCACTCGTGAGAAGTACGACTTCAACACGCCCAAGATCCTCAATGGCTCTCACGTCGTTCTGTTCTGCACCCGCAGCACTCTCGACGACCAGTACCTGGATCATGTATTGGAAAGCGAAGCCACCGATGGTCGCTTCACTCTGGGTGACCAGTTCAGCGACATGATGGATGGCGCGCGTCGCCTGTTCATTGATCTGCATCGTCACGAGTACAAGGACATGCAGCACTGGATGGACAAGCAGGTTTATCTGAATGCCGGTAGCCTCTTGTACGCTGCCTCCAGTATGGGCATCGATGCAGTGCCGCTTGAAGGTATCGATCCGGTCGGGCTGGACGCCGAATTCGGCCTGCGTGACAAAGGCTTCAATGCCTTGGTCGCCATCAGTCTCGGCTATCGCACCGACGACGACTTCAATGCCGGCCTGCCGAAATCACGTTTACCCGCAGACGAGTTGTTCACTCGCCTGTAAGACGTACCTGGCGTCGCGTTGCTGATCAAGTTCTTTGCTTTGATACCCGATAGTCAGCAGCGCATTGCACCCTCTTCGCGAACGTGACACCTTTTCCCTCACACTCGCTCACGACAGGATTTCCGTCATGTCCCTCAAACTTATCGCTACCCTGACCTTCCCCGCCGACCAGCAAGACAAGGCCCAAGAAGTACTTGTCGAACTGATCGAGAAGAGCCAGGCCGATCAGGGCTGTCTGCAGTACGAGTGCTTTGCGGTCGACAAGAATGTCGCGGAAGGTGAGCCCGTACCGGAAGGCGACTTCGTCGTACTGGAAGAATGGTGGGATGAAGAAGCACTCGACGTGCATGTCGCATCTGAACATTTCCAGGCCTTCCTGGGTGCCTTTGCAGAAGGCGAGATTGGCTTGAAGATTCAGCGACTCAACAAACTCGACTGAACACTCAGCACCAGGACATTCGCGACTGAGGCTTTTACGGCCAGAGATGCATCATCAGCTTGCGCTGAAAACGCCAGATCCGCTCCAACGGGTCTGGCGTTTTTTGTTGTCGCCATCGGCCCTCACTCCAAACACCCATCAAACAGAGAAATCACCTGAACATGGTGTGCTTCTTGCTTATAATTGCTGACCCTACGATGGCTGCTCAGTGCCTTCCGCCCTCTTCGTCACTCCGCACATACGGACAAGGAACGTTTCCATGGCCACTCCCAGCCAACTCGACACGCCACTCATTGGTTTGGAAGAGCAACCGTCCGCTCCACTGTCGGCACTCGCGGGTGCTCAGCACCTACTCGCCAGCCTGGCCGGCATCATTGCGCCCACGCTGATCATTACCAGCGCCCTGTCCCTTGGCGCCTATACTGCCAGCCTGTTGTCGATGGCTCTGGTGATGTCCGGTATCGCGACCTGGATTCAATCCCAGCGCGTCGGCCCGTTCGGTTCGGGCCTGTTGAGCATTCAGGGCACTAGCTTCAGCTTTGTCGCCGCACTCATTACCGCCGGCCTGATTGCCCGCGCCCAAGGCGCCACGGATGAGCAGGTGCTCGCGATATTATTTGGTACCTGCCTAGCTGGGAGTCTGATCGAGATGGTGCTCGGCACTATCTTGCCGTGGCTCAAGCGAGTCATCACACCAGTCGTGACGGGAGTCGTAGTCATGCTGATCGGCCTGAGCCTGATCGAAGTCGGCATGACCGATATCGGTGGTGGCTTCGGTGCAGAAGACTTCGGTGCACCGGTCAATCTTGCACTGGCAGGCTGTGTGCTGATCACGGTACTGAGCTGTCAGGTCTCGCGCTATCCGTGGCTCAGAATCGCCTCGATTTTCCTCGGCATGGCAGTAGGCTGCACCATCGCTGCCATCGCTGGACTCTACGATGCCCCGCAGTTGGCCGATGCAGCACTGATCGCCCTACCGATGCCGGCCACGCTGAGCTCTGGCTTTGACTTCTCGTTGCCCGCCTTCTTGCCGGTCGCGTTCATCTTCATGATCACGGCCATTGAGACGGTGGGTGACCTCACCGGTAGCGCGCGCGCCTCGGGACTACCAGTCAATGATGATGTGCACCAGAAGCGTCTACGCGGTGGCGTGCTCGCCGATGGCCTCAACTCAGCGCTAGCAGCGCTGGCCGGTACCTTCCCAAATACTACCTTCAGCCAGAACACCGGCGTGATTCAGCTCACTGGCATCGCCAGTCGTCATGTCGGCCGCTATGTGGCGGGCTTCCTGCTGCTGCTTGGCCTGTCACCCTTTATCGCCACCCTGCTGACACAGATGCCACGCCCAGTGCTCGGCGCGACCACCACCTTGATGTTCGCGCTGATTGCCGTCTCCGGCATTCGTATCCTGATGGCACAGACCATTGGCCGTCGCGAGATGATGATCATTGCACTGTCACTCGGGCTGGGCTTGGGTGTCGGCATGGTGCCAGAAGTGCTGTCTGCCCTGCCGCACGCTTACTCTGATGCACTGCGTTCGCCGATCACCATGGGGGGCCTGACTGCCATCATCGCCGAACTGCTGCTGCCGCAGATCGATGACAGCGAGACGCTGCCTGCCACGTCATATTCCGGCGAGGTGCCTGATACCATCAAGGCCGATCAGGAACATGCTTAAACACTCATATCCAAGCCTCTAATCACCGGGTCATCGGGCATCAGTGTCGATAAAAGCATCAGTGCCCGATGCCCTACCGAGATATCACCATGCACCTCAATCGCACCGACAGTGAGCTGCTCAATCTGCTGATCAAGGACGGCCGCATGTCGTATGCCGACATCGCCCGCAAGCTCGGCATCTCACGCGCCCATGCCCGTACCCGCGTTCAGGCGTTGGTCGAAAGCGGCGTGATCGAACAGTTCACTGCCGTCATCAATCCCGACAAGCTGGGCAAGGGCATCTCGACCTTCGTGGACCTGACCGTCGCACCCAGTGCCATCGAGCACATTGCCGAGGAGCTATCCGGCTGCGTTGAGGTCGTCAGCCTCTACATCATGAGCGACCTCAAGAGTCTGCACATCCATACCCTCACCGACAGCTACGATGCCTTTGATACCTTCGTGCGCGAACGCATCTTCAACCGCGACGAAATTCTCTCGGTCGACTGCAAGTCACTGATGACGCGCGTCAAACATCGCCGAGGCGGCGCACGCCTCTAGGCACGCCCTGCAGACGACCAAGACCGTGCACCACGCGCAGTCCAAGCCACAGGAATCCGAGCGGAAACAGCACCGTCTGGGTGATGAACAACATGGTGAGATCAATCACCTTGTCAGTCATCGCATCAAAACCTTGCGTCACAGTGGAGATCGGGCCACCAGCCCAACCTTCCATGCTGCCCTTGAACTGTTGCCACCAACTGCGCTCTTCGTGGTCACCGCCAACCTGTTGGTCCGCCGCCTCTGCCAGCTGTTGCTGCGTGATGCTGAGCTGCGCCATCTGGGTATCACGGCTGTCGTCGAGAAACGCCTGGCCTGCCGCACCACTGGCCAATGCCACGCTGAGCACCGCAAATCGCAGCACAATCCCCAGCAATGCCAACCGCAACAGGCCTGCCGTCAACAGTGACGTCATCGGACTGAGGCCTTCATCATTACCCATGCCACGGCCGTCATCAGCGCCACGCATGAGCCCCATCAGCACCATCAACCCCGCCAGTCCACAGGTGATGCTTGCTACTGCCTTGATAATCAGTGAGCCGGAAATACCCAGCAGCAATTTCTGAAGCGCAAGTGATCCTGTCGCAGCGAACATCACCCACGAAAAGCGTTCGATCATGTCATTGGCGGGATCCAGTGCTTCTCCGGGCGACACCTGGAAGACCTGAAGATCAATCGTCGATGACTGCAGCACTGAGATGGTGGCGTTCAACCCCTTGGCGATCGCAAAGGCACTGAAAGCCTGCCCCAGTGTTTCATCAAGAAACTCAAGCGCCCAGCGCTGCGGTGTCTCCCACCAGGCAAGCCCTGCCATGACGAATAACACCACGACCAACAGCCCGCGAGCGATCATCGGTGTGCGCGCTCGCGGGGCTGACATAGTGGTGAAGCTCGTCTGCGACTGGCTGTCTTGGGCGTGCGCCACAGCCGAGGTGGCAGGAGCAGACGGGCGAAAGGATGACGCGTCAGGATCGTGCGAGGACATGGACAGGCTCCGTCAGTGCAAAGGCGCATGATGCCATTACCGTTCAAGGCTGTCGCACCAGTGCCTGTTCTCGTCAGCGCTGATCTCACCAACCTTATTTCTCCTCTCTTTACCTCATTACATTGCACTATCAGGAAGCACCTGCACCATCTCGTGCCACACATGACATTTGTACATCACCGCCCCACATCCGAAAGACAGATGACTATCAATGGCACATCTATCACGCACAAATGCACGCTATGCGCGAAAAATGCGCCGTTTGTCAGTCATGAAAGACGACAATTACGCAACACTGCGCGCCGTTCAGTGCAATCAATGACGCATTGAGGTAGTAATAAATTAGTTTTCCGCCACATAAAACTATTATAACCAATTGAATATAAACAATTTTACCATAATTACTTGAGATGGCACACGCTTTGCAATGTCTAGGACGTAGCAGCGTGACGAATGAAAGCCCTCAAGATGACAAATGATATCCACTCGTCTCTCTGCTGCCGGCAATACCTCTACAACAAGATCGCTGGCCATGATGTCAGCGCGCCGTTCAGGCACTCCCTTGTGACCTCGCACCCCGCCGGTGGAGGGACGCCAAGGGCACTACCGGTCATCCGTCCGCAGGAGATCTCCCCATGACATTCGATCGTCGCAAGTTTCTCGGTGCCGCACTGGCCACCTCTACCGCTGGCCTGGTCATGGCCGCACCCGCCATCGTGCGCGCCGATACCAAGAAGACCTATCACTGGAAGATGACCAACGCTTACGGACCAGGCTCCCCTTTCTATGTGGAAGGCCCCGGAAGTCCGACCGACTTCTGCCGCAAGGTCGAAGAAATGTCTGGCGGACGCATGAAGATCCAGCACTTTGCCGCCGGTGAATTGATCCCCGCGCTTGAAGGTTTCAATGCCGTCGCCAGTGGTGTGGTGGAAATGAATGCCGGCAACGCCTATTTCTGGGCGGGCAAGATTCCTGCAGCGCAGTACTTCACTACCGTGCCCTTCGGCATGAATACCCAAGGCATGAATGCCTGGCTGTATCACGGTGGCGGTCTGGAGCTATGGCATGAGCTTTACGCGCCCAAGGGATTGATCGCCTTCCCGATGGGTAACACCGGCGTACAGATGACTGGCTGGTTCCGCAAGCCGATCAACACGGTCGAGGACTTGAAAGGTCTCAAGATGCGCATCCCGGGGCTTGCCGGCAAGGTCTACGCCGAGCTTGGCGTTGCCGTACGTCTGCTGCCGGGCGGCGAGATATTCCCGGCGCTGGAGCGTGGCGTCATCGACGCTGCCGAATTCGTCGGCCCTTATCAAGACCGTCGTCTGGGGCTTCAGAAAGCCGCCAAGTACTACTACACCACTGGCTGGCACGAGCCGACCAATGTCACCGAGCTGATGATCAACAAGTCCGCCTGGGAAAGCCTGCCGGAAGACCTGCAAGCCATCGTCAAGGCTGCGGCCGCGGCCTGCAATGTCGAAAGTCAGGCCTGGTGTGAATCGGTAAACGCCGAGGCACTGACAGATCTCGTCGAGAATGAAGGTGTCATCGCACAACCACTGCCTGATGACGTCGTTGCCCGCCTCAAGGAAGTGACCGAGAAGACACTGACCGACATGGCAGCGGCTGACCCGGATACCGCCCGCGTACATGAATCCTTCATGGCATTCCGTGAGCAACACAAGGCATGGGCTGCCATCAGCGAGAAAACCTTCCTGTCGCTCTAAAAACGCCGTATTGACTGCTGTTCCTGCGGTTCATCACTTCGCCCTGTCTGCGCCACGGCCTGTCCCGCCGTGGCGCCTGTGAGGATTGCCATGCTGCGTATCATCAATTTCCTCGAAGCCATCATCGAGCGGCTGGGCATCGTCGCCCGCTACTCGCTGCTGGCGCTCGTGCTGCTGGTCGCAAGTAACGTGCTGTTGCGTTACTTCTTCAGCATCAGCCCCGTTCCTCTCCAGGAATTGGAGTGGCACCTGATTTCCCCCATCGCGTTGCTGGGCATTTCCTATGCCCTCAAGCATCGCGCCGACGTACGCGTCGATGTCTTCTATGATCGCTTTTCCGCCAAGGGCCGCTGCCTCGTGGATCTGCTGGGGGCAGTGATGACCATCGCCATTGGCGCTGCCATTGCCTGGCTGGGCCTGGCATACACCGAACAATCCTGGCAGCTGATGGAAGGTTCACCGGATCCCGGCGGACTGCCCTATCGCTATCTTCTCAAGGCGTTCATTCCGTTGGGCTTCGCGGCACTCGCCATACAAGGCGTCGCGGACTGTCTACGTGCCTTGATGGGGCTGATGGCGCCTACCAAACCCTCTGAAGGCCACGAGGTGCGCTCATGAGCCCCAATGAATGGATCGCAATGGGCATGATCGGGGGCTTCCTTGTTTTGATGCTGATCGGGATTCCGGTCGCGATTTCTCTGGCGGTGGCAGGTTTCGTCGCTGGTCTCGCGGGCTTCGGTCCGCTGCTGTTCAGCCTGATGCCATCACGCCTTTATGGCGTGGTCACCAACTACACCCTGCTGGCGATCCCCCTTTTTGTCTTCATGGGGGTCATGCTGGAGAAATCGCGGGTCGCCGAAGACATGTTGGAGACCATCGGCCGCGCAATGGGCGGCGTGAATGGCGGCATGGGTATCGCGATCATTCTGGTGGGTGTGCTGATGGGTGCATCCACCGGTATCGTCGGTGCGACCGTCGTCACCGTGGGCATGCTGACACTGCCGACACTGCTGCGTCGCGGGTATCACCCGGGGGTGGCATCGGCCACCATCTGTGCGTCCGGCACCCTCGGGCAGATCATTCCACCGAGTCTGGTACTGATTCTGCTGTCAGAAATTCTCGGCGAATCCGTCGGCACCCTGTTCGCAGCGGCCTTCATCCCTGGCCTTGCGATTGCCATCATCTATATCGCCTATCTGCTGGTGCTGGGCTGGTGGAAGCCAGAGCTTGTGCCTGCCATTCCCAAGGCTGAGCGTGACGCTGCGGGTGGCATGAAAGAGTTGCTGCGTGATCTCGCGCGCAGCGTCATTCCTCCGTTGCTGCTCGTCTTCGCGGTACTGGGCTCGATTCTCGGCGGTGTAGCAGCGCCCACGGAAGCAGCCTCGATGGGGGCATTGGGGAGTCTGTTGATCGCGTTGCTGTCGCGTCGTCTCAATTTCACGATGCTCAAGGCATGTCTGCACTCAACCCTGACCATCACCGCAATGGTGTATTTCATCCTGCTGTGCGCGCAGCCGTTCTCACTGGCCTTCCGAGGGCTCGGCGGCGAAAACATGGTGCACGATCTGTTCAACCTGCTGCCGGGTGGCGAACTGGGCGCGCTCATCTTCTTGATGGTGGTGCTGTTCGTGCTTGGTTTCTTCCTCGAGTGGATCGAGATCAGCTACATTGCGTTGCCGATGTTCCTGCCGATCTTCATCGGCTATGGCACTGACATGGTATGGCTAGGCGTACTGGTGGCAATGAACCTGCAGATGTCATTCCTGACGCCGCCCTTTGGTTGGGCGCTGTTCTTCCTCAAAGGCGTCGCGCCACCCGAAGTCACCACGCGTCATCTGTATCTGGGCGTACTGCCCTTCGTAGGTCTGCAAGCCATGGCAGTGGTACTGCTGTTCTGCTTCCCCGGACTTGCCACCTGGCTGCCCGAGGCTATCGGCTGGTAGGAAAGCCATCGCCTGTCCCCCGCGATACCTGAAGAGGGGGGACACTCATCGTGGTTGTCTAATATCATGCACAACCGGATGACATCTACTCTCCTCACCTGCGAGGAGTCGCCAAAGCGCATCATCCTTCATGCCGGCACTCGGTACGGTGATGCGTCTCACAAGGAAACGCCATGGAACTGTTCTCAGCCTATCCGCTGCATTGGATCATCGGATTGATCGTCGCACTCATCGTCACCGGCATGATTGCCGGCGTGATGGCAGGGTTGTTGGGGGTCGGCGGCGGTATCGTCATCGTCCCCGTCCTCTTCCATCTGTTCAGCCTGTTGGGTGTCGATGAAGCCGTGCGCATGCATCAGGCCGTCGGCACCTCGCTGGCCACCATCATTCCCACCTCGATCATGTCGGCCAGGGCGCACTACGCCAAGGGCAGTCTTGATCCCTCGATTCTCAAGCGGCTACTGCCCGGCGTCATCCTCGGTGTCATCATCGGTGGCCTGCTGTCCAGTCTTTTCAGCGGTGCCGTCCTGATGGGACTGTTTGCCACCATCGCCTTGCTGGTCGCCCTCAACATGTTCCGCCGTCAATCCAAGGTACTGGGCAAGGGCTTGCCGGGACCGTTGGGCAGCGGTGTACTGGGTACCTTCATCGGCGGTGTCTCGACGCTGATGGGAATTGGCGGTGGCACCTTGAGCGTGCCGACCTTGAGCACCCTGGGCACGCCGATGCATCTTGCGGTCGGTACCGGTGCGGCGCTCGGCTTGGTCATCAGTCTGCCGGGCACCGTGAGCTTCCTGCTCAGCGGGCTGGGTGAGCCCAATCTTCTGCCGGGTTCCATCGGTTACGTCAATCTGCTTGGATTTGCGGCCATCGTTCCCGCGACCATGCTCTGTGCACCAGTGGGCGCAAGGCTTGCCCACTCGATGGATGCCTCGAAACTCAAGAAGATCTTCGCCATCTTCCTGCTCTTCACTGCGCTGCGCATGTTCTATGACCTCTTCACCGGTAGCTGATCTGCGGCCGTATTGATCACTTGAGACATCACCACACGTGCCGAGCCCTTATCTCGGTACGTGTGCCAGCACAGCAATGAACAATAACAACAGGAGCACGACGCCATGATTCATACCCGACGTGGATTTGGTGGCGCCTGCGCCGCGCCACATCATCTGGCGGCAGAAGCAGGACGCGATATCTTGCGTGACGGCGGCAATGCGATAGAAGCCATGGTCGCCATGGCAGCAACCATCGCCGTCGTCTATCCGCACATGAATGGCATTGGCGGCGATGGCTTCTGGCTGATCAAACGCCCCGGCCAGGCGCCGATCGCGATCGATGCCTGTGGCGCTGCCGCAGAACATGCCAGCCGTGAGTTCTATGCCGATCTCGGCTATGGCTATGCCACTTCTCTTGGGGAGGTACCTGCCGCGCCCTTGGCAAAAGGCAACAGTATCCCGACGCGCGGACCACTGGCGGCATTGACGGTCGCGGGCACCATTGGCGGCTGGCAGGAAGCTCTCGCGTACTCGACAGAGACTTCTGCTCCAGAGCACACACCCCTACCGCTGACACAACTGCTGGCCACCGCCATCCGTCTCGGCAATGACGGGATCGCCGTGAGCGCGAGTCAGCAAGCCTTGAGTGAAAAACACCTCGCCACCCTCTCTCAGCAGCCTGTTTTCGCCGAGCGCTATCTTGGCCAGAGCGAGACAGGCGATGCCATTGCATTGCAGGAAGGCGCGCGTCTGCGTCAGCCAGAACTGGCGGCCACATTGGCGCATCTCGCCGATGCCGGTCTCGATGACTTTTATCGTGGCGAACTGGCCACACACATGGCAACGGAGTTGGAGGACGCTGGCAGTCCGCTGCGTCTGTCAGACCTCAATCACTATCAGGCTCAGCGCGTCACTCCTCTCAAAGTACGCCTGCATGATGGTGACATCTACAACCTGCCCGCACCGACTCAGGGACTGGCGACGTTGATGATCATCGGTCTCTACGATGCACTGAGCGCAACACATGGCATCAGCGAAGCGGAGGGCAATACACCGCGTCACCTGCATGCGCTGATAGAGGCCACCAAACGCGCCTTCCTGGTGCGTGACAGCCTGATCACCTCACCGGATGCCATGGAAGGCGGTCTGGAAGGATACGTGGCGGCCCAGCAAGCGCATCTTGAAACATCAGCCTTGGCTGAAGAGGCCGAAAAGATCGACATGCAGTCGGCGCTGACCTGGCCCTACGAACCCGCCGAAGGCGACACCATCTGGATGGGCGCCACCGACAACGACGGCACTACCGTCAGCTTCATCCAGAGCGTCTACTGGGAATTCGGCAGCGGCGTGGTACTGCCTGGCAGTGGCGTGATGTGGCAGAACCGCGGGCTGGCATTTGATCTCGCCCCGAATTCACTGCGTAGCCT
This sequence comes from Cobetia crustatorum, assembly GCF_000591415.1. Lineage (GTDB taxonomy): Bacteria > Pseudomonadota > Gammaproteobacteria > Pseudomonadales > Halomonadaceae > Cobetia > Cobetia crustatorum. The sequence continues at coordinate 685 of NZ_JEMF01000063.1, read as the reverse complement.
CGCGCCGGGTCGCAAGCCCTTTCACACTCTCAACCCGTCATTGGCCTGTTTCGATGATGGCCGCGTGATGGCCTTCGGCACCATGGGCGGTGAAGGTCAGCCACAGACACAGGCCGCTATCTTCACGCGTATCGCTCGTCACGGCATGTCACTCCAGACTGCCATCAGCACCCCACGCTGGCTGCTCGGCCGCACCTGGGGCGATGTCAGCACCAGCCTGAAACTTGAGTCACGTCTCGACGGTGACATGGCAGATGCCCTAAGGGAGCTCGGACATGAAGTAGAGGTTCTGGAAGACGCCTACAGCGATACTCTGGGTCATGCCGGTGCCGTGATGCGTCATCCGGATGGCACTGTCGAAGCCGCACACGACCCGCGCAGTGATGGTGGTGCGGCATTCACCTGATGAGATAGTGGCGTGTATTGTCCTCCAGGCATATCCCGATGCACGCACTTGGTTTGCTTGGCACTCATTTCCCATGACAACGATAAAGAGCGACACACCACAATGATGAAAGAACACTTCATGACTCCCCGACGTCTCGTTGCTGCCATCTCGATTGCCGCCTGCTCCTTGGCCTATGGCGTACAGGCGAGCGCCGTGGAACTCCCGGGCGTGAAAATCTATGCCACGGGCGGCACGATTGCCGGTAGCTCAGCCTCCTCCCCCCCACTGTCACGCTAG
>NZ_JEMF01000062.1 GCF_000591415.1 Cobetia crustatorum | reverse complement strand
ACACCTGGCGTCGAAGAGCCCCATCTTGGCATTGGTGACGAAATTGTCCTTGGCCACGACCCCCGTCAGACACTTGGGCAGATTGGGGAATTCTGAGGTGGCGTGATAGTGATACTCGCCTTCGGGATGACGCTGGGTCGGCCCGAAATGACCGTTGCAGGAATCAAGGTCCGTTGGCGTCTTGCCACTGGGGTCCTGGGTACCAAACATCGCATAGCCATCGAAGGCATAGGCGAACTGAGCGCTATGGCTCTGGGGAAGTTGGCAATGTGCATCCACGCCTTCTTCAGAGTAGATCGAGTCGATATCCGTGGCAGTGGCATGCCAGTGATACCAGCCACCCGGATCGACATGGCCACCGCAGGTATCCAGTGCCGGCAGATTACCGGTATCCAGCACCGAAGGTGCATCCGCGAAGATGGGCACACCGTCCAGCGCCAGACCCACCTTGGCCACGGTACCCAACGAGATCGGCTCTTCTGCTTCCACTGGCTCCAGTGGCAACAGGATCGTCATCTCGACACTCTCATCCGGCGACACGTTGAGGCAGTTGTTGGCCTCGACCGGTTTCTTGCTCAGGTCTGTCATGATGTGGAGTCTTTCGTCCTCATCATGGAAATGGAAGCCGAGGGTATCGAGCATTTCAAAGAAACTGCGATCCAGGCGATACAGTCCTGGGTTGGAGCCATCCCAATCCCAGATACCGCCTTCATCATCAAGTGCAGGAGGACAGAAAGGGCCGGTCTTGAGGTCGTCCGGCTTGTGCTTGACCACGATTTTGGTGCATTGGGTCTTGGTGCCATTCTCGAGAGTACAACTCACCGTCTCAGGCGCCTTGACCAGCGCAGCTTCAGAGAATTGCTCCGGCACGACTTCGGCATGCGCAGCACTCGCCAATAGCAAAGAGGCTGGTAGCAACCTCATGATAAATCGCGGAGAGAGACGACCTTGAGCAGCGAGCTTCATGGAGAACTCCTGAAAAAAAAACGCCTGTCATCCTGATCAATGAGGACATCATCAGGATGACAGGCGTAAAGGGAACATGGGGGACGAGCGGGCTCATTACCGAACGTGTGCTATCGCAAGCCCCGACAATGAGCACGTTCATCATGCAGCAACAGCAAAACAGGAATATCAGAGTCACTACTGGCGTGCGGGACGGGCGCGTCAGCAGTGATGGCACGAATGATCAGCGCTTGCCACCTTGTGGGGCGTTATCTGGCAGACAGGCAGCCTTGCCACCTTCCGGTGGCGCCATGCATTGGCCTGGCAGCAACTTGTCGGAGTCCGGCAGTGTCATCTGGCACTGATCTCCTGCCTGCTTGGAGGCACAGGCATCGAAGGCTTCCTAAGGCGGCTTGCCACTCGGCGGTTGTTGAGCAGCACTCATGCCACTCACTGTCATCAGTACTGCCGTCATCAGAAGCATTGCGCCGGTGCGTACGCTTTTCTGCGTATTGGCCGACAGATGAGTGCGCGTCATCGTGCATTCCTTGTGAAGATGTATTGATGAATAAACCGTTGCTGAACAACGTTTTGATAACCAAAGTTTGCTGCCTGACTGTGCAAGTAATGTGTCAGAAAACAGTAGCAATATAGCGAGATGAGGCACGTACCATCAGGCAGTCTCAGGCATCACACGCACGACAGACTGAACGACGATCATTCTGCCTGTTCAGCGTTCTCTTCTCCCGGCGGCGGGCCGGCCGGACGATCATTGGCGGTACAGACAGCATCCGGTGAATCCAGCGAACAGCCTGTCTCACCGTGGAAGCAGCCAAGGATCTCATTCTTGTCAGCACTGTTGCCGTGATAGTGGTAACCGATACCTTCCGAGACATGACCACTACAGGCATCAAGACCCTCTTCCTTCGCTACATCGCCGGTCAGCTTGGCCAGGATAGGATAGCCGTCCATTGCAAAGCCGATCATCGGTGCATCAGCCTTGGCCATCTCTTCCTTGGGGCTGCATCCATTGGCACCGTGATAGTGATAGCCAACATGCAGATTCACGTGGCCACCACAGTCATCGAACGGCGCAATGGTATGCGCAGCGAGAATCACATCCTGCGGCGCCGCGGCATCGAACTTGACGCCATTGAAGGCGATGCCACGCCCCATGTGCGGGTCCACTTCAAGAGTATCTTCTGCCGGCACCGGCACCAGCGGCAGGACATAGGTCGTCTCGACGGCCTCGTCCATGTACTCGGTGCTGCACTCTACGCAGTAGTTGTTGTATTGCTCATCAACATCTACCACCGCAGCACCAGCACAGGACTTCTGGGTGTCGGTCACCTTGATCTTGCCCGAGTCCTTGTCAAACAACTGCCACTTGGGGTCGTCGTAGAAGGTGGCGAGATTCTCGACGAAGGCGCCATCGACATCATACTGCACGCCATCACGCACCCAGATGCCGCCCTTCTCGGCATCATCGGCGATATTGCCCGGGCACCAGGGGCCCATCTCGTGCTGAGTCAGCGAATTCTTGAGCGTGATGCTGAAGCATTGCGCCTCGGTACCGCCAGACAGAGTGCAGTCCACCACCTTGGGTCCTTCCACGATGTTGTCAGAATCAAACATCGTCTGGATCTGTGCCAGTCGGTCTGAGGTGCTCACTGGCCCATGTGCCAAACCGAGGGTCGGCATCAACATACCCACCACTCCAATGCCTAACGTGGTATTGAACGCTCGCTTCATGATTCTCACTACCTCGGTATTGAATTCCCTTGTGACATCACTGCTTGAGCAGCGTATGTCTGCACCAAGTGTAATGACCTGACGAGCCGAGCGTGGCTCGCCCCGGCATGTTGCACAATCAATGCCATCTTGCCTTTCGGTGCCAATGACTCATCAAGCATTCGCGCAAGAGGATTACGGGGGGCGATACGATGAATGCAAGGAGCCAGAGTTCGAGAGCCAAGACGTCGGGATATAGCAGACGTCAGCGCTCCTGACGCGGCGAGTGACCGAAGTGGTTGCGATAAGCACGCGAGAAACTGGAGCTTGAGGTAAAACCACTCGAAAGACCCACCGACAATATGTCCAGATCAGTCTCCTTGAGTAGATGGCGAGCGCGTTCGAGGCGCAGGCGTAAATACCAGGCGCGCGGCGAAGTGGCCAGTTCCTGCTCGAACAGGCGCTGCAATTGGCGCAGCGAGACTCGGCAACGGCGCGCCAGCTCCTCCAGCGTCAATGGCGTATCCAGATGCTGCTCCATCAGTGCTACCGCATCGACGAGCTGACGCTTGTGAGTGCCAAGCCGCCTGGCCAATGTCATGCGCTGCTGATCGGTGCGGGTGCGCATGCGGTCGTGCACCAATTGCTCCGAGACATCCACCGCCAGCGCCGTACCATGACGGCGAGCGATCACATCCAGCGCCATGTCCATCGCAGCGGCTCCGCCAGCACACGAGAAACGCCGCGCCCCCAGCTCAAACAGCTCGTCTGATGTGCTGATGGTCGGAAAGCGCTCACGAAAGGCCGGCAGACTCTCCCAATGCAAGGTGACGCGTTCGCCATCCAACAAACTTGCTGCGGCCAGCAGGAAACAGCCGGTATCCAACCCACCGAGCACGCAACCTGCGCCATCCAGGCGATTCAACCAGCCACTCAGTGCACGATTTAGGTGCGCTTCTGGCTCGAATCCACTGCATACCGCCAACGACGGCAGCGAGCGAATATCCAGAATACTGTGGTCTGCTACCAGCGTCATTCCACTGGATGACGTGACCGGCTGACCATCCTCACTGATCAATAACCAGCGAAATAGCGCTTGGCCGCTGATGCGATTGGCAATACGCAGCGGTTCTACCGCGGCAAAAAACGCCATCATCGAGAAACGCGGTAACAGTAAAAAACCGATGGTTTCGGGCAAGGGACCGGAATAATCGAGACGCATGACGCCTGTGCCTCCCTGATGAGTAAAAAAAGTTCACTGTCGATATCGCTCAGCGTGGCGAGTCAGCACGCTGACTTATTGGGAGCATATCGGGCGTAACAGCACGCGATCGTTCTCTTGCACACGATAAATGTCGCATAAAGACAATAAAAAGTCGCCTCAAGAAAAATCTCTCTTTTCTTGTTTTCTAGGCTGACGATGAATACCTCGTCACACTTTCTACAGAAGCATCACGCGAAAATGAATAGCGCTTGGAATATGACAGCGATTCTCTAGAACCCATAGCCATAGAAAACAATTATATTCATAATATAATGTAATACTTTAAGGAGGTTAGCACCTTACCGTTCTTTTCCATAAGCGCTACTTATTTCACAACGTTTCCAAAACGACAACAATAAGAGACGAGTGATTCGCTCAAACAGGAGTTATTGCGTGACACCACCACAACCTGACCCCATGTCGCATTCTGAGCCCGCTCCTTATGAGCCCCCTTCCCACCCTCGCATTCAAGTCGAACAATCCGGCTGGCTCAAGGGAATGCATAAAGGCATGACCCTCACCTCTGCAGGCCTGCTATTGGTCTTTGTGTTGGCGACAGGCTTCGCGCCGGATATCTCCTCGACACTCTTTGGCGCAGCCGCCTGTGGATCGAAACGACCTTCGGCACTTATTACCTGATTACCATCGTAGGATTGATCGGCTTCTGCCTCGTACTCGTGGTATCGCCGTGGGGCAAGCTGCGCTTGGGGACACCTGAAAGCCGCCCCGAGTTTTCCCGTTTCACCTGGATCTCGATGCTGCTGTCCGCGGGTGTAGGGATTGGCATCTTGTTCTTCGGGGTCGCGGAGCCGCTGTTCTACTTCGATGATTCCGGCGCCTTCGGCTACCCGAACAACCCGCATGCTGATCTGGACGGCGTGACAGCGATGAATCATGCGCGTGCAGTTGAGGCACTGAAGCTCGCCTTCTTCCACTGGGGGCTGCATGGTTGGGCTGTTTACGTGGTGGTCGGCATGTCGCTGGCCTACTTCGCCTACCGTCGTAACCTGCCTCTGGCACTGCGTTCTGCGCTGTATCCGCTGATTGGTGATCGTATCTATGGCCCGATTGGCCACACGGTCGATATTCTCGGCGTATTAGGCTGCGTATTTGGTATTGCGACCTCGCTCGGGCTAGGCGTCAGTCAGATTGCCGTGGGCCTGAATCGACTGACCGGAATAGACCCTGGCTTGCCAACTCAGGTGGCGTTGATTGCCGCCATCTGCGCGATCTCCATCGCGTCTGCGGTGTCCGGCGTCAAATACGGTATCCGGATCATTTCCGAGCTCAATGTCGGTGTCTCCGTCATTGTCGTGGGTAGCTTCCTGATCGGTGGCCCGACATTGTGGCTGATCAGCCTGTTCGGCGAGACACTCGTCGCCTATGTACGCGACGTCGTACCGATGGGCCTGTGGGTCGCCAGCACACCGGGTGAACGCGAATGGCAAGACGCCTGGACCATCTTCTACTGGGCATGGTGGCTCGCATGGGCCCCGTTCATTGGCCTGTTCATCGCGCGTATTTCCAAGGGCCGTACCTTGCGCGAGTTTATTCTGGGGGTACTGTTTGCTCCGCCGTTGATCATCTTCCTCTGGCAGGCACTGTTCGGCGGGACTGCGCTGCATCAGGAGCTAAACGCTGCCATGGGCCCTGGTACCGGTGAGTTGATGGGCATGATTCGTGACTGGAATCTACCGGAAGCGCTGTTTGCGACGGCTGATACATTGGCGGGTAACGACATCCTGGGCACCATTCTCTCCTCGTTGCTGATCTTCCTGCTGATCAGCTGGTTCGTGACCAGTTCAGATTCCAGCACACTCGTCGTGACCACAATCCTGTCGATGGGTGATGAAGAGCCGCTGGCACGTCACCGTATATTCTGGGGTGTCTGCATTGGTCTGGTCGCCGCAGTGCTCTTGATGGCCGGTGGGCTCAAAGCCTTGCAGACGGTACTGATGATCGCGGCACTGCCGGTCAGCGTCGTGATTCTTGCCATGACACTGGGCATGATAGTCGCGCTCTTCCAGGAGACCAGCAATGTGCTGGGCAAGGGACGCAAGGCAAAGACACAAGTCGAAACCAGCTGACGCTGATCGCTCTCCGTGCTGCCGCATTGGAGTAGTAAATGTCACCAATACCCGCTCGGGGCTTACCGCCTCAGCGGGTATTGTCGTTTTTGGCACCCCCTCTGTGTTCATAAAGCGATGCATACCGCCGTCGCGAGGCTGCTGTACGTCTTATCCTTTGGGCGTAGTCGTCGCTTGATGACAACTAAACGTCGCCCACACTCAAAATACTCAAGAGAGTCAGGATAGTCTGAAAGCGTCATAGCCACCCTCAGGAGTTCACCATCGATCATTCGCTGCCCCCTCTCACGTCACGTTCTCGCTCGCTTCTTTCTCCGACCATAACAACGACAACATCAGGACTAGCGCAACAATGACCACATCCTCATCCGAGCAATCCCCCTCTCCAGAAGGACCGGCCTGCGGCCTTGGTGATTCAGCGCCTGCGGCGGATAAATACCTGACGTCCGTCGCCACGGTAGCGGTTGTTGCACTGCTTATCGTCACCGCTGCCATCTTCCCCACTGGCTTTCTCGATAGCCTGAATCTCATCAAGACCTCAGTCATCGGCAACTTGGGCTTTATCTTCACCTGGCCAGCCTTTGCCGTGTCATTGCTGATGGTAGTGGTCTGCTTTACGCCGCTTGGCAAGCTGCGCTTTGGAGAAGGCCCACCGGAATTTCATACCTTGAGCTGGATGGGCATGCTATTCGCTACCGGTATGGGCATTGGCCTGTTGACCTGGGGCGTGCTGGAACCGAAGTACCACACTGATGCGGGCCTGAGCACTGACATGGCATTGCTCAACGCCTTCAATCACTGGGGGCTACTGGCATGGGCGGGCTATCTAGCGATTGGCGCACTATTTGCGCACGCCATGTACAACATGAAGATGGCCAAGCCGGCCGAGGAGCTGCTGGGTAATGGCATCTGGAGCAAGCTCAATCTGATTAGTCTGGTCGTCTCGACCGTCATTGGCCTGTCACTGTCGTTTACCTACGCCACTATCCCGATTCAGCAGGGCCTTCAGAAGCTCCTCGGGATCGAATTCAGCCCGACGCTGATCATCTGTGTGCTGGCTGCCTGCGCCATCATCTCTTCCGCCTCCGGCCTCAAACGCGGCATCAAATGGCTGAGCAACTACAACACCCTGTTCGCCATCACACTGATGGTCGGCGTACTTGTGCTCACGGTACCGGGCGATATCTTCTCGACCTTCGTGCGGCTAGTCCCGGAATACCTGCTCAAATATCCCGCCATGGCGACTGATATTGGCTTGGGTGACCCGGAACGCAAAGCATGGCTGGCTGACTGGCTATACGCCTTCGAAGCCGCCTGGTACGGCTGGTTCATCTTCACCGGCGTATTCATTGCGCGCATCTCGAAAGGCCGCACGCTACGCGGCATGGTGCTGGGCGTGATGCTGGTACCGACACTCTTCTCGTGCCTGTGGTTCGTGGTGTTCGGTCTCGGCAGCCTCAGCATCGGTGCCGAGGATGTCTTCAAGCTGATCGACACCATCGATACCAGCGGCATCCTGTCCGTGGTGCTGACACTCAACATCCTGCTGTTCTTCATCACCAGCGCGGATTCCGCAGGCCTGGTGTGCGAGATGCTGACCGTCAATCGCTCACGCGCCTTCTGGATCATCGCCATGGCGGCATTGGCCATCGTGGTCAACTGGCTGGGCGGTGATGTCTACAAGACCCTGCTGAGCCTGATTTCAGTCGCCGCGATACCCGTTGCCTTCGGTATCTTCGCACTCGTCATCGCCTTCGTGGTTCGCGTACGGCGTGAACGTGCTAGCACCGCGATCATCACGAATCAGTAATATCGTAGGTGAGTGACCATCGACAGTGAGTCGGAATGCAGCGACTCCTCCACGGCCTGCCCTCATATGAGCGCAGGGCCGTGTCACGTTTGCGAGACACCTTTATGTTCACTCTCTCCTCTACCGACCTCTATTTCACTTTCGGTGAATTGACAGTCCATCAGCATCAACTGATAGGCTGATATCACTGACAGGCGAGCATTCATGTAGTGCTTAACGCTGGCTTATCGACAAAAACTGACATGCCTTTGCTGAAATAATGCCATGTCCCAGGCTTGTTCAAAGGTTGCGCCACACTCATGCAGTCGCCTGCCACCCATCGCTATCCAATAATCACAATGACGCGTACAGGTAACTTCCATGCCTCACTCTGCAAGCAGTGACACCGGGCACAGCACTTCCGCGCCCCACACTAAGCAGCCCACTCTCACCTTCCGGCTCGGCGCTTGGGGGGCTGCCATTCCACTGGTCTTCTTTGTGGTGTGGGCAATCGCTACGAGCATATTGGGCTTGTCCTCAGAAATCGGGCTAGTGATGGGAGCACTGTTCGGCCTGACGCTTGGGCTGTTCTTCTGCACCAGCCGTTGGGAAGACTATGCCAATGGCCTGTTTGACGGTTTGACCCAACCCATCGGCGTCGTTGCTATCGTCGCCTGGTTCTATGCTGGCATGTTCGCTCAGGTGTTGCAGGTCGGTGGACTAGTCGAGGGCCTGGTATGGCTGGGCAGTATTTCAGACATGACTGGTGGCTGGTTCGTCGGGCTGACCTTCCTGCTTGCTGCCATCTTCTCGACAGCAGTCGGCACGGGTTACGGCACCACCGTAGCCTTCTGCACCCTGATGTATCCGGCAGGAATCGTGGTCGGTAGTGATCCGACGTTTCTATTTGCTGCCATCCTGTCCGGCGCGATCTTCGGCGATAATCTGGCACCAGTATCAGATACCACCATTGTCTCTGCCACGACGCAGGGTGCCGACGTGCCAGGAGTGGTCAGAAGTCGCTTCAAGTATTCCATCATGGCTGCCGTGCCAGCGATGGCGTTGTTCGTGATCTTCGGCAGTGGCGATCAAAGCGGTGTCGCCGATCCTTCCGCCGTTCAGGCAATGCAACAGGCTACCAATCCGCTGGGGCTGGTGATGCTGATTCCCTTCGCATTGGTGCTGATACTGGCGCTACGCGGCCAGCACCTGCTGACCTCGTTGACCTGGGGCATTCTGACGGCCATTCCTGTCATGTTGATCGCAGGGACCGGAGAGTTCTCACAGATCATTGCCTTCGATGCCAATGCTGATGGCGTGATGACCGGCGCGCTGGTCCGCGGCGTGGAAGGCTATGTCAACATGGGCATCCTGATTCTGCTGATCGTCGGTGCTGCGCATCTGATGACCCTCGGCGGCACCATGGATCATGTCACCCGCCTGCTGATGCGCTGGATCAAGAACTCCATTCGCCGTGCCGAGCTAGCTATCTGGGGCATCGTTGCACTGCTTAATAGTGCCATCACCATCAATACCGCTGCTGAAATCGCTGCTGCGCCCTTCGTGCGTGAGCTGGGCACCCGTTATCGCATCCACCGCTATCGTCGTGCCAACATGCTGGACGCGGTGACCTCTGCGCTGGGCTACATCTTTCCGTGGGGGGCGCCTGTACTACTGGGCTGGTCAACGATCCAATCAATGCAAAGCACCTACGATTGGCTACCCGCCGTGGCCCCGACAGCGGTCTTCCCGTTTGTCTTCCAGGGCTGGTTCCTGGTCATCATCATGTTGCTGGCCGCTATCACTGGCTGGGGGCTAACCTTCGAGGATGACGACGGCAATGAGGTCAAGGAGCGCCCCGCGCAATAACATCTCATTCTCGGCCCCCTCCGACTATTCTGAAAACCAGCACACTGTCATCAACGGCCATCACACTCATTGATGGCCGTTGATGACAGTCCCCACACAGGAGCGCCCTATGCCAGCCAGTTTCAATGAGCATCTCAACCGCCAGATAACCGAGCTACACGAAGAAGGTCTCTACAAGCAGGAGCGCGAGCTTACCTCGCCCCAACGAGCCAGCATTCGGGTCGCCAGCGGACAAGAAGGGGATGAGGTCATCAACTTCTGCGCCAACAACTATCTGGGCCTGGCTGATGATCCTGAGTTGGTCGCAGCAGCACATCAGGCGCTGGACCGCGATGGCTTCGGCATGGCATCGGTACGCTTCATCTGCGGTACCCACCGGGAACATCGCGTGCTGGAAAAACGCCTTGCGAACTTCCTGGGCATGGACGATGCCATCCTGTACTCCTCGTGCTTTGATGCCAATGGTGGCTTGTTCGAGACGCTGTTCGGCCCTGAAGATGCCATCATCTCGGATGCCCTCAACCACGCCTCAATCATCGATGGCGTTCGCCTATGCAAAGCGAAGCGCTATCGCTACGCCAATAACGATATGGCCGAGCTTGAAGCGCGTCTCAAGGACGCGGCCGCCGCAGGTGCCCGTTTCACGTTGATCGCGACAGATGGCGTTTTCTCGATGGATGGTGTGATCGCCAATCTCAAGGGTATCTGCGAACTGGCAGAACGCTACAACGCACTGGTCATGGTGGATGACTCTCACGCCACCGGCTTTGTCGGTGCCAACGGGCGTGGTAGCCACGAATATCATGACGTGATGGACAAGGTGGACATCATCACCACCACTTTCGGCAAGGCGCTGGGCGGTGCCTCTGGCGGTGTGACAGCGGCACGCGGGCCGATTGTCGAGTGGCTGCGTCAGCGCTCACGCCCTTACCTGTTCTCCAATTCGTTGGCACCGCCGATTGTCGCAGCGACCCTCAAGGCGCTGGACAAGATTGAGGACAATGGCGAGTCGCGCCAAATGCTGTGGGACAACGTCGAACGCTTCCGCAGTGGCATGCAGGCTGCCGGCTTTACCCTCGCCGGAGCGGGTCACGCCATCATTCCCGTGATGCTGGGCGATGCTCGCCTTGCGGGGGAGTTCGCCAATCGCCTGTTGGACGTTGGTATCTACGTAATCGGTTTCTCTTATCCCGTCGTCCCCAAGGGGCAGGCGCGAATTCGCACCCAGATTTCTGCTGCACATACACCAGAGCAGATTGATACCGCGATTGCTGCCTTCACACGCATCGGCCGCGAGCTGGGCGTGATCAGTACGTCACCGGGAGAACGTTCATGAAGGCGATAGCCAAGCTAAGACCAGAACCGGGCATCTGGATGACCGATACGGCGATACCGGAAATCGGCCATAACGATGCGCTGATCAAGATCCGCAAGACCGCCATCTGCGGCACTGACATGCACATCTTCCAGTGGGATGAGTGGTCACAGAACACCGTGCCAGTGCCGATGGTGACCGGACATGAGTACGCAGGCGAAATCGTCGCACTGGGCAGTGAAGTTCGCGGTTTCGAGATTGGCGATCGCGTCTCCGGCGAAGGGCACATCACCTGCGGACATTGCCGTAACTGCCGCGCGGGGCGTCGCCATCTGTGTCGCAATACCGAGGGCGTCGGCGTCAACCGCCCCGGTGCCTTTGCTGAATATCTCGCCCTGCCCGCCTACAACCTATTCAAGCTGCCGGATGAGATCAGTGATGACTTGGCCGCCATCTTTGATCCCTTTGGCAATGCCGTGCATACGGCACTGGCCTTCGATGTGGTTGGCGAAGATGTATTGATCACCGGCGCTGGCCCCATTGGCATCATGGCAGCAGCAGTGGTGAGGCACATCGGGGCCCGCCATGTGGTGATCACGGATGTGAACGACTACCGGCTGGCACTGGCCAAGAAGATGGGCGCGACCCGCACCGTAAATGTCAGCCGCGAATCGCTGAAGGATGTGATGGCGGAACTGCACATGCACGAAGGCTTTGATGTCGTGCTTGAGATGTCCGGCGTGCCGTCAGCCGTGGGCCAGATGCTGGATGTCATCAATCATGGTGGCAAGATTGCCATGCTGGGCATCCCGCCCGGTGAGATGGCCATCGACTGGACCAAGGTCATCTTCAAGGGTCTGACCATCAAGGGCATCTATGGCCGTGAGATGTTCGAGACCTGGTACAAGATGGCCAGTTTGATCCAATCGGGGCTGGATCTATCGCCCATTATTACCCATCGCCTACCCATCGACGACTTCGAGCAGGGCTTCGAGATCATGGGCTCGGGGCAATCAGGCAAGGTCGTGCTCGATTGGGGCTAGTCACCGCGGTCCTTTCATAGACCGAAGGCTGCGCCCATGCCCGGCGCGCACAGGCGCTCGATGAACCATTTGAGCGCCTTGCCCTGGCGACCACTGCGCCAGGCAATGGAAAGCGTGACGGGAGCCCTATCCACCTCCAAGGCCAGTATCTCCAGGCTCCCCGCCGCGATCTGACGCTGCACGCGATGCAACGGCAGATAGCCCACTCCCAGTCCCTTGTGCTGAATCTCGATCTTCTGAGCGATGGTCGGTACGATGATCTGACTACGCCCATCCAGCAAACCCGATGAGAGACTGGGCAAGCTGCGTGAGCTGTCAGCCACTACTACCGTCGGGTAATCGCGCAAGACTTCGGCAGACAGCGGCTGCGGCATACCTGTCAGCGGGTGACCACGGGCGACGGCAAAGACCAGCGACACCTCACCCAATTGCTGGCTTGCCAACCCTGAGACCGGCGCCTCCCCCGGCGCGCCGATCACCAGATCACAGCGATTGTCATGCAACGCGTCCCACGCCCCGCCCATCACCTCCTCGCTCAACACGACCCGCGTCCGCGGCTGGATGGACTGAAACGCTTCCAGCAACGGATAGAGGGCATCCGGCTCGAGAATGGTATCGACACAGATGCGCAATTCGACCTCCCAACCAGCACCAGACTGGCGTGCCAAGGCCGTCATCTCATCGGTCGCCAACAGGATTCGGCGGCCATGCTCGAGCACCAGACGCCCGGCATCGGTCAGTGCTGCGCGACGTCGAGAGCGATCAAACAACGGCACGCCCATCTCTTCCTCAAGCTTCTGAACGGTGTAGGACACCGCCGACGGTACGCGATACAGCGACTCGGCAGCGGCGGCGAAACTGCCGCGTCGTTCGATGGCATCCAGTACGCGCAGTGCATCCAGAGTGATGGGTGATGTCATCATTCAAAAAATTTGACCTTTTAGGTCAAAAACCTCCGTTATTTTTTCATTATGTCAGTCGTTATAGTACATCCATTGATCAAGATAACTCACTCAATGGAGAACATCATGTCCACACCTTCCCTATTCAAGTCCACACTTTCTCGTCTGCTGAGTGCTGATGACAACGTCGCCAGCCTGATACTGCGCGTGCCCACCGGCATCATCTTCATGGCGCACGGTGCGCAAAAGCTGTTCGGCGCTTTCGGCGGTTATGGCCTGGAAGGCACCGGGCAGTGGATGGCCTCCATGGGTATCGAGCCCGGCTACCTGATGGCACTGTTGTCCGGCAGTGGTGAATTCTTCGGTGGTCTCGCCATTCTGATCGGCCTGCTGACCCGCCCGGCTGCCGCGGTACTAGCCTTTACCATGTTGATCGCCATTCTCACCGTTCATATCAGCAATGGTCTGTTTGCCAGCAACAATGGCTATGAGTATGCACTGGCACTGATGACCACCTCGGTCGCCCTGGCACTACTGGGCGGCGGCAAGGCCTCGCTGGATCGGCTGCTATTCTCGGCTCGATAACCCACCGCGAAGACTCGCCGATTGATCCCCCCGTTCAACAGATGAGGACTCGTCATGATGTACCTACGTCGTAACAATGAGCGCGGCCACGCCAGATTCGACTGGCTCGAAAGCCGTCACAGCTTTTCCTTTGCCAGCTACTACGATCCCGCGCATATGGGGGTTTCGGTGCTACGCGTCATCAATGACGATATCGTGGCACCAGGTGCGGGATTCGATGCCCACCCGCATCGCGATATGGAAATCATCAGCTACGTGCTACAAGGCAGCATCGAGCATCGCGATACGCTGGGCTCGCACCGAAAGCTGAGTGCAGGTGAAGTACAGGTGATGAGCGCCGGTACTGGCGTTGAGCACAGCGAGTACAACGTTTCAGAGCATGATTCGCTACACTTCCTGCAAATCTGGATCACACCGAACGCCAAAGGGCTGACGCCGCGCTATCAGCAGCAACCTTTTGAGCCCACGCCAGGTCTGCAGCTATTGATCGCGCCAGCAGATGACAAGACTGGCGCCGATAACGCTAACACTGACGCTGACGTGCTAAGCATCAATCAGGACGCACGGATGTATCGCGTCCAGCTTGATGGGCAAGATCTTGAACTGCCACAGCGCCCGAATCGTGTCTATTACCTGCATGTCATCGAAGGCCAGGTAAGTCTGCAAGGCGAAACCCTGAAGGCGGGCGATGCAGCCGCGGTCAATACGAAGCAAGACGCGCCACTGGTACTGAGCGGCGCACAATCCCTGCATGCCTTACTGTTCGATCTACCCGCCTGAGTCGACGGAACACCATATCGAACATAAGCGTCACGATGATCGACTGCGTGGGGCAGAATAGTCAGAGGGTGAACTCACTCACGACTAATCTGTCCCACGCTTTAGTATTCTACCGTCGAGTCTTTCGGGCCAACGACGCAGACGATCATCTTTACAGGAGGACGTGTCATGACAACCGACACTCGTACCCCCGTCATCATTCAGGCAGACAAGTCGGTCCCCGCTAGGTACGCGGAGAGCGTATCTGATGCTCAGACAAACCTTCATGTGCACGCTGACGCATATTCCACCGAAGGTTTCTGGGACAAGGTCTCGAAGGTGGCGAAAAAGGCCGGCAAAACCGTTCTTAATCCCGCATTTCGCATGTATTTTGCGGCTCAGGATTCCGACACGCCGATCTGGGCCAGAACCACCATCTACGGCGCATTGGGTTACTTCATCTCACCGATTGATGCGCTACCGGATTTCACTCCATTGCTGGGCTATACGGATGATCTCACTCTAATGGCCGGTGCCGTTGCCATTGTGGCAGCTCACATCAAGCAGGAGCATGCCGAGCGAGCCGATAAAGTGCTCAAGCGCTGGTTTGATTGATGTCCTCGGAAAGGTTGAAACGCACTCCCTGCCTTACGTTCAGTCGCTTGCCGTCAGCATGATATCCTGACGGCCGTTGTCACCTTGACCTTGTCATTGCCTAGAAGCGTTGGCTAGAGACAGCCCTTAGAGACAATCGCTAGAGACATGAACACTCAGGAAACCTCCATGACATTGATGAAACCCGCACTTGTGGGTCTGGCGGCACTCCTGATGACCGGCTGTGTCTCGCGCGCACAGATTGATATTCCCGTGATACAGCCTGTTCAGGCTCCAGCCTACGAGAACAAGACCTTTTTCCCCGATATTTATTACAGCCAGCCCGAGGCTGACCTGTTTTCTGGCGTTGCTCAGCAAGCCATGCAGCCCCTTGGCAGCGTCAAGTTATCGTACGTCTGTTCGCCAGCCATGACCCACTTCGATCAGCTATTGCGCGAACAGCTACCGAGTAGCTCGAGCATCACTCATGATGCGCGCGGGCGATTATCGCCTGCAGGTCGAGATTCTGGCGCACGAGAATAGGGGCCCGGTCTACCTCGACTATCTGATGGCCATCAATCTGCCCAAGAACCTGCTGACGTTCGGCATTGCCAATGAAGACTTCGACATCATTGCTGACTTCAATGTCGAATATCGGCTCTATGACAAGAACGAGCGACTACTTTTCAGCAAGGACTATGCGGTCAAGGATTCCGTGCCTCATCAAGCGGGGAATTTCGACTTTGGAAATCGCATCTTTCTACCAGCGCAGAACATGATGAAGAAATATTTACTGCTGACCATGAACGACTTCTTTCACCATGCCAGTCGTCCACTCCTTGCAGCGGGTAGCTAGCCGGCATACCGCAAGCTTCACCGCCCTCGCCTCTCTGATGCCTCGTCTGTCCTGCAGTCGGGCCATTTTTCTTTTATCACTGATCGTCTCGTAACGCCCCAAGCCCCACCACTGAGCTTCACGGCAGCATGCCTATTAGTCTAATCATTGTGGTACTCCGCGAGATAAAGGCACATCCACAATCCCTTAAACATCATTACATTCAACATATTGCGCCATTGAAATGCCTAAAACCCCACTGGTATTACCAGATGACCTCCAGTAGCAGAAACAAATCGACTCTCTTACCTTGAGCTAGCATCACAGGTATGAACATGACGCATTCACCCACAACAATAATGACGTTCGCTGCGCCACATCACGGAGAGTGCTGCACATGAATCAGTCGCTACTGGCTCTACTAGCCTTTGTGCCATTACTACTTGCGGGAATTCTATTGATCGGTTTTCGCATGGCCGCGCGTATCGCCATGCCTATCGTCTTCGTAGTAACGGCGTTGATTGCGTTACTGGCGTGGGACATGACTTTCAACCGCGTACTTGCCTCCTCGCTGCAAGGGTTGATTCTGACCGTCGCTATCCTGTGGATCATCTTCGGCGCTCTGCTGCTGCTGAATACACTCAAGCACTCCGGCGGTATCGCCGCGATTCGCAACGGCTTCTCCGGCATCAGCCTGATCGTCGCGTACAGGCCATTATCGTTGCATGGTTGTTCGGGTGCTTTATCGAAGGTGCCTCTGGATTCGGTACGCCAGCCGCTGTTGCCGCCCCTCTGATGGTAGCGCTGGGATTTCCGGCACTGGCCGCTGTCGTCGTCGGCATGATGGTGCAATCAACTCCCGTGTCCTTCGGCGCAGTTGGCACACCCATCGTCGTCGGGGTATCAGGTGGACTCAACAAGGCAGGTGTCAGCGAAACTCTGGCCAGCAATGGCTCCAGCTGGGATAGCTACTTCCAGCTGATCACCTCTGAAGTCGCGATCACGCACGGCATCATCGGTATCTGCATGCCATTGATCATGGTCGCTGTGATGGTGCGCTTCTTCGGAGCGAATCGCTCCTGGCGTGAAGGCCTGGAAGTGGCACCATTCGCCCTGTTCGCCGGTGTGTGTTTCGTGGTGCCTTATGTGCTGGCCGGCATGCTGCTCGGCCCGGAATTCCCGTCAATGATCGGTGCCATGGTGGGACTGGCCATTGTCGTGCCTGCTGCGCGCAAGGGCTTCTTGCTTCCTACCACCACCTGGGACTTCCCGAAAGTCGAGAGCTGGCCGCAGGAGTGGATTGGCAAGCTGGACATGACACTGGAGCCCGTAGAAGGCCGCAAGCCGCTTTCCGTCGGTATGGGCTGGATGCCCTATGTGCTGCTTGCCGTGCTACTGGTACTCTCGCGCGTCATCCCTCCTCTCAAGGAGGCACTGACCTCCCTGAGCTTCGGCTGGAACGGCATTCTAGGTGAAAGTGACATTTCCGGAAGCCTGCAACCGCTATATCTGCCCGGCGGTATCCTGGTCGTGGTGGTCTTGCTGACCACCGTGCTTCACCGGATGCGCATGAAGGATGTCGGCGCTGCAGTCTCGGAGTCCAGCCGCACGATTCTGGGCGCTGGCTTCGTACTGCTGTTCACCATCCCGATGGTGCGCATCCTGATCAACTCGGGCGTCAATGAGGCGGACCTGGTCTCGATGCCCGTCGCGATGGCACAGTTCATTGCCGATAGCGTCGGCGACATCTATCCACTGTTTGCGCCAGCTGTCGCGCGCTCGGTGCCTTTATCGCCGGCTCCAATACCGTCTCCAATCTGATGCTGGCTGACTTCCAGTTCAACGTCGCCGAAGCTCTGGGCCTCTCCAGCGCCATGATGGTCGCGCTACAGGCCGTGGGTGCTGCTGCCGGCAACATGATCGCCATCCATAACGTGGTCGCCGCTTCTGCCACCGTGGGCCTACTGGGGCGCGAAGGCATCACGCTGAGAAAGACGATTCTACCGACGCTCTACTACGTCATCTTCGCCGGTATCATCGGCATGATTGCCTTCCATGGCATCGGCGTAGTGGATGGATTGATGCGCTAGAACAGACACTTCAGCAGCTACCGTGGAGACGCAGACAACGGTGTGCTGGATGGGGTTGATCCACAACGACAAAGGGGCCTCGAAAGGCCCCTTTGTCGTTGATAGGTACTGACGATACCCGCTCATGACCAGCGGATCATGGCCTCTCCCGCCATGACAGGAAAGCCGAGCAGATCGCGAATGGCCGCGGCATCCGGCGAGAGAGTCAGCCAGCTCACGGCAGCGATGTTGATCAATACCACACACCAGAACACGACCCGATAGCTTGTCTTGCGCGTCTTGTGGCGCAGGCTCTGCTGGGCGATCCACGCGCCCGGCCAGCCACACAGCAGCTCCATGAGGTGCAATTTCCCCTCGGACACACGCCACTCCCCTGATGTCGCGGCCTGCTTGTCGACTCGATAGGCCAGATACGTCACCAGACTCATGCCCAGATACGCCACTGGCAACATCCAGGGCAGACGCCCCTGCTGCCAGCCTGCCCCGAGCACGACCATCACGACCAGCATCATCAACCATGCAAGCCCCACTCCAGCAGAAGTAGTGGAAGCTCCTGCCCCAAGCGTGCGAAAGCGTGTGGCACGTGGGCGATTGTTCTCATCCATGCCCAACTGATAATGCACCTGCGCACTGGCTTTCGGCCGTCCGCGCCCCTTGTACGCACTAATATGAGCGAACACCTCCTGCCCGCCCAATGACGGCTTGATGAAGCCAAAACCCTTGTCATCGTTCCAGCGCGTCAATCTTCCTTGAAGGCTCATGTGCCAGCGACTCGTCCGTGTGTCATTGTCCAGCGGCCATCTCTAGCCAACAAAGGTGCCAGTGCTCTTGCCACCCCCAGCATTGCCACCCCCATTCTGGTCATTATCATGATCGTTGTCGTCATGCTCAGTACGCTGGTCGTCATCACGGAAGCTGCCCTGAATGGCGTCATTCGCCATTGCAGCCTTTTGCTCAGCTGAGCGCGCCAGCGCCTCATTCGGATTACGTGCTTCCACCTGCATCTGATATTGATAGCCTTGAGTTTCCAAAAGGCTGGCGTACCACTGATTGCCCTTGAGGCTAATCGTGAGGTTCAAGCCAAGAAACAGCACATTGGATATCAGCTGTCCTTCCACCGTTGCCGGAATGAGCACTGAGCTGAGCACGATGAAACCGAACAGACTGGCCGCGAGTATCCAAATCCGCTTGTATAGCGCCCAGAAAACCCCGAAGAAGAAGGCGGGCCATGACCAGCCCTGTTTGACGGCACGGGGACCATGCAGGGGATGCTCCAAAATACGGTATGTCGCCATCACGAAAATCCTTGTCAGATGCCCTCGTCCACACGCAGAACACGTGCTGAACACGCAGGTCACAGATGAACTGTGCCAATGACACCCATGGCCTCATCGACACCTCAAAGCCTGTCACTATAAACATCTGCACTTGTCAGGACCATGAACTCCGCCTCCTCCACGGACGGAGGCGTGCTGCGCACCAGATGCATGAACGCCGTGTGCAGGGACGATCATCCAGACAGGCCAATGACCACAGGCTGCTCAGTGGCAGGATAGGCACAACACATCAGCACCTGCCCTTGCGCGATGGCTGCGTGCGGCGCAACAGGATATTGAACCTCCCCCGACACCAGACGTAAGGCACAACTTCCACAGCGACCGGATCGGCAACTCGACAAGGGCGCCAGACCAGCCTGTTCCGCCAGCTCCAGCAAGGTGCCTTTCTCGGGGAGCCATTCGGCAATCGTGGCAGCCTCCCGCGGCAAGGGTCGTCCGCGCTGAGCCCGCGGTATGAAGGTGACTTCTGCGCGCTCCGGCAACGTGTGCAGTGAAGATGCGCCATCTCCAAACGGTGCCTCAGAGTCCAACGCCCCCTGCCCGAAGAATTCGTGATGCAAGTGCTCACGCGGTAATCCCAGCGTCATGAGCGCGGCATGTTGCGCTCTCATGAAACCTTCCGAACCGCACAGATAGACATGGCTATGGGCCATGTCCGGTAACCAGTGCATCAGCGATGATAGCGCCAAGCGTCCACGCGAATGATGACGAGACGAGGACGTCGCGCTGGCAGGCGATCGTGAGTGAGCGATATGCAGGTGCAACCATGAATGCTTGTGTGCCCATGCCTCGAGTTCGTCTGCAAAGGCCTGTTCTTCGTCATCACGTGCGACATGAACGAAGAACACCTCATGTGGCTCGGTATCACCCGCCGTTACCTGCCGGATCCGCTCCTCCAGCATGGCGATCATCGGCGTGATACCGACGCCAGATGACAGCAACACGATCGGTGCGGACGCTGCTTGCAACGTGAAGTCGCCCGTCGGCGGCAATGCCTCGATCACATCGCCCACTAAAAGCTCATCATGCAGCAACCGGGAGGCGACGCCCTGTGGGTCACGCCTGACCGAAATTCGATAGCCCGTGAGATCGCCATGCCACGCTTGAGACAGACTGTAGCTGCGCATGACCGGAATCGAGCCACTGGTTAGAGGTTGTGATGGCGTCGACGACAACCGCAGGGTGAGAGACTGCCCCGCCCGATAGGCCTCCACCGTCTCGGCCTCATGTGCGATGGGCGTTAGATGGAACGACGTAATCGACGCACTTTCCTTGATCTTGCGTGTGACACGCAGACGACGAAATATCTGAGGAAGCGTCGCTGAGCGTGGCCATTCGCCGGTCTGTGCCAGCGAGGGTGACAGCTCGATCAAGCGCGCCTGCGCGGGAAGGACATCCCTGACATGCAGGACCTGCTCGGGCACGACATCCACAATCCGCTCGGCACCTTCAATCAATGCCGCACGTTGCGGATTCCAGTCCACACGCGCCCGCCCCTTCAGCACAAGCGCTTCTCCGCTGGCGAAATCAGGAATCAACAGACTGATGCGTGAGTCCTGTTCAATGTTGCCCAGCGTATTGAAGAAGCGATTCCCGGCGAAATCCGGGAACGACAGACTGCCATCCGGATTCAGGTGCAAGAAACCGGGCTTGCCACCACGGTGCGAGACATCCACGCCATTATGCGACGCTGCATCCAGCTCGGCGGCGCGGGTGGCGATGAAAAAGGTATCGGCCTGTGCCAGAAGCCTTTTACTGAACGAGGACGTGATTGAGACGGCATGACTTGTCGGTGCGCGCGCCGTACCAGACTGCCAATCCACCTCGCGTTGCTGAATGTACTGGGGGCAATTGCCAAAGCTCTGATCAACCGAGAGCCGCACGCCATGCTCGTCGTGAGACAGTACAGTGCCGTTCAGACGATTGCGTCGTCGGCTGCTCATGTCGAGCCCCAACAGCCCAAGCTTGGCCCCTGGCTCAATCTCGAGATCAAGTATCTTGGCAAGTGGCGGCGTCTTGCGAATCACCATCTCATTCGGTGACACCTCGCACAGTTCACCGGGCGCATCAAAAGCCACGATAGCCCACGGCCATCCCTGCTTGTCTGGCACGCCCAGGAACAGTACCGGCAGGCTCTCGAAAAAAGCGACATGCTGATCAGGCATCTTGCCGCGCACATAAGGTGCCACTTGATCCACATAGCTGCCAGGAACGCCCGCCCGCGCTTGAACGCGGCGTTCACCTTCGTGAAATACCTGCCGATGAAACGTCATGATGACTACCTCAAATAACGTTGGCGCGTCATGCCAGCGCGGGGCTACGGGCCATGCCGACAAAGTGGGGCTGTGCCTCAATGCGTGCCAGCCAGGCAACGATTGACGGATAAGGCGCCAGACTGACGCCGCCTTCGGGAGCATGTGCGATATAGCTGTAGCCGGCGATATCCGCCAGCGTGATGCTGCTGCCTGCCAGGTAAGAGCGCTGTTCGAGGTGGTGTTGCATGACAACAAAGAGCGCATGGGCTCGGGCAATAGCCTGCTCATGATCCAGAGATGCACCGAATAACGTCACCAATCGCGCTGAACACGGACCCGCCGCGATCTCACCGGCAGCGATGGATAGCCAGCGCTGGACTTCCGCTGCCGCCAGCGGCTCACTCGGCAACCAACGATCATCGGTCGCGTAACGGCGCACCAGGTAGATCAGAATGGCATTGGAATCGCTGAGAAAGTCACCGTTATCCTCGATGGCCGGTACTTGCCCCAACGGGCTGATCTTCAAGTACTCAGGGAACTTGTGCGCCCCATTGGCCATGTCGAGATCAACGGTGACATAGGGCAGCTCGAGCAGTGCCAGCATCAGCTCAACGCGATGACAGTGGCCGGACTTCGGATTGCGGAACAGACGGATGGGCGCTGATGTGGCAGCAAAGCGTGAGTTCATGATTCACCTGACAATGTGAGGAAAGAGCCAAGGGCGGCAAGCGCAGTGCGCTGCAGGAAAAGTGACTGGCGATGACGACTCAGAAGCCGAAATCGCTCAACCCCGGGTGATCATCCGGTCGGCGCCCCAATGGCCAATGGAACTTGCGCTCGCTCTGCGCGATGGGGTGTTCATTAATGCTGGCGTGGCGGTGGGTCATCAGACCCTGCTCATCAAACTGCCAGTTCTCATTGCCGTAGGCGCGAAACCACTGGCCGCTGTCATTGCGATATTCATAGGCGTAACGCACGGCGAGCCGACCCCCTGCGCTGGCCCACAGCTCCTTGATCAGGCGGTAGTCGAGCTCGCTTGCCCACTTGCGAGTGAGGAAGGCCACGACCTCATCTCGGCCGGTCACGAATTCGGCACGATTGCGCCAGCGGGTGTCCGGCGAATACGCCAGCGCTACCTTCTCGGGGTCACGGCTGTTCCAGCCGTCTTCGGCAAGACGCACTTTGTGTGCCGCAGTGTCTGGCGTGAACGGTGGCAAGGGATGGCGGGGAAGATTGGCTGACATGACAAAGGCTCCAGCGGTTGGGGAATCAAACACATCCCCCACACTACTCCCCTCATCTGGCTGCTAGAATCCTCAGCAGACACAATTCATTATTCCGCCACATGACAACAATCAACCGCCGCAGGAGGCGAGGATGGACAGACTACAGACCCTGGAAATCTTCGTGGCCGTGGCCGATGCCGAAAGTTTTACAGCGGGTGCCCGCGTACTTGGCATGAGTGCGCCATCAGTGACGCGCGGCATCAATGCACTTGAGAGCCATCTGGGCGCACGACTGTTCACGCGGACAACCCGCCGTGTGCGACTGACGGATATTGGCACACGTTATCTGGAGGATGCTCGGCGCATTCTGGCGGAGCTTCAGGCAGCAGATGATGGCGTCAGTGGTGCGGCGACACGCCCGACAGGGCTCCTGCGTATCACCTGCCCGACCGAATTCGGGCGCATCCATGTCATGCCCCTGGTGATGGAATATCTCGATACCTATCCCGACATGCGAGCCGACATCGTGATGGTCGATCGCGTGGTCAACATGATCGAGGAAGGCTTTGATATCGCCGTGCGCATTGGCGCGCTGCCCTCTTCGGGGCTGACGGCATTGCGTGTGGGGAGTGTACGCCGCGTGGTCTGTGGCGCCCCTGACTACTTCGCACGCTACGGCACACCCATCACACTTGAGGCGCTGGCCACACAACGCATCATCACGACCACCACCTTGAACAACAGCAAGGAGTGGCGCTTTGGCAGTGAACGAGAGCAGACGATACGTATCCGCCCCCGTCTGACCGTCAGCAGCATAGCGGCCTGCATAGAAGCGGCCCGCACGGGCTGGGGGATCACGCGAGTGCTTTCCTATCAGGTGGGTGAGGATCTTGAGGCGGGACGCCTGCAAACCGTACTGGAATCCCTCGAACCGCCGCCCTTGCCCATTCACCTTCTGCATAGCGAAGGGCGTGGTGCCGTCGCCAAGGTGCGTACCTTTCTCGATCTTGCCGCGAAGCGTCTGAGAGATACGGCCGTTCTTGATACACCGGGCTGACTCCTCACGAAGAGCGCGAATGACTGAAGGCCGACATGTCTTGCAGCAGCAGTATCAACAGGCGATTGGCCGCGACACTCAACTGCCGCCCCAGACGGCTGATGAGCCGAACATGTGGACTGGCGAACAGGTCTCCTTCAAGGGAAATCCGGCACAGTCCTCCCGCATTGACTTCCTCATTGACGACAAACTCCGGCAGCAAGGTCACCCCGCCATGCAGTGCGAACTGCTTGAGCATCGCGATGGCATTGCAGGTGAGTGTCGGACGCAACATGACGCCTGCCTGATGCTCCGCCAACGTCAGAATCTGACGAATGCCGAAGGAGACCTCCGGCAATGCCAGCGGATAGGCAGATAACGCCTCAAGCGTCAGCAACGGCGTTGCGGAAGTGGCGGTCGACACCAGTGGATGCTCAGGACTGACGACAGCACATACCGGCTGTTGCTGTGAGGCGTGTGCACGAATCCTTGGATCTCCGGTGGGATTGAAGACCAACCCCAGATGCGCCTCATCCTCGACGACCTGACGGATCACCTCATTGGTGCCGCAGACATTGACCTTGATCTCGATGCCCGGATACCGCGTCGAGAACTGACTGAGCGGCCCCGCCAGCCCCTCGATGAATCCCTCTCCGATCGCCAGTATCAACGAGCCACTCTGCAGGCCTTTCAGCGACTGCAATGACTCCAGCAATACCTCCTGCTGCGCCAGGCGTTGCCGGTAGTACTGTAATACCCGCTCCCCCGCCTCGGTGGGCTTGACCCCTCGACGATGACGTTCAAGCAATGGCGTGCCCAGCTCGTGCTCAAGCTGTGTGATCTGACGACTGACGGCAGAAGGCGCCACGTTCAGATAGTCCGCGGCGGCGCGAACGCTGCCCAACCTGGCCGCTTCATAGAAATGCCCGATACGTCGCTCTTGCACCAGACTCATGAGCCTCCTGTGTTGCTTTTAAAGCAACATGAATGTGAATTCTGGATTATTGCTGGAACAGAGACTCCCTGTCCATACTCTTCAACACAGCATCCCACTCAACAGATCACACTGCGCAGGAAGACATAATGACAACAACCGTCGGTGTTATTGGCCTGGGCAACATGGGCGGCGGCATGGCCGCCACCCTCGCCCGTCATGCATTCCCTGTATTCGGATTTGACCTCTCGGAGGCGGCGCGTGAGAAAGCGGCCGCAGCAGGTGTCACACCGGTCAGCTCGCTTGCCGAGCTGCTGGAGACGATCGATATCGTGATCCTCTCACTTCCCAAGGCAGAGCATGTGGAGCAGCTGTGTCTGGGCAGGGAAGGCGCTCAGGAAAACGAACAGGACGCCATCAGTCTGCTGGCCCTGGGCAAGCCGGGGCTGATCGTGATCGACACCACCACCTCCACCCCCGAGACCAGTCGCAAGGTAGCGGCAGCCCTGGCCACACGCGGTATCGACTTCATTGATGCTCCCGTCTCCGGTGGCCCAAAAGGCGCTGCCACTGGCAGCATGTCGATGGTGATCGGAGCCGAGGATGACGTGCTCGCACGCGCCATGCCGGTACTGGAAGCCATGAGTGGTACCCGCGTACACGTCGGCAGCTGCGGCGCAGGCAATGTCGCCAAGATTGCCAACAACATGCTTGCCGCCTGCCATCTGATCAGCACGGCAGAGGCCGTTTCCATGGCCGCCAGGGCCGGTGTCTCACCGGAGAAGCTGCTCGAAGGATTGAACGCGGGATCGGGACGTAGCGGCGCGACCCAGGTCATGTTCCCCAGCTGGGTGATCAACAAGGCCTACGATTCTGGCTTCAGCATGGGACTGATGCGCAAGGATGTCGGACTGGCCAGTGATCTGACGGCACGCCTGGGGATGGAGCTGCCCCTCTCAGCTACCGTCGCGCAGCTGTGGGATGACAGCAGCGCCACGCTGGATGACAGCGAAGACTTCTGCGCCATCGTTCAGCGTACCGACCCTACCCTCTACGGCCACGGAGAATGACCATGTCGCTCATGACAGCCCCTCAGTCCACACGCGTGTCACACCGCATTCAAGAATTGATGCAACCCTTCCGAGAGGGTCGCTGCGTACAGGGCGCCGACGGCATGGACGCCGATATGGCGGATAGCGTGATCGGCAGCCTGATCGATGGCACCTTCGTCATCGGTACGGGTGCGCCCATCGAGGTACGCAACGCCCATGATGACAGCCTGATGCTGTCTTATCCCGATGCGGATGCTTCACAGGTCGCGCTGGCAGCGCAGGTCACTCGGCGTGCGCAGGCCGAATGGTGGGCGCTTACCGCTCAAGCGCGTGGCCGCGCCATGTATCACGTCGGTGCCTTGATTCGCGAGCAGGCAGGTGTGCTGGCTGAACTTGAGTCGTTGACGGCCAACAAACCGATCCGTGATGCGCGAGTCGAGGTGGCCAAGGTAGCGGAGATGTTCGAGTACTACGCGGGTTGGGCAGACAAGCTGCACGGCGAGGTGATTCCGGTACCGACCTCACACCTCAACTACGTGACCTACGAACCGCTGGGCACGGTACTGCAGATCACACCGTGGAATGCCCCGATCTTCACCGCCGGTTGGCAGATCGCCCCGGCCATCGCGGCCGGCAATGCCGTGATTCTCAAACCGTCCGAGCTGACCGCACTGTCTTCCCTGGTGCTAGGCGTGTTGATCGAGCGCGCGGGCGTACCACGCGGACTGGTCAACGTCATCGCCGGCTACGGCCATACCATCGGCCAGGCCTTCATTGCCGAGGGGGATGTTCGCAAGGTCGTGTTCGTCGGCTCACCCGCCACCGGTCGTCACATCGCCACGGCAGCTGCCCAGCGCTGCATCCCGGTCGTGCTGGAACTGGGCGGCAAGTCGGCCAATATCGTGTTCGAGGATGCCGATCTCGAGGTCGCACTGCGCGGTGCTCAGGCTGCCATCTTCTCCGGTGCCGGTCAGAGCTGTGTCTCCGGTTCACGATTGCTGGTTCAGGCCTCGATCTTTGACAGATTCACTGCGGCACTGGCCGAGGCTGCGACGCAATTCGCGGTCGGCAATCCGCTGGATCCCGACACTCAGATCGGCCCGATCAACAATGCCAAGCAGTATCAGCATGTGAAAGCGATGCTGACTGGCGCCCTAAAGGAAGGCGCCGTATTGGAAGGCTCGTCAGCGGACCCGATTCCCGACGCCCCCGGCTACTACATCAACCCGACCGTGCTCACGGGGCATAACGCGCTGACATGCGCTCAGGAAGAAATATTCGGGCCGGTCGTGATCGCGATTCCCTTCGAGGATGAGGCCGATGCCATCCGCATCGCCAACGATAGCCGCTTCGGACTGGCAGGCGCGGTGTGGACACGCGACGTCGGCCGCGCGCATCGCGTGGCACGTCAGGTGCGTGCCGGCACCTTCTGGGTCAACAGCTACAAGACCATTCATGTCAGCTCGCCGTTTGGTGGCTACGGCGAGAGCGGCTATGGGCGTTCATCCGGTCTGGATGCACTGCGCGAATACAGTGAAGTGAAAAGCGTGTGGGTCGAGACGGCAGCACAACCGGCGGCCAACTTCGGCTATGGCGCCAGTCTGGAATAAACCGCGCCCGCATGCTGCTGAACGACAAGGCGTCACTGTTGCTGCATTCGTTGTAGCTTCAACAGTGGCGCCTTGCGACGTTAGGTGAATATGCGTGGGCGTCATACCCCCATACACAACTCGCGTTTGCGGCCGCCCCCCCGATGAGCCGATAAGGTAGCGGGTCACACCACCACACCAACAACAAACGTGGAGTACTAGCGTATGGTGCGTTCTATTCGACATCTGGTCTTCTGGCCAACCTTTCTAGTTCTGATTGCGGCAGTCATCGCCAGTCTGATGGATCTCGAAGCCTTCCTCGGCGCGACCACTGCGCTGAACACCTTGATACTCGACAACTTTGCCTGGCTGTTCAGCTTGGCAGTCTCTATCTGCTGATACTGGCAGTGATCGTCTACTTCTCTCCACTGGGCAATATTCGCATCGGAGGGGATGCAGCGACGCCACTGCTGAGCAAGACGCGCTGGTTCTCCATCACACTCTGCACCACGCTGGCGGTAGGCGTGCTGTTCTGGACCACGGCTGAGCCGCTCTATCATCTGATGGGGCCGCCAGAATCACTGGGGATCGAAGCCGGTTCCAAGGAAGCCATCCTCTTCAGCATGTCGACCATGTTCCTGCACTGGTCATTCACGCCCTATGCCATCTACGCCGTCCCGGCACTGGTCTTCGCATTGGCCTTTTACAATCGTCGCCAGACCTTCTCGATCACCAGCATGCTGGAACCCGTCTTCGGGACGCGTATCACCCGCTACGGTGGCTTGATCGATGCGCTCGCCCTTTACTCGCTGGTCGCCGGCATGGCGTCGACACTCGGTACCGGCGCCATCACGCTTGCAGGTGGCTTGAATCAATATATCGAAGGCGATACCAGTCCACTGCGCCTGGGCATCATCATCGCAATCATCGTCGTCACGTTCGTGGCCTCGGCCGCCAGTGGCCTGCAGAAAGGGATCGCACGTCTATCGTCATTGAATGCTCTGCTGTTGCTGGCACTGGGATTGTTCGTTTTCGTGTTTGGCCCTACCGTCTTCATGCTCAAGCTGGGCGTGGAATCCTTTGGTGCCTACCTGGACAACTTCTTCACGCGCAGCCTGTTCACGGGTGCCGCGGGCAATGACCAATGGCCGTACTGGTGGTCCATCTTCTACTGGGCCATCTGGTTCGCCTGGGCGCCGGTAACCGCGCTGTTTCTGGGGCGCATCTCACGGGGCTATACCGTACGTGAATTCCTGCGCATCAATCTTCTGTACCCCGCCCTATTTGCCGTGGCGTGGATCACCATCTTCTCCAGCGCGACGCTCTACTTCCAGCTACACACGGGCCTGGACCTCAACAGTGTCCTCAATGAGCAAGGCGTCGAGCACGTCCTTTATCGTCTGTTCGATGAGCTGCCGCTGTCCGGCCTGTGGATTCCGCTACTGCTGTTCATCGCCTTCGTCTCTTACGTGACGGCGGCGGATTCCAATACCGATGCCATCGGCAATCTGTGCACGCGCGGCCTGACCGCCGACACCGAGACAAATGCCGGTGTACCGATGAAAGTACTCTGGGGTGCCATGGTCGGTGTGATCGCCTGGGTGATGACAAGCTTCGTGGGTATCGATGGCGTCAAGATGCTGTCCAATCTGGGCGGACTGCCGGCACTGATCATCATTCTGCTCGCCAGTGGCTCTCTGTGGCACTGGATGAGCCAACCACAGCTGCTTGAGCTCAAGGGCGAGATGCCCTCCGCACCTGATCATGCCGCGAGCGCTCTTATGACCCCTGACCACAAGGACACGTGACATGCAGGTCAAGACTGACTTCCCGTATACCGTCCGCGAGATAGAACACCTCCTCATTCCGCTTTCGGATGGCACGCACCTAGCCGCCAGAATCTGGTTGCCAGAGGGGGCAGAACAGGCACCGGTACCCGCCATTCTGGAATACCTGCCCTATCGCAAGAATGACGGCACTGCGCCGCGCGATGCGTTGACGCATCCCTATTTCGCCGGGCATGGCTATGCCAGCGTACGGGTCGACATGCGTGGCAACGGCGAATCCCAGGGACTGATGGAAGATGAATATCTGCCACTAGAGCAGGCCGATGCGCTGGAAGTGATCGATTGGATTGCCCAGCAGCCGTGGTGTACCGGCAAGCTCGGCATGATGGGCATCTCTTGGGGCGGTTTCAATTCGCTGCAACTGGCAGCACACACGCCAGAACCGCTCAAGGCCATCATCACGCTGTGCTCCACTGACGATCGCTACACTGACGACATCCACTACAAGGGCGGCAACCTGCTCAACGAGAATCTGGCCTGGGCGGCAACCATGCTCAGCTTTTCCGCTGCGCCGCCGGACCCACGCCTGGTGGGTGATGAGTGGCGGGCCATGTGGCACGAACGTCTCGACAACATGCCACTGCTCGCCGAGACATGGCTGTCGCATCAGCATCGCGATGACTACTGGAGGCAAGGTTCCATCAATACCGACTACGCCAATATCGAAGCGGCGGTCTATGCCATCGGCGGCTGGGGTGATGCCTACAAGAATACCGTGAGTCGAATGATGGAAAACCTCAGCTGCCCGCGCAAGGCACTGATCGGCCCGTGGATTCACAAGTATCCGCACTTTGCCGTCCCCCACCCAGCCATCGGCTTTCTTCAGGAAGCGCTGCGCTGGTGGGACCACTGGCTCAAGGGCGAGGAAAACGGCGTGATGGATGAGCCGTCCGCCACCTTCTACCTGCAGGATTCCCTGCCACCGAAGACGATGTATGCCGAGCGTCCGGGGCGCTGGGTGCAGACGGATGGCTGGCCCGCCCGCAATGTCCTGATGCACGAGATGTCACTGAGTGAGACGGGGCTGGGGCATGACGAACAGCCCCTCACCACACCGGTCGTGATCGACTCGCCGCTGACCGCGGGTCGTCATCAGGCGAATACTGCGCCATCTGGTTTGGCCCGGATCTGCCGGCTGATCAGCGCATCGATGATGCCCTGGCCGTCTGCTTTGACAGTGCGCCACTGGAGGCGCCGCTGGACATTCTCGGCAAGCCGAAGGTGCATCTGACACTGGCCAGTGACCAGGACTGTGGCCAGTTGATCGTGCGCTTGAGCGACGTGCAGCCGGATGGACAGGTAGCGCGCATCACCTACGGCGCGCTCAATCTGATCGTGCGTGATCATGATCGGCCACAACGCCTCGTACCGGGCGAGCCCCTCCAGATAACCTTCGAACTCGACATGATCGGATATCAGATACCGGCAGGGCATCGCCTGCGCGTCGCGCTCGCCTCCTCCAGCTTTCCGATGCTATGGCCGGCGGCCAGGCGCTCGGCGCTGACGCTGTTGCCGGGGCTGCAGACACTGGAGCTGCCGATCTTTGAAGGCCAGGCGATAGCCAATCCCTTCGCGGCGCCCGAATCAGCACCGCCAGCCAATATCAGTGAGCAGCGCGTGGCCCAGCCATCGCGCAGCGTGATGGAAGATGTGGCCAGTGGCGAGATCACCACCATCGTCGAGGACGACATGGGGGCGATGACGTTTGACGATACCGGCTTGCGTGTCGAGCAGCGCTGCACCGAACGCTATACGGCGCACCCTGACGAGGCGGATCGCACTCGCGCCGAGATCGTCTGGCACTATCATGCAGGGCGTGATCAGTCTGCGCACGATAGTGCGCGAGACGAGACGACACCGGGGCAATTCGATGTCCGCGTCGAGAGTCACTACCGCATGCGCTGTGACGCCGAGCACTTCCATCTCGAGGCCGAACAGATTGCCTGGGAAGACGGTGAGGAAGTTCACCGCCGTGACTGGCAGTGCAGCGTTCCCAGAACGGCGGTATAGGTCGATAGAGACAGCCACCGGCAGGCGCGGATACGCCATTGAGGCATCCGCGCCACAAGCATCACGGGCCATCATGATATCCTTGAGCCAGCACTCTCCCGCTCAATCCTCAAGGATTCACATGTCGGCCCGTGATGCTCTCCCCCCTCTGCAATGCCTGCGCGCCTTCGAAGCCGCGGCTCGTCATGGCAGTTTCACGCAAGCCGGACGCGAATTGAATCTGACCCAGAGCGCCATCAGTCGCCAGATCAAACGTCTGGAGGAGGATCTCGGCCGCCCGCTGTTCGCGCGTGACCATGATGGCCTGAGACCCACACCGGCAGGCGAAAACTACTATCGCGTGGTGCGTCGCGTATTACGCGAACTGGCTGACGAGACCACCCGCCAGCGACGTCGTGGCAATGAGCGTCAGCTCACCCTGGCCACCAGTCCGGCGATAGCCTCGACCTGGCTGGCGCGGCAGCTCCCGCTGTTTCGTGAGGCCCATCCAGACATCGAGTTGCGCATCCTGACGGTAGAAGACCCCTACCGACTGGATCTCGCCGAGTTCGATCTCGGAATCTATTACCACCTCTCGCATGAGATCGACTCCGGGACTGAGCGCAGACCCCATCTTTCACGACGAGGAAGTCATCGCCGTCTGCAGCCCTACCTATCTTGAGTGCCACGATGCCATTGGCGGCCCACACGACCTGCTCACTCGTCATACATTGCTGATCGTCGAGGATCACTTCAGGGACTGGCTGACCTGGCAGCACTGGTTCGAGTCACTGGGCTTCGACTGGCAGGAACCCGCACACAGCCTGCGCGCCAATAGCTACCAGCTACTCCTGCATTCCGCCCTGGCGGGACAGGGTGTCATCCTGTGCTGGTCGAAGCTGCTGAAAGACGACATCACTCAGGGACGCCTCGTGAAGGCACTGCCCCAGACCTTGCCCAGCATCGGCACGCTGTCGTTGCTCACCCCTCAGCATCGACACATGAGCCAGCCGGCACAGCGCTTCACCCAGTGGTTGTTGCATCCCCCTCAGCCTGCTGCACCGTAATGGCATGACGCTCTTCTGAGCGCGATTGCCAATCGGCAAGTTCCGCTCTCAGATACGGCATGAAACGCTGACCTTGTCGTGACACCGCATGAAACCGCGAAGTGATCAGAGCGACGTCCAGTGTGATCGTCGGCACGAAAGGCACGACGCAAAGGTGGCAATCCCGACGTTCCAGCATCGTTTCTGCCGTCACGGGATCAATCAATGCGATACCCAGCCCCTCATTGACCAGCATCGCGACAGAGGGGAACAGATGGGTCTCGATGCTCGCCTGCAGCGTCATGCCGGCCTGCTGGAAAGCACGCGCCAGCTTGAGCGTACTCTGGTGATGCTGGTCCAGAGTGATCATGGTCTCACCGGCCAGATCCTGCGGTGTCAGTGACGTGCGCTCTGCCAGACGATGCCCCTTGGGAACCGCGAGCGTCATGCATAACCGGTACTCTTCAAGCACCAGCTCCTCTACCGCCGCATCTGCCTCGATCACTCCCAGATCGAACTGGCCCTCTGCCACCCACTCCGCGATCTTGCGCGAACTGAATGTCTGCAATGACAGCCGACTGTTGGGATAGTCCATCAGATAGCGCGCCATCACCTTGGGCATCACGGTCGGCGACAACCCCGGCATCGCCGCGACCGTCAGCTTGCCGGCATGACCATCACGCAAACCATCCGTCAGCTCGTCCAGATGCCCCACCGAGGCCAGCACCTTGTCGACTCCCTCGGCCAGGTGGACCGCCTCTGGTGTCAGCTGAGTGCCATAGTGATTGCGTCGAAAAAGCAGAAAACCGACCTCATGCTCGAGATTGGCGATCGCGGTACTCACCGCAGGCTGCGTCAAGGCAAGTCTACGCGCAGCCTGCGAAAGACTACCGGTACGCACCACTTCCTGGAATATCTGTAGCTGGCGCAGGTTATGTCTGAGTTTCATGGCGACTTGACTCTAGTGGCTGGGCTCTAAATTGTTCTTATGACTTAATAGATAGCCTTTAGTTGTGCTTATACCCCAAGAGAGGGGAAGCTGGCCTGACCCTCATAACCAACAACAAAGGGCACCATACAATGCACACGATCGACCTCCTGGGGCTACTGCTGTATTTCGCCATATTGCTCTATATCGGCTATCGAAGCGCCAAGAAGACCTCCAGCAGTGCCGACTTTGCCGTCGCTGGCAACAAGATCATCTGGCCTGTCCTGTTTGCCACACTTGCTGCCTCCTTCCTCGGCGGTGGCGCTTCCATGGGGCGCGCCGGCAAGGCCTTCGATGAAGGTTACGCCTTCATGTTTGCCGCCTCCGCCTTTCCGATCGCCACCATTCTGGCGGGACTGTTCATTGCTCCGCGACTCAAGCGTTATTCCGGTGCCCAGACCGTCGGCGATATCATGGCGCATCACTACGGGCGTAGCGCACGGCTGCTGACAGGCGTCTTCTCACTGATCTTCTGTATCGGCATCCTGGGGGCTCAAGCGCTTGCCATCGGCACTGTCTTCAACGCCATCATGGGAATAGAGATCAGTACGGGGATCTTGATCGGCATGGCCGTGGTACTGATCTACTCCACCGCGGGTGGCATGTGGGCCGTCATCCAGACCGATGTCGTACAGTTCGTGATGCTCGCAGTCTTCCTGCCGATCACCATGATTGTCGGACTCGACAAGATTGGCGGTCCAGAGGCCTTGATCGCCGCACTGCCCAGCGAGCATTTCAGCATCATGGGCGACTATTCACCGCTGATGTTCGCCAGCATCTTCATCGCCTTCCTGCTGGGGGAAACGCTGGTACCGCCTTATACCCAGCGTGCACTGTCAGCCCCTGATTCTCGCCATGCCAAGATAGGGTATTCACTGGCAGGCGGGTTTGGGCTGCTGTTCTATGCGATCAGCTCGACCATCGGACTGATCGCACTGGTGCTTTACCCGCAGATCGCCCCCGATCAAGCCATGCCAGAACTGATTCGTGATGCCTTGCCCCTCGGACTTACGGGACTGGTATTGGCCTCATTGCTGGCCGTCGTCATGTCCACTGCCGACTCATACCTCAACTCTGCCGCAGTCATCTTCGTGGCGGACATCTACAAGCCCTTCATCAATCCCGCGATGTCCGGCAAGCAGCAACTGTGGATCGAACGTGGCGTCAATCTGGCCATCGGCCTCGGTGCTGTCATCTTCGCGCTATATGCCACCTCCATCATCGACGCCCTGCTACTGAGCTATGCACTATGGGCACCGACCATCTTGCTGCCCTTCGTCTTCGCAGTGATGTTCAAGATTCGCTGCAAGCGAGCCGGTGTCGCCGCCATGCTGGCAGGTGCGCTGACGACCAGTGTCTGGAAATGGAGCGGCTTGGAACTTGAAGCTCTGACAGGACTCACGCCCCTGATTGCAGGCGTCGCGGCCAATATCGTGGTCTTCGTACTGGTCTACCGGCTGATGAACGTTGCCCCCGAGCAGAATGGCGACACTCCCATCTCTCACTCCACTCACTCTTGAGGAGACAGTCATGTTCGGATTTTCCCTCTATGCGATCTGCCTGCTGAGCATCCTGACCGCCGTGGGTATCGCGATAGCCTCCTGGAAGTTCTACCGCGACAACTAGCGTGCATCATCAACAAGAACCATCAACAAAGGCTATCAGCAAGTGCCACCTCAAAAACTGAGTCATGAGTGGCACATTACCATCAGCCGATGATTTCCATAGGGCAATGCTCCGTGTTCGATGCACAACACGGAGCATGCACGTCCAATGGCTTTTGCGACTGATTCAATGACTTGTCGATACATCCCTCAAGAGAACACATCTGATGCCTAGAGAGTCCCCTCATCCCACGGCCCAGCCAGCACCCACGAGTGAAGCAGGACAAACGCGAGAAACAGAACGAGCGAGACAAGGCAGTGTTGCGGTCATTGGTGCCGGTATCATCGGCCTGGCTACCTGTCGGGCTCTGCGAGCACGTGGCTATCATGTCCATCTATTTGATCCTCAACCGGCAGGTGAAAGCACCTCTCTTGGCAATGCAGGATTGATCGCCAACTACGCCACCTCACCCATGGCCAATCGCGATACCCTGCAGCAGTTACCGGGACAATTGATGAGCAAGATGCCCTCTGTCGGCATCGCCTTGCGCCATGCTCCCGCCCTGGCCAATTTTGGCTGGCGCTTTCTCAATGCCGCGACACCCAGAAACTTTCAGCGCCATAAAGCTGACCTGATGGTGCTGCTATCTCAGTCCGTCGAACGCCAGCACGCGCTCATCGAACAGGTGCAGGATTCATCGGCGCCTCCTCTGAGTCGTGATACGGGATGCCTGCAGATTCATCGCGACGCGCCATTGGCGAGTAAAGCGCTGGAACGTATGGCACAGACCAAGCGCCTTGACGGCATCAATTGCCAGGCACTCGGCCCTAGTGAGGCTCGTGATCTCGAACCCTCACTCAACGCGACTGGCTTGCACGGTGGGCTTTATTACCCGGACACCCATCATCTGAGCAGCCCACTGGCCCTCAGCCAACAGCTCTATCAGCAACTGCAGTCGCCTGACTTTGAATGCACTCAGAAGCGAGTAGAGCATCTTGCCCCGCTCGCCAGTGGCGGCTGGCGATTGAGCATGGGGAGCGAGACTCATGACACCTCGCATGTCGTGCTATGTGCAGGCATTGCCACCAATCAGCTGCTTGCCGGCCTGGGCAAGCGACTCCCGGTAGTCAGTGAACGGGGCTATCACGTCGAACTTGGCACGCCATTGCCCTTGTCACGTCCAGTGGGTTGGCTGGCGCATCATTTCTATGCCACCCCGATGTCAGGGGGCATTCGCCTGGCAGGCACAACGGAATTCTGCTCACCCTCACGCCGCGCCACCGCCCAGCGCTGGGGATATCTGAAGGCATGGGGCGAGACACTGTTTGGACATCCCCTCGAGATATCGAAACGCTGGATGGGAGTACGTCACTCGACGCCAGACGGTTTGCCCGTCATTGGGGAAATGCCCGGCTGCCCGGGGTTGCTGCTCGCCTATGGCCACGGTCACCTGGGGCTAACAATGGCGGCAGAGACCGGGGAATTGGTGGCAGGCCTGGTGGCAAATGAAGACTTGCCAGACTACGTCCAGTGCTTGTCACCCTCCCGATTTCATCGATGAGCATTCTTGGCCTCGCGCACGTATCTTCAGAGGTGCTCAGTGACAGGCCGCGTGCCATCTCGCATGCAACGGACAAGTACTCAACGAGATGGTACATCCTCGTGCGGGCTCAACGGCGTCAGCTCACAATCTCTCTGAATATCAATGGTGTTCGATCCCTCTTTCACTTGCCGTTGATGCGCTCAGGCTGAGTGGCGTATTCGACGCCATGCGTCTGGAGATAATCTCGAATCAACTGACGTACCACCTGGGAAGGCGTTTGATCTTGAGAGGCGCAAAGTTGCTCGAAGGCCTGCTTTTTGTGAGGGTCAATCATCAGCGTGAGTCGCGCGGTCTTCTTTTCCATTATCCTGCTCCTGAAACATTATCATCAAATGTTAATTGGCCAGGATGCCCGGTACAAGCTGCCACCGCATATGTGCCTCTCTTGTCCTTTTCTTCTTGTCCTTCTTGTCCTTTTCTCCCTTCTGCCCCGCCCCTCTCATGCCTCTATCCCTCAATGCTGACGAACACTTGATCACGTAGCAGTCATCAACACCCTCGATTCGACCTGACATGCCCATCCTCAAGAGATGGAGCCAGCGGACTCATTGACTGTACAGCTGCACTACGCAGGATTAGAACCCAACAGAATGATAATAGTATGTTAATGTAATTAACATACTATTATCATATAATTCTCGCTGCTTTCTGCCACTGGCCTGCCCTCGGGCCATGACATCTTGCGATCACAAGAGGAATTGGCACGCATGGCACGTCGTCGCTTCTCCATAACGCTTCCCCGTATCTCCACAGGGCTACACAGTGCCTGGCAAGAAGGCTACGGAGTGGCTGATTTACGTCAGGATGTCATGGCAGGTCTGACCATCGGTACCGTCGCCGTCCCCTTGTCGATGGCATTGGCCATTGCTGCAGGTGTCGCGCCACAGCACGGGCTCTATACGGCTATCGTGGCCGGCGCCATCATCGCGCTCACCGGCGGATCGCGCTTCAATGTGTCTGGCCCGACGGCAGCTTTCGTGGTCATTCTGTTTCCCATCGTTCAACAATATGGGCTTGGAGGGTTGCTCATTGCGACGATGATGGCAGGCATGATGCTGGTGATCATGGGAGTGACGAGAATGGGCCAGCTGATTCAGCTAGTGCCCTATCCGGTCGTGCTGGGATTCACGGCGGGCATCGCGACGGTAATCGCGGTCTTGCAGATACCCGACTTTCTCGGGCTCAGCATCGGAAAGCTCGGTGAGCACTTCCTCGACAACATGGGAAGGATATTCAGTGCCCTGCCGAGCACTCGCATGAGTGAACTGGGCATCGGCGTCTTCAGCCTGATAGTGATGCTGGCATGGCCGCGTCTTTGTCCTCATCTACGCTTTCTCGTCCCGGCGCCCTTGGTCGGGCTGATGAGCGGGGCCATTGCCGCCTATGGGCTCAATCATTGGCTGGGAGATGCCACTGCAGGCATGGCCGTCGAGACCATTGCATCCCGGTTCAGCTGGGAGGCCCATGGCACAAGCGGCACGGGAATTCCTCCGATTGCACCGAGCATGATGGCCCCCTGGAACCTCCCCGGAGCTGATGGCGCTCCCCTAGTGCTGAACTTCGCGCTGATTCAGGCGCTGATGGGGCCCGCGATTGCCATCGCCATGCTGGGAGCCATTGAGTCGCTGCTGTGTGCTGTCGTCTCGGATGGACTGACCAAGACACGTCATGATCCGAATGCCGAGCTGATCGGACAGGGGCTGGGCAACATCGTCGCCCCTCTGTTTGGGGGAATCACGGCCACTGCCGCGATTGCACGAACAGCTACCAACATCCGCAGCGGTGCGCGTTCACCCGTGGCAGCCGTCGTTCATGCAGGGGTTGTGCTGCTGGCCGTGATCGCCCTTACAGGGCTTCTGGGAATGGTGCCCATGGCCACTCTTGCCGCGCTGTTGTTCATCGTCGCCTGGAACATGAGCGAGGCCAGACATGTCGTGCACATTCTGCGCTCGGCACCGGCGGGGGATGTGGCAATTCTGCTGGTCTGTTTCGGTTTGACCGTACTCTTCAACATGGTACTGGCCGTCGCCGTGGGTATCGGGCTTGCAGCGGTACTGTTCATCCGGCGCATGATGCAGATCACTGACACACGACAGTTATCGTCCAGCCACGATCTGTCACGAGAGGCTTTGCCTGATGACATCGCCATCTACGCCATCACTGGCCCACTCTTCTTTGGCGTGGCGGAGAAGGCCCTTGTCTCGCTTCAGCGAGTGGATGACAGAATATCGACCGTGATCATCGACATGTCAGCGGTTCCCAGCATGGATGGGACAGCCATCGTTGCGCTTCAGTCATTGATCGACAACCTGCAACGCAAGGGAATCGCCCTGATTCTGAGCGGAGTCACCACGGCCATGATTCTCAAGCTGCGCCGAGCAGGCATTCGCAAGCGCGCCACGACACTGACCTACTGTCGCGACCTGACGCATGCTGAGCGTGTCGCTCAACGTTGGCGAGAAGGAAAGCTCCAGGGGCGGCCCGGACAAGGATAGGGGTCGGGATATAAGGAGAAGGAGAAGAGATGGCGGCTCAGGGAAAGCCGACAGACAGTGCGTAATACGACCTGATGCTGCCGCCAGGTGTTCCCAACGACAGCACCGGCCAAACCAGAACGTCTGACTTTTCAGCGATATCTACGCTTGAACACCCTCGAACATCCGGCGTCTGGCGCCTTCCAGGTGCGTGCGCATCGTACTTTCCGCACGTACTGCATCCTTGTCGGCAATAGCAGCAATGATCGCAAGATGCTCGTCCTGCACGATGCGCAGGCGCTCTTCCGAGGCGCGCAACGACAAGCCACGCGTCAGATTCATGCCCTCCTTGATGCTCTGATTCAGCGAGCGCAATACCGTTACATAGTAGTGATTGCTGGCAGCTTCGGTAATCGCGAGATGAAACTCGAAGTCTTCTTCAGAGGCACGTGCGTGATTCAGATTGGCTTGATTGATCGCCTCGTAACGATCACGAATCAGGTCAAGTTGCTCTGCCGTTCGACGTAGCGCCGCAAGCCCTGCTGCACTCGCCTCCACATTGGTGCGAAACTCAAAGCAGCGCTGGATGTCGGCAATGCTCGAGATCCGCGCGAATTCAAGCACCGCACTATCCGGCCGATTGACCACGAAGCTGCCAGACCCACGCCGAGAGACGACCAGGTTGTCTTCACGCAAGCGGGCCAAGGCGTCTCGCAACACAGGCCGCGACACTTCGTAGCACTCACAAAGACGTGCTTCGGTGGGGAGCTTCTTATTGACGGGGTAATCGCCACTGATGATGGCTGCGAGAATTTTCTCGTAGACCACCGAGGCCAGCGAATGCTTGGCTACCTCACTCATCTCTACTGATCATCCTTCACATGGGCCTGCCGGAAATCCGACATCTAGGGGGAAGGATACGGGGCAAGCGCTTGCGCGGAAAGCCCCGCCCCACTAAACGCCTCTGTCACGGACGTTCATATCATTTCGCAGTAGCCGGCACCTTGCGACCGGCACGCACACCGTTGACGATGATCATGGACCAGACAGCGACGGCGGCAATGGCCAGTACCATCGCGATCGGACGATCGACAAAGGCCGTCAGGTCGCCATTGGACTTGAGGATCGAGCGCATGAAGTTGCTCTCAACGATCGGCCCCAAGATTACCGCCAAGATCATCGGCCCCACTGGGAAATCATTCTCGGCCATGAAGAAGCCCATCACACCAATACCCAGCATGATCCAGATATCGAACATGGCATTGTTGGCCGCGAACGCACCGACGATGCAGAACATCAGAATCAGCGGGAACAGGATGCCCGTCGGAATCGACAGGATATGACGCGCGCCACGGATGGCCATGAAACCTAGCGGCAACAACAATAGATTGGCCAAGATGAAGACCATGAAGATGGCATTCACCAGCGGGCCCTGAGTCACAAAGACATCTGGCCCTGGTGTAATGCCCTTGGTCATCAATACGCCAATGATGATGGCAGTCACCGTATCGCCCGGTATACCAAAGACCAGTGCCGGGATATAAGCACCCGAGAGAGACGCGTTATTGGCCGCACTGGCAGACACTAGCCCTTCCGGGTGTCCAGTACCGAACTTTTCCGGCGTCTTGGACAGCTTGCGACTGACGGCATAGCTAATCCACGAAGCAATGTCAGCGCCTGCGCCAGGCAAGGCGCCAATCACGGTGCCTAGTGCACCACCGCGCAACACACCTCCCTTGTACTTCCACAGCGCGCTGCCCACACCTTCAAAGGGATTCTTGATGATTGGTGGTGACAACGGTGCACGATTACGTGTTTCCGGCATGCGACGAATCAGCTCGGAAATGGCGAACAGGCCAATCAACACCGGCAAGATCGAGATACCCGCCAGCAAATCGTAGTTACCAAACGTGAAGCGCATCTGACCGGACACACTGTCCATGCCGACCATGGCAATGACAAGGCCAGCCAGCATCGAGATGCCGCCTTTGAGCGGGTCAGCGCCGGATACCAGAATGGCGCAAGAAAGCCCCAGCAACGCCAGCCAGAAGTACTCATCACTGGTGAACTGGATCGCAAACTCGGCAATCATCGGTGCACAGAAGGCCAGAATCAGTACGCCAATGACGCCACCGATCATCGAGCAGGTCACATTGAGACCCAGCGCCAAACCAATCTTGCCTTGTTTGCCCATCGCAAAGGCTTCTTCGGTATATACCGCCGAGGCGGGTGTCCCGGGTATACGCAGTAAAGCACCGGGGATATCACCCGCCACAATGGCCATCGCCGTTGCAGACACGATAGCGGCAATTGCCGGCAGCGGATCCATGAAGAAGGTCACCGGTACCAACAGCGCAGTTGCCATGGTCGCCGTCAGACCCGGAATGGCGCCCATGAACAGTCCAAACAGTGAAGCGGCCAGAATGATGAGGCACACCTCCCAGGTGAAGACCATCGAGGCGGCTTGTAGTAGATCACTCATGAGTAGATCACCTTTTCCAGCAGCCCCAGCTCAAGCGGCACATGTAGTAACTGACCAAATACGCCCCAGATAATGGCGGTCGCTGTCAGAGCCATACCCATCGACGGCAACCAGCGCCGATGATGGAAGGTATAAAGCAGTAAAGAAAGCAGGACAAAAGACACCACGGGGAACCCCACCACCGGCGTCAGATAGACGTAGGCCACCACAGAGGCACAAATGGCAGCCAACGTCAGAATGAAGTGCATCAAAGGGACAGGATGCTGCCACGCAAGCCACTCCTCGCGATTGCCGAGGCCGCGCAATAGCAGGATGGCACCGAATAGCACCAACAAGCCGCCAATCACCGTTGGAAAGGTGCCAGCACCATAGTCTTGGCGGGGAAGATTTTTCAGATCGAGAGAGGCATATATGACGGCAGCCCCAAAGGCTGCCGTCACCACACCCGTCACCTTGTCATTGGTACGCATGTGCGGTTTCTCATGAAAACATCAGAAGTAAAAACAAGCAGGTCATCATTGGCCGGACGATCAATTGGCCAGGCCCAGCTTTTCGATGGTGACCGCATTCTTTTCATCCTGGTCTTTCATGAAGGCTTCAAAGCCTTCCGCATCTTCCCAGACAGTGCCGAAGCCACGGCTGGACATGAAGGTCTGGAATTGCTCGGAGTTCCAGACTTTCTCAGTCGCTTCTTCAAGGCGCTCAGTCACTTCTTCTGGCATTCCCTTCGGGCCTACCAGTCCACGCCAGGACCCCTGGTTCCACTCAGAACCCGTCAACTCTTTCGCGGACGGGACATCCGGGAAGGAGTCCAGACGATCGTTGGCCAGCACTGCCAGTGTCTTGACCCGGCCCGAGGCACGCATGGATTCGGATTCCGGCATGGAGGAGAACACCATGTCGACGCCACCGGCGGCCAGTTCCTGTAGACCCGGCGCGGCGCCCTCACTTGGCACCAACGTCACGTCATTCGGATTAATGCCCTGCTGATCAAGGAAGCCCGCGAAGGACAGGTGATAGGCAGCACCCGGCGCAGAGCCAGACACGGTGTAATCGCTGGGATTGGCCTTGAGAGCTTTTAGTGCGTCATCCAGCGTCTCCCACTCGGAATCAGCCTTCACGGTGAACGCCGCATAATCCAGATTGAGCAGTGCAATCGGAGTGAAATCCTTGTAGGAAAGCTGAGCGGTACCAATGTGCTGATAAGTGGCAATTTCTGCCGTGCCCAGCCCAAGGGTATAACCGTCAGGGCGTGCCATCTTCATGGTCATATGACCGACAACACCGGACCCGCCGGTCTTGTTGACGACATTGACCGGCTGACCCAACTCTTGTTGCAGCCCAGCCGCCAGCTGACGACCCACCGAATCGGTACCACCGCCGGCAGACCACGGCACGATAAGGGTAATCGGCTTGTAGGGATAATCCGCCGCCATGGCGACGGAAGCAGATAGGGTGAGGACTGAAGCACAGAGGACATGTGACAGTTTACGCATGGCTTGGACTCTCTCTTTATCTTGTTATGGGGGCGTTGGTGAGCTGTTGTCAGTGAGGCATTGGATGTTGCGATCTTCACTTGAGCTGCGAGCAGGGTTCCATCAGAGATACTGCGTACTCTGCTTATCTAATGGCGCTCGAGCGATTTGGCAGCGGATACGATGTTGCAGTCACTGCCTTGGCACTGAGATGAGTGTCAGCGGGATACGATGACTTTACAAGTTATGACAACTTGAACTTTAGACCAATCCAAAAATGATCGTGACGACTACCCTCAATACAGGTTTCGAAGGAGAATGCCGTAGTGCTTCCCCTAGGTTAGCTGACTCTTCATCGCGATACCCTTATCCTATGGCCGTAACACTCCTTTCCATTCGGTGAAAAACCACTCAGAAAAACAAGATTAAACTATTGAAAATAAACAAATATATCGAAACAACAAACAATTTCGTCACACTCGTATCAGCCGATGCGCTCACCTCTGCCTCGATATACGACTAACGTGTATCTCAACTGATACCACAACCACATTTTGGCATCCCCTTTCGTTGACGTAGAGAAGACCACGCCCACCAGTTGTTATTATTTGTTTGTCGATCACAAAAGAGTGAGCTAAGGTGACTCCTGCCGGTCGGAAGGTATCAATATTCGCCAATACCTCCCTCCTCCCCTACTTCTCCAAGTGGCTCATTTAAAGCAATTGCCCGCAGTACTTGCTTACTAATACCGGCCACACAACAACACACTGATCACTCAGGAAATTGCCATGTTCACCGATCTCCAGCAGAAAAAGGTTCTGATTACCGGTTCCACCAAAGGCATCGGTCTAGCAGCTGCCGTCGCATTTGCTCGCCAAGGCGCGCTGGTCGGCATCAACAGCCGTCAAAAGGATGAGGCTGCACAGGATGCCATCG
The DNA here is from genome assembly GCF_000591415.1 of Cobetia crustatorum. Lineage (GTDB taxonomy): Bacteria > Pseudomonadota > Gammaproteobacteria > Pseudomonadales > Halomonadaceae > Cobetia > Cobetia crustatorum. The sequence goes on along the minus strand of NZ_JEMF01000062.1, from coordinate 6,660 downwards.
CTCAGATGGAAGCCACCGGTGCACGCTTTGAATACTTCGCACGCGACCTCTCTACCAGCGAAGGCTGTGCCGCACTCATTGAAGATTTCACCAAGGCATTCGGTGGCATGGATGTGCTGGTCAACAACGCCGGCGGCCTGGGCATTCGTGCCGGCCTTGAGAGCCTCGACGATGCAGCCTTTGATCTGGTGATGGACCTCAACCTGCGCTCAGCAATCATGACGACCAAGTACGCGATGCCGCACCTCAAGGCATCTGCTGCAACATCCGGCACCACTGCCAGCGTCATCAGCACCGGTTCCATCGCGGGTCGTGAAGGTGGCGGCCTGGGTGCCTCTCTTTATGGCGGCACCAAGGCCATGTTGCACAACCTGCATCGCAACTGGGTGAAGGAGTTCACCAAGGACAATGTGCGCTTCAACATCGTCTCCCCGGGCACCATCGACACCGTCTTCCATGCCGACAAGAGCGAAGAACTGCGGGCGAAGATTGCTGGCAGCATCCCGATGGGCCGCTTCGGTACCTCGGAAGAATGCGCTCCCACCTTCCTGTTCCTCGCATCGCATGCCACCAGTGGCTACATCACTGGTCAGGTGATCGATATCAATGGCGGCCAGATGTGTCCGTAAACCAGCGTCACGCATAAGACAGCATCATTTGCGAACCAAGACCGCAAATGGGTCAGAAGCTCTCGCAAGCCAGGGATGCCACCGCCTCGACACATGCCAAGCCCCAGTGGCCATCGTTTGTGTCGGGGCTGTTTCGCCCCTGTACAGTCAACAGAGAAGAGATATTTCATATGTCACTTTCAGACCAATCGCCATTGCACGGACATCAGCTCATCGGCCAGCGCAGCCTGCTCGCCACTGGCAAGCCGCTGCATGCCATCAATCCTGCCAATGGCGAGACGCTTGAGCCGGGCTATCCCTCCGGCAGTGCAGAAGAAGTCGAACTGGCCTGTAAACTTGCACATGACGCCTTCGATAGCTTCCGCGAGACAGACCCAGAATCACGCGCCACCTTCCTTGAGACCATCGCCGAGGAAATCGAGGCCATCGGTGAACAGATCACCGAACGCGCCCTGCAGGAAACCGGTCTGCCGCGCGCGCGTCTTGAAGGCGAACGTGGCCGCACCTGTGGTCAGTTGCGTCTGTTTGCCGGTGTCGTACGTGCTGGCGAGTGGCTGGATGTCCGCATTGATCCCGCCCTGCCAGAACGCAGTCCGATGCCGCGTGCCGATCTGCGCCAGCGTCGCATTGCTCTGGGCCCGGTCGCGGTCTTTGGCGCCAGTAACTTCCCGCTGGCCTTCTCGGTGGCAGGCGGAGATACCGCCTCTGCCCTTGCGGCGGGCTGCCCGGTAATCGTCAAGGCGCACTCTGCCCATCCGGGTACGTCCGAGCTGGTCGGTGGGGCCATCCAGCGCGCCGTCAAGCGCTGTAACCTGCCGGAAGGCGTGTTCTCTCTGCTCTATGGCAGTGGCAGAATTCTCGGCCAGGCACTGATCACTGATCCGCGCATTCAGGCTGTCGGCTTCACCGGCTCGCGCAGTGGCGGCACCGCATTGCTCAAGACGGCCCAGAATCGCCCGCAGCCAATTCCGGTCTACGCCGAGATGAGCAGCATCAATCCGGTACTGCTGATGCCGGCCGTACTTGAAGCACGCGCCGAATCACTAGGACAGGCCTTCATCGGCTCGCTGAACATGGGCGCAGGCCAGTTCTGTACCAACCCGGGCCTGGTATTGGCGCTGGAAGGTGAGGCACTGGAACGCTTCATCGCGACTGCCGCCGACAGCGTCGCTGCAAGTGGCTGCCAAACCATGCTGACACCCGGCATTCATGACGCCTATCGCAAGGGTGTCGAGCAGCTTTCAAGTCTGCCGCAAGTTAAGGAAGTCGCGCGTGGTGCGCTGGATTCAGATAATGCCAGCCCGTGTCAGACGGCACTGTTCCGTACCTCGGCCAGTGATTTCCTGAGCGAACCCGCTCTGCAGGAAGAAGTCTTTGGCGCCAGTGCACTGATCATTGCATGCCGCGACATTGCGGAAATGCGTGCCGTCTGTGAGTACCTGGAAGGTCAGTTGACCGCCACCGTACACATGGATGACGCTGATCACGATGCGGTGCGTCAGCTGCTGCCAGTACTCGAGCGTCGCGCTGGCCGTATCCTGGCCAATGGCTGGCCCACTGGTGTCGAAGTCTGTCAGGCCATGGTGCATGGTGGCCCGTGGCCCGCCACCTCCGATAGCCGCACGACTTCCGTGGGTAGTGCCGCCATCGAACGCTTCCTGCGTCCGGTGTGCTACCAGGACCTGCCGGAGGCACTGCTGAGCCCGACATTGCGCGACGCCAACCCTGAAGCCCTGCCGCGCCTGATGGACGGCAAACGAGTGTGAAGAGACCTGAACCAAGCAGAGCCGCGTCTGCGCCGCCTAAAAGCCTTACGACCACATGATCTCCCTGATGTAGATCAACCCTGGGGGCGTAAGAAAATGACTATGCGCCCCCATTACCTAAGACCAAAGACCAGCTTGCAACCTTATTAAGGAACACTACGATGGGAACGATACCATTATTTCGATAATACGAGCGTGACATGCCACCAGATGAACTTAGCCCCCCCCGCTCATAGTCGCCGCGCTACTCTAAAGCAAGTTGCGCAAGAGGCTTGCGCATCCAAGACAAGCGTTTCACGTTATTTTGGAGGGGCTCGCGAGCAATTGTCACTCGATCTTCAGAAACGCATCGCGCGGGCGGCTTCCCGTCTCAATTATCGCCCAAACCTAATGGCACGCAGCCTTAAAGGGGGGCGCACCGGCCTGATTGGCATGCTGGTCGCAGATATCCGTAACCCCTTTTCGGTGGCTGTCATGCACGGCATAGAGCAAGCTGCACGCGAACAAGGCTTCTCCTTGATGATTTGCAATACTGACAATGACTCTCGCCTTGAGCAAGCCCATATCGCACAGTTAATTAGTTACGGCATTGAAGGCTTGGTAGTCAATGCCAGCGGACGTGTCAGCCAAGAGCTTGCAGAGCTAGCCTCAACTGGCTTACCAATGGTGTTATTGGACCGACAATTACCGGGGGTAGAGGCTGACATGGTCGGACTCGACAATGATGCCACCATCGACATGGCTATAGCGCATCTTATTGAGACTGGGTATCGAGACATTCTCTACCTGAGCGAACCGGTGAACCACGCAAGCTCACGTCAGGAGCGCTTGTCACGACTCACCTACCAGCTAACCGCGCAGGAAAGCACAATCAATGGTAAGACCTTCATGCTATCGATGTCCGCTGGCTTGACGTCATTGGTGCCCGTGGTGGAGCAATTCATATCCACGGCAAGTCGACCTGCCATCCTGTGTGGTAATGGCAACATGACGTTGATGGCGGCACGCTGCCTCAAACAGCTCAAGCTGAATACCGGCTCTATCGGCCTCCTAGGCATTGATGAATTGGAATGGTGCAGCTTATTGACGCCGGGTATCACGACATTGGCACAGCCCACGGAAGAAATCGGGCGACGGGCTTTTGCCTGCCTTCTGGAACGCAATCGTGAGGCTTACGTCGGGCAGTCACGCCATATCCGCTATCACCCAACATTGATCAAGCGTGGCTCAACATCCTGTCCTGACCCCCACGCTATTTGAATCAATCAGCTTTTCATTTCAGACATGTCTTAACCATCATAAGGAGATCAGGAAAGATGACCTCACATCTTGATATGGTATCGGTACCAAAACTTGATCGCTCTTCAACTATTCCGCAGGTTGCAGTCTGCACCTCTGCTTTCGGTAGTACCTTGATGCTGGCACGGGGGCAGGCCGCTAGCCTGGACTGGATACATGAGGCCGGGGCCGACAAGGTCGAGATTCGTCGCGAATTATTACCTACTGACTTCCAAGCTTTCGATATGCTAGGCGCGCAATGCGCAGAACATGCACTTGGCGTCATTTATTCCACCGCAGATGGACTCTGGAATGCAACGCGTCCTGCCGAAAGCGTATCTAGGCGACTACGCGAGGCAAATGCACTGGGTGCGGAAAGCATCAAGTTCGCACTGGGTGACTATCGTGGGGCCGGTCGAGATACTTGGGAAGCGCTGTCGTCCTTGCTTGCCGATAGCGGAGTCCCTCAAATACTGATCGAGAACGATCAGACCTCACAAGGTGGCTCCCTCTCCGCGATGATTGCCTGTTTGAAAGATGCCGAACATGCTGGATGTTCATTAGGCATGACGTTCGATATCGGCAACTGGCAATGGTGTGGCGCCAGCGCACAGCATGCCGCGGAGCGCCTTGGCCGGCATGTACGCTATGTACACTGCAAAGGCGTGAGTACTGACACCGCAGGAAAATGCCACGCGCGTGTACCAAGTGATACAGACCTTATCGAGTGGTCTTCAATATTCCGCCATTTCCCTAAAGATGTAATGCGCGCAATTGAATATCCCCTACAACCTACATCCCCTCTTGCGAAAGACGACATAGGAAATGTCGATTTCCGCTATCTGTCAGCCGCCCTGCCAAGCATTACCCGTCGCGAAGTCGAGCGACTGAGAGCGATAACTACTACTCAATAGATACCTCGTCTCTAATCGCGATTTTTGTCACCGCTTTACCATATGCTGGATCTTTCTTCTCTCACTCACTCCAGGAGCATTCATGAACAAATCACACCCTCAAACAAATTCTCCGGAGATAATCGCTTTTGGCGAAGCGATGGCCATGCTGGTAGCCGATGAAACCGGTGCTCTAGAATGCGTAGATCACTTCCATCGCCGAGTGGCAGGCGCAGATACCAATGTCGCTATCGGGCTGGCGCGGCTGGGTTTTCATGTTGGTTGGTTGAGTCGCGTAGGTGACGACAGCTTTGGACGCTATCTACGCAAGACACTCGGTAATGAGGGGTTGGACTGCCAGTTCCTGCATACCGACCCCCTACGCTCCACCGGACTGGTATTCAAGGCACGCGCCAATGATAGCGAGGATCCTGCGGTGGAGTACTACCGCCGTAACAGTGCTGCAAGCCAGCTATGCATTGAAGATGCGAAAGATATCGACTTCTCGCAATTGCGCCATTTACATGCCACAGGCATTCCTCCCGCGCTATCTTCAGTCACTTGCGAGCTTTCAGAATACATGATGGTTAAGGCACGCGATGCCGGAGCCAGTATCTCGTTCGACCCCAATCTACGCCCCTCCCTGTGGAAAAACGAAAACGTGATGCGTGAGACTCTCAATGCTCTGGCAGCAAAAGCTGATTGGGTATTACCTGGACTATCTGAAGGGCGGCTTCTAAGCGGTCATGAGAGACCAGAAGCCATCGCTGACTTCTATCTCGAACGCGGTGCGCGAGCTGTCATTATCAAACTCGGCCCACAAGGTAGCTACTATCGAGGCCTCCTCAATGGCCAGCTTGAGTCCTACACGGTCGCAGGTATTCCGGTAACACGCGTCCTAGATACCGTTGGAGCTGGTGATGGCTTTGCCGTAGGTCTTATCAGCGCCTTATTAGAAGGCTTCACTCCATCTGAAGCATTGCATCGTGCCAATTTAATTGGAGCTCGGGCCGTCCAGGTTATAGGCGACATGGAAGGTTTGCCAAACCGTGATCAACTGAAAGATCTCACCCAATAGCCCGCCTGACAAGCAGACACCAAGCAGCACAAAAATTTTGTTTTTATCGACACAGGAATGACACCTCATGAGAAAACGTATCGTTGCCTTTCGCCGACTCAACGAGGAACAGCTTGCACAGCTCCGACAGCATCACGATGTCGATTACTTCGAGCATCATGAAGACGCGGATAGCCCAGCCTTTCATGCGGCGCTTTCCAGAGCGCATGGTCTCATCACTGCTGGCCTCAAGGTCACACCACAGCTGATCGATAGCGCGCCGTATCTGGAAACCATCGCAAGCATCTCGGTGGGCTACGACAATTATCCGCTAGCGACATTGACCGAACGAAACATTCTACTGTGCAACACACCGGATGTATTGACCGAAACCACAGCAGATACTGGATTTCTTCTGATCATGGCGACTGCACGTCGAGCAGTTGAACTGGCCAGCTGGGTAAAAGACGGTCACTGGAAGTCTAGCATTGGACCTGATCTCTTCGGGAGCGATGTTCATGGCAAGACACTAGGGATGGTAGGATTCGGCCGTATCGGTGCCGCCATCGCACGCAGAGGAGCGTTGGGATTTGGCATGCAAATACGCTACACCATGGCATCGCCAAAACCCGAGCTAGAGAAGGAACTGGGGGCACTGCGCTTAAACTTGCAAGAACTACTGGCAACTTCCGACTTCGTCTGCGTGAGCGTGCCACTGAATGCAGATACCGAAAAGCTAATCGATTCAGCTGCCTTGGAGCGTATGAAGCCCAACGGCATTCTTATCAACATCTCGCGTGGCAAGGTTATCGACGAGCAGGCGCTGATTGAAGCTCTTAAAACGAGGCAAATTGGCGCGGCAGGGCTGGACGTGTTCGAGCAGGAACCACTGCCAGTTGAATCTCCTCTCCCGCATATGCCCAACGTGGTTGCCTTACCTCACATCGGGTCGGCCACCCATGAGACGCGGTCCTCAATGGCCCAACGCGCAGTGGATAACATGCTACTGGCGCTGGCGGGTAATGACCCGATAAGCC
>NZ_JEMF01000061.1 GCF_000591415.1 Cobetia crustatorum | reverse complement strand
AAGCGGCTCCGTAAGTTGGAGCGCGAGCTGCACCGCAAGGACAAGGCCCTCGCCGAGACGGCGGCCCTGTTGACCCTGTCAAAAAAAGCCGAGGCGATCTGGGGCACGACCCACGACGAGGACGACTGACCAGCCTCCCGGATCGCCAGCGCATCGTGACCCTGGTGCAAGACGCCCAGCGTGACGGGGCTCGGCTGGCCAAGGCCTGTCAGGTGATGGGCATCAACGTGCGGACCTACTACCGCTGGGTCGCAGAAGGCGAAGTGACGGCGGACCGCCGCCCCGACGCCGATCGCCCGGAACCGGCCAACAAGCTATCTCCCGAGGAGCGAAAAGCGATCGTGGCGTTGTGCAACGCTCCAGAGTACCGAAGCCGCCCTCCGGCCTTCATCGTGGCCGATCAGGCTGACAAGGGCCGCTATCTGGCCTCTGAGTCGACGATATACCGAGTGCTTCATGAATATGATCAGCAACATCACCGGGGCCGACAGCAGGCCCCTCAGCGTAAGCGCCCACCGACCACTCACCAGGCGACGGCGCCGAACCAGCTTTGGTGCTGGGACATTTCGTGGCTGCCCGGTCCCGCGCGCGGCACTTGGTGGTATCTGTACCTGATAATGGACGTCTTCAGCCGCAAGATCGTCGGGCACGAGATCTATGAAACAGAGACTGGCGAGCTGGCCGCTGAGTTGATTCAGAAAACCTGCTGGCGAGAGCGCCTGACAGATCGTCATAAACCCTTGATTCTGCATTCAGATAACGGCAGCCCGATGAAGGCAGCGACCTTCCTGGAAAAGCTCTATGACCTGGGCATCACTCCCTCGTACAGCCGACCGCGAGTCAGCAACGACAATGCCTTCGCCGAGTCGGCCTTCAAGACGCTGAAGTACCGGCCGGGCTTCCCCGTCGACGGGTTCGCCACCCTGGCCGAGGCTCAGGACTGGGTTCAGCAATTTACCGAGTGGTACAACCATGAGCACCGGCACAGCGCCCTTCGCTACGTCACGCCGAGCCAGCGTCATGACGGCGAGGCCAAAGGCATTCTGACGCAGCGCCGAGAGGTCTTCGAGGCCGCGAAGCAGCGTCACCCGGAGCGGTGGTCAGGCGACATCCGGAAACTCGACCTGCCGGAGATAGTGCATCTGAATCCGGAGCGGGATCCGGTACCGCAGGCAGTAGGGCTTTAAAAAGCCAGAACCACTTCATGTGCCAACTATGTTGACAGATTCCGGATACGGAGATTGACCGCTTGTTTTGCTATCCTTTTTGACTGCGTAGCTGGCTAAGGCGAGTGTCTGCAGCAGGGCTAAAGCGTGCTTCAAAGACTTTCTGGGGCATGGGTCGTGCAAAATGATAGCCTTGAAATGCGCGGACACCCATCGCCTGAAATATTTCTGCCTGTCCTCGCTGCTCGATGCCTTCCACGACTATCTGCATTCCCAGAGAGCTGGCCATGTCCACGATCACGCGAGCCAATTTCTTGTCTCTAGGATTGGTTTCCACATTCATGACAAAAGATCGATCAATCTTCAAGGTACCGAAGGGCAACTCATGCAGATAAGACAGGCAGGAAAAGCCTGTACCAAAGTCATCTAGAGACAGGTTGACTCCCAGCTTGCGTATCTCCTTGAGCTGGTATCGAAGACTCTCCTCATTATTGAGCATGAGATTTTCTGTTACCTCGATCACCAGTTTGGTCGGATTTATCGGGTAGCGCTCGAGTAGCGATTCCAGTTGATGAAGAAGCCCATGATCCCGGAACTGGACAACCGAAGCATTCACTGAGAGATAGCGTGTGCTGAAGCCTTGCTTTTGCCACTCACAGAGAATGACTGCAGCCTCTTCCAGCACCCAATTGCCAATTTCGATGATTTGTCCTGTTTTTTCAGCAGCAGGAATAAAGTCATTGGGCGGTATTAAACCAAGCTCGGGATGTTCGAGGCGAATCAAGACCTCAGCACCCAGTAATTCAGGTGCATCAAGATTTGGGCTATTGGCAAGATAGATAGGTTGGAGGTAGAGGGTGAACCATCTCATGGTCAGTGCTTCACGAATCATGTTTTCCTGGAGAAATAATGCTTCTCCATCCTTTTGATTACTGTCGCGAATACAGGCACGATATTGATTGCCGCTGCCATGCTTGATATCGATCATGGTCCTTTCAAGCATTCGCATAAGTCGACTAGGCGTCTGACCTTCGATTTGTGCCTCTAGCCCGGCCATGCTGAGACTTAGATGAATGAGCTCGCCTGATTTTAGTAATGGGGCCGAAAAAGCCTCCTCAATACGTTTCGTCAGTGAGCGTAATTCGTCAATCTCGCAGGTCATGATGAATTCATCGCCCCCGATACGGCCCATCCAGCCCGAATGGCAGCTTTTGAGGCGCTCACCCGTCTCGACCAAGAGACGATCCCCATCGTCAGGACCAAGGTGATGATTGATGCTATGAAAGCGATCGATATTGATCATCAACAAGCTGAAGATGGAATCTGTTGTAATCAATTGCTGGAGATGCTGATTCAAGGCAAGCCGATTGGGAAGACGTGTCAGTGGGTCAATCAGTTCGTGTTCAAGAAGTCGCTGTTGAGTTATCAGTAATTCGGTAATATCTGTCAACAGCAGCATACTGCCATTTTTATCTTTGCTGTTTGACGACGGAATGACGAGTTGAACCTGGCGATCACCATGATACTTACAGTTTAAGTCCATCACTATGTCATTACAGGATTTACCCTTGCGCAGTGACGTTTCAATTCGCAGAGTATCTACTTTATTTTGACTGCTTAATAATTCATGGAAAGGGACGCCTATAAGTTGATGGCGCGTCCATCCGCTTGTCTCAATGAGTAGTTGACTGGCATCTTGAATAATACTCTCCTCGTCAATGACAAGTAATAGTGCGGGTGTGTCACGATAAAAATGCTGATAACGTTGCTCGTTGTCACGTAATTTTTTTAGAATATCAGTAACACGACTTCCGAGTTGATTGAGTTGCAGGATAACACCGTTTATCTCACGTGTACGAGAGAGCTTCATCGGTGAAAAATCACCATCGGAGTTCTCGATCTGATGTAGTCCTTTGACCGCTCGATCGAGCGGCCTCAGTACGTAAGCATGCATTTGCCACAGCAGTAGGAGAGACACACTAGCCACGATGCCGAGTACAATCAGTAATAACCCCAACCCTTCTTCGTTACGTTCATTGAGCAAGGGAGTATAGGTACTATCGATCTCAAGACGCCCCACTGACTGATTGACGAGTGAGTTACTATAAATGAGCATCTGGCTGTGTGTCATCGGGTCGATGGCTGCTATCGGGTCAGTCAGTGACACGAGGAGCTTGCCGCGTGTGTCATAAAGGCGCGTGGCATGGATTGTCGGCTCGGCTTGTAGTGTTGTCAGGTACTTATCTACTACCTCATGATCAAAATTCCAGATAGGGGCGGGTAGTGACAGTGATGCCATCTCGAGCGCCTTGAGATGATTCGTATGTATCTTTTTCTTTTGCTCGTCGATATGCCAGCTCAGTATCAACAGACCAAGCAGAGCACAGACAGAGAATGCTATCGGAACTAATAACCGAATGATGCGCCAGCGTAATCGAGAGCTACTATGCTCGGGAGTTGGCAAGTGGGGTGGGGGGCTCGCTGATGGATTAGGTGACGGGATATCAATGCTCATGGCGTAATCTTCCCGCGTTCCGTTATGGGTAATGCCAGTTTATCGATGGCACTGCTGGTATATTGATTATTGATCATCAGCTCTAGCACATCGAGAGGCTGAAAATGATACTGCCCTTCGTTTGGACGTGTGAAGTATGAAAAATCAACCAGATCCCAATGAGGGTTCTTGAGTGACGGGCCATAAAATTCCACGTTGTTTCTTGTGATTGCCGTCATTGGAAATATTATCTCTCGAGCTGGCATGTCAGTGGAGTCTTCATAGTCGCGTAACATGACCATTGACCAAGCTCCCGCCATGATATGGCCGCCATCAGTCATCAGCATTCGGCCATCCTCTACCATGTTGATGACTTCTGGACTCCAGTTCATGCCAGAGATAAACACATCCTTACCGGGCGTCAAGCCTGATGCAGAGAGTGCATCTATTGCGCCGATTGCCATAGAGTCATTGGCGGCCCAAATAATATGTGGTGCCTCTCCGTTCTGTTTCATCCATGCGAGGTAGTGAGTTGTCAGACGTTGAGCATCTTGCTGATTCCAGCGAGCTTCAAGCACTCGATCCAGTATCAGGTCATCAGCATGTGCAAAAACATCTAGTACTCCTTTATTCATGGCTATAATACCTGAAGTCGTGTTCTCGCCGATCAGTGCTAGCCCGTGATAAACAGGAGTATCGAACTGCTGGCGTGCTGCCAAGAGTAACCCTCGCGCCGTACGACGGGCAGCGCCTTCCATATCGGGTAATAAAGATCCTATCCATGACTGATGAGGAGAGCCTGGAATGCCATATTCTCGTTTTTGCTCATCATCCAGGCCATTGACTATCATAAGTAGCTTTATGGAACTTTTATCAATGGCGGGTAGCAGACTAGCAACAATTTTTGCATCATTGACCACTACCAAATAATCAGGTGGTGTTTTGCGCCGAAGAATATCGTTTATGAGATAAGGGATGGCGGCATGTACGCGGTCGGCATACAACACCTCAAGGCGTATATTCAAATCCTGGGCGGCGGCCTGCATCGTAGCGACAATCATGTCCCAGAAACGCTCACCTTTCAGTCCAGGGTTGATGAAAGTCGCTGAAATTGGCGAGTAGATGGCGTGATTCGATGACTCCCGATTCGAGGTAGTTGCGGCTTCTATCGCCAAGGCACGAGGGAGGGCCGACAGGCACAGGCCCGTTACCAGTATTAGGCAGCACCAGCGCATGGCTGCAGCATGGCGTGCCAATCGCTTGATACATTGCTGATGCATGACGTCACCTTGTAACATAAAATTACAAGTGTGTAGCATACGCGCAATGACTTATGCTGAGAGCTCCTAGCGCTCATGCAAAGATAAACTTTCTGTCAACGAAGCGCTGCGGATAACTGTCTGTATATCCTCGCAAGATCGTAACTATATCTCGATTTGTTGCCATTTCCGCCGTTGCCATATCAGCGCAAAGAGTAAGGAGTTGAGCAGACGATAGCCCAGCTGCACCCACCAGATGACGAGCAGCCCTCCTGCTTCATGAACACCCGCCCACCAGGCCAATGGCAGAAACACTAGCCACTGCAGAGTGAGGGTGGCCAGCATGACGGTGCGATTGGCCCCCGCGCCCAGTAGCGCCTGAGCGAGGACGATGGCCGTGCAATCCACGAATGTCATCACTACCGTCAGCTGAAGCGGGAGATGGCCAAGCGCGATGAGACTCTCGCGATGAAGAAACATACCCAGGATCTGGTCTGTGGCGAGTATTAGCGGCAGCCCGAGCAGTACAAGGCAAGGCAGGGCGATGCGCACGACATCCCAGCCCCAGCGATAGGCTTCTTCCTGCTGGCCACGGCCTAGCGCCTGTCCTACGAGGCTCATGGCTGATAGTCCCAGCCCTACGCCAGGCAGTATCAATAACAGCGATAGATTGACCAATACGTGGCCGACGGCAACGCTGGCAGCATCAATTTGACCTAAAATCCAGAACAGCACGGCATAACCGGCAGCAAACCACAGTTGCTGGAAGGAATGAGGGGTTGCTAACTTCAAGGTGGCCAGATGGGTGGCCATCTTGGGCCATGTTTGAAGTACACCATGGCCCTTGTCGTGCTTGAGGGTGGCTTTTAGCCATAATCCGAGTCCGACAAATTGCGATACAGTTGTGCCAGCGCCAGCACCGTCAGCCCCCATCTGTGGCAGACCCAGTAATCCATAGATGAGCAGGATGCTGGCCACGACATTGACTAGCTGAATGATCAGCATGATGCGCAGATAGATGCCGGTACTTTGGATGCCGTTCCAATAGCCTCGAAAGCAGAAGGCCATCGCAATCGGTAATAATCCGATGACTCGCCATTGGAAATATGTAGTACCAGTGTCACGGACTTCGGGCTGATCATTGATGAGCCCCAGTAACTCATATGACCAGTGATAGCAGATAGCGCTCAGTGGTAAACCTATTACAAGCGCAATGATGAGCCCTGCATTCAGTCCTTCGCCGCACCGTGTGTGGGCATCTTCACCAAGTCGTCGAGACGTCTGGGCTTGCACGCCTGAAGACAGGCCAAACAGCATTGCCGTCACCATGAACATGGCATAGCCGCCGATGCCGACTCCTGCGAGTGCGGTTTCGCCGAGATTACCGACCAGTGCCGCATCAATCAGATTGAGTAAGCTCTGGGAGAGCATGCCACCAATAATCGGCAGTGCCAGCGTAAGAATTCTGATGCTGCGTGCACGATCAGGCAGCATGAGTCGCTCCGTAGAGGGTGGGTAGGCGGCAGGATGAACGGGCATGAAAAGGGCGCAGTAATGACGGCAGCACAGGCGACTCACGACAGCAGAAGAAAGCGGACATGATAGCGTGCTCGGCACTGGGAAAATACGCTATGTGTCTGTACCGCAAGCGGGGAGGGTAAGGCCGTCCTCGAGTGGGCCATTAAGCAGACATGGTGGAGACGTAGTGTCGACCCAATGCAACAATGCCCCACGCCATCAAGGTGTGGGGCATTGTTGCGTATTACGGCAGGGAAGCTGTGTCGTTAGTACAGCATTCACACACTGATGGCATTACCTCGCGTCGGGATCGTAACTCAGCACCGGTGACAGCCAACGCTCCATCTCGCTCATCTCCATGGCTTTGCGTGTCGCCAGCGACTGAACTTGATCACGAGTGATCTTGCCAGTCGAGAAGTACTTGGACTCCGGATGCGCGAAGTACCATCCCGACACAGCGGCTGCAGGCCACATCGCAAAGTTGTCGGTCAGTATCATGCCGGCATTGGTATCAGGCTCAAGCATGCGGAACAGCGTGGCTTTCTCGGTGTGATCCGGGCAAGCTGGATAGCCTGGCGCCGGACGAATTCCACGGTACTTCTCCGCGATCATCGCCTCGTTATCCAATGATTCATCGGCATCGTAGCCCCAGAACTCCTTGCGTACCCGCTCGTGGAGGCGCTCTGCAAACGCCTCGGCAAGGCGGTCCGCCAGCGCCTTGACCATGATGGCGCTATAGTCGTCGCCTGCGTCTTCGTATTGCTTGGCCAGCTCATCCGCGCCATGCCCCGTCGTCACGGCAAAAACCCCAATCCAGTCTGGCTTGCCGCTTGCCTTGGGGGCAATGAAGTCCGCGAGGCTATAGCAGATACCATCACGATTCTTGGTCATCTGTTGACGGATATGGTGCAGGTGTTCGATCACCTTTGTGCGTGACTCATCGGTATAGACTTCCAGCGTATCGTCATCAATGCCGTTGACCGGCCAGAAACCGATGACGCCGCGTGCGGTCAGCACTTTCTCATCGACCAGCTTGCGCAGCATCACCTTGGCGTCAGCAAACAGCGCGCGCGCCGCCTCGCCGACCACGGCATCCTCGAGAATCTTCGGATACTTGCCCGCCAGCTGCCAGCTCATGAAGAACGGCGTCCAATCGATACACTCGATCAACTCATCAAGGTTGTAGTGATCGAAGACCTTGAGCCCTGTGAAGCTGGGTGCCGGTGGTGTGTATTGCTCCCAGTCAGGCTGGAAGCGACGCTTGCGTGCTTCGGGATAATCGAGATCCGCTGCCTTGGGCCGGCGCTTGGCATTGCGCTCACGCACCTTCTCATACTCGGCGCGAATCTCGGCCGCGTAGGCGGGCTTGAGGTCGTCGGAGAGTAATCGAGACGCCACGCCCACTGCACGTGAGGCATCGGTGACATAGATGACAGGATGATCATACTGTGGCTCGATCTTGACGGCAGTATGTGCCTTGGAGGTCGTTGCGCCCCCGATCAGCAGCGGCAACTCAAAGCCGCGGCGCTTCATTTCCTTGGCCACATTGACCATTTCATCCAACGACGGTGTGATCAGGCCTGAAAGGCCAATGATGTCAGCCTTCTCGTCGATGGCAGTCTGCAGAATCTTCTCAGCCGGCACCATGACGCCCAGATCAATCACCTCGTAGTTGTTGCACTGAAGCACCACGCCAACGATGTTCTTGCCGATGTCATGCACATCGCCCTTGACCGTGGCCATCACGATTTTGCCCTTAGCCTCGACCTTGCCATTTTTCTCCGCTTCGATGTAGGGAATGAGATGAGCCACGGCCTGTTTCATCACACGGGCTGATTTCACGACCTGCGGTAGGAACATCTTGCCAGCGCCGAACAGGTCGCCGACTACGTTCATGCCATCCATCAACGGACCTTCGATGACCTCGATGGGGCGCGCCGCTTGAATGCGTGCTTCTTCAGTGTCTTCGATGATGTGAACCGTCACGCCCTTGACCAGCGCGTGCTCAATTCGCTTGTTGACCAGCCAGCTGCGCCACTCGAGATCTTCCTTCTTCTCGGCAGTGCTGCCATCCCCCTTGTACTTGTCGGCGATGTCGAGCAGACGCTCGGTACTGTCATCGCGACGATTGAGCACGACATCAAGAACGGCTTCACGCAGTTCTTCCGGCAAGTCGTCATAAAGCGCCAGCTGACCGGCATTGACGATGCCCATGCTCATGCCCGCCTGGATGGCGTGGTAGAGGAAGGCAGAGTGAATGGCTTCACGGACAGGGTTGTTGCCACGGAACGAGAACGAGACGTTGGAAACGCCACCGGAGATCATCGCGTGAGGCAGATTCTCGTGAATCCATCGCGTCGCTTCGATGAAATCGACGCCGTAGTTGTTGTGCTCCTCGATCCCCGTCCCGATGGCAAAGATGTTGGGGTCAAAGATGATGTCTTCTGCCGGGAAGCCGATATCATCGACCAGCAAGCGATAGGCACGCTCGCAGATCTCGATCTTGCGCTGGTAGGTGTCCGCCTGGCCCACATCGTCAAAGGCCATTACGACGACGGCAGCGCCATGACGGCGGCAGACCTGTGCCTGATGCCGAAAGCTTTCCTCTCCTTCCTTGAGCGAGATGGAGTTGACGACCGCCTTACCCTGGATGCACTTCAAGCCCGCTTCGATGATGTCCCACTTCGAGGAGTCGACCATGATCGGCACGCGCGAGATGTCCGGTTCTGAAGCAATCATGTTCAGAAAGCGCACCATGGCTTCCTTGGACTCGAGCATACCCTCGTCCATGTTGACGTCGATGATCTGCGCGCCGTTCTCGACCTGTTCCAGTGCAACTTCCAGCGCTGTGGTGTAATCCTCTTCCTTGACCAGACGGCGGAAACGCGCAGAACCAGTGACGTTGGTCCGCTCCCCTACATTGACGAACAGGGAGTCTGCCGTGATGTTGAACGGCTCAAGCCCCGACAGGCGGCAAGCTCGGGCGATCTCGGGCACCTTGCGGGGCGCGCATTGATCCACCACGCGCTTGATCGCGCGGATATGTTCCGGCGTGGAGCCACAGCAGCCACCGATGATGTTGAGCAGACCATCCGCGGCGAAGGTACCAATGATCTCGGCCATCTCGTCGGGGGTCTGGTCGTACTCGCCGAATTCGTTAGGGAGGCCAGCGTTAGGGTGAGCGGAAACAAAGGTATCCGCCTTATCCGACAGCTCGCGCAAATAAGGGCGTAACTCTTCTGCGCCAAGCGCACAGTTGAGTCCAACGCTCAGCGGGCGTGCATGACGTACCGAGTTCCAGAAGGCTTCGGTAGTTTGGCCCGAAAGCGTACGGCCAGAGGCGTCCGTGATCGTACCTGAGATCATCACCGGCAGACGCGGGTAGCCTTCGTCAAATAATTCTTCAAGCGCGTAGATAGCGGCTTTGGCATTCAGCGTGTCAAAGATGGTCTCGATCAGGATCAGATCCGAGCCACCTTCGAATAGAGCCAACGCCGCTTCGCGATAATTATCACGCAACGTATCAAAGGTCACATTGCGCTTGGAGGGGTCGTTGACGTCCGGCGAGATGGAGCAGGTACGGCTGGTTGGGCCAAGCACACCCGCAACGAAGCGCGCGATACCCGTCTCTGCAGCGACATCATCGGCAGCCTTGCGTGCCAGGCGTGCTGACACGAGGTTGATCTCGTAGACCAGTGCTTCCATGCCGTAGTCTGACTGTGACAACTGGGTGGCATTGAAGGTGTTGGTCTCGACGATGTCGGCGCCGGCTTCAAAATAGGCACGGTGAATGGCTGCGACAATATCGGGGCGTGTCAGTGCTAGCAGGTCATTGTTGCCCTTGATGTCGCTGGGCCAATCGGCAAAGCGCTCGCCGCGAAAGTCGCCTTCCTCGAGGCCATAGCTCTGCAGCATGGTGCCCATACCGCCATCAAGGATGAGAATGCGTTCAGTTAATGCCTGTTCAAGCGCAGGGAGCAGGGGGGCTAAGGCTTTCGCCATGACAGTCTCCAGCAGATAAGGCGTGTCGCGTTGTGTCCTATAGGGTTGCGTGAGACGGGACTCTACGCTGCTACAGGCGCGAACTCATGATTATAATGGCCGGTGGCAAGGAATAACTCCTTCGGCACGGTGGTCGTATCCTACCAGACTACCGATGCTGCGCCATGCTCCGGCGAGCGCTCTACCTCTTGAAACATGAGGAATCCCGTCAGGATTTCTAGCCGGGAGGCGCCAAGATAATCCCGAGTGAATTGCTCAGGATTGCGAGCGCGCTAGCTTTTCCTTAACATGAGGCTATTAGTCACCTGACATCGAGAGAGTCTCTGCGCCATGAGTGAGAGCATCCAGATTACCGATAGCGCCCAAGAGTACTTGGCAGAGCTGCTCGAGAAGCAGAGCGTCGAAGGCATTGGTGTGCGTATTTTCATTACTCAGCCGGGCACGCCCTACGCCGAGACCTGCCTGGCATACTGCCGTCCGGGCGAAGAAGAGCCGACCGATGAGGTGCTGGCACTTCCCAAGCTCAAGGTCTATCTCGACAAGAACAGCATCGCCTTCCTTGAAGAAGCCACTGTCGACTTCAATGCCGATCGAATGGGCGGTCAGCTGACTATCAAGGCACCCAATGCCAAGATGCCCAAGGTCAATGCTGATAGTCCGCTGGAAGATCGTATCAACTACCTTCTTTATAGCGAGATCAACCCAGGGCTTGCAGCCCACGGTGGCGAGATCAAGCTGGTGCAGCTGACCGAAGAGCAAGTGGCAATCTTGCAGTTCGGTGGTGGTTGCCAAGGGTGTTCTGCGGTTGATCTGACCCTCAAGGATGGCGTTGAGAAGACACTGATGGAGCGTATTCCGGAACTGACCGGTGTGCGTGACGTAACAGACCACACTGATACCACCAACGCTTACTACAACTGATTCTTTGTCTAGCGAGCTAGGTTTGATAGTCATGGCTCGCTAGCTCTTCAAGAGTCATAAAGACCCCCGCATTGGCCACTCCATGCGGGGGTCTTTGTCTTTATGGTGTATCAGAACATCCAAGTAACGAGCGGCAGCGTTATTTAGAAGCAGCAAGTACTAGCACCTATACGCATGAGGTATTAGTTTTTCTGGTATCTTGATCAAATATTCTTGCTGTAGGCTCGCTGTGCTGCTGTCTGGAGCCCTATTTCATCGACATCTCAAGCCAAGAGAGCATCACTCATGAAGCTGGCCAATCTTCGTTTTCGTACCATCAATATCATGATCTGCGTGCTATCGGCACTGGCAGGACTGGTGTTATTGACGGTGCTGGCTTTTATTACGCGCAATGTCACCGGGCTTGAGCATGACTGGCAGGAATATCAGCAGGCCCGTTCGGACAAGGCTCGGCTGGAAAGCCAGATCACCAGGTCTCTGGGTTACGGGGGCATGATCCACGATTTCAAGAATTTGATACTTCGTGAGGATGACTCGCTAGTCGCAGAGATTCAGCGCCAGATAGGTGCAACACGCAGCGCCTTGCTGCGGTACCAGAACCTTGGCTTGAGCCAGGAAGAAGAAATGGCCATCACGGGACTGCGTCAAACACTGAGTCGCTATGAAGAGATGGTGACCAAGGTACGTGACATGCAGGCACGGGGGGAAACCGCAGGCACCATCGACAAACAGGTCAAGGTGGACGATTACCTCGCAGTCGGTGGCTTGAATACACTGCGTAAGATTGCTGAAGCTGAAGTACACAATACCGATGATCTTACTGATACGGGGGCAGGCAAGGCACGGCTGACGGCCAATCTACGTCGCAACATGGGTTATGGCGCCATGATTCATCATTTCAAGAATTATGTGCTACGCGGCGACGCCATCTATGGTCAGCAAACCGACCAGGACATCCGGCGGTTGCGCCAGACACTGGCCGATTATCGGGCACTGGGCCTAAATCAGGCAGAGCAACGTGCGATTCGAGATATCGCCGGCGTGGTGCAGTCTTACAGTGATCGACTGGCGATGATTAGTCGACTGCATGCGAGCACATCAGGCATGTCTTCGCGTGCATTGGATGCGCGCGTCAAGATCAATGACACACCGGCATTAGCCGGATTGGAATCACTGGATCATCAAACCACGCGACGTATCAACCACACCTCTACTGCTGTCGGCAAGACCTTGAAGCTACTGTCCTCTCTGGCACCCATTGTCAATGGTTTGGCGTTGGTGATGATTCTCGTGCTGATCAGTATTTCCATGTGGCTCTTTGCTCGCTATGTGTTGTCACCTATCCGTCGTCTCACTAGCACCATGAATACGTTGGCTGAAGATGATGTCAGTGTGGTGATCGATGGGACTCAGCGTCCCAATGAAGTTGGACAGATGGCGCGTGCGCTCCAGAAATTCAAATACAACATCATTGAAAGCAACAACTATAAAAAGCGTATCACTCAGCTCGCCATGCATGACTCTCTCACTGGCTTGCCGAATCGTCAGCACTTCTATGAGCGTATCAATCATTTCCTCAAGGAGGTTGATGAGAGCGGCGGGCAGCTCGCGTGCCTGATGCTCGATATCGACAAGTTCAAGCCCATTAATGATACTCACGGCCACGCTGCGGGTGATGTGGCGCTCAAGGTTATTTCGGAGCGTCTGACGAAGGTTATTCGCAAGAGCGACTTTGTCGCGCGCCTGGGCGGCGATGAATTCGTGGTACTGGTACATAATGCCAATATTCAGGCAAATCTTGGGCGCCATGGAGAATTGGCCCAGCTCGCCCAACGCATCATTGATAGCATTGGCAAGCCGTTCCTCTACGAGGAATACAAGCTGGAAGTCGGGTGCAGTGTCGGCATCGCCATTGCCCCCCAGCATGGCCAGGATCGCGAGCAACTATCTCACAATGCCGATATGGCGCTGTATGCCGCCAAGAATGAGGGCCGTAACTGTGCGGTTCAATTTAGCCGACATGATGAATTAGGTCAGATAGTTGCCACGGCAAAAAAGCGTCGTGAGGCGGTTTCGACAAGCAGCCCTGCATTGAAGCCTCGCAACTAAGCGTGCGTGGCTCCCTCATTAGGATAGAGCGTCTTGCTATCAGGGCTCTCTAGCTTCTCTTTGCTTCATTGCACGGCGCCTCACCGGGGCGCCGTGTGCGTTCCTGCGCACCCAAGACGGCGATGCCACTTCCTGGTCCTGATCCCCCCACTTTTCTGCATGCATCCTGAACGCTCTTTGGATAATCTCCTGTTATCCATGTGCTGCGTGAGAATAACTTATGGTTTGCAAGTTCTATAATCATTTGTTATGGTTTACGGCGAATTCGCCAACTGCGAAACATCAAATGAAAACTATGACAATGACTTCCACGATTCAGGGCTTGGCCCACCATACGCACGATGCCGTGATCAACCGCACCACAAAGCCGTTGTTCATCAGACAGCCAACAACAGATGATGGCTGGGGCATTTATGAGCTGGTAAAGGCATGCCCGCCGCTGGACCTCAATTCAGGGTATTCGTACCTGTTACTCGCGACACAGTTTCGCGATAGCTGTGCGGTTGCAACAGATGAAGAGGGTGAGGTTGTTGGCTTCGTCTCAGGCTATACCCGCAATGATGCCCCCCAGACATTCTTCCTGTGGCAGATTGCCGTAGGTGAGAAGGCTCGTGGCACAGGGTTGGCTCGTCGTTTGATAGAGGCCGTGATGAAACGCCCGGAAATGGCGCATGTGCGTCATCTGGAAACCACCATCACCCCTGATAATGAAGCATCGTGGGCGCTATTCACTCGTCTCTCGGAGCGCTGGCAGGTACCGCTGAACTCACGCGAGTACTTCTCTACCGACCAACTGGGTGGAGAGCATCTGCCAGAGAATCTGGTACGTATCGGGCCGTTTCTTCCGAACGACCTTTAAGTGCCAAGGGCGCTCTTTTCGCGTAGTCACGATGCCTGGGTCAATGTATGAGGGGCATCACGCGAGAAAGCCGCCGATGCGTAGCAGTGACAAGAAGGTTGCTGTACGCCAAGAATGATAGTGATAAGCGTCAGATTTCTTTTCGATACCCATGGGATTTCCCACTCGATGTTCCTGCAGCGTGAAGTATTCTTTGAATAGTGAAGACGCTTCGATGTAGTGGGCGAGTGATGGATATTCCTCACCAGGGAGGTGATAGCATGAACACGCAGATTCTCGAACAGATGGAATCCGAAGTGCGCACTTATTCGCGTTCCTTCCCGACAGTATTCACCAAAGCGCAGAATGCCTACCTATTCACCGAGGATGGCAAGCGTTACATCGATTTTCTCGCCGGTGCTGGTGTGTTGAATTACGGCCACAATCATCCTGTTCTCAAGAAAGCGCTAATCGACTATATCAGCAGTGATGGCATCATCCACGGTCTTGATATGTGGACTGCTGCCAAGCGCGATTTCCTTGAAGCTCTTGATGAAGTCATTCTCAAGCCACGTGGACTGGACTATAAAGTTCACTTCCCGGGGCCGACAGGCACTAACGCCATTGAGGCTGCCATTCGCTTGGCACGCAAGATTTCCGGTCGTCATAACATCGTATCGTTCACCAATGGCTTCCACGGCGTGACCATGGGGGCACTTGCTACCACGGGTAATGCCAAGTTCCGTGATGCCGCTGGTTTGCCGGCACAGGGTGCTCAGTTCGTACCGTTCGATGGTTACATGGGCGAGGGTATCGACACTGTTGCTTACCTGGACAAGCTGCTCAAGGATTCTTCAAGCGGTCTGGATCGTCCGGCAGCAGTACTGGTGGAAACGGTGCAAGGCGAGGGTGGTATCAACCCAGCTCCATCGAATGGCTGCAACGTCTCGATGCATTGTGCAGAGAACACAAGATCCTGCTGATCATCGATGATATCCAAGCAGGCTGTGGGCGTACCGGTAAGTTCTTTAGTTTCGAGCACGCCAATATCGTGCCCGACATGGTGTGTAACTCCAAGTCACTGTCCGCCTCTGGTGTGCCGTTTGCGATGGTACTGATGCGCCCTGAGCTCGATCAGTGGAAACCGAGTCAGTACAACGGCACCTTCCGTGGTCACGCACTGGCCTTCGTGACGGGCGCCGCTGCACTGCGCCACTTCTGGAGTGATGACAAGTTTGAGCGTGATATTTTGCGCAAGGGCCGTATTGTCGAAGAGCGCTTCCAGAAGATTGCCGCCAAGGCACGTGAAAACGGCTTCGAAGCTCACGAGAAAGGTCGTGGCCTGATGCGTGGTATCGATGTGCGCAGTGGCGAGCTGGCTGATGCCATTACCAGCCGTTGCTTCGAGCAGGGCTTGATCATCGAGACCAGTGGTCACTCAGGTCAGGTCGTCAAATGTCTGTGCCCGCTGACCATTCGTGATGAAGACCTGCTGGAAGCGCTCGACATCATCGAAGAAAATGCGGCTGCCGTTCTTAAGTAACAAGCCGTGTCTTCAGTCCAAGTAAGGCAGGACGTTCGCGCACCTTCTGGTTATCGTGGTGCCATCCTGCGTGTCGCCTAGTCAGCTGCCGGTTATTGGCAGCATACAAAGGAGAACTACATGATCGTTCGTAATCTCGAAGAATCTCGTAAGACAGAGCGTCTGGTGAAAGCTGAAAATGGCAACTGGGACAGCACGCGCCTGTTGTTGGACGAAGATGGTGGAAAATGTTCCTTCCACATTACGCGTATCTTCGAAGGTACCGAGACTCATATCCACTATAAGCATCACTATGAAGTGGTGTATTGCATGGAAGGTGAGGGCGAGGTAGAAACCCTCTCTGATGGCAAAATCTGGCCAATCAAGCCGGGCGATGTTTATATTCTAGACAAGCACGACGATCACTTGCTGCGCGCTACCAAGACCATGCATCTGGCCTGTGTCTTCACGCCAGGTCTTACCGGCAAGGAAAACCATCGCGAAGATGGCTCCTACGCTCCTGCCGAAGCCTGATAGATCGCGATAGGCTAGTGTTGGATGTTGCAATGTTAGAAGTTTAGTTCCACATGACGC
>NZ_JEMF01000060.1 GCF_000591415.1 Cobetia crustatorum | reverse complement strand
AGGGTTGGAGCCTGAGCCGGGCAGCGACTGGCCGGCAAGGCGCCGCTCTATCACTGTGAAGATTGCGGCATCATCCATCGCGTCTCGACTGAAGCCATCACTGCCAGCCGGACGAGCAAGCAGGACGAGCAAGCAGGACGAGCAAGCCGGACGAGCAAGCAGGACGAGCAAGCAGGACGCTGAATCGTCTCACCCGATTGCTGACCGCTGATCCTGTCTCCAGGTGCCAGCATTGAGCTATCGAGATGAGACTGGTGCGCCGGCAGTGGATCTAGCTCGTCATCACCCATGCCACGGCGCGCGTTGTACGCCCACCCCGATTCAGGACAAGCGTGTTTCTCAGAAGGCGGGGGTGAGCAGGACGCGTTGAGCTGGCCTCTCGCATGATACCTGGCAGTGCTCGTTCAGCGCTCAGACCGCTTGCCACTCTCGATTTCGAACTCGATTTCGAACTCGCTTCTCGAGCTTGCTTTCCGTGCTAGCTCCCCGTGTCGGCTTACCACGCACGCTACTATTGCCGTGTTTCCTGCTGACGCGCTGTCCTGCTGATGCGTTGTCTTTCCGACGTACTGGCTTTCCGAAAAGGTGCCTGACGCATCTTTCTCCATGAAGCGGTCATGTCATGTTGCCCGCCGGTCGTCTTGCTTTCAGCAGTTTTGCGCTACCGTTCCTGCACTGGCTTCTGCATTAGCGTTCTGGGCCAGGTCGCACCGCTTCATGTCTTTCCCCTTATCTCCCGCCATCGACCCTCGTCGGTGGCGGGTTTTTTCTGCGCCGCAGTTGGGCATTTCGATCAAGCAAGGCGATATCTCGTCTGCTGTCGGGTGCCTCGCGGCGAGCATTTCCCTGTGGAGCGCATGAGCCAATGAAGATTCTGTTTGTCATCGGTAATCTTTCCAGTGACGGAGGCACGGAACGTGTCACATGCGAAATCGCCAGCGGACTGGCGCGCTTGGGTCATGAGGTGATGATCGCGAGTCTGTTCGGGCCAGCGACCAGCTCGTTTGCCCTGGAGGACTGCATCACGACCTGTTGCCTGAATCTGAAGGAAGCCAGAGGCGGGGCCCGGCGTTCGCTGGGCATCAGTTCGGCGCTGCTGGCCAAGGTCCGTCACCAACAGGCTGATGTCGTGGTGCTGGTGGATTCGATCCTGTGCGCCGTGGGCTCCGTTCCAGCGCGCCCGGATCATCTGCTGGGAGCATTTCAACCTCGCCACCGATCATGGTTCACGCCTGCGTTCGGTGGGGCGCTCGACCGCCGTGCGCCTGGCCGACGCCATCGTGGTGCTCACCGAGCGGGACGCCGAAGCCTGGCGAGCGCGCTATCGCATCCGCGACAAGATCGGCGCGATCTGGAATCCGGTACCACACTTCCCCAGGCCCAGCGAGGAGAGCGCAGCGTCGCGTACCGTGCTGGCTGTCGGGCGCCTCACGGAGCAGAAGGGCTTCGATGTGCTGCTGAATGCCTGGCACAAGGTCGTGTCGGCCCACCCTGACTGGCGACTGCGCATCGTCGGCTGGGGCGAGGATGAAAATGACCTCAAGGCCCAGGCCTGGACATTGGGCCTGAGTGACAGCGTCGTCTTCGTGGGCCGCACCTCACAGGTGGAAAAGGAGTATCAGCGGGCGGCGCTGTACGTGATGAGCTCACGCTGGGAGGGGCTGCCGATGACCCTGCTGGAAGCGCAATCCTTTGGCTTGCCGGTGGTCTCGACAGACTGTGAGACCGGGCCTGCCGAAATCCTGGCCGGCGGCAGCGGCGTGCTGGTGAATGTCGAGGACGATGAGACTCTGGCGCGCGAGATCCGTGACCTGATCACGGATGAGGCTCGTCGCAGCGAGATGTCCCTGCTGGCACGCGACAATGCCGCGCGCTTCGATGCCGACACCCTGTGCGGCGAGTGGCAGCAGTTGCTGGAGCGCCTGACCGCCGGTCAAGCCCGCATCGCGGATGCCTCGTAAAATAACGCCCTGACATCAGAGATGGAGCATGGTTTCAAAACCGAGCGGGGGAGCAGGGCGTGATCCACTCTGGTGAGCCTTTGGCTAGACATTCGCTGACCAGGCGCCCCGTCACGCCTGCAAGTGTCACCCCGATATGCTGATGGCCAAAGGCATGAATCACGCGAGGCTCATTAGGTGATGGGCCGATCACCGGTACGCAGTCGGGTAGGGTGGGACGAAAGCCCAGCCAGCGCCGGGCGACCGGGGCGTCGATTCCCAGCACCTTGCGCACCCGGCTTTCCAGATAGTCGAAACGGGCCGGGTTGGCCGGCCCCGCAAGCGAACTCAGCTCCACGGTGCCGGCCACTCGCAGACGCGCACCCTCGTCGCTGTGCAGTGGCGTCATGTAGAAGGCGCTTTCCACCGGGCAGGTCGGGCGGTTGAGCGGCGAGTGCTCGAGATCGAATTCGATGTGATAGCCACGCTCGGTATCCAGCGGAATCCTGTCGCCGAGCTGGCGGGCCAGGTTTGCCGACCAGGCCCCGGCTGCCAGCACCACTCTGTCCGCCATGAGTCGCCGGCCATCGGCGTACTCCAGCAGCATGCCGGAGCCTGTCGGCTCAGGCGGGTGACCTCGGCGCTGACGATCCGGCCTTCTTCGCGCAGCGGGGTCGCCAGGGTGTCGATGAACACCTGCGGGTCATCGAGGTGACAGGAGGAGGGGAACAGCACGCCGCCCGCGGTGTGGCCTTCCATGGCGGGTTCCAGTGCGATCAGCTCGTCCGCCGTCAGCACCTGCTGGTGGATGCCGAGCTGGTCGCGCAGCCGGATATCGCCCTGTGCGGCCTGCAGGTTCTCGGCCTTGCCGTAGGCATACAGGCAGCCCTTGCGCTGAATCATCGCGGCGGCGGCGGGGGCATCGTCCAGCAGCGGCTGGTAGTCCGTGTAGGTATGGCTGAGCAGCTGGGCCAGCATCTCGCTGTTGGCGCGAAAGCGAGTGGCGTTGCACTGGCCCATGAAGCGCATCAACCAGGGCGAGAGCCTCGGCAGGCATTTCCAGTCGATGACGAAAGGCGAGTCAGGCGACAGCAGCAGCGACGGCATGCTGCGCCAGATTTCCGGACGAGCGATGGGCAGGCAGCCGTAATCCGCCAGGGTGCTGGCATTGCCGAAGGAGGTGCCGCTGGCGATGCCTTCGCGTTCGATCATCGTCACCTCGTGGCCGCTGCGCCGCAGCCACAGGCGCAGGCGACACCCACGGCGCCCGCGCCGATCACCGCCACTTCCGTGTGTTCGCTATCACTCATTGATTGCTCACCTTGTGGTCATCTTGTTGTTATCGAGGTGTTGTCATCCTGGCGTCGATATCGAAGCGTCGTCATCGAGGTATTCGCGCCGCAATGACGCACGCCCCGGGGGTGGCCGGGGCGCAGCAGGGGATCTTTCGAGCATGCCTCGCGCGCGACAGCTCGGCAAGCGCGTTGTCACCGGGCGTGTCCTACTCAAGCGTTCCGGGCGTGGCGCAATCCAGGCCCTTCAAGACACGCGTTTCAAGATCGGCTCGGCTCCTCGAAGGGCAGCGGGATGTCATCACCACGCCGGACGGCGAAGACATTCAGCGTCATCGCCACCAGGGCGTAATAGCCCAGCACCCCGACCAGCTCCACCATCACGGTTTCGCCGAACATCGCGACGGCCTCGCCGTACAGGGCATCATCGACGCGCCGCTCGGCGTAGAGGGCGCGGGTGACGCGATAGACCAACCGCTCATCGTCTTGTTCAAATGCGGGTTCACGCTCCTCGCGCAGTGCCGTGATGACCTCGGGTGCGAGGCCGGCCTGCTCGGCGATCGGCGCGTGAATCTGCCATTCAGCCTGTGATTTCCACCACACCGCCGTGGTGAGAATCGCCAGCTCGCTGAGGCGCAGCTCAAGGCCGGTGGCGTAGCGGCAGAAGGCGCCGAGGCGCTGGGCATGACTGGCAAGCTCGGGGCTGTGGATCCAGGCCAGGAAGGGGCCGTCCAGATTGCCGCGCGGGCCGCTGAGAATCTCGGCCAGCACCTCGCGCTGAGCCGCGCTCATGCTGGCGTCATCCAGTTCGGTCAGACGCGATGTGATCGCCATGAAAGTCACTCCATTCAAATCCATTCAAAGATCGTGGGGTAGGCAATGTGCCTGCAGCTGAGCCGTCACAGGCTGGCAAGGGTGGTATCGATGGCACGCCCTAGCTTGGCGGTGATCTCGTCCAGATGCGACTCCTGCAGAATGAACGGCGGTGCCAGCAGGATGTGATCGCCCTGGCGGCCATCGAGGGTGCCGCCCATCGGATAGCACATCAGGCCTTCGGCCATGGCGGCCTTCTTGAGTCGCGCATGCAGCTTGAGGGAGGCGTCGAAGGGCTTTCTGGAATCGCGATCCGCCACCAGCTCCAGCCCCTGGAAGAGGCCGCGACCGCGGATGTCGCCGACATGGGGGTGATGCGCGAAGCGCTCGTTCAGGCGCGCCTTGAGCCCCTCGCCGAGGACATTGACGCGAGTGAGCAGGTCGCGGGCTTCGATGGTCTGCTGGACCGCCAGCGCCGCGGCACAGGCGGTGGCGTGGCCGATGTAGGTATGGCCGTGCTGGAAGAAGCCGGAGCCATTGGCGATGGCATCACGGATGCGCTGGCTGACCAGGGTCGCGCCGATCGGCTGGTAGCCGGCGCCCAGGCCCTTGGCGATGGTGATCAGATCCGCCGTGACACCTTCCTGCTCGGCGGCGAACAGACTGCCGGTGCGCCCCATTCCGCACATCACCTCGTCAAGAATCAACAGCACGCCGTAGCGATCACAGACCTCGCGGATGCGTCTGAAGTAGCCCGGTACCGCGGTGACGCGCCCAGGGTGGCACCGACCACCGGCTCGGCCACGAAGGCCATCACGTTCTCGGCGCCCAGGCGCAGGATTTCCGCCTCAAGTTCCGCGGCAAGACGAATGCCCATCGCCTCGGGCGTCTCGTCGGGCTGCTGGTCCCGATAGGCGTAGCAGGGGCTGACGTGGCTGACGTTGATCAGTAGCGGCTCGAATTGCTGACGGCGCCAGGCGTTGCCGCCGGTGGCCAGCGCACCCAGCGTATTGCCGTGATAGCTCTGGCGTCGCGCGATCAGATGCTTGCGCTGGGGCTGGCCGATCTCGACGAAATACTGACGGGCCAGCTTGAGCGCCGCCTCGACCGCTTCCGAGCCGCCGGAGACGAAGTAGACGGCGTCGAGTCCAGCGGGGGCGCGTTCGATGAGGAAGTCGGCCAGCTGCTCCATCGGGTCGCTGGTGAAAAACGAGGTGTGCGCGTAGGCCAGTTGGCTGACCTGATCCTTGATGGCCTGCGCCACCGCCTCGTCGCTGTGCCCCAGGCATGACACGGCTGCGCCACCGCTGGCATCCAGATAACGGCGTCCCTCTCGATCGACGATGTAGGGGCCATCGCCCTTCACGGCGGTGGGATACTTCTGATTGAGGTTGCGATGCAGTACGTGGCTCATGCGGGCTCCATGGCAGCAGGGTGCGAAGACGTAATGCAAATATGTAGTGCATTTGTAGTTTGTGCAATAAATAATTGCATATGGTCGCTTGTGCCTTCGGACTCGACCGGCCAGAGATGCTACCGTTGCCGCCATCTGTCCTGTCCCTTGCCAAGGAGGTATCCCATGCCCCCATCCTCCCGAGCCCCCGGGCCCGCATCCCCTGACTCGCCGCCGGAGACCCTGGAGGGGTTGAAGCAGTTGCTGGCGGCGATCGATCGTCGTGAGGTGGAGATTCGTCTCGGCGCGAGTTCCCGGCGCGTGCTGGCGGTGCTGATCGAGTCCCCGCAACGCACGGCAGTGTCTTCCATCAGCCAGCTGGCGGAGCTGACCGGCGTGAATGCCTCGACCTTCTCGCGTCTGGCCCAGCGGCTGGGCTACGAGGCTTCAGCAGGTTTCAGGATGTCTTTCGCCAGGCGGTGACGGATGGCGAGCATTTCTACAGCCAGCAGGCTTCGCAGCTGCTGGCGCGAGACGCCGATAGCAGCGCCATGGCCCAGCTTGCGCGGCTGGGACGACAGGAGAGCGCCAACATCCTCAGCATGCTGGAGAGGGTGGACGCCGCGGCCTTCGAGGCCGCGACCACCTTGCTGGCCGAAGCGCCGCGCGTGCGTCTGCACGGCATGCGTCAGTTCAATTCCCTGGCGCTGTTCATGGCCTATGGGCTGGGCATGCTGCGCCCGGACGTGGCGCCGCTGGATGCCAGTCGACAGGGCGTGGCCGATGCACTGGCCCAGCTGTCGGCCGGTGACGTGCTGGTGGTGGCCAGTTGCTTCCCCTATACCCCAAGCGTGGTGGCCTGCGCCGAGGTGGCGGTGAAGCGTGGAGTCGAGGTGATCGCGCTGACCGATTCGGCCAGCTCTCCGCTGGAGCCGCTGGCGCGCTACAGCTTCCATGTGCCCAATCACAGCCTCTTCTACAGCAACAGCATGAGCGCCTTCATGTTTCTCGCCGAAGGCCTGCTCAGTGAGGTGGCCAGCAAGCTAGGCGATGCCGGGGTGGCCTCGCTCAAGCAGCGCGAGGCGATCATCACGGAGTTGGGGGGCGCACGCGGCTGATGCCCGCGACGCACTGCACCGAGGGGAACGCGGTCATGCACCACAGTGGTGCGGGAGCAGGCCTACGCAATGCGGCTTCAAGGCGCATGCAGGACCAAAGAGGCATGGAGGGAGATTGGCGTGATTCCTGCAAAACGACTGATATGAAATGACATCCGTCAGGGCAAGGAATTTCCCATGAGCCGCGAGTACCGTTACACCCTGGGCAGTCAGGTCCATCGTTTTGCCAATCTGGCCGAGCTGATGGCCAAGGCGACGCCTGCCCGCTCCGGAGATCGTCTTGCTGGCGTGATCGCGGAAACCGCCGAGGAGCGAGTCGTCGCTCAGCTGTGTCTGGCGGAGTTGCCCCTCAAGACCTTCCTCGAAGACGTGCTGATTCCCTACGAACAGGACGACATCACCCGCCTGATCATCGATGAGCATGATCCGGTCGCGTTCCTGCCGATCGCGCATCTCACCGTCGGCGACTTCCGCAACTGGCTGCTGAGTGATCTCGCGACCCCCGCGGTGCTGGCGCAGGTGCGCGCCGGCATCACCCCCGAAATGGCCGCCGCGGTCAGCAAGCTGATGCGCAATCAGGACCTGATTCTGGTCGCGAAGAAGTGCGAGGTGGCCACCGCCTTTCGCAATACCATCGGCAAGAGCGGCCATCTCTCGACCCGCCTGCAGCCCAATCATCCCACCGATGACGTCACCGGTATCGCGGCCAGCATTCTCGATGGCCTGCTCTACGGCAACGGCGACGCCGTGATCGGCATCAACCCGGCCACCGACAACGTGGCCCAGAGCATCAAGCTGATGCGTCTGATGGATGAGGTGATCCAGAAGTACGCGATCCCCACCCAGTCCTGCGTGCTGACCCACGTCACCAATACCCTCGAGTGCATCGAGCAGGGTGCCCCGGTGGATCTTGTCTTCCAGTCCATCGGCGGCACCCAGGCCACCAACGAGAGCTTCGGTGTCGAGCTTTCCGTGCTGGCGGAGGCGCAGCAGGCCGCGCTGTCGCTCAAGCGCGGCACGGTGGGCGACAACGTGATGTATTTCGAGACCGGCCAGGGCAGTGCGCTGTCCGCCGATGCCCATCACGGCCTGGACCAGCAGACCTGCGAGGCGCGCGCCTATGCGGTGGCGCGCAAGTACTCGCCGCTATTGGTCAATACCGTGGTCGGCTTCATCGGCCCCGAGTATCTGTTCAATGGCAAGGAGATCATCCGCGCCGGCCTCGAGGACCACTTCTGCGGCAAGCTTTTTGGCCTGCCGATGGGCTGCGACATCTGCTACACCAATCATGCCGATGCCGATCAGAACGACATGGATACTCTGCTGACGCTGCTCGGGGTGGCGGGCTGCAACTTCATCATGGGCATCCCCGGCTCGGATGACATCATGCTCAATTATCAGACCACCTCCTTCCACGATGCTCTCTATGCACGGCGGGTGCTGGGCCTGGGACCGGCACCGGAATTCGCCGCCTGGCTCGAGGAGATGCAGATCTTCACCGATGTCGCCACCCAGGCACTGCCAAGCGAAATGCCCGACCGCTTCGCCAATTCACTGCGTCAGGTGACAGGAGGTGACGCATGAACCCTGACCAGCCCTCTGCTGACGCGATCTCGCGCAGCCTAGAACCCGATGCCATCGTCACGCCCAATCCCTGGCAGCGGCTTGGCCAGTTCACGGATGCGCGCATCGGCCTTGGCCGTGCCGGTATCAGCCTGCCGACCAATCGTTCGCTGGAATTCCAGCTGGCGCACGCCCGCGCCCAGGACGCCGTCCACCTGCCGCTGGAGATTCCTCGACTGATCGAGGACCTCAATCAGCTCACAGCGCTCGAGAATGCTCCGCAGATTCAGCGACTGCACAGTCACGCCGTGGATCGCACCACCTACCTGCAACGCCCCGATTACGGCCGGCGTCTCGATGAGGCGTCGCGTCAGCAGCTGTCCGCCCTCGACGCCCAGCCTGCCGATCTGGCCATCGTGGTCGTCGATGGGCTCTCGTCTCTGGCGGTGCAGAACAATGCCGCGCCATTCATCGCCGCACTGCTGGAGGCGCTGGCAGGGGACGGGCCGGATGCCTGGTCTTTGGCGCCGATCAGCGTGGTGGAGCAGGGACGGGTCGCGATCGGCGATGAAGTCGGTGAGCTGCTCAAGGCTCGTGCAGTGCTGGTGATGGTCGGCGAGCGTCCCGGCCTCAGCTCTCCGGACAGCCTCGGGCTCTATCTGACCTGGCAGCCGCGCGTCGGCCTGAGCGATGCCAGCCGCAACTGCATCTCCAACGTGCGCCCGGCAGGGCTCGATTTCGCCATGGCCGCCCAGCGTCAGCACTACCTGCTGCGTGAGGCACGCAAGCTCGGCCTCACCGGCGTGGGCCTCAAGGACAGAAGCGGCGAGACGGCGCTGGAAGGCGGCACCGGTATCCAGAACTTCCTGCTGTCCTGATGGGACGGCAGCGCAGCAGCGGGAATCTCCCGATCCAACAATGACAAATGCCTGAGGCATACAAGGCGGCACCATGACTCGCGACACGAATCACGACACGAATGAGCAGGACTATCTGGCCAGGCGCCAATTGAAGAAAGGGACGGCAGGCTGGGTCCTGCTGGCGGGCCTCGGGGTCTCCTACGTGATTTCCGGCGATTTCGCCGGCTGGAATTTCGGCATCGGCGAGGCGGGCTGGGGCGGCTTCGCGATCGCCGCTCTCTTGATGGGCATCATGTATCTGGCACTCGTGCTGTCGCTGGCCGAAATGTCAGCGGCCATTCCGGCTGCCGGCGGCGGTTACAGCTTCGCCCGCCAGGCGATGGGGCCGGCAGGCGGCTACCTCACCGGTCTTGCCGTGCTGATCGAATATGCGCTGGCCCCCGCGGCCATCGTCATCTTCATCGGCAGCGCGGTGGAATCGTTGCTGGGCATCAATGGCCCGATCATCTACGCCATCTTCTATCTGGTGTTCATCGGCATTCACCTGGCGGGGGTCGGCGAGGCGCTCAAGGTGATGATGGTGATCAGCGGTCTGGCCGTGTTCGCGATCATCGCCACCGCCGTCGCGCTGATCGGTGACTTCGACAGCAGTCGCCTGTTCGACATCGCACCGACCGACGCCTGGGGTGCCAGCGACTTCATGCCCAATGGCTGGTATGGCATCTGGGCGGCGCTGCCCTTCGGCATGTGGCTGTTTCTGGCCGTGGAAGGGGTGCCGCTGGCGGCGGAGGAATCGCGCAACCCGGCCCGTGATGTCCCGCGCGGCATCATCGGCGCCATGCTGTTTCTGATGTTCACCGCCGTGCTGGTCGTCTTCCTGCTGGCCGGTGCCGCGGGTGCCGAGGCAATCGGCAGTAGCGCCGTGCCGTTGGTGGATGCCCTCAAGGCGACCGGCAGCGAGGGGCTGGCGACTCTGGTCAATGTGCTGGCCCTGGCGGGGCTGGTGG
Organism: Cobetia crustatorum; assembly: GCF_000591415.1. Classification (GTDB taxonomy): domain Bacteria; phylum Pseudomonadota; class Gammaproteobacteria; order Pseudomonadales; family Halomonadaceae; genus Cobetia; species Cobetia crustatorum. The sequence continues at coordinate 12,785 of NZ_JEMF01000060.1, read as the reverse complement.
CGTCGTTCTTCTCGATCATCTATGGCTACAGCCGTCTGGTCTTCGCGCTGTCGCGGGCGGGGTATCTGCCCAAGACGCTGTCGCTGACCAGCAAGCGCAAGGCGCCGACCTGGGCGCTGGTGGTGCCGGGCATCTTCGGCTTCCTGGTCTCGCTGACCGGCGAGGGCGATCTGATCCTGGGCATGGCGGTGGTGGGGGCGACAGTCTCCTACGCGCTGATGGCGGCCAGCCATATCCTGCTGCGCCTGCGTCAGCCGGCGCTGGCACGGCCTTATCGCACGCCGGGCGGCATCGTGACGTCCGCTATCGCGCTGGTGCTCTCGCTGATCGCGTTGACCGGGGTCTATGCCTTCGATCCGCGTGCCTTCAATTACACCCTGGTGCTGTTCGTGGTGGGCATCGCCTACTACGCCATCTTCAGCCGTCATCGGCTGGTGGCGAAGACCGCCGAGGAGGAGTTCGCGCTGGTGGCGAATGCCGAGAGTGACCTGGCGGCCAGCTGATCCGCTCAATCAGTTCAGGTAGCAAAGACGACAACGCCCGCCATGGCTGACCATGGCGGCGTTGTCGTGACTGGCGGGCTCAATTCAGCTCAGCTCAGCTCATTTCAGATCAGATCAGCACAGTTCAGATCCAATCAGAAAGGATACTGCGCCAGGAATTGCTGGGCGGCCGCGGCGGGGTCTTCGGCACTGCACAGCGCCGAGACGACGGCGAGGCCGTCGGTGCCGCTGGTCATGACTTCACCGGCATTGGCCAGCGAGATGCCGCCGATGGCGACCGTCGGCAGCGGGCTTGAGCGCACGAGCTGCGTGAGTCCCTCGATGCCCAGCGGCGCGGCATGATCCGGCTTGGTCGGGGTGGCATATACCGGGCCGAGGCCGAGGTAGTCGATGCGCTCGACATCGACGGCCTTGAGCTGCTCAAGCGTCTGGACCGACAGGCCGATCAAGGCGTCCTCGCCGAGACGGCGACGCGCCTCGACCGGGTCGCCATCGCTCTGACCGATGTGCAGGCCATCGGCGCCACTGGCCAGCGCGACCTCGATGCGGTCATTGATGATCAGCGGCACCTCGTACTCGTCCAGCAGCGCCTTGAGGCGGATGGCTTGGGCGATCATCTCCTCGTCGCTGGCATGCTTGTCGCGCAGCTGCACGACACTGACGCCGCCGCGCACGGCGGCCATCACGGTGGCTTCCAGGCCGCGCTCTGCGCACAGCGCGGGGTCGGTGACCAGGTAAAGGGATAGATCAAGTGACATCGGTCAGCTCCAGACGAGAGGCTAGCGGGGTGGAATCGGCGTCGAGAGTATACAGGGCATCCATGAAGCGTGGCACGAAGCTGCCCGGGCCTTGCGCCGACTGGCCCGCCGTCTCACCGGCCTCGGCGTAACAGGCCAGCGCGGCGGCGGTGGCGTGCAGGGCGTCGTCATGTCCGGCGAGGGAGGCGGCGAGGAAGGCGGCGACCACACTGCTCAGCGCGCAGCCCATGGCGGTGACGCGCCCCATCAGCGCATGGCCACCCTGCACCGTGATTTGCCGCTGGCCATCGGTGACGACATCGACACGACCGGTCATCGCCACCACGCAGTTCTGCGTGCGCGCCAGCGCGACGGCGGCCCGACTGGCGCGCTCCAGCGCATCCTCACCGTCATCGCCGCTGTCCACGCCGCGACCCTGATTCATCTCACCGGCCAGCGCCAGCACTTCGGAGGCATTGGCGCGAATCACGCTGGGACGATATTCCAGCAGAGCGCGGCACGCATACTGGCGCAGGCTGGAGGCGCCGATGCCGACGGGGTCCAGCACCCAGGGTTTGCCATCGCGGTGGGCGCACATCGCGGCCAGCTGCATGGCCTCGATCCAGCTGGGTGACAGGGTGCCGATATTGATCGACAGCGCCGCACTGATGGCGGAGATCTCCTGGATTTCCTGCTGCGCATGCGCCATCAGTGGCGAGGCACCGATGGCCAGCAGGGTATTGGCGGTCGGCGTCATCGCGACGTGATTGGTGATGTTGTGCACCAGCGGCGTGGTCTGGCGCAGCTGATTCAGCAGGCTGCCGGGAGAAAGGGATGACGATGGGGTCATGGGATCTCGTGACTGGAGAAAGGAAGCATCAGCGCTCGAGAGTAAAAGCTGGCGCTGAAAGGTCAAGTGGCAAGGTCCGGCGCTGACGGTGGCGTGACACGCTAGCTCTCTGTCATCTATCAAGAGTCGCGCAAAGGGTAATAAATAATATCGTGGTTCTATAAACCTTGACGACAAGTCCATAAGATACAGTCTCTTAAGGTCTTTTGTGTACGAGTCATCAGTCAAGGGTCACGCAGTGATACGAACGGGTCAGCGCGGTAGCGTCAGTAATACGAGCAGCAGTCACCTGGATTTCGCTGGCAACAGCAGCACGAGCAGCACGAGCAACAACAGCAAGCCCCCGCGCGGCCGGCAGCCGTCTGGCGGTTCTCGGCTTGAGCGCATCGCCAGAAGGGTAGTGATGGCACTGACAGTGCCCGTGCTGCTGGGCGCTGCGGCCAGCAGTCAGGCGGATGCGGTGATCGCCAGCTGGAATCTGAAGCATGCCGGGTGGAACAACGGCAAGCATCTCGAGCAGGTCGCGGCGGTGGCGACCCATATGGACCTGATCGGCCTGCAGGAGGTGATGAAGGAGGAGGTCGTCAGCGAGCTCGAGCAGCAGCTTGAGGCGCTGACCGGCGATGAGTGGGACAGCCTGGTCAGCCATGCGGTCGGGCGCAGTACCTATACCGAGCGTTACGCCTATCTGTATCGCGACAAGACGATCGCCTATCAGGGCGGAGCTACCGTCTATCTCGATCCCGAGGATGTGTTCTCGCGCGAGCCGCTGCTGGCCACCTTCGTCGAGAAGGACAGCGGGCGGGCCTTCAGCGCCGCCAACGTGCATATCGTCTACGGCGACAGCAAGGCGGATCGCGCGCCGGAAATCCGTGCGCTGGCGGATATCTACGACCTGATGAAGGAAATCTCGCCCGGCACCCCGGCGATCATCATGGGCGACTTCAACATGGCGCCGGATGAGCCTGCCTGGGGAGATCTGCGGACCCTCGGCCTGCGCCCGCTGATCACCCAGGGCGCGACGACGCTCTCCAAGACCGATGGCCGCTATGCCTCGCTCTACGACAACATCTGGTATGTGCCGAGCGAATGGCCCAGCGCCAGCGGCGAGGTGTTCCGCTTCCCGGACTATCTGGGGATCAGTCATGAGGCGGCGCGTGCCGATGTCTCCGATCACGCCCCGATCTATCTGTCGGTGACCGGCGATACACTGGCATTGCTGCCACTTGACGGCGGCCAGCCGCAGGCGGCGGGCATAGAGGTGGCCAGTCGTGCATCCAACGCCTCCAGTTCGGCGAGTCAGACCTGTATCGACCTCAATACCGCCAACGCCGATCAACTGGATCGCCTGCCCAATATCGGGCCGGCACGCGCCGCCGATATCATCCGTCAGCGCCCGTGGAGTTCCAGCGGTCAACTGACCCGCATCAGCGGTATCGGCAAGGGCACGCTCGGCGAGATCGTCGCCAGCGGCATGCTGTGCAGCTGAGCTGTTGTTAGAGCGGGTCTGTTCTGAACAGGTTCGTCTGTACAGGTCAGCCTGAACAGGCTTGTTGTGAACTGATCAGGCCTGAGCCCGAAGGGGCATAGGCCCCGAACACACGAAATGACGAAGCCAGTCATCACGGGGGTAGCGTGATGGCTGGCTTCGTTGCCTTGAGGCGGGCAGGCCGTCTTCCTGGTGCCGCCTGAGGTCAGCTCAGATACTTCTCGAACCAGGCAAGAGTTCTGTCCCAGGCGAGCTTGGCGGCCTGTTCGTCATAGCGCGGGGTGGAGTCGTTGTGGAAGCCGTGGTGGGTGTCCGGGTAGATGTAGGCCTCATAGACCTTGTCGTGCTCTTTCAGCGCGGCTTCATAGGCGGGCCAGCCGGCGTTGACGCGCTCATCGTGCTCCGCATAGTGCAGCAACAGCGGGGCCTTGATGGCGGCGACTTCCTCGGCGCGCGGCTGGCGGCCATAGAAGGGCACGGCACAGGCAAGCTCCGGATAGCCACGGCGGCGGCATTGGAGACGCCCCCGCCGTAGCAGAAGCCGGTGATGCCGATCTTGCCGGTGGTGCGGTCCTCGCTCATCAGGTAATCGATGGCGGCGAAGAAGTCGTTCATCAGCTTTTCAGGGTCTACCTGTGCCTGCAGCTCCTTGCCCCTGGGGTCATTGCCCGGATAGCCGCCCACCGAGCTCAGCCCATCCGGGGCCAGCGTGATATAGCCGGCCTTGGCCACGCGGCGCGCCACGTCCTCGATATAGGGGTTGAGACCGCGATTCTCATGCACCACCACCACGCCCGGCAGCGGGCCGCTGGCCTTGGCGGGCTTCACCAGATAGGCGCGCACCTCGCCGTGGCCATCGGGGGACGGGTAGGTGATGTATTCGGCGACGATGTCGGGGTCGGTGAACTCGACCTGGGAGGCCAGCGCGTAGTCGGGGCTCAAGCTTGCCAGAATCGAGGTGGCCGTCATGCCCGCAACGGCAAAGGCCGCCGCGCGATCCAGAAACTGGCGGCGAGTGATGTTGCCATGCACATATCCGTCGTACAGCTCCAGCAACTCGGGAGCAAAATCCTTTGCAGTGAGGCGGGCCATGTCAGACTCCTGGGCAAGAGAAGGGGCGAGCGAATCTTGAACATAGCAACCCGCCATGACGCTACCAAGTTTTTGCCGGCCTGTTCACCGAGTCTGTCATCTTCCGGGCCTGTCATTTGCTGTGTCAGGTATTTGCCGAGTCTGTCATTTGCCGAGCCTGTCATTTGCCGAGCCTGTCATTTGCTGATTTGGGTATGTGCCGAAGCGTACGTGAGCCGGGCGTGGGTAGGGTGGGCGTGAGCAGGGCTGGTGTGGGAAGCACTGGTGTGGGAAGGACTGACGGCACCGCCAGGTTGGGTTGAATGGGCGTGAGCCGAGTCGCGCATATCGCCAGTCGCGGCCGTGCGCATTGTGACTGCAGGCGTCAATCATTATCATCTGCGCATGATTCATGCTGATAGCCGAGCTGCCTGGCGGCTCCGGTGGGCCCTGATGCATGGAAGTTCACTTCCTCCTCCTAGTGGCAGACCTTGCTGGTGATTGAAAAAAGTCCGATGTCTCCCCCCGCGCACGCTCAGGCCTCAGCGCCTGAGTCGTCGCCTACGCTCGCCCAGCAATACCGGCGCTTCGCCTGGAAACGTGTGGTGATTCTCGCCGCGCTGGGCCTGGCACTGCTGTTGGCCATCCTTGGCGACATCATGACCGGCCCTGCCGATCTCGCGCTGTCTGACCTGCTGGGCGAACTCATCAATCCCGGTTCGCACGGGCCGATCAATGAAGCCATCGTCTGGCAGATTCGCCTGCCGACGGCGGTGATGGCGGCGCTGGTCGGTGCCGCTCTGGGGCTTGCGGGTGCCGAGATGCAGACCGTGCTCAACAACGCCCTGGCCAGCCCCTTCACACTGGGCGTGGGCGCCGCGGCGACACTTGGTGCCTCGCTGGTCATCATCCTGGATGTCGCCTTGCCGGGGCTGCCGCCCAGTTACACCATCGCGCTGATGGCCTTCGTGTTCGCGGCGCTGTCGATTCTGGCCATCGATGCCGTGGCCTCGCTGTATGGCGCCAGTCGCGAAGTCATCGTGCTGTTCGGCATCGCGCTGGTCTTCGTGCTCAACGCCGTCAATGCGCTGGTGCAGTTCGTGGCCAGTCCCGATGCGCTGCAACAGCTGGTGTTCTGGACCATGGGCAGCCTGTCGGAAGCCTCGTGGGAGCGAGTCGCGATCATCGCCAGTGTGCTGGTCGTCTGCCTGCCTTCGCCATGCGGCGTGCCTGGGCGCTGACAGCGCTGCGTGCCGGGGAAGACCATGCGCGCAGCTTCGGCGTGCCGGTCACCCGTCTGCGCCGCACGGCGCTGTTGCGCGTCAGCCTGCTGGCGGCAGTGGCGGTGGCCTTTGTCGGCACCATCGGCTTCATCGGTCTGGTCGGGCCGCACATGGCGCGTCTGGCGCTGGGGGAAGACCATCGCTTCTATCTGCCCGGCAGTGCGCTGGCGGGGGCGCTGGTGCTGTCCCTGGCCGCGACGGCCAGTGAGTCGCTGGTGCCCGGACTGGTGCTGCCGGTGGGGATCGTGACCTCGTTGATCGGGATCCCCTGTTTCCTCGCCTTGCTGCTCGGTCAGCGCAGGGGGCAGGGATGAGCCATCACGTCTTTGATTCGCAAGCATCCTTGAAGATCTCGCAGCTGACCACCGGCTATCAGCGGCGCATGATCTTCGATCAACTCGACCTGCCACCGCTGCCGGCGGGCTCACTGGTTGGGGTGCTCGGGCCGAATGCGGTCGGTAAGTCGACCTTCCTCAAGGCGATTGCCGGCATGCGCCCGGCCAAGGGCGACATCCACCTCGGCGAGCTTGCGCTGTCGTCGCTGCACGGGGCAAACCGCATGCGTCATGTCGGCTACCTGCCGCAGACGCTGCCGCAGCCGACCAGTCTGGTCGCCTACGAGGCCGTGGCCAGCGCCTGTCGCGCGGCGCGTGCCGAGCTTAGCCGCGAGGCCACTGACTCGCTGGTCGAGCAGGTCTTCGCGCGCCTGTCGCTGCATTCGCTGGCCTTCCGGCGCATGGACACGCTCTCCGGTGGTCAGCGTCAGATGGTCGGTCTCGCCCAGGCGCTGGTGCGCCAGCCACAACTGCTGCTGCTGGATGAGCCGACCAGTGCGCTGGACCTGCGCTGGCAGCTGGCCTTGATCGAAGGTGTGCGCGGTGTGGTGCAGGAGCAGCAGGCTATCTGCCTGATCGCGCTGCATGACATCAATCTGGCGCTGCGTTTCTGTGATCAGATCATCCTGTTCGCGCCCTCCGGCCTGCTGGCCACCGGGGCCCCGCGGGAGGTGATCACCACCGAGCATCTGCGTGAGGCCTACGGCATCGAGGCGCGGATCGAGAGCTGCTCGCTGGGCCATCCGGTGGTACTCACCGACCGCGTCGCCGACTCGGCCCACGCCGATATCGGCCATATCACGCGCGATGTCGGAGCCAGACGATGATGGCGGTGCGCAAGACTGAGCCCAGAAGCGAACCCAGAAGACTGGCAGGCGCCTGCCTGCTGGCACTCGCCAGTGTCTTCGCTGGCGCCTTCTCGAATGCGCCGGGCAACCTTGCCCATGCCGCCGAGCCGGTCGCCAAGGTGCAGACCCGGGCCAGCTTTCCGCGTCAGGTCACGGATCTCGCCGGGCGCGAGGTGACGCTTGCGGTCTCACCGCAGCGCATCTTCCTCGCCCAGCCGCGCCAGCTGTATGCGCTGCTGACGCTATTGGATGCGCCGCTTGAGCGTATCGTCGGCTGGGCCTACCCCCTGGCGGTGTTTGACCCCGCGATGACCGAGCGTCTCGAGACGCGTTGGCCGCAACTTGCCACGCTGCCAGCGCTGAGTCGCGCCTCGACCCCGAGCCTCGAGGGCGAGGCCCTGCTGGCGCTGACGCCGGACCTGGTGCTGTTCGATCTCTCCCAGCGCTCGCGTATCGAAGGCTCGCCGCTGGCAGCGCTGCTGGACGAGGTCGGCACTCCCTATCTGTATGTCGAGTTCAATCACCATCCGCTGCAGGATGCTCCGGTCAGCGTGCGCCTGCTGGGCGATGTGCTCGGCGTCGAGGCGCGTGCCCGTGAGGTGGATGACACCATCGCGGCGCATCTGGCACTGATTGACGAACGTCTGGCGACGATTGCCGAACGGCCGCGCGTGCTGATCAACATCGCACCGGGTGTGAAGGTGGATTGCTGTCGTACCAATCTGCACAACGGCGTGGCGGACCTGGTCACGCGGGCCGGCGGGCGCAATCTGGCCGCTGAACTGGCGCCTGTCAGCGGTGCCACCCTCAGCAAGGAGTGGGTGCTGGCACACCCGCCCGAGGCGATTCTCAATACCGGCGGCCAGTGGGCCAAGGGCGATGGCCTGCGTGCCGGCATCGGCATCTCGGGTGAGGATATCCAGCACGATCTGGCGCGCATGGTGCAGACACTGCCCGGCTGGCAGTCACTGGATGCCGTCAAGCAGGGCCGGGTGATGGCGCTGTGGCATGGCTTCCACCAGGGGCCCTATGCCATCGTCGCGCTGGAGGCCATCGCGCGCTGGTTGCACCCCAAGACCTTTGCCGACCTCGACCCCATGGCGACCTTTGCCTACTTGATGAATGACCCGACGCTGTCGCGCAGCAGCGGCCACTTCTGGGGGCAGCTGGCGCTTGAGGCGCCTGCCACGACCCAATGAGCTGATCGGGGCTGGTGCTCGGGGACGGAAGTCGTATTTTCTACTTGAGGCTTTCCTGAAACGATGGGGCGACGTTGTCATCGTCCTATGATGTTATCGCTCGGCGTTGTCATCGCCCGAGGGTGTCATCGCCTGATATATTCCCCCTTATTTTATGTGCTTAATTAAATCAATCACTTGCTGTAGGGCAATAGGTGCGAAATCGCACTTTGTTGTCATATGGTAAGCCATTCTAGGGGGCAGCGTTTTTTGTCATTCAGCAAGAATTGTCAATTTTAGGAGTTACGTCAACAGGTTATGCTGGCTGCGGGAGCTGTGAGTCGAGCGCAGTGCGCTGACCAGAAATTTCCGTCTCTGAGGGCATATCGAGTGGTGTGGAGCGAGGGTAAGTGAGGTGTCATCGTAACGCGGTGTCATGGTGAAAGGGAAATGATTTGTGGTTTTTTATTATGATGAGCGCCGCGTTATATAGGGTTTATTGCGTTCGTTATTTACAGCATGGATATAAAGGATGACACTGATTACGCCGTATCGTGGCTTTGCATTCAGGAAGCCACGCGTGTTGTGCTGACTATTTGGGCAGATATCGCCGATGGGATAGCCCGACCCGAGTGGTCTTCACTAGCCGCTATCCGGTCAGGCCGAGGTAGGGACGGACTATGGAATATGGCCAGCAGTCCTCACGTCGGGAAGGGAGGCAGAGGTGTCTTCATGCGGCAGCAGGTGGCTGCCCGCAAGGACATCGCTTCCTCCTGATGACGGGTGTGTCGTTGTGTTTTCCACCAGGAGAATACGAAAGAGAATGCGACGATGGCCTGACAGCCTTTCACGTGCCGCGCTCCGTGGCTGGCATGCCCACTGTGTCATCTGACGTGCCGGTAGCCGCAGCGTGATGGAGGCCGCTGGACAGGTTTGTGGAAGCCTGAAGGGTGAGATCGCCTATACAATCGACGTACCAGCCTCTCTCAAGGCTGGTACGTCGGGTGAAGCGGTGTGGGGCGGTAGATACTCTCGCCCGATTCGTCATGTGAGGAGAATCACGTGCGTGATGAAGTCTTGAGAGAAATGGATCCCCGAGAGCAGTCCCTGATCTGTATCGGGATGGGGTCTTCCTGCTGCTAGCGCAGGTGAATGATAGGGTGGGAGAGTGCCGGGTGGCCGTCTATGAGGGGGCAGCAACACATCGCCCTCTGCTGTGACGTCGAAATATGGGGCTTGGCGTACTGGTAGCGCACGAGACGAGCGCTGGACGGGGCTGCCGGCGAAGCTTGAGTACTGTATTCGCGAGTGTGGCTCCGGCAGGTCTTCCAGCACGCGTTTGGCATAGCGTTCCAGTAAGGGGTCCTGGAGCATATAGAAGTCACACAGTGCATCATGGTGGTGCTGACGACGAATGATGCGGCCCAATGCCTGGCGAAAGTACTGCTCGGTCTTGATATGGCTCAGATAACAACACACGCGAAGCCGCGGTAAGTCGACGCCTTCGCTGACCATATTGACGGAGACGATCCATTGCGTCCGAGCCTGCTGAAAGCTCGCTAACCTCTCGTGGGCATCAGGTGACTGGCTGGTGACCAGGCTGGTGGTATGTCCCTGCTGCTCCAGCAGATCCGCAATGGCGTTGGCATGGGCAATATCGGATGCGATCACCAGTCCACCTGCCTGTGGATCTTGCTCCCGCCATCGAACCAGGCTGTCAGCGGCCAGCATCAGAAGATGTCTGCTGAGCTCGCGATGGCGTACCAGACTTGCATACGGCACTTTGGGATGCCGCATCAGTGCGGGTAGGCTTTGATAGCGCTGTACCGTCGTGAGATAGGCGCTTGCCGACCTGGTTCGCAGCAGAATGTCGCGATTATCCAGCAGATGAATCGTTGGGGTTCTGCACACTTGATCGTCGATGGCGTCTCGCAGCGAGTAGACGAAGTCTGGAACCAGGTGACGAGACGGGCGGTGCGCAGCCTTGGGCGAGGAGGATGTGTCGTACTCATGGTAATGCAATAGCGGGAGACAGCTACCATCTGTCCGCCACGGTGTGCCGGAAAGCGCGAGGGTGAAACGAACGTGTTGCTCAAGGGATAGCAGGGCTTTTCCCCATTGATTCAACCCCGAGGTATGCTCGCCATCGAGGCTGGTCTGGCTGGCGGCATGATGACTTTCATCCCAAACCATCAAGACTCGGCCTCGCTGACAAAGCATCTTCAACTCCTCGAGTCGATGATGAAGCGCGTGATAGGTCACGCAGGTACCCACGTCGTGGAGGTCCCCTCGCAAGGGGCGTCCCAGCACCTGTTCAAACTGCATTCTTGCGTGCTGAACGACCGCCGTTGTCGGGCCCAAGTAGAGAACCTGATCGATGCTGCCATTGAGTATCAGCTCTTCGGCCAGAACCGCCGACATCAGCATCTTTCCGGCCCCCGGGGTGGCTTGACACAGAAAGTGAGGTCGGTCCTCACTCAATGTCTGCAGCGCGGTTTCGATGCACCGTGCCTGCCAGCCTCGCAAGGGAGGAGTTGCCCCGCCTTTCAGTAGACGGTTTTGCGATCGACGTCTCATGTGTCGCCCTCCGTGGTCGGTTGTTCGGAGAGAGTGAGGAATGCCTTGTGATACGCCTTTGCCCGGATCGCCCTCGCGGCAGCCTGTGCTCGGTAATGATGAAGCGGGTGGCACCATTTCGGCTTTTCGTTCAGCAGAAAGTCGAAACACTCGATCATGAGTTCGCTCTCTTCCAGGGTGATGAGTTGTTGACGAGCCAACTCCTTCAAGCTGCGTTTGTCCTCGTCGGTGAATTCAGGTTCGGTGGCTGGGGCTGGGGCTGGGGCTGGGGCTTGGTCTTGGGAGGAGGTGAAGGGCATCTCGGTCTTGGTCGCCTCAGGCAAGAGAGGCGGAGCGGAGAGGGTCGCGGTTCGATTGGCGGCACGTGGACTCGTCGGAGGACAGAGCATTTGAAAGACCTTGCGTTTCTTGCCCTGGATACCTACCTCGATGGCGAACCCCTGTTCGATCCAGGTCTTCAAACGTTTGGCGATAAATTTATATAGATAGTGCTTGCTGATGGTGGTGATCGATGCCTCCGCTAATAGGGCATCTCGACATTTCACAATCGTGAAGTGAGATTTCTGTTCGGCATAATCACTCAGCAGAGGGATCAATACTCGATTGATACGTTCGCTCTGGGGACACGAGATATTGTCAACGGGAAGATTGCCAGTATCCCGAAAGATAGTGTTATACGGTGCGTTCGAGTCTGTCATGGAGATCAACCTCGGATCGATAATCATGAATTGGATCATGGTCCTGACAAGTAGTAGCCAGTTGTTTCGACCTTGCGACAGTAAGTGATTCTGGGAAGCCGATCTTCAGAACGCCGATTCCTCACAATTTCATTCTGAGTGTCAGAGGTTTAATTATTTGGGGGGCAAGTCATTAAGGTTCTTAACTTATTGTTATAAATGGTTTTTTAGGTGCTAAGTGCGCAAATGGTATGGAGTTTACAGAATGGAATCGTGACGCTGAATACACTATATGGAGAAGTCAGCTGCTTGGTTGCCATGAAATGAAAACGGAGAGGATTAGCAGTCGGACTGTGTTGGAGAGACGACATTTCGTGTTGCCGCGATTTGTTATCCACTTTCTGTGAACGCATTCCAAGAAGAATGTTGACAAGCCCGCAAGAGTCTTCAGCGGCATATTTTCGTCGATGGAATAAAAGAAGGTTGTCGAGACCTCAGTCAGGTATTCCAGCATGTTGGATAACGCGCTTATCTGTCTGGGCGAGGTGCGGTCTCAGCCATTGCAAGCCGATGAGATGGCGCGAAGGTCCAGGGCGCCGGCTTACGACATGACCTGCTACCGATCGTTTAGGGGAAAGCGACGACCCATCGCGTGTGCTCTCTCTGTGGTACTACGACGCAGTCGGAGGAGATGCGCGCCAAGGGGCTGGCATCGTTGCGGGGCGCACGGCGCGGTATCAGGCCGGCCCGGCATGCGACAAGGAGACAGTGCTTGCGACTCAGGACCCGCCTCGCCGGGAGCGAGCTGTCCAGATTCCACATGACGAACTGACTCCTTGACGGGGTGAGCCACAGGGTCAACTTGCCAGTGGGCAACCTGTGATCCGTCACCTCACGTTGAAGTTATCGATTCAGTAGTAGAGGGCGCAGTATATAAGAATACGCACCTGCCTTTCTGCCCGCCCCGATAGCTACCGGTGACATGACACTTCTGGCGCCGTGATGGAGGGGCGCTTTCTGGTGTAAATGAGATCGATTTGATTTTAAGGAGTCGCAGCTGCCAAAGCGGCTGATAGTGGGCGTGCGAGGTAGCTCAGGATAATTTGCGTTGAGTCTTAAAGTAAGCGACCGGTGATCCCATCTACCGCAGAGTCCTGAATTCCGTCACGTTAGATGTCCACCTATCAATAAGTGGACACTTATCATGACGGAATCAGGCGTGTTGGAAGTTCCTCGC